>NZ_JAEBEE010000002.1:0-1031242 GCF_046548835.1 Streptomyces sp. cmx-4-9 | reverse complement strand
GCAACCCCACCAACACCAACCCCGGCAACCCAGCCAACGCAGGCAACGCAGGCAACGGCGGCAACGGAGGCAACGGCGGCATCTGCGCCGGCCAATGCAACAACAGCACACACGGAGGCAACGGCGGAAACGGAACCAACGCCACCCCCACCACCAACCCCGGCAACGGAGGCAACGGCGGAAACGGAGGCACCTGCACCGGCCAATGCAACAACAGCACCCACGGAGGCAACGGCGGCAACGGCGGCAACACAACCAACAACACCAACCCCTAACCCCCACAACCCAACCCACCAGCCCCACTCCCCAACCCCCACCGCCACACCAACACCCCGGCACACCGCCGCCCCGGCACGCCCCACCGGCACCCGGTAAACAACCCGCGGCCCCGGCACCCCGCCCCCAGCCCCGGCTTCCAAAGGACACCCCCATGAAGCACCCGATAGAATTTCCCTGTCCCCCACAGCCCGCACACCGCAACCACCACACCCGAATCGCACGATGGACGGCGCCTGCCCCCACCGCCCCCACATGGCGCAGGAACGAGGCCGGCATGATCCGGATCCGCCAGCAGCCCGTACCGGTCCGCCCCACCCGGGCAGGCCGCCCGTGAGTGCCGCGGGCCGCCCCGGGCTGGGTGCGCAGGACCCTTCCGACCTCACCGGGCGCCAGATCGCCGGGTACCGGGTCGAGCGCATGATCGGGCACGGCGGTATGGCCGTCGTCTACTGCGCCAAGGACCTCCGGCTGGACCGCACCGTGGCCCTCAAGCTCATCGCCCCGGAACGTGCGCGCGACGACACCTTCCGGCGCCGCTTCACCCACGAGTCGCGCGTCGCCGCGAGGATCGACCACCCCCACATCGTCCCGATCTTCGAGGCCGGCGAGACCGAGGGCATCCTCTACATCGCCATGCGCTACGTCCCCGGCCTCGACCTGCGGGGCATGCTGGACCGTGACGGGCCCCTGCCGCTCGCCACCGCGCTGCGGATCGCCGCCCAGGTCGCCTCCGCGCTCGACGCCGCCCACGACCACGACCTCGTGCACCGCGACGTGAAGCCCGGCAACATCCTTATCGCCGCCGGCACCGACAGCGACCATCCCGAGCACGTGTACCTCACCGACTTCGGGCTCACCAAGAAGTCGCTCTCGCTGTCGGGGTTCACCACCGCGGGCGAGTTCGTCGGCACCCTCGACTACATGGCGCCGGAGCAGATCACCGGGCGGCCCGTCGACGGCAGGTGCGACCTCTACAGCCTCGCCTGCGTGGTGTACGAGACCCTGGCCGGCGGTCCTCCCTTCCGGCGCGAGGAAGACATCGCCCTCCTGTGGGCGCACCAGTACGACCCGCCCCCGACCTTGACCGACACCCGGCCCGACATCCCGTCCGCGGCCAACGCCGTGCTCGAAAAGGCTCTCGCGAAGACCCCCGAGGACCGCTACAGCACCTGCCAGGAGTTCATCACCGCCCTGCGCAGGGCCACCCGCTTCGCCGGGCGTCCTGCGGCCCCCACGCCGACCCGTGCCAATCCGCAGCTCTTCCACGCCGGCCAGGGCCCGCCGCCCGAGCCGCCCGCGTGGGCGCAGCCCGTTCTGCACCCGGTGCGGCCCGTCGGCCCTTGAGCCACGGCCGCCGCGGGCGGTGCGGCGCGCGGCGTGCGACGCTTGAGGGACAACGTCCACGAGTGCCCGGAGCCGAGTTCCGGGGGTCTCGGGAGGTCCGATGGGACGGGATGTCCCGGCGCTCGTCTTCACGCGTGAGGACCGGCGCCGCTACCGCAGCAAGACGCAGTCCTGCCTGGACGCGCTGGCCCGGATGCTGCGCGAGGCCCGGTTCGACTACGAGCGGCCCCAGGTCGGTCTGGAGATCGAGCTGAACCTCGTCGACGGGTCCGGTGAGCCGGCGCTGTGCAACACCGACGTCCTGGCTGCCATCGCCGACCCGGCCTGGGCGACCGAACTGGGCCGGTTCAATCTGGAGATCAACATTCCGCCGCGGCGTCTGACCGAGGGCGGTCCCGACGCCTGGGAGCGGGAGATCCGTGATGCGCTGAACCACGCCGAGGGGCGGGCGGCCGAGGTGGGCGCGCACCTGGTCATGGTGGGCATCCTGCCGACGCTTCAGCAGCGGGACGTGGGCGGGCACGCCCTGTCGGAGAACCCGCGCTACCACCTGCTGAACGAGCAGGTCTTCGCGGCCCGGGGCGAGGACCTGCGGATCGCGATGGACGGGGTCGAGCGGCTGCGTGCGTACGCGGACACGATCACCCCGGAGGCGGCCTGCACGAGTACCCAGTTCCATCTCCAGGTTGCGCCCGAGGACTTCGCCGCCTACTGGAATGCGGCGCAGGCCATCGCGGGCGTCCAGGTGGCGCTGGCCGCCAACTCGCCCTTCCTGTTCGGCAAGGAGCTGTGGCGCGAGACCCGGATCCCGCTGTTCGAGCAGGCCACCGACACCCGGCCGGAGGAGATCAAGGTGCAGGGGGTGCGGCCCAGGGTGTGGTTCGGGGAACGGTGGATCACCAGCGTGTTCGACCTCTTCGAGGAGAACCAGCGGTACTTCCCCGCCCTGCTGCCGCTCTGCGAGGACGAGGACCCGCACGAGATGCTGGAGGCCGGGGACGTTCCGGACCTTGCGGAGTTGACGCTGCACAACGGGACCGTCTACCGCTGGAACCGTCCTGTGTACGCCGTGGCCCACGGCAAGCCGCACTTGCGCGTCGAGAACCGGGTGCTGCCGGCGGGGCCCACGGTGGCCGACACCCTGGCCAACGGCGCGTTCTACTACGGCCTGACCCGGGCGCTGGTGGACGAGGAGCGTCCGGTGTGGTCCCGGATGTCCTTCTCGGCCGCGGAGGACAATCTGCACACCGCCGCCCGGCACGGCATCGACGCCTCCCTGTACTGGCCCGGCATGGGGGAGGTCCCGGTCTCCGAGCTGGTGCTGCGCCGGCTGCTGCCGCTGGCCCACCGGGGGTTGGAGGCCGCGGGCATGGACGCCGCGTGGCGTGAGCCGCTGCTGGGCGTGATCGAGCAGCGCTGTGTGTCGGGACGCAACGGTGCGACCTGGCAGGCGGAGATGTTCCACCACCTGGACGGCAATCTGCACCGCCACGAGTCGCTCCGCCGGATGACGTGCCAGTACATGGAGTACATGCACATGAACGCGCCGGCCCACACCTGGCCCGTCGACTGACGTCCGCTGTTCCGGGGCGGTTTCCCGGGCTGGAGGGGGCGGGGAGGGAGGGGTGGTGGGGGTGGTGGGTGCACGAATGCGGGGTCTGTGGGTAGACGGGCGCCCATGGGTGACATCTCGGTGGGCGCGTGTTCGTGGACGGATCCTGCTCTGGTCTCCAGCGGGTGGTACCCCGCCGGCATGCGGGACCCGGAGGGCCGGTTGATGCACTACGCCTCCCGCTTCCCGGTGGTGGAGGTCGACTCCACCTACTACGGCCTGCCGAGCCTGCGCAACAGCCGGCTGTGGGTGCAGCGGACGCCGTCGGGGTTCCGTTTCGACGTCAAGGCGTTCTCGCTGCTCACCGGTCATCCGACCCGGGCGGCCGCCCTGCCCGCCGACCTGAGGCAGCCGGGCGGCACGTCGGTGTGGGCGCCCACTGACGACGGCTTGCGCAAGGAGGTGTGGGCGCGGTTCAGCAGCGCGCTGGAGCCTCTGCGTGAGGGTGGGCGGCTCGGGACGTTGTTGTTCCAGTTCCCGCCCTCGCTGGCTCCCGGGGCGCGGGGCGAGGCGTGGGTGGAGGAGTGCGCCGCGCTGGCGGACGGGTGGCCGGTGGCCGTGGAGTTTCGTCATCCCGGGTGGTGGAGCGAGGAGCGGCGGGTGGCGACGGCTGCGCTGCTGGGCCGTCTGGGGACGGCGGCGGTGGCCGTCGACACGGTGCAGGGTCTGCCGGCGTCGGTGCCTGCGGTCGCGGCCGTCACGGTGCCCGAGTTGGCCCTGGTGCGTTTCCACGGGCGCAGTCCGGCGTGGGGGTGCAGCGGGCCGGGCAGCAAGGAGGCGAAGTACCGCCATACGTATACGGAGGCGGAGTTGGCGTCCTGGGTACCGCGGGTGCGGGAGATGGCGGAGCGGGCCGACGCGGTGCACGTGCTGTTCAACAACTGCTGCGCCGACGCGTCCGTGCGGGCGGCGGAGACGATGCAGCAGTTGCTCGGGGAGAGTGCGGCGCCTCCGGTGCACTCTCCCCTGCTGTGGTAGTGATCTCCGCTGCGGTCAGTCCTGCGTCGGCCGGGCGGTACGCGGGGGGAAGGCGAGACCGGTGGGGGTGTTGAGGCCGGTGGAGCCCACGGTGGTCTGGGTGCCGTCGGCGAGGCGGATGCGCAGGACGCGGTCGTTGAAGGCATCGGCGACGTAGAGGTTGCCCCGGTGGTCGAGGGCGAGACCGAGCGGGCTGTTGAGCCCCGTGGTGGGGACGGTGGTCTGCGTGCCGGTGCCGGCGGCGATCTTCACCACGCGGTTGTTGCCGCTGTCGGAGACGTAGAGGTCACCGGCGGCGCTCAGGGCGAGCCCGGTGGGCTGGGAGAGTCCGGACGTGGGGACGGTGCTCTGCCCGCTGCCGTCGGCGGGCACCTTCACCACCCGGTCGTTGACGAAGTCGGAGATGTAGAGGTCGCCGTCGGGTTCCAGGGCGAGGCCCCAGGGGTGCAGCAGCCCGGTGGTGGGGACGGTGCTCTGCCCGCTGCCGTCGGCGGGCACCTTCACCACCCGGTCGTTGAAGCTGTCGGCAATGTAGAGGCTGCCGGCGGTGTCGGTGGCGAGGCCGAGGGGGCGCGAGAGGCCGTCGGTGGGGACGGTGGACTGGCCGCCGCCGTCCGGGGGCAGTTGCACGACGCGGTTGTTGCCGGTGTCGGAGACGTAGAGGCGGCCGGCCGGGTCCCAGGCCAGGCCCGTCGGTCGCAGCAGGCCGTCCAGGGGCAGGGTCACCTGGCCGTCGCCGTCGCCGTCCGTGGGCAGGGTGACCACGCGGTTGTTGCCGTAGTCGGACACGTACAGGGGCGGACCGCTGTCCGGTCGTACGTCGTGGGGCTGGGCGGCGCCCACCGGGTGGGCGGGCAGCGCGCAGAGCAGCAGCAGGCCCACGAGGGCGGCCAGCCGCCGGGGCAGCTGTCGCCGCATCCGGCCGGCCGGCGCCGGAACCTCGTGGGTCTGCGACTCGGACATGATGCGTTCCACGGTTCTCCCACCTGGTGCGGAGTGGGCGGCGGCGGGTCGTGCCGGCCCGGTCCCGCCGACCCTAGGCAGGTCCTGCGGGCGGGGCGGGAGCCACGCCCTCGAAGGCTCAGCGGGCCACTCCGATGCCCTGCCGCCGGTACGTGCGGGCCTGCCCGGGCCGGCCGGCGCGGAACCTTCTAGGGTGGCCCGGACAGTCCACGCCGCCGGGGCCGGACCCGGGCGCCCTCGTTCAGGAGTCATGCATGGCACGCTCGCTCGACGGTCTCGTCCTCGTCCCCGTGGCCGACCAGGCGCCGGGCCAGGTCGGCCGGAAGACCCGGTTTGCGTACCACGAGCAGGACGGCCGGGTGTGGGCCGAGTACGGCGGCGGGGACGTGGTCAGGGGATACCTGGTCGGCACCCGGGTGCAGGACACCGTCGACTTCCGCTACGTCCAGCTGCGTCCCGACGGTACGACCGCTTCCGGGCGCTGCGTCTCCGTGGTGGCGGAACTCCCCGACGGCCGGGTGCGCCTGGAGGAGACCTGGACGTGGGAGTCCCAGGAGGGCAGCGGCACCAGCGTGGTCGAACAGCCCCTGGAGCGCGCCGCGGAGAGCATCTGACGGCAACCGGTCAGGCTGCGGACGGCAGCGGTCCGATGTCATGTGTCGTGTGTCGTGTGTCTTGTGTCGTGTGGGTGGAGTCTGTGCCGCCCCGGCGGGCTGTCGCCCCACCGTTGTGTCCACGTGACGGATCGGGCGGCTATGCAGGCACTCCGGTGCCGGTGCGGGCTGCCCTGGGCGGGGTCAGGTGCGGCGCGCTGCCCATACGGTGCGTTCGGTGCGGACCGCGAGGTCGTTGCGGAGCAGGATGCTCTGTGGGCCGTGAGGGTCGAGGAGCCCGTCGAGGCAGGCGAGGTCCTGCGCCGTCAGGGCGTGGGCGGCGCTGTCGCGCAGGCGCCTGAGGGTGCTGAGAGCGTAGGAGCCCACTGCCTTGCTGCGGGAGCCGTCGATGTGGACGGCAAGGGTGCGCCGGGCCTCGACGGTGAGGCCGGCGGCGGTCAGCTTGGGTCCCCAGTCGGCGCCGCGGTGGGGCAGGTGCTCGGCGTGTCGGCGGGCGAGGGCTGCGTGGCAGCGCTCCTCGACGCCGGGCCGCTCCTGCGGGGCGGTGTCGGGCAGGAAGCGCGGGAGGCCGGAGAGTTCCACCACGGCGAACAGGCCGCCGGGGGCGAGCAGGTCGCGGACCGTGCGCAGGGCCCGGTCGGGGTCGGCCAGGTGGTGCATCGAGGCGGAGGCCCAGACCAGATCGGGCCGGCCGAGGTCGGGCCAGTCGGCGTCGAGGTCGGCCGAGACGGTGTGCACCCGGTCGGCTAGGCCGGACGCCCGGGCCTTGTCCCGCAGGCGCTGCAGATGGGCGTCGGAGGCGTCCACGGCGGTCACCTTCGCTGTGGGGAAGCGTTCGAGCAGGGCGAAGGTGCCGGTTCCGGTTCCGCAGCCCAGGTCCACGATGTGGCGCGGCGCGGCCGCGAGGGGCAGCCAGGCGGTGAGGGAGGCGGTGTGCTCGGCGAGCACCTCCGCGTCGAGGTCGAGGATGTCCGCCTGGACGTCGGAGTCGTGGGTGTGCCGGGGCGCGGCGTGCAGGCCGCCGTGGGTGAGTGAAGAGGCGTGGGTCATGGGAGCCACGCTAGGAGCACCGGCCCCGGGCGGCACCGTGGTTCCCGGGGTGCGCAAGACGAAGGCCTGATCTGCTGCCGCACGCGCAAGACCGCTGCCGCCGGGGCCGCCGTCTCAGACGTCGTCGGCGCCCTTGTGGCCGCGTCGGGCGTCCCGGTCGAAGATGCCGAGGATTTCGCAGGGGCCGCCCTCGGCGCCGATGGCGTGCGGCAGCATGGTGGGGAATTCCACTGCCTGGTGGGTCTCCACGCGGATGCGCCGGTTTCCCAGGAGCAGGCCCGCGGTGCCGGACAGGACGACGAGCCACTCGCGCCCCTGGTGGGCGCGCATCCGGGCGGGGCTGTCGGGCGGTGGGTCCGTCATGCGGCGGCGGACGACGCTCATGCCCGGTTCGGCCTTCATCGGCCACCGCATGAGGCCGTGGGCGGCGTCGATCACCGGCTGGATGACGACGTCGTCGGCGGCGGTTTCGACGAGCTGGTCCAGGGAGGTGTCCAGGGCCCGGGCGAGGGTGACGAGCTGGTCGAGGGCCAGACGGCGCTGCCCGTTCTCGATCCGGCTGAGGGTGGACTGGCTGAGGTGGGCACGGCCGGCGAGTTCCGCCAGGGACCAGCCCTGCGCCACGCGCAGGGCCCGGATGCGCCTGCGGACGAGGTCGTCGAGCCCGCCGTCGTCGTCTTGCGTCATGGGCAACAGTCTATGCGTCGTGGGCACGGTCGGGTGCCCTGGCGGGGCCCTCCCCCGCCCTCCCGTCCGGGCGGCCCGACACCCAGCAGGCCCCGAGGGCCCGCGGGCGGTCCGCCGAGGGTTCGGCTCTGGGACGAGGCGCGGATGGCGGGCCCTCTTCCCTCCACGGTGTACCGGCCCTGGGCGCGGTTGAGTCACCTGCGCGGGGCCGCTTCAGTTCGGTCCGGCGACCGCCGGGTCGTCAGGCCGCGGGGCAGATGCCCTGCTCGTAGTCGACGGAGGCGGTCGGGCGGGAGTACTGCCACTGCGGGCCGAGCAGCTGCGCCGTGAGCTGGCGGGAGGCGGCGGGGCTCTCGACTACGTATCCGAAGTCCTGGAGCCACGCCGGGTAGAGGTTCTTCGAGCCGAGGTAGAAGGCCTCGTCGTCGACTGCGACCACCTTGTGGTGCTGGGCGTAC
Source organism: Streptomyces sp. cmx-4-9 (assembly GCF_046548835.1). Lineage (NCBI taxonomy): Bacteria > Bacillati > Actinomycetota > Actinomycetes > Kitasatosporales > Streptomycetaceae > Streptomyces > Streptomyces sp. cmx-4-9. Next base: position 1,023,257 of record NZ_JAEBEE010000002.1, on the reverse strand, counting down.
GGGTGGCCGTCCGCCCAAGTGGGCGCCGACGAGCTGCGGAAGGTGGCCAGTTGGAGGTGGGAGCACATCGTGTTGCGCGCCGTGCCGCGGTCGCCGGTGAGCAGGGTGAGGCGGTTGCGCAGAGTGTCGCTGATCTCGGCGAGGGACGTGATCTGGGAGTAGCCCCCGCTGCCGACTGCGCCCCGGTTGGCGGGGTCGCTGACGACGATGCGGACCTTCACCCCGGCCGCCAGCTTGGGGGCGAGGGCGTCGTAGACGCGGATGTCGTAGCGCGGCAGCGGCGGGCAGGTGGCGTTGACGTCCTGTTGGGAGATCTCGATGTGCCGGGTTGCGGTGGAGATCAGGGTGCGCAGCGCGCTCTCCTCCGGGTTGACCGTGTCGTAGTCGCGGTCGGCATTGGTGTTGTCGTGGAGGCCGACGACGCACTTGGTGTCGGGGGCGGCGGGCAGGTGGGGGCGGAAGGCCGAAGCGGGGTCGTTGCGCAGGATGCCCACGCCGAGGCCGCCGACGGCGATCACGGGTACGTCGCCCCGGGGTACCGCAGCCACGGGGGCCTTCGGCATCGACGGCGTGCAGGCGGCGTTGTGGGAGGAGGCGAACCAGACGCTGGAGATGTTGCTCTTGTTCTGGCAGGTCCAGGACCACAGCTCGTCGAGGTAGCGGCCCGCGGAGGCGGCCGCCGGCCCCTTGAGCGCGAGGTCCACGTCGGCCACGGGGTGGCCGGTCTCCAGGTAGTCGTCCTTCCAGCTGTTGATGCCGCCCGTGATGACCGACTGGCCGTCCACGAGCAGAATCTTGGAGTGGTTCCAGGAGAATGCGGTCTTCGAGGTCGTCATCGACGCGATGGTGAGGTCGACGTTCCGCGCGTCGTCACCGAGTTTGGCGACGAGTTCGTCCCGGTACTTCGACGGGACGACGCCCAGGTGGTAGATCGGCGCGGCGCCGACCAGGATCCGCACGGTGAGCTTGTTGCCCCGGGCGGCCGAGGTCTTCAGGCCGGCGACGAGCGCGTCCTGGAAGGCGCCGTTCGGGAACGGCGCCAGGGTGGAGACGTCCACGGTCTGCTGCGCGCGGGAGACGTTCTCGGTGATCTTCGAGAGCAGGCGTTCGGTGCCCGGCCGCTTCGCGCAGGCGCTGTCGCCCCAGCACCCGGGGGTCTGGAGCAGCCAGTCGGCTCCGCCGGGCGTCGAGGCGTCCAGGGTGTTGCCTGCGGTGCGTTCCCAGATGCGGCCCTCCAGGCCGGGCGAGACCGTACGGAGTTCTCGCTCGACCGCGTCGAGGTGCGGGGTCTCGGCGGCCGCGGCCGGGACGGCCGGCAGGAGGACGAGCAGGGCGGCGGCTGCGGCGGCGCGGGAGGCGAGGCGCGCGGGGCGGGTGGGGCGGGTGGGGCGGGTGGGTATGGGGCGGTGCACGGTGGGTTCCTTGCGCGAGGGGTGGCCGGCACCGAGCCCGCCGGTGCGGGGCGCGGCAGGGTGGCCGGCAAGATCAACTCGGGGGGAAGCTACCAGTCCGACACGCTGCGCCATCACTGCACATATCGGAATCAGCCAGGTGCTTCCTGTGCCCTTTGTGGCGGATTGGGAGGTCCTGCCGCACGGGCTGGGAGTGGGGTGGGGCCCCGGCGCGGATCGGCCGCCCGCAGCGCTCCGCCGGCGGGCCGGTGCGCCGGCTTCCGGTTCGGGTCAGACGGCGCCTGACCCGCTCTGCGGGACGAGCCGAGGTGGGTCAGGCCGGGTCGGTCAGGCCGGGTCCGTCAGGCGGTCCCCCGGGTCAGGGCCCGGGCCGCGGCATACTCCTCGCGGTACGCATCCTCGGCGGCGTCCAGGTAGCCGTAGGCGTCGTCGCCGACCGGGATCCGCAGGGGCGTCGGACCGTCGGCCGCGACGATGGCCAGGACCTGGGCCGCGAAGTCTTCGGGCCGGCCGGTCTCGGGGCTGTCCGCAAGGCCGCGGGCGCCTTCGAGCATCTCGCGGTTGGTCCCGTCGTAGGCCGGGACCCGGTGGCGGGTTTCGGCCATGGAGGTGCCGTACCGGGTGGCGAACATGCCCGGTTCCAGCACGGTGACGCGGATGTGGTGCGGAGCGGCCTCGATGGCCAGGGCCTGGCTCATGCCCTCCAGGGCGTGCTTGCCGGCGACGTAGGCGGCCAGGCCCGGGAAGGCCATCCGGCCGACCACGGAGGAGACATTGAGGATGTGCCCGTGCCCCTGAGCCCGCATCAAGGGCAGGACGAGGCGGGTGAGCCGCCAGGGGCCCACCACCAGGGTCTCCAACTGGTCGCGCAGCTCGGTGTCCGAGACCTCCTCGACCGCGCCGAACAGTCCGACGGCGGCGTTGTTGACGAGGATGTCGACGCCGCCCAGCCGGTCGGTGGCGAACCGGACGGCCTCCTCGCAGGAGGCGGCGTCCCGCAGTTCGAGTGGGACGGGGAGGATGCGGCCCGGCCAGGCGGCGGCCAGTTCCTCCAGGTCGGCGGTCTTGCGGGCGGTGACCACGAGGTGGTCCCCGGCCCGGGCCGCGGCGGTGGCCAGTGCGTGGCCGAGGCCGGAGGAGCATCCCGTGACCAGCCAGCGTCGTCCCATCGTTCCCCCGTGGTGAGCGAATGTCCTGGATGAGTGGTGCCTGCGGGGTCACCGCGTCTCGCGGGCGGCCGCCGGCCGGGCGCCGCCGGTGTCTGCCTCGGCGTCCGCACCGCGGTAGCAGGCCGGCTCGCTTGGGCGGGCGCGCCGAGCGGCCCGGCCGGTGGCGGCAGTTCATGGTGGTGGGGATGCGGGCCCGTGGTCATCCCTCCTGCGGGGGCGCGCGGAGGCGCGCGGGCGCACGTTCGGGCGCGCACGCACTCAGACGACGGCGACCGGCTGTCCGAGCTGGAGCTCGTCGACTTGTGCGTGGCCGTCGGCCTGTGCCCGGCCCGGGCCGTCACGGTGCACGTGGGCGCTGCGGGGATCGGCCCCCGGCCCGGCTGACGCCCTCGCCCCGCTGCTCCCGGCGGCATCTCAGTGGACGGCGGGTGTGAACTCCACGAGGAGGGACCTGGGTCCGCGGGTGAACACGCCCTGCTCGGCGGGGTCGTAGCCGGCGGCCGGCCGGATGTCCGGCATGGCGTCGAGAAGTTGGTTGGTGGCGATCTCCACCTCGGCTTTGGCCAGGAGCGCGCCGACGCAGAAGTGTCGTCCCAGCGCGAACGCCAGGTGGTCGGCGGCTGCGGAGAAGGCGGTGGTCGCCGTGAGGTCGTCGCGGAGGATGTCGAACCTGTCGGGGTCCTTGTAGCGGTCGGGGTCCCGGTTGGCGGCTCCGATCAGGCAGGTGACGGTGGCGCCGGCGGGGATGGTGCCCCCGCTCGTCCGGACCTCGGTGGCGGACTGCCGCATGATCATGTGCACCGGCGGACTGTGGCGCAGGGTCTCCGCGAAGGCCCGGTCGATGAGCCCTCGGTCGCGTCGGACGGCTTCCAGCTGACCGGGGTCGGCCAGGAGGTTCGCGAAGAGGCTCGCGACGGCTTTGTCCGTGGTCTCGGCGCCCGCGGTCAGCAGGAGGCTGCAGAACGCCTTGATGTCCTCGTCGCTCATCCGCACGCCGTCGACCTCCGCGGTGCACAGGGCGGACAGCAGGTCGTCACCGAGGTGCTCCCGGCGGTCCTTGATGATCGGCAGCATGTACGCGGCGAACTCGGCCTGGGCGCGCGCCCCGTCCGCGGCGCACTCCGGGTCGCCGGACAGGTTGCCGGTGAACGCCACGAAGGCCCGGTACCAGCCGCCGATGTGCTCGTGGCCGGACCGGTCCAGCCCGAACATGTCCGCGATGACCGAGATGGGGAAGCGGGAGGCGAAGCCGCTCACCAGGTCGACGGAGCCGGCCGTGCGGAAACCGTCGATCAGCTCGCGGGAGTTGCGCTCGATCACCGGCAGGACCTTCTCGCGGAGGTCGTTGCCGCGGAAGGCCGGGGCCACCAGGGCCCGCCGGGTGGCGTGTTCACGGCCGCTCATCTGGAGCAGTGTCTTGCCGTGCACCGGTTCGGCCTGCCAGGCGTAGTTGTCCGTGGTGAAGCGGGACTCCTTGTCCTTGAAGACCTGCGCCACGTCCTCGTAGCGCGAGAGGAGGTAGCTCTGCGTCGGCTCGTGCCACAGCAGCGGCGCACTCTCGCGCAGGGCGCGGTAGGTGGGGTACGGGTTGTCGGCGAACTCCTGAGACAGGATGTCCGGAACGTGGTGGGCGGCGGTCATGGAGTTCCCCCATCGACGTGGCGTCCGTCGCGCCGGCCTGCCGGCGCCGTGGTACCCGGCCGTACTGGTCTGCTGCCCTGCTGCCGTGCGTCTGGCTGTGGTGCGCGCGGCTGCTGTGCGTACTCGTGCGGTGCGTGCCGCTGCTGTGCGCCCTGCTGCTGCGCGTGCCGCAGCAGGGCATACGGCTGCTGTGCCTGCTGTCCTGCCGCTGCGCTGTTCCGCTGCTCCGTCCGTTCGGCCCGCGCGTCGGGATCACCCCGACTCGCCTTCGCCGCAACGGGTTTGGTCTCCGGCCGCCTGCCCGTCCGGCGGCATCCGCTGTCCAGGAAACACCACGCCGTGCCCGCCCGCCAGGGCTTCGGCGCGAGGCGGCTGCTGCTGCCCGGCCGCTCCACCCCTGTGGCGCCTGGTCCGAAGCGAGGTCGATGGGGTGCCGTCCCCGAGGGTGCAGGGCCGCCCTGGTGCGGGCGCGAGGGGTGCCCGGTATCGTCCCAAGTGTGCGATCTGCCCGATCCGCGGTCGCGCCGGCGGCCACTGCGGCCCTGCTGGCGGTGGCCGTCTGCGCGCCGATCAGCCTGGCTGCGGCACCCGGTGCCGGCGCAGGCCCGGTAGGGGGCAGCACGGCGGCCCCCGCCCGGTTCGTGCCCGGCCCGTGCCCCAGGACGCCTGAACCGGTCGCCGCGCTGGAGCACGCGCGGTGCGGCTTCCTGGAGGTCCCTGAGAACCGCGCGCGGCCGGGGAGCCGCACCGTCCGGCTGGCCGTCGCCGTCGTTCCCGCCGCTTCGGGCACACCGGCACCGGACCCGGTGGTGTTCATGGCCGGAGGCCCTGGAGGGGACGCCTTCGACGACATCCCGCTCCTCGTCGAGAGCGGGCTGAACCGGGACCGCGCGCTGATCGTCATGGCGCAGCGCGGGAACCTGCATGCGCAGCCGAACCTCGCCTGCCCGGAGATCGACCGGGCCGCCGCGCCGGCCGTCGGGCTCCGCTACGACGAGCCGGCGGCGCAGCGCGTCCTACTGGACGCGGTGCAGGAGTGCCGGGACCGGCTGGCCTCCGAGGGTACGGACCTCGGCGCCTACAACACCGCCGAGAACGCTGCGGACTTCGCCGACCTGCGCACAGCCCTCGGCTTCCGCGAGTGGAACGTGTACGCGTACTCCTACGGCACCGACCTGGCCCTGACCTATCTGCGCGACCACCCCGAGGGCATCCGGTCGGTGGCCCTCGACTCGGTCACGCCCCCGCAGACCGTGAGCCTGCCGTGGACCTGGAGCAGCGCCCGGGAGGGCATCGACTCCGTCCTCGGGGCGTGCGCGGCGGAACCCCGCTGCAAGGTCCGGTACGGCGATGTCGCCCGTACGCTCACTCAGCAGGTCCGCCGGCTGGAGGCGCAGCCCCTGACCGTGGAGGCTGCTCCGCCGCGGGGCGGGAAGCCCGTCACCGTGGTCTTGGACGGCGGGGCGCTGGTGAATCTGCTGGTCGGCAACGCCGTACGGGCCGCCGATGTCCCGGCGGCCCTCGACGAACTCGCCCGTGGCCGTCCGGAGCGGTTCGCGCAGGCGCGGGCGGCCGGGGCGTACCCGGTCGAGGGCCAGACCGCGCACGGGCTGACCGAGTCGGTGGCGTGCAGCGAATGGGTGCCGGGGTACTCGGAGGCCGACGTGCTGAACGCCGGGCGCCGGGCCTTTCCGGGCTGGCCCGACTCGGTCCTGGCCCAGGCGCCCCAACTGCCGTTCCAGCACGAGGTGTGCCGGATCTGGGATGTTCCCGACCGGACCGGTTCCCAGCGGGCGGTTCCCGTGAGCGCGGTTCCGGTGCTCGTCCTGTCCGGGACGTTCGATGCGAAGACCGGGGCGAGTTGGGGAGCGCGCACGGCGTGGGACCTGTCCGGGGCGACCGTCGTGCGGATCCCCGGGATCGGGCACTTCGTCGTTCCCCAGTCGCCGTGCGCACAGATCGCGCTGGCCTCGTTCTTCGCCCGTCCCACCGCGCCCGACACCCGCTGTGCGGCCGGCGTCCAGCCGAAACCGTTCACGATCACCCCGAAGTGACCGGGAGGCCCGATGGCATCCACCGATGCGCCCCGCCGCCGTCCGTCCGTCCGGCGCCGCCGTGCCGCTGTGGCGGGGTTGGCGGCCGGCCTGCTCGTCACCGGTCCGGTGGCGGCTCCCGCCCACGGCATCGGCCGCGACCCGGGGGTCGCCCCCGGCAGCGGGGCGGCGGTCGGCACGGTTCCGGGGGCGGCCGGTGACTCCCGCTACACCCCCGGCCCCTGTCCGAAGACCCCGGACCCCGTCCCCGCCCTGGACAAGGCCCGCTGCGGAACGCTCACCGTCCCCGAGGACCGTGCCAGGCCGGACGGCCGCACCCTCAGCCTCGGTGTCGCGATCGTGCCTGCGGCCACGGGCGCGCCGGCGCCCGACCCGGTCGTCTGGCTGGCCGGTGGACCCGGCGACGACGCCGTCGGGGAGGCGCCGCTGGCGATCGACGGCGGCCTGAACCGCAACCGGGACGTCATCTTCATGTCGCAGCGGGGAACGTACTCTGCGGACCCGGTGCTGACCTGTCCCGTCGTCGACGAGTTCACTGCCCGGGCGGTGGGCCTCGCCTACGACGCGCCGTCCACCGGACGCCTGCACGTCGATGCGACGCGGACCTGCCGTGCGCAGCTGGCCGGGCGCGGGGCGGATCTGGCCGCCTACGACAGCACGGAGAGCGCCGCCGACTACGCGGACCTGCGGGTGGCCCTGGGCCTCGCCGAATGGAACGTGTTCGGCATCTCCTACGGCACCGACCTGGCCCTCGTGTACCTGCTGGAGCATCCGGAGGGGATCCGGTCCGTCGGGATCGACGGGATCCTGCCGCCGTCGACGGCCGGGCCCGCCCTGACGTGGCGAAGTGCACGGCAGGGCTTCGACGGCTTGTTCCGGGCCTGCGCGGAGCAGCCGGCATGCGCCCGCCGCTATCCGAACCTGCCGGCCGTCTTCGACGGGCTCGTCCGCCGGCTGGAGGCCCGGCCGGTCACCACCACCGTCACCGTGCCGGGGCACGCGGATCCGGTGAAGGTCGTCCTGGACGGCGGGGCGCTGGTGAACTGGCTGACGTCGGCCACCCACCTCGCGGCCGGTGTGCCCCGCTCCCTCGACGAGCTGGCCCACGGAAAGCCCCAGCGGATCGCCGAACAGTGGGCGGGCGGCAAGGTCAGCCCCCAGGCGATCGGCAGGATCGCGCACGGGCTCGCCTACGGTGTCTTCTGCCGCGAGTGGGTGCCCTTCGAAGCCCGGGCGGAGGGGGTGCGCGCGGGGCAGCAGGCGTTCCCGTCGTTCCCGCGGTCGGTCCTGGCCCAGGCTCCGCAGCTCCCGTTCCTGTACGAGGACTGCGGAGTGTGGAACGTTCCGCCCGCCCCGCGATCCATCCGGGATGTCACGCGCAGCGATGTTCCGACGCTGGCGATGTCGGCCGGGTTCGACGCGCAGACCGGGGCGCTCAGCGGCCCGTACGTTGCGCGTACGCTGAGCCGGGCGACCGTCGTCACGATCCCCTACGTCGCCCATGTGGCCTTCGCGGCGTCCCCGTGCGCGCAGGAGATCGTCCTCTCCTTCCTGGACGCCCCGACCGCCCCGAAGACCGACTGCATCAAGGGTCTGCGACCGCCCGCGTTCGAGATCGGGCCGAAGACCTGACGGCAGGCCGGCCGGTCAGGGCCGTGCGCTGTGGCCGAGCGAGAGGTAGTAGTCGCCGACGGCCGACAGGTAGGCGTGTTCGGCCGTCTCGCTGTCCGTGGTGAAGCGGGGAGCGGCCTTGACCTCGTCCTGGGTCACCGAGACCTTCACGGTGCGGGCCTCCGTGTCGATGGCGGTCACGACACCGGCCGGGATCAGCACGCTCCGGCCGAACACCCACACCCCGGTGTCCACCACCAGGTGCTGCATGCCCGCCTGGTCCTGCTGCCGGTCGACGTGCCCGATACGGCCGTCGGTCGCTTCCACCGCGTACCCGGCGAGGGACTCCTGCGGGGTGAATCCGCTGCCCTGCTCGTACATCCAGATGGCGCTCACAGTCACATCTCCTCAGCCTCGGCAGGCACAGCCGGTCGGTTCGCCGGCCCGCGTCATCTGCCACCGCATGCCCCGTCCCCGGCGGCGCATTCGATCGTCGGACGGGCGGGGACCCGGCGGTGGCGGCGCCTGCGGGGCCACCCGGGTGGGGAGTTCCCTGCCCCGGGGAACGGAGGACCCGGAGCAGGGAGGGTGCACCCAGCAGGTCAACGAGCGGACGCAGAATCGGTTCCTCATTCTGCGCCTCCCTTCGGTGCCGCGCCGGTCCGGTGGTGCGGAATCAGCCCGGACGGCCGGGGCTTGTGTGCGGCGCCTCGGCCAGGACCGCGTCCAGCATGAGGCGGACGGTCGAGGCCAGCGACGCCGGGGTGGGGGTGGGGCGGGCGGCGGAGAGGGCGCCGGCGAGGTGGTCGTAGAGGAGGCCGTCGGTCCAGGCGACCAGGAGGTGGGCGGACTGCTCGGGGCAGGCGGCGCCGAGTGCTGCGAGGACGGCGCTCGCGCGGGCCCGGGCGCCGAGCCCGGCCTCTTGGAGGCCCGCGCGCAGGTCCGGGTTGCGGGCCGCTTCCAGGGAGAGTTCGAAGCGGGCCAGCTGGCGCTCGCGGCCCGTGGTCAGCCAGCGGTGCAGGACGGTCGCGAGGGCGGCGGCCGCCTGCTCCCGGCCGGGCGGGCCCGGGGCCGGGTCCCGGGGGGCGTCCAGGTCCACGTCCGCCAGGTCGAGCTCGGCCAGTCTCCGGTAGCAGGCCTGGATCAGGGAGGTGCGGGTGCGGAAGTAGTACGACGTGCTGCCGGCGGGCAGGCCGGCGGCGGTGTCGACCGCCCGGTGGGTCAGTCCGCGCAGGCCTGCGGAGGCGACGGTGGCGATGGCGGTGTCCGCGATCAGCGTGCGGCGGTCGGGCGTGGACATGCGGCCACTCTACAGCTGTAGAGTGGCGCCAGGAGATCCTCTACAGATGTAGAGGTTCGGAGTGAGGAGCGCACATGTCCCGACGTCGGGCGGTCGTGGTGGGAGCCGGCATCGGCGGGCTCACGGCGGCCGTGGCCCTCCACCGCCGCGGCTGGGAGGTCGTGGTGTACGAACGGTCCCGGCAGCCCTCCCCCGGCGCCGGGATCGTTCTCGCGCCCAATGCGCTGCGCGCCCTGGACTCGATCGGTGTCGGCGTCGAGCGGGCCACCGGCGGTGCCGTGCCCGCCGCGATGGGCATTCGGCGGCCCGACGGCGGGTGGCTGGGCCGGGCGGAATCCGCGGAGCTGACCGCCCGCTACGGCTGCCCGCCGCTGGCCGTGCACCGCGCGGCCCTGGTGCGTGGGCTGGCCGCGGAGTTGCCCCCGGGGGTCCTGCGGTACGGGGTGGCCGTCCACGGTGTCGAGGACGCCAAGGACGCTCCTCTCGTCCGCGCCGACGACGGTGAGCTCCGGGCCGACGCGGTGGTCGCCGCCGACGGGATCAACAGCGCCTTGCGCCGCAGGTACTTCCCCGGCCATCCCGGGCTCCGCTACAGCGGCGAGAGCGCCTGGCGCACGGTCGTGTCCGCGGAGGGACTGCCGGCTCTCACCGCCTCGGAAACCTGGGGGCGCGGGCAGCGCTTCGGGGTCGTGCCGCTGGCCGACGGGCGGGTGTACGCCTACGCCACCGCCCACGTGCCGCAGGGCACCCGGCCCGCCGACGCGCGGGCCGAACTGGCGCGGCGGTTCGCCGGCTGGCACGCCCCCGTCCCGGCCCTGCTGGAGCGGCTGGATCCCGCCTCCCTGCTCCAGCACGACCTCTTCGACCTGGCCGCCCCGCTCCCCCGGCTCCACCACGGGCGGCTCGCCTGGATCGGCGACGCCGCTCATGCCATGACGCCGAATCTGGGGCAGGGCGGCTGCCAGGCCGTGGAGGACGCGGTCGTGCTCGCCCATCTGCTGGGCAGGAGCGGCCCGGACGGGGTGCCGGACGCCCTGGCCGCATACTGCGCCGCCCGGCGGGAGCGGACCGACGCCATCCGCGTACGGGCCCGCCGGGCCGGACGGCTGGCCGGGCTGCGTCACCCGCTCGCGGCCGGCGCCCGCAACCTCGCCCTGCGGACCGTGCCCGCCCGGTTCACCCTGCGCGCCCTGGACGATTTGTACGAGGGGTTCTCGCTCCCTGCGTAGAGGGACCCGGCTGCCGAACGCGTGGGCCCCCGGCCGGGTCCCGGAATGCTCCACGGGCTTCGCGGCGGACGCGGCGCGCCCGGCGCCCCGGATACGCCGCAGCTGCTCCGGAGTGTGTGCTCCGGAGCGGCTGGGCGTACAGGCTGCGCGGGTCAGGCGACGGTGATGTTCTCCGCCTGCGGGCCCTTCTGGCCCTGCGTGATGTCGAAGGTCACGGCCTGGCCTTCCTGGAGCTCGCGGTAGCCGGTGGAGTTGATGTTGGAGTAGTGCGCGAAGACGTCGGGGCCGCCGCCGTCCTGCTGGATGAAGCCGAAGCCCTTTTCGGAGTTGAACCACTTCACGGTTCCGCTGGCCATGTGCTCGTACCTCTCAGTCGATGTCGGGTCCGCACCGCGCGGCCCGGAGGTGATCGCCCTGGTCCGGCACTGCACAGCAAAACGCCCACGCCAGGGCGCGGGCAGGAACTGCGAACCACGACAGCTGCCGCAGACGCTACACGCCGGAACCCCCGGTCACCAGAGAGCAACGATCACCAGTCGTACGAGGTTGTCGCGGCGCGGCTCCACCGGCCGCGTCCGTGGTGCGGGCGGCCGGACCGCTCCGCGCGTGCACAGCCCGCCTGGGCCCCACGGGGGCGGTCGGCAGGAAGACCCCCACCGCGGATCGACGCAGGGGGAACCGGAACCGTCGGGAGGCGTGACCGGACGGCGTGCCGCAGTGTTTCCCCGGTACCGCAGCGAATGCCCCCGCACCCTGCCGTATCACCACCCGGCCCGGCGCCGGCGGTGAGGGCGATATCTCGAACATCCGTGCCTCGAAATGCGCGTGCCGTCTTCCGCCGATTCCCTGGACCTCCGCTTTCACGGCGCCGGAGGAATACCGCGGATCTTGCAGGGAAGGAACTGCGGGTGCCTGATGGTGAGTAGCATCCCCCAGCAACACCACGAGGTATGAGGAGAGTGAGCCGCAATGGCCAACGAGCCGGACAGCACGCCCATCCACAAGCAGTACGCGGAGCGGTTCTCCGCCGATCTCGAGATCAACCGCAAGGAACAGGAAGACGTCTCCCGGCAGATCACGGAACTCCAGGCCCGCTTGCAGCAATTGAAGGCGGATGAGAACTGGCTCTCCGGTGTGCAGGACAGCCTGCCCGCGGGCGCCCCGGCAACTCCCGCAACTCGCACCGGAAAAACAGCGAGCGGAACCGTTCCGCAGCCGCGGCAGGCGAAGAAGGCCGCCGGCGCGACCCGGGCGCGGAAGGTGACCCAGGGCAAGAAGGCCGCGGGCACGGCCACTTCCGGTACGCCGGCCAAGGCCGCCGCACGCAAGCCGGCTGCCCGCACGTCCACGGCTCCCCGGCCCGCCGCCGCAGCGGCGCAGAAGACCACCGCGGTGAAGAAGAGTGCCGAGGTGAAGAAGAGCGCCGAGGTGAAGAAGACCGGCCAGGCGGAACCCCCGCTGCGCGAACTCGTCCTTGCCCTCCTCGTCAGCGCCGCGGAACCCCGCCTGGTCAGCGAGGTCGGCGCAGAACTGGCCCGGTCGCACCCCGGGCGCACCGCCTCCACCCAGGTCGTCCGCAACGCCCTGGAGGCACTGGCCAAGAAGAAGCTCATCGACAAGGAGCACAAGCAGGGTTCGGTCATGTACTCCGCGCCCCGGCCCGCCCCGGGCGAGGCGGCCCCCGCAGCCGCGGCGGAAGCGGCCACGGCCGAGGCCACGGCGGACGACAAGGCGCCCGTCGGGGCCTGAACGGCGCGGGGACACAGCCGCCTCCTGCGAGCCGCGGCCCCGGGAGGAAGGCGACGGCGTCCGTGCCGGGGGACACGGGCGCCGCAGTCCTGCGCGCACGCTGCGTGCACCTGGCGCGGACGAGGCGACGGGGCCGGGTCAGCGCGGTTCGTGGACGGCCGTCCGGCAGGCGCCGTTCGCGGCGCCACCCGGCACACCGGCCGCGGTCAGCCCGCTCACGCACCCCTGCAGATCACTGACGACTCCCCGCTTGCAGGCCGCCGTGACATCCGCGGTGACGGGTACGCCCGCCTGCTCCACCATGGCCGTGCAGGCGGGGATGTCCGCGTGGGCCGCGGGCCCGACGAGCGCAGTCCCGCCCAGCAGCAGAGAGAGCCCGGTCAGTACACCGACGGCGCGGGTCGCGGTATGCATGGGAACCCCGCCTCCTATTCGGGTGCCACCCGGCAGGCGGTCACGGCGGTGCCGTCGGTCACTCCGCCGCCTTCGGTCAGGCCGGTCACACACTTCGCGTGGTCGCCGGTCAGTCCGACATAGCACGCCATGCGGACCGAGTCGGGGGCCTCTCCGCCCTGCAGCTCCCGCTCCACCTGGTTGATACAGGCCGTGACGTCCGCGTGGGCGGCGGGGGCGGTGAAGGCGACGCCGCCGAGGGCCAGGGTCAGGCCGGTCAGGACACCTGCGATACGGGTCGTCGTGCGCATGGGACGCACCTGCTCTCCGGGGTAGCCGCGCGGTCCGGGACTCGCATGTGCGGGGGCCGCGTGGGATCGGCGCCGAGCGCCCCCAGCCGGCGTACGGCCGCCGGGCCCGGGCCCCGCACCGGACTCGCTCGGCAGGGCTCCCTCCCTCTTTCGACGCTAGATCAGCTCCCTGCGCCGCGCACCCGCTGAGCCCGGCCGGCGTCGGCCCGGCCCGCTCGAACGGGCGGCAGTCGGCGCCTGATCGGGCAGAAAAGAGGCCTCCACCGGGTGAGCGCAGGCGGGCGGGGGTAGCCACCCCGCATGATCACTGTTGGGGTCGAGGAGGAATACCTGCTGGTCGACCCGGAGACGCTGCTTCCGACGCCGCTCGTCCAGGAGGTGCGGGCCACTGCCCGGCTGACACCGATCGCGGACGAACGCGAGGTCCAGGACGAACTGCTGCAGGCACAGATCGAGGTCGCCACCCCGGTCTGCACGGCCCTGGAGGAGGTGGGCGGCCACCTGCTGCGGCTGCGCCACGCCGTCGCCTCGGCCGCCGAGGCGAACGGCTGCCGCATCGCGATCTCCGCCACTGCACCGGTCCGCGGCCTTGCGCCCGTGCCCGTCACCAGCACCGCGCGGTATCTGAAGATGCGCGGGGAGGCCCGGCTGCTGGTCGACGAGCAGCTGATCTGCGGGATGCACGTCCACGTGGGGATCCCGGACCGGGAGACCGGGGTGGCCGTCCTGAACCGGCTGCGGGTCTGGCTACCGACGCTGCTGGCCATGTCCGCCAACGGTCCCCTGTGGGACGGGCGGGACACCGGGTTCGCGAGCTGGCGCACGATCATCTTCGGCCGTTGGCCGGTCAGCGGCCCGCCGCCGTACTTCTCGGGGCTCGCGGACTACGAGGACCGCGCCGACGCCCTGGTGCGCTCGGAGGTGGTCCCCGATCGGGGGCAGCTCTACTGGCAGGCCCGGCTGTCGGACCGGTACCCCACCGTCGAGGTGCGCTGTTGCGACGTCCAGCTGGAGGCGGACGACGCCGTGATGCTCGCCGGTCTCATCCGCGGGCTCGCCGCCACCGCGTTGGCCGAGGAGAAAGCGGGCGCCGCGCCGGCACGGTGCCGGCCGGAGCTCCTGCAGGCCGCGATGTGGCATGCGGCCCGGCACGGCATGGGGAGCACCCTGGTGGACCCCACGGGCCGGATGCGGGCCAGCACGGACGTGCTGGACCTGCTGATGCGGCACATCGCGCCGGCCCTCGAGGACAGCGGCGACCTCCGCGAGGTGCGCGCCCTCGTCCGGCGGCTGCTGCGCCAGGGCACTGCGGCGGACCGCCAGCGGGGCGCCCTGGCCGGGGGCGGGGTCCCCGCGGTCGCGGCCCTGGTCATGTCGGGCGCCACCAGTGCCTGAGCGGTACGCCGGGGGTACGGCTGGGGCCGGGGCGGCGTGCCGGGCGCCGCCCGGCGGCGCGCAGGATTCCCGCCCCCGGTGCGATGCTGGAACGAGTGGAGGCCGGAGTCGGAACGGCCGGCCCGGCCCCGTCGGCAAAGGAGGATGACGTGTCTGGTCTTCTTCGGGGCATAGCCCGCACCGCGGTGGTCGCCGGTACGGCGACCTCGGTGTCCAACCGCGTCTCACGGCGCCAGGCGGGCCGGTGGGCCCAGCAGGACAACCAGCAGCCCGCCCAGCAGTACGCCGCTCCCGCGGCCCCGCCGCCCTCCGCAGCATCCCAGCCGATCGCGGACGACATGAGCACGCGCATCGACCAGCTCAAGGAACTCGGCACGCTGAAGGAGCAGGGGCTGCTGACCGAAGCGGAGTTCGCGGAGCAGAAGGGGCGCCTGCTCGCCCCCTGACCGTTCCGCGTCCCGGCGCGGCAGTGGGGCCGGCCTGCGGGCCGGCCCCACTGCTGTCACCGCTGCTGCTGCGACGCAGCGGGCCGGCCCCACTGCTGTCACCGCTGCTGCTGCGACGCTGCTGCTGTCACGGCTGCGGCGGCCGGCCCTCCGCGGCGTCCTCCGCGTCGAGGGAGGCCAGGATGGCCTGGACCGGGATGCGGCCGCTCGCCACCATCTGCGCTCCACTGCGGCGCAGGGCCCGGGCGAAGGGGGCCGCCCAGCGGTTCTCGTACACCAGGACCGCGGCCGCGTTGCCCGGCTGGAGGGCCTTCGCGGCTTCCTGGAGGTCGTCCTCGTCGAGCATGTCCGAGGAGACGCCGTCGAAGACGGACCAATCGGAGGAGTCGTCGTCGAGGGCCGTGAGTTCGAGGGCGGTGATGCTGCCGTCGGCGTCCTTCCGTACGAAGCGCAGGTCGAGGAGGCGGACGATGCCCTTCTCCACCAGCTCGACCAGGAGGGGAAACGCCTCGCCCGTCATGCGGTTCCCGGGGAATTCGACGACCACGTAGTCGACCGGGCCCATGTCTTCGATCGCCTCGCTCATGAGCGCTCCTTGGGTGGGGTGGCTGTCCGGTGGTGGGGTTTCCCGGAGGGTCAGGCCGGCTCGGGGGTGAAGGGGTACAACTCGTCCGCGCCGGTCTGCACGACGCCGTAGCTGCTCTCCGGCACCGCGTTCCAGGCGCCCGGGAGGTCGCCGAGGGGTTCGGAGACGATGAGGCGGGTCTCCTCCGAGATGTCCCGCAGGAACGCCACGTCGGGGTGCAGTCGGCGCAGGGCGTCGACGCGGCTGCTGTAGAACAGCGACCGGGACTCGTGGGCGCTGGAGTAGCGGAAGGCCCACAGGCGTTCGCCGTCGGTGACGGCCAGGGTCATCTGGAGGGGGTACTCGATGCCGTGGTCGCGGCCGGCCCGCTCCACCACCCCCGCCATCCGGGCCACGGCGGCCGGCGGGTCCTTGTCCAGGCCGAAGGTGAGCGCCAGGTAGAACATCACCTCGGAGTCCGTCGTGCCGCCGATCTCGGGGTACAGGACGGGGTCGACGAGCAGGGTGAGGTCCCGGCGCATCACGTGGAAGCCGGAAATGGCGCCGTTGTGCATGAACATCCAGCGCCCGTGCCGGAAGGGGTGGCAGTTGGACTGCTGCACGGCCGTGCCGGTCGATGCCCGGATGTGGGCGAAGAACAGCGAGGAGCGGACGTGGTCCGCCATCTCCCGCAGGTTGCGGTTGTTCCAGGCGGGGCCGACGTCTCTGAGGAGGGCGGGAGTCTCGTTGTCCTCCGCGTACCAGCCGATGCCGAACCCGTCGCCGTTCGTCGTCTCCACCCCGAGCTTCGAATGCAGACTCTGGTCGATGAGCGAGTGGGCCGGTTTGTAGAGAATCGTGTCGAGCAGCATGGGCGTACCCGAATACGCGAGCCAGCGGCACATGCGCGATCACCTGGTCCTTGCAGCAGCGCGGGGGCACTGCGCCTGCGGTCCCCGCTCCCCCGGTACGACAGCCCGGCGGGTTCGTCCGCCGGTTCGCCTTCGCCCCCGTCCGGCCATCTCATTCTCGGCTCCCTCCTCCGGGAGCGCCACGTGAACCGGGAGCGGGCGGCGGGGGCGTGCTAGCCGCCGGGGGTGAAGGTCACCGGCAGGTTCTGCGGGCCGCGCAGACCGCCCAGGCGCCAGGCGAGCTCGTCCGGGGCCACGGCGAGGGCGAGTCCGGGGAGCCGGCGCAGGACGGTGCCGATGGCGATCTGCCCCTCCAGCCGGGCCAGCGGCGCGCCCAGGCAGTAGTGGATGCCGTGCCCTAAGGCGAGGTGGGCGTTGTCCTGCCGGGTGATGTCCAGGCGGTCCGGGTGGGGGAAGCGTGCCGGGTCGCGGTCGGCGATGGCCGAGGCGATGAGCACGGTCGCGCCGCGCGGGACGGCCACGCCGGCGATCTCCAGGTCCTCGCGGGCGAACCGGGCGATGCCGGGGCTGACGGGGCCGTCGTAGCGCAGGAATTCCTCGATCGCGCCCGGCAGCCGGTCGGGGGCGGAGCGCAGCAGGTCGAGCTGGTCGGGGTGGGTGAGCAGTAGGGCGATGCCTCCGCCGATCAGATTGACCGTCGTGAGGTAGCCGGCGGCCAGCAGCAGGAACACCGTGGCGATGAGCTCGTCCTCGGTCAGCTCCTGCTCGTTGTCCCGGGCGCTGATCAGGCCGCTCAGCAGGTCGTCGCCCGGGTGGTCCCGCTTGGCCCGGAGGAGTCCGGCGACATAGCCGCGCATGTGCTGCCAGGCCTCGTTGACCACGGCGGCGTCCGGGGGTTCCGCGCCGCGCAGGACGAGGCGGTCGGTCCAGCGCTGGAAGTCGTACCGGTCGTCCACGGGCACCCCGAGCAGTTCGCTGATCACCGTCACGGGGAGGGGCAGGGCGAGGTCGGCGACGAGGTCGGCGCGGCCGGCCGGCACGACCGCGTCGAGCAGCCGGTCGGTGACCTCCTGGACCCGGGCCCGCAGGCCGGCCACCCGGCGGGCGGTGAACGCCTTGGAGACCAGGCGGCGCAGGCGGGTGTGGTCGGGCGGGTCGCTGCGGAGCATGTTGCTGAGCAGTGCGTCCTGCTCCGCCGCGGGCAGCTGCCGCAGGAGCCGGGTGTCCGAGGCGTCACGGACGTCACTGCTGAGGCGGGCGTCGGACAGGGCCGCGAGGCCGTCTTCGTAGCGGGTGACGAGCCAGGCTTCGAGACCGCCGGCGATGACGGCTCGGTGTACGGGGGCCTTCTCGCGCAGGTGCCGGTACAGGGGGAAGGGGTCGGCGACGAAGGCCGGGTCGGCGTAGGGCAGGAGGACCGGCCGCTCGCTCATGACGCCTCCAGGATGGATGGGGTTCGCGCGGAGGGGAGGAATGGGGGTGTATGGACCAGTCTCTCCTGGATGCCGAGGTGCCGGGATGCGGAACGCAGGGGTCCGGGGTGCGGACGGCTGGGACGTGGGGCCGATGCCCGACCCGGAGTGTGCTTGGAGTGCCGGTCCTTCCGACCGGCTGCGCGGTGTCGGCGCGGCCGGGCGGCGGCCTGCCCGCCGCCCGCACGGCGCTCCCGGGGTGCCGGACCGGCGGGGCTCCCTCAGGCTGGACGCATGACGGACCGGACAGAGATCGTCATCCATCCCGTCTCGCCGAAGGGCGGGCGGAAGGTCACCGTGCACGCCTTGGGCGTGGACGCGGACCTCGGCCGCGCCCATTCGCCCGCCGACGTGTCGGAATTCCTGCGACGGGCCGGGCTGGAGGACGTGGACCTCTCCGAGGACGGTCCGATCCGGTGGGAGGGCGGCGGTCCCGAGGTCTGGGCCGCCGGCGCCTGAGGCCGGGCGCGCGACGGCCCTCCCGCGGGGAGGCCGGGAGGGCCGCCGGGCCCCGAGGGACCGGTGGCGCCACCGTAGACCCGGCGGCGGGGGTGGCGGTAGGCATATGACAGAGGTACCGCGTCAGACCACCCCGGCCGTTCCCATGGAGCCCCGTTCCGAGCGGCGGGTACGCCTGCGGTCAGGGGCGCAACCCGCGACCACCCCCAGAGACAAAGCGCTCGCTACCGCGCGCACCCCAGAGGTGCCCGTCGGGCACTCCGGCGTGCGCGCATCACTCAGCGGCCTGCCCTTGTGCCGCGTTCGGGAGTGCGGACGCCAACACCCGGCCCGTGGTCGGCTCCTCATCGAAGCCCCGGCGGGGCCTCGCCACGCTGTCGGCACGGCACTATTCGGTCAGCCTGGATGGACGTTCGGTGAACCGCGCCCGGCCGGCAGCAGGTCAACGCCCTGGTTGAAGACGGGACTTCGAGCGTGACGGTCCGTTGGCACGTGATTGCGGAGGGCATCGCCCACCCCCTGAGCTGCCCGAACGACCATTCGGTCGCCGATTATCGAACAGGATGTCTGTAAATCGGTGTTCGATGTGCGCACGCCCTTCACTCCCGACAGACTCGGTGACGTCCAGTCGGCATAACGCAGCCAACTGCTGCATCTGACCTTCGATTTGAAAGAGAGTGACTGTCGTGCGTCACCGCATCGCTGTTGTCTCCGCCACCGCCCTTCTGACCCTCGCCGGCGCCACCGGCATGGCGGAGGCTCAGCCCGCGAGCCTGTACGCCCCGTCCGCCGTGGTGCTCACCGTCGCCCAGGGCGAGGACGCGGCCACCGTCGTACGGGCGTCCACCGTCAGCTGCGCACCGACCGCCCAGGGGACCCACCCCGACCCGAAGGCCGCCTGCGCGGCCCTCGCCGCCACCGCCGGCACCCTCGACACCCTCCTCGCCGCCCCGGACGCGAACCGCGCCTGCCCGATGCACTACGACCCCGTCACCGTCACCGCGGACGGCGTGTGGAAGGGCAGCCGCATCTCCTGGAAGCACACCTTCTCCAACACGTGCACCATGTCCGCCACGCTCAACGGGAACGCCGTCTTCGCGTTCTGACAGGTACGCCGGGCCTCTCCCTGACACCGCTGCCCCCGCCCCTCCCCGGGCGGGGGCAGCGGCATGTCGCGGCCGCCCGGACGGCGGCGCCGGCGCCGGCGTCGGTGCCGGCGTCGGCATCGGCATCGGCGCCTGGAACGTCCCGGCTCGTCCCGGATGAGACGGACGTCACCTCGCGGCCGGGTCACCTCCTCCGCAAGAGCGAATAAAAGGGACAACTCGCCAATAAGCCACCTCGGCATCACTTTGCTCGCATATGCCCCTTGAGGGTGTGTCAGTCGCAATTCAGCGAGGCATAATCACGCCCGGTCGTCTCCGGAAGCAGTGGAGCCTCGGGACACCGTCTCCCCCTCCACGGAACTCCGCACCGGACCAATCCCCTAGGCGTTGTCGATGTACCTGGCTGCCAGCCGCACCCGCCTCGCGGCCCTCGTCACCGCGCTCACCGTCGGCGCCGCCGGAGTGGCCGCCTGGACCGTCGGGTCCGGGAACGGGAACGCACAGGAGGCGGCAGCCTCCGATGCGGCCCTCCGCCCGAGTGTGACCAGCGGCACGGTGCTCCAGGTCGTGGCCCATCCCGACGACGACCTCTTCTTCATGAACCCCGACCTGAGCCGCTCCATATCGACGGGCGTCAGGGTCGCCACCGTCTACCTCACCGCCGGCGAGTCCGACGGCCGCAACGAGGCCCACAGCCCCCACCTCGAAGACCCTGCCGGTCCTGCCGACCACGCCGCCTACGCGGAGGCCCGGCAGAACGGCATACGGGCCGCGTACGCGCAGATGGCCACCGGCGACCGCGCCAGTGCCTGGCGCAGGGAGTCCGTCCCCACCGTCGGCGGGGGCAGCGCCGAGGTGGACGTGCTGCTCGCGCGGCCCGAGGTCAACCTGGTGTGGATGCAGTTGCGCGAGGCGCGCAGCATCTCCGGGGACAACCCGGACAGCCTCCGTGGGCTGTGGGACGGCCGGGTCCCCGCCCTGGGCGCCCAGCTGGCCTCCGCGACGCCGGTCGGACCGTCGTTCTCGTACACGAGGCAGCAGGCGGTCGAGGCCATCGCGGGCGTCTTCGCCCGGTACCGGCCCACCACGATACGGATGCAGGACCCGACGCCCGGGCGGGCGCAGGGCGGCGGGGGCGCCTTCCTCGACCACCAGGACCACATGTACGGGGCCCGATTCGTGCAGGCCGCGGCCGAGCGCTATGCCCGCTCCACGGACCGGCCGCACTTCTCGGTCCAGAACTACGTGAGCTACCCCAACAGCTCCCTGCCTCCGACCCTCGACCCGCAGGCGGCCGCGGAGAAGCTCGGCTACCTCAAGACCTACGCCTGGGCGGACCACCAGGACTGGTGCGGCAGCCCGGCCGGCTGCGGCGACCGCAAGACCGCGACCCGGCCCACCGGCGCAGGGTGGAACCAGACCATCCGCTACAACCGGGGCGAGGGCACCTCCTGGATGGCGGAGGGAGCCGCCGGACGGCTGTGGGCCTTCGCCGTGCTGGACGGCCGGATGGCGTACTGGTCGCGCAGCGGCCCCAAGGCCCCCTGGCAGGGGCCTCGTTTCCTGTCCGGGGCCGGGATCGACGCCGGCGCGTCGGTGGCGCGGCTCCCCGACGGCAGGATCGCTGTCTTCGGCACGCGCACCACCCTGGGCGCCACCGCCGGGGAGTACGGACGCGACCTCGTGTACGCCGTCCAGGCCGCGCCCGACGGCAGTTTCGGCCCGTGGCAGTCGCTGGGCACGCCTGACTCCGGCGATGCGTCCGGCACTTCGGCGCTCAGTGCGCCGGCCGTCTCCGTGGACCCCGCCGGCCGGATGACCGTGTTCGTCCGCGATTCGGCGCGCTCCCTGCGCACCCGCGCCCAGACCGCCCCGGGCGGGCCCTTCGGCCCGTGGACGGGGCTCGGCGGCGCAGGCCTGCAGGGCGACCCGGTCACCGCGACCGATGCAGCGGGGCGCCGCCACGTGTACGCGGCCACCGCGCAGAGCGTGCTGGCCTGGATCCAGCCGGCCCCGGGCGCCCCGTTCGGCAACCCCCTCCCGACCGGGCTGCCCGCCACCACCGGCCCGCTGTCGGCGCGTGCGGAGGGCGACGGCGTCCGGCTGTACTTCCGTCGCCCCGGCACGGGCACGGTCGGCACGAGCCTGGCCACGGCGGACCGGTCCGCGCCCTCGCTCTCCCCGGTCACCGAGGCGGGCGGCGAGGGTGGCTACGGAGCCGTCGGGGTGGCGGGCGGTGTGCTGGCGGGCCGCGCCGGCGCGGGTACCGTCGGTGTGTCGGGCCCCGGCACCGCACCGGCCTGGTACGAGTCCCAGCTGCTCTACACGGGGGCGCCGGCGGCTGTGGCCGAGCCCGACGGCACGGCCGTCGCCGCGGCGCTCGGCCTGGACGCGGGGCTGCACGTCATGACGGCTCCCCCGGCCGGTTCGGAGCCCCCCGGCAGCCTCCCGCCCGGCTCCCCGTGGCACCGGGCCGTGCCGCCCGCGGCAGTCGCGCAGGCCGGACGGGCGGCCTCCGGGCGCTGACGGCTGCGCTCGCCCGTCCGGGGGAGCGTGCACCGTCGCCCGTGCCCCGAGGTCTCAGGGGGCCGGCGGGGTCGGGGGCGGGGCGCCGTCGAGCGCCGCCAGGGACAGGAGCACGATCGAGCCCGTCCAGGCGAGGGGGGCGATCGAGGCGGGGCCTCCCTGCGCGTTCACCTTCTCCGGCAGTTCGCCGAGCGCGTTCCTCTTGGCCAGGACCCAGTCCAGGACCGGTGCGGCCTTCGCCGGCTTCCCCATGACCGCCCAGGCGAGCGCGAAGAACGCCGTGCTGGGCGTCCAGGCGTATCCGCCCCAGGGCGCCGCGGGATCGTTCCCGGGAGTCAGTCCGCCGCTCGGGAGGAGCAGCGTCCGGTAGGTCGCGTCCAGGGCTCCGGCCAGGCCGTCGGGGGCCGTGTTGAAGGGGGGCGCCATGAAGGCGACGGCGCTGTCGTGGCCGTGGCGCCCGTCGACGGTGCGCTGGTAGCCCAGGGGGAAGAACTTCGCGGAGATCGCGGCGGACAGCCTGCGTGCGGCCCGCGTCCAGCGCGCCGCGTCCTCGGGCCGGCCCGCCTCCCGGGCGAGGTCGGCGGCCGCGGTGAGTCCGGCGAGCAGCGGGGCGGCCGTGCCGATGTTCGCCGTGTGCGTCATCAGCTCCCAGTAGTCGGGGGAGGCCGGCGGCAGCCCGTCCGTGCGCAGGGAGCCCGCCGCGTGGTCGGCCGCCTTGCGGACCATCGGATAGAGCACGGCCAGCCGGACGTGGCGGCCGGGCCGGGGGGCCGTCCGGTACCACTGCCAGGTGGCCCAGGGGACCCAGCCGTTGGCGTCGAGCTGCCACTGCCTGCCGTCGGGCGGGCCGGAACCGTCGAGCTTGGTCCGGGCCTCCCAGGATCCGTCCGTGCGCTGGGTCGCGGCGCTGTAGCGCAGGATGCGGTAGGCCTCGGCGTCGTGGCCGGTGTGGGCGAAGGCGGCGGAGGCGAAGCTGGAGTCGCGCGGCCAGGAGAACTGCCAGCCGGGGCTCCAGCCCGCTGCGACGGCGCCGTTCGGCCGCAGCAGGGCGCGCAGGGACAGCAGGGCCCGCTCGGCCGCGGCCCGCTGTGCGGCGGACCGGCCCGGGACCCGGCCGGAGGCCAGCCAGGCGCGGCTCTGCTCGATCTGGCGGCGGGCCGGCGGATGTCCGGCGGCGACCACGGCGGACACCGGGTGGCCGTCGGGCAGGTACCTCCAGCGGCCGGAGGCCAGGCGCAGGACGCTGCTGCCCTCGACGTACCGTGCACCGCCGGCGACGGAGGCCGGTACGCCTTCGACATCGGTCGTGTTGGCGAGGAGGCCGACGGTGGGGGCGACCGGCATGGCCAGCGGAACGTAGCGCAGCCGGGGATGGGGACGGGCCGGCTGACCCGCGGCGCAGACGGGCACGGCGACGCTCGCCAGGGCCGCCGTGACCAGGGCCCAGCGGCCGAGCGGGACTCGGGGCATCGCCACTCCCTCCTCGACGGCCTGCGCAGACGCGGACCCCGAGTCCCCATCCTGGGAGCGGCGCGCCGAAGCTGCCAGGGAGCGCCCGCCGCCCGGGTGACCCGGGTCGGTGGCCGGTCCCGGCGGTCCCGGGGCCGGATGCCCGGCCTGGCCCACCCCGGATGCCGGTGCCCGCGGGGCGTGCACATCATGGGGGTGCGCGGGCCCGTTCCGTCACCGCGGCATCGGGCGCATCGGCCGCCCCGGGACCGGGTCGCGCCGCGAAGGGGTGGTGGATGAGCACGGCAGCGATCGAGGGCGACGAGGTCCGCACCCCTCCCGCGCTGGAGGGCCGCAGGAGCGGGCGCCGGTCCGCGCTGCGCGGGCTGGTTCCGCTGGCCGGGGCGACGCTCGTCGCGGCGGCCGGGGCGCTGGTTGCGGTGGGCTGCTTCCTCGGGCTGTACCTGCGGCCCACGTCAGACGACTGGTGCGCGGCGTGGAAGGCTCGTGACCTGGGGGTCCTCGGCATCACGTCCGATTTCTACCTGACGCAGAACGGCCGGGTCGCCAATGCCTTCCTGAGCGGTGTCGTCTACGGCGACGGACTGGTCGGGGCCAAGGTCCTCCCGACGGTCATCGCCGTCTCCTTCACCGTCGGACTGGTGCTGCTGGGGCGCCACTTCGTCGTGTTCCTGGGCGGCCGTCCCCGTCTGCTGGTCCTGACCGCCTGCGCCCTGGTCGTGCAGGCGCTGCTCTACTTCGCGGGCACCCGCAGCTACCAGGTGCTGCTGTGGGCTCCCGCCACCATCTCGCACACGGTGCCGAGCGTCATCGGGTTGTGGGCGTTCCTGCTGGCCGTCCGCACGGTCCGCGACCCCCGGCCCGGCACGCGTCGGGCGGGCTTCGCCGCGGCGTTCCTGACCGGTGTGGCGCTCGGCACCTTGAGCGAGCCGTTCGCACTGGTCAGTGGTCTGCTGGCCGCCGGGGTCGGGCTGTTGTGTCTGCCGCGCTTCGGTCTGGCCCCACATTGGCGTCCGTTCACCTGGTGCCTGATGTGGTGTGCCGGTCTGCTCTGCGGGCTGGCGGTGCTCTACTCCTCCCCGGGCGCCCGGTGGCGCCGGGCCCAGCAGCCGGACAAGGAGTCCCTGCTGTCCGTCGGCGAGCTCAGGGGCACCTACCAGGGCTGGCTGCACATGTGGGATGCCGTCACCGGCCAGTGGGCCTACCTCGGGGCGGCCGCCGTCGGCGTCCTGCTGGGCTTGGCCTGCGGGCTGCGCGGGCGGCCCGCGGCCGGCCGCCGGGAGCAGCGCCGGGCCGTCCCGCGCCGGGTGCTGGTGGCCGCGCTCCTGCTCCCGGTGCCGGTGGTGGTGCTGGGGTCGTTCGCGGTGGCGTTGGGCCTGCGCAGCGGCTACGGCCCGAGCGGGTGGACGTACGCCCGTACCTGGACGAGTTTCCTCGTGCCGATGGAGCTGGCGCTCTGCGGCTACGGTGCCTTGCTGGGGGCGTGGGGCGGGCGGTGGCTGACGGCCCGCCGGACCTCGGACGGCGTCCTGGTGGCGGGCGCCGCGGCGGCGGGCTGCCTGGCGCTGGCGTCGGTGGCCGTGCTCGTGCCGGACGTCCGACAGCTCACGACGGCCACGGTCGCGCGTTCCGTGGCCTGGGACGCGCAGGATTCCCGCATCCGCGCGGAGGCCGCGCGGGGCGCCACCGACGTCGGCTACCGGCCGATGCACATCGGCGCTCTCGCCGAGCCGTTCTTCACCGGCGCCTACGAACGCGACTGGGTCGCCGCGTGCGTGGCGAAGTGGTACGGAGTCGAGCGGATCCACCGCGGTTGAGCCGCGCTCCCGACCGGTGCGGCCGTCAGCTGTTCAGGTGCTCCCTCCAGTCCTGCGGGACCCGGCCGGCCGGACCCGGCGACGGCTGTCCCTCGGGGCGGCTGGCCGGCGGCGCCAGTGGGGGTCCGGACGCGTACAGCGCGTCGGTGGCGTAGTTCCAGAGCCACTCCTCGCCCGGTTCGAAGCTCTGCACCACGGGGTGCCCGGTGGACTTCCAGTGGGCGGTGGCGTGTTGGCCCGGCGAGGAGTCGCAGCAGCCGATGTGCCCGCACTGGGCACATCGTCGCAGGTGGACCCACCAGCCGCCCGACGCGTCGCACTCGGAGCAGCCGGTGCCGGCGGGCGGGACGCTCGGGTCGATTCCTTCGATGGCGCTCATGCGGGCTCCTCGGCTTCTTCGGCTGGGGTGGCGGTCCCGGGTTCCGGGGCGGTGAGCGGCAGCAGGACCTGGAAGCGGGTGTCGCCCGGTGCGGACTCCACGTGGAGGCTGCCGTGGTGCTTGTTGACGACGATCCGCCAGGAGATGTCCAGGCCGAGGCCGGTGCCCTCGCCGACCGGCTTCGTGGTGAAGAAGGGGTCGAAGATCCGGCTGCGGATGTCGGCCGGGATTCCGGGTCCGGTGTCCCGGAACTCCACCAGCAGCCGCTCGCCCTCCCGGGCCGTGCGGACCGTCAGCGTGCCGTCGCCGCCGACGCTCCCGATGGCGAACACCGCGTTGTCGACGAGGTTGGTCCACACCTGGTTGAGTTCGGCCGGGTACGCGGGCACTCCGGGCAGGGAGCGGTCGTAGTCCTTCACCAACCGGATCCGGGGGCCGATCTTTCCGGACAGCATGAGCAGGGTGCTGTCGAGCAGTTCGTGGACGTCGACGACGCGGTGCGGGGCGCGGTCGAGCTGCGAGTACTGCTTGGCCGCGTCCACGAGGTGGGAGATGCGGGTGGTGGAGTCGTCGATCTCGTCCATCAGCAGCTCGGTCTCGACCGAGTAGTACAGCCAGCCGATCGCCCCCGGCAGGATGTCCTCGTCCACGCTCGCCGCGACCTGGTCCAGCCAGTCGGTGTCCAGGCCCGCCTGGACGAAGACCGGCGCGATCCGCCAGCCCTCCTGGATGCCGTGGTCGTCGAGCCAGTCGGCGAGTTCGTCCTCGCGGTCGGAGGCCTCCAGCGGGCTCAGGGGCGTGGCCTTCGCGACCCGTTCGACGGTCCGTTCCTGGAGGTCGATGAGGTCGGCGATGGCCTCGCGGGAGTACCGGCCCTGTGAGATGACGGCCAGCTTGTGCCGCATCTTGCCCACGCGCTCGCGCAGCGTCGCGGTGGCCCGGACGGCCGCCGCGGCCGGGTTGTTGAGTTCGTGGGTGAGCCCGGCGGACAGCGATCCGAGGGCGAGCAGCCGTTCGCGCTGGCCGATGGCGCGCTGGGTGTTCTTCGAGCCGAAGAACAGCCCCTCCAGCAGGTGCGCCGCCATCGGGAACCATTCCTGCATGACGTCGGCGAACGACTGGGCGGGCAGGACGAAGAACCGCGTGGGCTCGGTCACCCGCATCGAGTTGGTGTACACCTGCGGAACCCGGTCGCCGAGGTAGGCCTGCATCGCCCCCGAGTACACCCCGCGCTGGGAGGTGCGGCTGACCTCCACGTCGTCGCCGCCGACCCGCCGGGACAGCACGACGGTGCCCTCGACCATCACATAGAAGCAGGTGGCCGGGTCGCCTTCGGTGTACACCGGGCCGGTTTCGAACCGCTCCACCCGTCCTTCCCTGCACAGCCGTCCGAGCTGCTCCGGGGACAGCTTCTCGAACAGGAACAGCGAGGCGATCTCGTGCGGGCTGCACGGCAGGACCTGGCCGCTCATGACTGCTCCAGGTACCGGTGGACGAGCATCACGGCCATGGCTCCCTCTCCGACGGCGGACGCGACGCGTTTCGCGGACTGGGCGCGCGCGTCGCCCGCCACGAACACGCCGGGCAGGTTGGTCTCCAGGTGGTAGGGCGGCCGGTCCAGTTCCCATGCGGCCGGCGGTCGCCCGTCCGGTGTGAGGTCCGGTCCGGCGAGGATGAATCCGCGGGGGTCGCGCAGCACCGTGCCGTCCAGCCAGTCGGTCAGCGGGGCCGCTCCGATGAAGACGAACATCCACTGGGCGTCGACGCGTTCGGTCGCACCGCTCTGCACGTCCCGCAGGGTCAGCTGCTCCAGGTGTCCGTCGCCGTGCGCCTCCTCGACGGCGGTCCGGGTCCGCACGGTGATGTTCGGGGACTCCTCGATCTGCTGGATCAGGTAGTGGGACATCGAGGCCGTGAGGGAGTCGCCGCGCACCAGCAGCGTCACCGACTTCGCGCCGCGGGCCAGGTACATCGCGGCCTGCCCGGCGGAGTTGGCGCCGCCGACGATGTACACGTCCTGGTCAAGGCAGGCGGACGCCTCGGTGAGCGAGGAGCCGTAGTACACGCCGCAGCCGGTCAGGTCCGCGCAGCCCGGTGCCTGCAGCTGCCGGTAGGACACCCCCGTCGCGAGGATGACGCTGTGCGCGGCGATCGCGGTGCCGTCCGAGAAGTGGACGATGCGGGCGGCGCCGTTGGCCTCCAGGCCCGTCACTTCGCGTGCGGTGAGGATCTCGGCGCCGAACCGGCCGGCCTGGCGGCGGGCGCGGTCCGTGAGCTGCGCGCCGGACACGCCGTCCGGGAAGCCGAGGTAGTTCTCGATGCGGGAGCTCTGCCCGGCCTGTCCTCCGGTCGCCGACCGTTCGACCAGGACGGTCCGCAGGCCCTCCGAGGCCCCGTAGACCGCGGCGCCGAGTCCGGCGGGGCCGCCGCCGATGACGACGAGGTCGTAGAAGTCGGCGGTCGGCGTCGTCGCGAGTCCCACGTGCGCGGCCAGGTCGGCGGCCTCCGGTTCAACGAGGACGGCGCCTTCCGGGGTGACCACCAGGGGCAGCCGGTGCCCGTCGGCGCCGGCCGCTTCCAGCAGGCGGCGCCCTTCGGGCTCATCGGACGAGTACCAGCGGTAGGGGACCTGGTTGCGGGCCAGGAACTCCCTGACCTGCGAGGAACGCGCCGACCAGCGGTGTCCGACCACCTTGGTCGCGGGAACCGGGCGGTAGTCGCTGGAGCGCCAGGCGGTGAGCAGGTCGTCCACGACCGGGTAGAGCTTCTCCTCCGGCGGGTCCCAGGGCTTGAGCAGGTAGTGGTCGAGGTCGACGACGTTGATCGCGTCGATGGCCGCGTTGGTGTCGGCGTACGCCGTGAGCAGCACCCGCCGCGCGCCCGGGTACACGTGGAGGGCCTGTTCCAGGAACTCGATGCCGTTCATCTGCGGCATGCGGTAGTCGGCCAGGATGACCGCCACGAGGTCCCCGCGGAGCTTCAGCTCGTTCAGCGCGTCCAGTGCCGATGCGCCGGACTCCGCGCGGACGATCCGGTACGTGGCGCCGTACCGGCGCCGCAGGTCGCGGGCGATGGCGCGGGAGACCCCCGGGTCGTCGTCCACGGTCAGGATGACGGTCCGCGCTGCGTCGGCGGCCTGTGCCATGCGTCTCCACCCCGAGTGGTCTGGGCGGGCGGCATCCGGCGTGCCGCCCGCGCCGGTTCCCGCCCATCGTATGTTCGATCGTCCGGGAGCGCTCCGCCGCGCCGCGGGCGGTGCGCTGCGGGTACCCGCCTGGTCGCCGGCGGTCAAGGAGGACCGCGGCCCGGGGGGGCGCCTCCCGCGACGGTTCCCTGACGGCCGCACCACGGGCCGGCAGGACGTCGCGGACGCCCTCGGCTCCCGAGCCGTCCGGGGACACGCGCGAACCAGGGGCGGCGCGGGCATGCGGTGGTTACGATCAACGGGCCGCCGACACAGGGCACATGCCGCATCAGGGGACGGCACGCGCCCGGAGCGGGGGGCTCTCCAGAGGCTCTCCGGGGGCGACGGCACCACCACACCGCACACAGGGGGATCCGTACCGTGAACAGCACACCCGTGAGAAAAGCCGCGAGCGCGGCTGCCGCCGCCGTGGTCCTGGCCGGGATCGTCGGCGCCGTGGGACCGGCCTCGGCCGCGACCGCCTGTACGCCCCAAATCCAGGTGCTGGGCTCCCTGGGCACCTCCGGCTACAACCCGGGCAACCCGCAGACGGAGGGAGTTCTCGCGCTCGGCGCCGGCAGACTCTCCGTCGG
This sequence comes from Streptomyces sp. cmx-4-9, assembly GCF_046548835.1. Taxonomy (NCBI): domain Bacteria; kingdom Bacillati; phylum Actinomycetota; class Actinomycetes; order Kitasatosporales; family Streptomycetaceae; genus Streptomyces; species Streptomyces sp. cmx-4-9. The sequence goes on along the minus strand of NZ_JAEBEE010000002.1, from coordinate 994,104 downwards.
CGTCTCCGGCGCACTGCCCGTGTACTGGACCGGCACCGTGCTCCACCGGGTTCCGCTGCCCGCAGCGGGCCTGCGGGGCGAGCTGGTCGCCGTGAACAAGGACGGCCTGATGGTCGGCCGCATCCTCGGACCCGACGGCTACGTGTTCACCTACCGGGCCGGTGCCCCGGCGATCAGCCCGCTGCCGGGCAGCGACTACGCGTACGGCGAGGCCGACGTCAACGATGCCGGGTACGTCGTCTCGCGCAACCGGGCGGGCACCGGCCTCGTCTGGAAGGACGGCGTGACGGTGCGCGAACTGCCGCTGCCCGCCGACGCCGGTCCCGGCACCAGCCTCGACCTGGTCACCGCCGTCAACAACAAGGGGGACGTCCTCGGCATGGCCCGGCAGGACCACGAGGTCCCCGAGACGGGCGCACACCTGGAGGCGACCTATCCCGTGGTCTGGCCCGGGGACGGCGGCCCGGCCAGGTCCCTCGCCCCCAGCACGCAGGAGAGCCACGTCCAGGACCTCGACGAGGGCGGCCGCGTCGTCGGCTACGACTGGTACGGGCCGGGGTACGCGTTCACGCCGTGGACCTGGACTCTCCCGTACACCGGGCCCGGCACCTCGCCCGGCGTGCTCACCACGCATCCGTACGGGACGTTCGAGGCGGTCAGCCCGACCACGGAGGTCGCCGTCGGGACCGCGAAGTTCCACCCGGACGAGCAGGCCGTGCAGGACCAGGCGCAGCTCTGGCCGGGGAGCGGCCCGGTCCTCGCCCTGCCGCGGCTCGCCGCGGGCCGGGCGGGGACGGCCGCGTCGGTCTCCGACGACGGCCGGGTCGGCGGCGCCGCGGTCAACGCGGCGGGCAGGCTGAAGCCGGTGGTCTGGACCTGTGCCACCCGGCAGGCCTACCTGCCGCAGCCGTAGCAGGTTCAGGGCGCCGGCGCGGCTCGGAGGCAGGTCGGCCGCGATTAGACTCGGGTCCACGACCGGTGCGTCACCGACTGCCGGTGCGGTGGTGGGTGCCGCACCGGCCGGGTACGCCGGGGTGGTGGCGGGTTGCAGCAGCCCTGCGCCCCTTCCCGTGCGCCTCTTCGGCGCCGCGCACCCGGGGCCACCGCGCGGGACTTGACGCGGAAGCGGCGGGGCGCGAGCCTGACCCGAAGTTACCCATTGGTAAGAGGCGAGGGGTCGGCAACGGTGGACACAGACCGCGAGGGCGTTCCCGGCGGGGGGCAAGGGCAGGACCGCGCAGCCGGGTTGATGTTCCAGAGCGTCGAGCGGCAGGCCGAGCTGGTGCGCACCGGCAAGGCCAGCTCCCGCGACCTCGTCGAGGCTTCCCTGCAGCGCATCGCCCGCATCGACCCCGGACTCGGCGCCTTCCGCACCGTGCTCGCCGGGCAGGCCCTCGCCGAGGCGGACGCCCGGGACGCGCAGCAGCCCCGCGGCCCCCTCCACGGCGTGCCCGTCGCGGTCAAGGACGAGCTGGACGTGGCCGGGCAGGTGACCACCTTCGGCGGGGCCGCCAACCGCACGCCCGTCGGGACCGATTGCGAGGCCGTACGCCGCCTGCGTGCGGCGGGAGGCGTCATCGTCGGGAAGACGGCGATGCCGGAATTCGGCCAGTGGCCCTTCACCGAGTCCGCCGCCCACGGACCCACCCGCAACCCGTGGGACACCAGTCGCACCCCGGGCGGTTCCAGCGGCGGCAGCGCCGCCGCCGTCGCCGCCGGACTGGTCGGGGCGGCGCTCGGCGGAGACGGCGGCGGGTCCCTGCGCATCCCGGCCGCCTGCTGTGGGCTGTTCGGGCTCAAACCGCAGCGCGGCCGGGTCTCCACCGCACCACACCCCCACCTCTGGTACGCCCTCGGGACCGTGGGCCCACTGACCCGGACCGTGCGGGACAGCGCCCTGCTCTACGACGTCCTGGCCGGGTCCGTCCCCACCGACCGCTGGAGCGCCCGCCCTGCCGCCACCAGCTGGGTGCGGGCTCTGCAGACCCCGCCCGGGCCGCTGCGGATCGGCTACAGCGCCACCCCGGCCGTACCGGGGGTGCGGCCGCATCCGGCGCATGTCGCAGCCCTGTGGGAGACCGTGGGGGCCCTGCGCGAACTCGGCCACGAGGTGCGCGAGGTGGTCCCGCGCTACCCGGACGCGACGGCCTCGTTCGTGGCGCAGTTCTGCGGCGGGGTGCGGGCCGAGGCCGAGGCCGTCGAACGCCCCGACCTGCTGGAGCCGCGCACCCGGCGCCTCCTCGCCCTCACGCGGCGGCTTCCCGCCTCCGCCGTGGAGCGCGGGATCCGGGCCGGGGAACGGCTGGCGGAGCGCGCGGACCGGATGTTCACGACCATGGACCTGCTGCTGACCCCGGTCATCGCCGAACGGCCGCGCCCGGTCGGTGCGTTGGAGGGCGCCGGACTGCTCGCAGCGCTGGTGCGCTCGCGCCCGATGATCGCCTACACCGCCCTGTGGAACGTCACCGGGCACCCGGCCGCCAGCATCCCGGCGGGACACGGTGCGGACGGGCTGCCGCTCGCCGTGCAGCTGGTCGGCCGGCGCGACGACGAGGTCAGCGTGCTGCGGGTGGCAGCCCAACTGGAGGACGTGCGCCCGTGGGGGCAGCGGCGTCCGCCGCTGCCCCCTGCCTGACGCGGCGCACCCCCGGCCGGGGGCGCCGCACGGCGCCGGGCGGGCGGGCGGGCGGGGCCTTCCCGCGGGAACCTCCGGCTACTTCTGCAGGGCCCGGACCGCCTGCTGCTCCACGTCCAGGCAGCGGTCGACCTGTTCCGCGCAGGCGTCGAAGAGGGTGCGCCGCTCGTCGGCGCCCGCCTGCGGGTCGGCGTCCCGGGCGAGCGAGGCGAGCTGCGACCAGTGGCCGGCGGACTCCCGGAACAGTGCGGCGGCCTCCGGGCGGCCGACGGAGTCGAGGAAGTCGGCGTACAGCGGCCGGGTCGCGCCGGGGGCGGTCCACTCCACCTCCAGGCAGGAGTACAGCCGCCGGGTGGCGGCGCGCAGGGCCTCGGGCGAGCTGCCGAAGCGCTGTTCCCAGCCCGTCCTGGTGGCGCCGTCGCGCAATTGGGCCGCGAACTTCTCCATGGCGGTGAAGCCGAAGTTCACGTCGAACTGGTTCCCGAGGACCGCTCCGGTGAAGTGCGTGACGGTGGAGGCGACCGCCCCCGCCACGTCCGGCTCCCCCTCGGCGGGCCCGGTGGGCACGATCAGCTGGTGACGGCCCTTGCGGTGCGCGGTCCAGGCGGCGCCGAACTCCTCGCGGTCGATGCGGTACGGGGTCGGCTCGCCGTCCTCGATCAGCAGGTCGTCGCCGTCGTACCCGGCGATGACCACGGTGTGGGGGTCCGCTCCGGTCATCTCGGCGTCCGGGTCGGCCTCGTGCCAGTGCAGCGCGGACCGGTCGACGACGCAGAACGCGGGCTGCCCCTCGTCGAGCGCGGCGCGGACCCGGCCCCAACGCGGCTTCATGGCACGCGTGGCGTCGTACGGGACCCCGAGGCGGCCGAGCGCGACCTGCACCCAGGGCTCCGGGTGGGCCTGGGCGACGATCGTGGGGATGGGCTGCCGGCCCTCGTACTCGAACACGAAGTACATGAAGCCGATCCCCCCGGCGAGGCCGGCGATCAGCTCCTCGTCGTGGACGCTGCCGAGCGCGTGCCTGATCAGGGAGGCCTCGCGGTGGCGTCCGGTGCCGAAGTCTTCGTACACGAGCACAGTCATGCGGCCACCCTATCCGCGGGGACCGGGCGGCCCGTGCACGGCCAGGGACCGTTCCGGCCGCCGGGCCGGAGATCATGGAGCGGTGAGCACTGCACCGGCGGAGATCCTCGCCCTCCTTCTTCTCGTGGTCGTGCTGGCGTGCGCGGTCATCCGCCCCTGGGGACGGTCCGAGGCGGTGTTCGCCGTGCCGGCCGCCGGCGTGGCCGTGGCCACCGGGGTGATCTCCCTGGACCACGCCGTGGAGGAGGCCGTCCGGCTGGGACCGGTGATCGGCTTCCTGGCGGCCGTGCTCGTCCTGGCCCAGCTGTGCGAGGAGGAGGGGCTGTTCCAGGCGTGCGGCGCGTGGATGGCCCGCACCTCGGCGGGCAGGCCGCGCCGTCTGCTGGCGCAGGTCTTCGTCCTTGCCTCGGCAATCACCGCGGTGCTCAGCCTGGACGCGACGATCGTGCTGCTGACCCCGGTGGTCTTCGCCACCGCCGCCCGGCTGGGAGCCCGGTCCCGGCCGCACGTGTACGCCTGCACCCACCTGTCCAACACGGCCTCGCTGCTGCTGCCGGTCTCCAACCTGACGAACCTCCTGGCGTTCGCGGCCAGCGGGCTGAGCTTCACCCGGTTCGCCGCCCTCATGACCCTGCCGTGGCTGGTGGCCATCGGCGTGGAATACCTCGTGTTCCGCCGGTTCTTCGCCACCGACCTGGACGCCGGGGCAGCCGCCCCGGCGACGGCTGGGCCTGCCGAGGTTCCGGTCTTCGCCCTGGCCACGGTGGCCTGCACCCTGGCCGGTTTCGTGGCCGCCTCCGCCGTGGGCCTCGATCCCGCCTGGGCCGCCGCCGCGGGCGCGACGGTACTTGCGGTGCGTGCGCTGCTCCGGCGCCGCACCACGCCCGTCGCCGTCCTTCGGGCCGCCGCGGTGCCCTTCCTCGCCTTCGTTCTCGCCCTGGGCATCGTGGTGCGCGCCGTCGTCGACCACGGGCTGGGCGCGGCCCTGGGCCGGCTGCTGCCGGACGGCACCGGGCTGCTCGCCCTGCTGGGCACCGCCGCGGTGGCCGCCGTGCTGGCCAACGTCATCAACAACCTGCCGGCCGTCCTGGTGCTGCTGCCGCTGGTCGCCCCGGCCGGGCCCGGCGCCGTGCTGGCGGTGCTGCTCGGGGTGAACATCGGCCCCAACCTCACCTACGCCGGCTCCCTGGCCACCCTGTTGTGGCGGCGGATCGTGCACGCCCACGACGGTGAGGTGGAGCTGAAGGAGTTCACCCGGCTCGGCCTGTACGCCGTACCTGCCGGCCTGTGCGCCGCGGTGGTGGCACTGTGGGTGTCGTTGACCACGATCGGAGGAGGCTGACGGTGGCCGTGGTCGTCTGGATCGTCGAGGGCACCTGGCCCGCCTGTGTGGACGCCGCACGCGCCCACGCCCTCCGGGGCGCCGAGGTCGTGCTGGTCCACGTGACACCGGCGGACGTGCCCGGCGCGGCGCACGGCGCGTTCGCTGGTCTCCTCGGCCGGGGGGACGGTGCGCGCGATCCCGGTACACGGGTGGAGCACCTGGCCGCCGCGTCGGCCGACCGGCTCCTGGCCGCCGCGGCCGCCCGCCTCGGGCTGCCGTGCATCCGGCGCGCGTGCACCGGACGCGCCGGGCACGAGGTGGTCGCCGCCGCGGCGGGCGCCGAAGTGCTCGTGGTCGCCCGGGACGGCGACCGGACCCACCTCGGCCCGCACAGCCTGGGCCCGGCGAGCCGCTTCATCGTCGACCACGCCCCCTGCCCGGTCCTGCTGGTCTGGCCGGAAGCCGCGCCGGACATCGACACGATCCCGCCCCCGCCACCGCAGTCGCCGGGATGACCTGCCCCCGCGGGAGCTCCGCCGGGGCCGTCAGAACCAGCTGAGGGCGAGGGGGAAGGAGGCGCCGGCCGAGGCTCCCGTGGCGTCGGTGACGGTGGCGGAGATGCGGACGGTGCCCGAGCCCCAGGGCTTGCCGGTGATCCGGCCCGTCGCCGCGTCCAGGGACAGGCCCCAGGGGAGCCTGTCGGCGGTGTGGCGCAGCGGTGGCTTCCCGCCGGTCGCGGTGAGCTGGATGGTGCAGCTCTGGTGAACCGGCACGCCTGCGGGCCCGGGTCGGCGAGTTTCAGGTCCCCGGTGGGCGGTGGGGTGCCGTCGCAGCCGGGGGCGGCCTCCGCGGGCAGGGGTACGCGCCAGAGCTGGTTGTCGTTCTCGGAGCCCACCAGGAGCGTGGCGCAGTCGGCGTACGCCACGGTCTCGCCCTGGGGCTGGGCGGGCAGGGCCACCTGGGCCAGTACGGCACCGGTCGTGGCGTCGTACACCGAGGCGGTGTTCGCGCCGAGGGGCCCGCCGCTGCGCAGGGTGTAGGACCGGCCGGTGGGCGAGAACGCGCCGTCGGTGGCGAAGACGGGGCCGGGGCGGACCGGGGTGAGGGTGTGGGGGCCGCCGGGCTGCGGAGGCAGCGGTGCCTTGTAGAGCCGGCCGGCGGCGCCGATGAGCTTGCTCGCGACGTACCACTGTCCGGTCACGGGGTCGGCGAGGAGGGACTCGGCGTCGTGGCGTCCGTCGGAGTATGCGAGACGGTAGGTGACCGGGGTGACGGTGGTGCTGGTGAGGAGCTCGGGTTCGGGGAAGCCGTGGACGGTGACCTCGGCGCGGGCGCCGAGGTTGTCGCCGATGTCGCCGACGAGGACCACCGGCCGGCCGGCCGGGTCCCTCGCCACGGCCAGTGCCTCCCAGTCCGTGTTGGAGGTGCCCGCGAGGGTGAGGGTGGCCCTGAGCTGCCCGGTGGGGCCGGTGCAGTCGATCGCGAACACCTGGTTGGTGTTGCCGCTGTCGTTGACGGCGTAGACGACGCCGGGATGGCGGGTGCTCGTGGCGAGTCCGCTGATCTCCGTCAGGCCCGCGGGCAGGGTGCAGGCGCGTTCCGGGGCGAGCGCCCCCGGAGGCGCCCCGGCCTGCGCCGGTACGGGGGCGGGGCAGGGGCGGGGGATGCCGCGGCGTGCGACAGTGGGCCCGGCAGGGCCAGGCTCACGGTGGCGGCGGCCGCGGCCGCGAGGGATGCGAGGAGTCGGGGCATGGGGACAAGGTGGGGTCGTCGGCCGCAGTTGCCCAGGACCGCTGCTGCCGCGTCGGGCATGGACCGATGCCGGACGGGCATGGCGCGGCGCCCGCCGGTGGCGGGGCGGTCGTCAGCGACTGGGCTCGCGGACGGGCGAGTTGTGCCGGGCGTGGGCGAGGAAGGCGCGGGCCGCGCGGCTCAAGGGGCGTCTGGCGTGCACGATGCCGACGGGGCGCAGCAGGGGCGGGGTGAAGGAGCGGACCTCGGCGCGGTGGCCGAAGGCCCGTAAGACGACGTCGCGGTACCAGATGAGCGAGCCGCGGCCGTCGACGACGCCGGTCACCCAGGCCAGCCGCTCGTTGACTTCCAGGGCCGGCACGGGCCGCACTCCGAGACAGCTGAACATCGCCTCCAGTTCGGTGCGGCGGCCGGTCCCCGGCGTCGGCAGCACCATGTCCAGGCCGTCGAGCATCCGGAAGGGCAGCGGGTCGGGCAGGCGGGAACCGAGCGGCGAGATCAGGACGACCTCCCGCTCCTGGATGTGGTGCGTCGACAGCTCCTTGTCCACGGGCAGGTCGACCAGGCCCAGTTCCGCCGTCCCGTCGACGAGCTCCTGGACGAGCACCTCGCGGCTGTCGACCTGGTGCAGGCGGACGTCGACGCCCGGACTGCGCTCGGCGAAGGCCGGGACGAGGTCGACGACCAGGTCGAGCGCCAGGGTCGGGGTGGCCACGACGTGCAGGGTGGCCCTGCTGCCCTGACCGTGCGGGGGGCCGATGTCCTCGATCGCCTCCACCGCGTCGAGCACCGTACGGGCCAGCCGGACCACGCGGGTGCCGGCGGGCGTCAGGTCCACACCGCGCCCGCGCCGGGCGAGCAGCTCCACGCCCAGGTCCCGCTCCATGGCCTGCACGGCCCGGGAGAGGGCCGACTGGGCGACGAACACCGAGGCGGCCGCGCCGGTGATGGAGCGGCAGTCCGCGACGGCGACGAGGTACCGAAGCTGCGCGAGTGTGGGGGTCATGAGCGGACGGTAACCCCAGGACCCTCCAGGTGTAAGGGGCGGCCGGGTGAACAACCGGCCGATTGCGGACGCCCTCATACCGGCTTGACGGCGAGCCATGCCGGCCCGGCATGCCCGGGTGCGGTCCCGTACCGCGGCTGTGCACGGAATGGACAATTCCGGTGCGTGGATCAGCGCAGGCCCGGGCTGTGGGAGCGGTTCCAGCGTGCGGATTCCGTGGGTTCAGCGGGGCGGCTGGAAACCAATGGACCCTACCAATGCGGGCGTTGACACTCACCGGCGGCCACCGCACCATGCAACGCGTCACGACGGTGTTACCGGCGGGTCACCCTCGACGGGTGGGCCTCCGCCGCGGCCTGAACCGGTCCTCGCCACCCCCACCCGAACCGCCCGGATCCTCGCCGCACTGCACCGCCGCCGCTGTCCGCCGCCCCGTGCCACCGCTCAGCGCCACTGCTCCGCGCCATCCCCGTGTGCCACCGCTCAGCGCCGTCCCCGTGCCCCTGCCCGGCGCCACCCGCCGGGCGATCCCGCCGGGCGCCACCCGCCGGGCCACCGCTCGGCGCCGCGCCTCGCGCCACCTCCCGTCCGCCTGCCCCGCGCTGCCGTCCCCCCGCCCGCTCGGCCTGTCAGGAGCGCCTGTGACCCCTCAGCCGGCCCCCTCCCCCGTCCGCGACCTCGTCGTGGCGGTCAGCCCCTTCGAGGAGCCCAACCCCCGGATTGTCGTCGCCGCCGAACGCGCCGGCGCGCTCGGGCTGCTCGACCTCGGCAGAGACGCCGGCCCGGCCCGCCGGGCCCTGGCCGACGCGTCGCGGATCCTGCGGCGGCCCTACGGCGTGCGCGTTCCGGCCGGCTGCCCGCTGTGGCCGGACGAACTCCCGGGCGAGGTGGACACCGTGCTCCTGGCTGATCCCGCCCAGCACCCGCATCCGGCGGCCTGGGCGGCGGGCGGCGCCCGGCGGGTATGGGCGGAAGTGACCAGTCCGCAGGAGGCGGCGGCCGCCGTGGCCGCCGGGGCGGACGCCGTCGTCGCCAAGGGGCACGAAGCGGGCGGCCGCATCGGCGAGCTCACGGCGTTCGTGCTGCTGCAGCGGCTGCTCGCCGACCCGGACGTGACCGTCCCGGTCCTCGTCCAGGGCGGAATCGGGCTGCACACCGCGGCCGCCGCGGTCGCGGGCGGCGCCGCCGGAGTGGTGCTCGACTCCCAGCTCGCCCTCACCACCGAGGGCGTGAGCGCCCTCCCCTCGGAGGTCGCCGCCGCCCTCCGCGCCCTGGACGGCAGCGAGACCCTGGTCGTCGCGGGCCACCGGGTGTACGCGCGCCCCGACCTGACGCCGCCGGAACCCGAAGGCCTCGCCCACCGGCTCGGCGCCCGGGGCCTGCACACCCACCCCCTGCCCCTCGGGCAGGACGGGGCCTTCGCCGTCCGGCTGGCGGACCGTTACCGCACCACGGGCGGCGTGGTGCAGGCCGTGCGCGAAGCGGTCGCGACGCATCTGGACGCCGCCGTGCGGAGCGCTCCGCTGCGGCCCCGCCCCGGGGCGGCCCACCTCCCCGTCGCGCAGGGCCCGATGACGCGGGTCAGCGACCAGGCGGCCTTCGCCGAGGCCGTCGCGGCCGCGGGCGGGGTCCCGTACCTGGCGCTCGCCGTGATGCCGGGCGACGAGGTCCGCGCCCTGCTCGCCGAGACCGCGCGCCTGCTGGGCAGCCGGCCCTGGGGCGTGGGGCTGCTCGGTTTCGCACCTGCGGAGCTGCGGGCCGAGCAGCTCGCCGCGGTGGAGGCGACCCGCCCCCCGTACGCGGTCATCGCGGGCGGACAGCCGGCCCAGGCCGCCCCGCTGGAGGCCGTCGGCACCCGGACCCACCTGCACGTCCCCTCCCCCGGCCTGCTGGGGCAGTACCTGGCCCAGGGCGCCCGGCGGTTCGTCTTCGAGGGGCTGGAGTGCGGCGGCCACATCGGGCCCCGGTCCTCCTTCACCCTCTGGGAGGAGCAGATCGACCGGTTGCTGGCCTGTGAGGACGTCCCGGCGCTGGACCTGCTCTTCGCGGGCGGCATCCACGACGAGCGGTCCGCCGCCATGGTCGCCGTCGCCGCCGCACCGCTCGCCGAACGGGGCGCCCGGATCGGGGTGCTGATGGGCACCGCCTACCTCTTCACGGCGGAGGCGGTCACCGCCGGGGCGGTCCTGCCCGGATTCCAGTCCGCCGCGCTCGACTGCGAGGAGACCGTGCTGCTGCGGACCGCGCCGGGACACGCCACGCGGTGCGCGGCCACCGCGTACGCCGGCACCTTCGAGGCGGCGCGGCTGCGCATGACGCAGGACGGGACGGACCCGCGCGAGGTCTGGGAGGAGCTGGAACGGCTCAACCTCGGACGGCTGCGCATCGCCAGCAAGGGCTTGCGGCACGGCCGCCTCGGACCCGTGCCCGCCACCGAGGAGGAGCAGCGGCGCGACGGTCTCTTCATGCTGGGCCAGGCGGCGACCGCCCGGTCCGCCACGACCACCGTCGCCGCACTGCACGCACAGGTGACGGACGGGGCGAGCGCCTTCCTGGAGCGGCGCACCCGGGAACTCGCCCCCGTGGCGCAGCCCGCGGCGCCGGACGCCGAACCGCTGGACGTCGCGATCGTCGGCATGGCGTGCGCCTACCCGGGAGCGGGGGACCTGGCCTCCTTCTGGGCCGATGTCGTCGCGGGCCGGGACTCCGTCACCGAGGTGCCGGCCGAACGCTGGGACTCGGCGCTGTACTTCGACCCCGACCCGGCCCGGGCCGGGGAGCGCACCCCGTCGCGGTGGGGCGGCTTCCTGCCCCCGGTGCCGTTCGACGCGCTCGCCCACGGCATCCCGCCGGCCTCGCTGCCGGGGATCGAACCGGTGCAGCTGCTCGCCCTGGAGATCGCCTCCCGCGCGCTCGCGGACGCCGGCTACGGCAGCGGGCGCGGCTACGACCGCTCGCGGACCTCGGTGGTCTTCGGCGCGGAAGCGGGCACGGACCTGGCGGGCGCCTACGGCTTCCGCGCCCTGTACCCCGGCTACTTCGGAGAGCTTCCGGCGGAGCTGGACGCCCGGCTGCCGAAGCTGACCGAGGATTCGTTCCCCGGTGTGCTGGCCAATGTCATCGCGGGCCGGATCGCGAACCGGCTCGACCTCGGCGGCGCGAACTGCACGGTCGACGCGGCCTGCGCCTCCTCGCTGGCCGCCCTGGACCTGGCGTGCCGCCAACTACGGTCCGGGGACAGCGACATGGTGCTGTGCGGCGGCGCGGACGTGCACAACGGCATCAACGACTACCTGATGTTCGCCTCGGTACGGGCGCTGTCCCCCACCGGGCGCTGCCGCCCCTTCGCCGCGGACGCCGACGGGATCGCGCTGGGCGAGGGTGTCGCCGCCGTGGTGCTCAAGCGCCTGGAGGACGCGGAGCGGGACGGCGACCGCGTGTACGCGGTCGTCAAGGCCGTCGGCGCCTCCAGCGACGGGCGCTCCCTCGGACTGACGGCGCCCCGGCCCGACGGCCAGCGGCGGGCTCTGGAAAGGGCGTACGCGCGGGCCGGCGTCGCGCCGTCCGACGTGGGGCTGGTCGAGGCGCACGGCACCGGCACGGTCGTCGGCGACGGCACGGAACTCGCGGTGCTCACGGAGCTGTTCGCCGCCTCCGACGGGTCATCCCGCGCCGACGGCGCCCCCGGCGCAGGGTGCGCGCTCGGTTCGGTCAAATCGCAGATCGGCCACACCAAGTGCGCGGCCGGACTGGCCGGGCTGATCAAGGCCGCGCGGGCGGTGCACGCCGGGGTGCGGCCGCCGACGCTGCACCTCGACGCACCGCACCCCGACTGGCGGGCGGAGGCCGGACCGTTCTTCTTCGACACCGAGGCCCGGCTGTGGGCGGCGCCCGTACGGCAGCGGATCGCCGGGGTGAGCGCTTTCGGCTTCGGCGGCACCAACTACCACGCCGTGCTGGCCGGCCACGAGGAGGAGCCCGCGCACGGTCTGGACGCATGGCCCGCCGAACTGTTCTGCTTCCGGGGCGCCGACCACGGTGCGGCGGCGCGGGCGATGGACCGGCTGGCGGCCAGGCTCGCGGAGAACGAGGGCGCGGGGCGGCCCTGGCCGCTGCGTGACCTGGCCGCGGAGACGGCCGCGTCGGCTGCGGGGCCCGTACAGGTCTCGGTGACCGCTGCGAGCCTGGACGACCTCGCGGCGAAGCTGGAGCGGGCCCGTACCTTCACGGAGGGCGACGGGGTCCGGGTGCGGGCGCCGGGCGCGGATCCCGGGAAGGTGGCCTTCCTCTTCCCGGGTCAGGGCAGCCAGCGTCCGGGCATGCTCGGCGACCTGTACGTGGCCTTCCCGCGGTTGCGCGCCCTGCTGGACGAGGCCCCGCAGCAGGTGGTGGCCGCCATGTTCCCGCCGGCGGCCTTCACGGCGCAGGGCCGCTCCCGGCAGCGGGCCGCGGTCACCGACACGCGCGTGGCGCAGCCCGCGCTGGGGCTGGCGGGCGCGGCCTCGTACGCGCTGCTCGGCGCGCTCGGCGTACGGCCGGACTGCACGGCCGGGCATTCGTACGGGGAGCTGACCGCGCTGTACGCGGCCGGCAGCCTCGACTCCGCTGCGCTGCTGCGGCTGAGCGCGCACCGGGCTTCGGCCATCCTGGAGGCCGCCGGGCACGACCCCGGGGCGATGGCTGCCGTGGCGGCCGCCCCCGAGCAGGTCCGGGAGACCGCGGAGCGGGCCGGGTGCGTGGTCGCCAACCACAACGCCCCGGCCCAGTGCGTGGTCTCCGGCCCGACCCCGGCCGTCGAGGCGGCCGTGGCCGCTCTGCAGGCGGCCGGGCTGCGCGCCGAACGCCTGCCGGTGGCCTGTGCCTTCCACAGCGGGGTCGTCGCGGGGGCCGTGGCCGGCCTCGCTGCCGAGCTGGCCCGTACGCCGGTGGCGGAGCCGCAGGTGCCGGTCTGGTCCACGGCCACGGCCCGGCCGTATCCGGCCGGGCCCGAGGAGGTGCGGGAGCTGCTGGCCCGGCAGGTGGCCGAGCCGGTGCGCTTCGTGGAGCAGGTCGAGGCCATGTACGCCTCGGGGGTGCGGACCTTCGTCGAGGCGGGGCCCGGCCGGGTCCTGACGGGGCTGGTCGGCAGGATCCTGGGTGATCGGCCGCACACGGCCGTCGCCTGCGACGTGCCCGGGGAGCCGGGCCTGCCGCAGTTGCTCGCGGCGCTCGCGGAACTCGCGGCGGCCGGGGTGCCGGTGGATCCGGAGGCGCTGTTCAAGGGCCGGGCCTCGCTGCTGCCCGCGCGGGCGCCCCGTCGGCCCGGGTGGCTGGTGGACGGCCATCTGGTGCGGACCGCGGACGGGGCGCCGGTGGTGGGCGGGCTGCAGCCGGCCCGGCGGGTCTTACTGCCGCCGCCGGCCGCTGCCGCCGCCGCGGACCGGCGCGAGGAGGCCGTCCTGGAGTACCTGCGCGGGGCGCGGGATCTGGTCGCCGCCCAACGCGACGTACTGCTGGGCTACCTGGGCGAGGCGGGGCCCGTGCGACCGCGCGCGGTGGAACCGGCCGGGGCGGCGGCGTTCCCCGGTGCGGACGCCGTGGCGGAAGCGGCCGGCGTGACGGTCACCGAGGACGGCGGCGGGGCGGCGCACCCCGCAGCGGCTGCGGCCGTCCGCCCGCCGCGCACCGCGGCCGAGGTCATGGACGCCGTCCTGGAGATCGTCCACCTGCGGACCGGATACCCGTTGGAGATGCTGGATCCGGGCCTCGACCTGGAGGCGGACCTCTCCGTCGACTCCATCAAGCGCGTGGAGATCGTCGGGGCCCTGGCCGACCGCATCGGGCTGGCCGGCCGGCTCGACGGTTCCGCGGCCTCGGCCGTGGAGGAGCTGTCCCGGATCAAGACGCTGCGTGGGATCGTCGAGTGGATCACCGCCCGGGAACCGGCGGGGTCGGCGCCGCCCCCGGCCGCAGTCCCGGCTGTCGCCGTCCCGACCGTCCCCGTACCCGCAGTCCCCGTCGCCGCCGCGGCCCCGGTCGCCGTCCCGGGTCCGGTCGCGGCCGGCCCGGGCAGGGCCCTGGTCCGCCGCCCGGTCCGGTTCCGCGTCGAGGCCTCCCCGGCCGGGCCGCCCGTCACGGCGGATCCCGCCACGGTCCTGGCCGGGCGGACGTTCGCCCTGGCGGGGGACGACCTCGGGGTGGGGGCCGCGCTGACCGCGCTGCTGGAGTCGCACGGGGCCCGGGTCCGCGCCGTCACGGCCGACGATCCCTTCGCCGCCGAGGGGGTGGACGGCCTCGTCGACCTGAGCGCCCTGCGCGCCGGGCCGGATCCCGTACTGCCCGAGGCCTTCGCCCGGCTGCGCGGGGCGCTGCTCTCCGGGGTGCGGTGGCTGCTGCTCGCCACCGCGGCGGGCGGGGCTTTCGGGCACGGCCCGGCCGCGCCCGATCCGGCGCCGGGCATCGGGCTGCGCGGGTTCGCCCGCAGCGCCGCGCTCGAATGCCCGGGCACCCTGGTACGGGCCGTGGACATCGATCCCAAGGACCGTCCGGAGCGCGTCGCCGCCCACCTGCTCGCCGAACTGTGCTCCACCGACGGTCCGGTGGCCGTGGGGTACACCCACGGCGCCCGCAGGGTCCTCACCACCGTGTCCGCCCCGCTCGCGTCCTCCGGGCCCGCGCGGGTGCCCCTGGACGGCGACGGCGTCGTCCTGGTCACCGGCGGAGCCCGGGGCATCACCGCCCGCGCCGCACTGGCGCTGGCCCGGGCCACGGGCTGCCACATCGAGCTGATCGGCCGCACTCCCCCGCCCGGGGCCGCCGAGGACCCCGCGCTGGCTTCGGCCCACGACCGGGTCGCCCTGCGCGCCGCACTGATCGCCGGGGGGCTGCGGACCCCGGCGGAGATCGAGGCCGCGGCTTCGCGGGTGCTGGCCGCCCGGGAGGTGCGGGCCACCCTGCACGCCCTCGGCGGCGCGGCGGCGTCGGTGCGCTACCACTGCGCCGACGTCACCGACGAGGCCGCGGTCCGCGCGGTGGTGGCCGGCATCCGGGCCCGGCACGGCAGGCTCGACGGGATCGTGCACGGGGCGGGCCTGCTCCGGGACTCCCTGCTGCGCGACAAGGACCCCGCGGCCTTCGCCGAGGTCTTCGCCACCAAGGTGGACGGGGCCCGCCATCTGGCCGCGGCGGTCGCGGACGAGGGGGGCGCGCCCGCGCCCGCCCCTGCCTTCGTTGTCCTCTTCGGCAGTGTGGCCGGCGTGTACGGCAACCGCGGCCAGAGCGACTACGCGGCCGCCAACGACGCCCTCGACACCCTGGCCCACGTCTGGTCCGCGGCGTCGCCCGGCCGGGTTCTCGCCGTCGACTGGGGTCCGTGGGCCTCCGAGGCCGGCGGGATGGTCACGCCCGAGCTGGAGCGGGCGTACGCGCAGCGGGGCATCGCGCTCATCGAGCCCGACGCGGGGACGGAGGCCTTCCTCGCGGAGCTGGCCTACGGCACCGACCCCCAGGTCGTCCTCATGGCCGACGGCGAGGGCGAGGGCGACGGAGGCGGAGGCGGAGGCGGGCTCGGACACGGCAACGGCAACGGCGACGGCGGCGGCGGCGCGCAGGACCGGCAGCGCGGACCGCAGCCCTCGGACCTCGCGGACGACCCCGACCCCTCGCACGTCCAGGACCCTTCGCACGTCCAGGACCCTTCGCACGCCTCGGACCCGGGAGCCCGCGATGACCGCTGAGCCGCGCCCGGCCGACGCCGCGATCGTGGGCATGGGCGCCGTGTTCCCCGGCGCCGGCGGTCTCGCCGCCTACCGCGACAACCTGTTCGCCGGCGTCGACGCGATCAGCGAGGTGCCGCCCGGACGCTGGGACCCTCAGGTGTACTACGCCCCCGACGGGCCACCCGGCAGCGACCGCTTCTACTGCCGCCGCGGTGGGTTCGTCGACGACTTCGCCGCCTTCGACCCCACCCGCTACGGCATCATGCCCGCGGCCGTCGCCGGGGCCGAGCCCGACCAGCTGCTGGCCCTGCACGCGACGGCGCAGGCCGTCGCCGACGCGGGCGGCGAGGACCGGCTGCCCGCCGACCGGGGACGCATCGGCGTGGTGCTGGGCCGGGGCGGGTTCATGGGGGTGGCCACCGCCCGCCTCGACCAACGGGTGCGCACCGCACACCAGTTGAGCGCCACCCTGCACGAGTTGGCCCCCGAGTTGAGCGCCGGCCGGATCGCCGCGATCCGGGAGGCCTTCCAGGAGGCCCTGGGCCCGGAGCAGCCGGAGGCCTCCATCGGCCTGGTGCCGAGCTTCACCGCCGCACGGACGGCCAACCGGCTCGACTTCCGGGGCCCCGCCTACACCCTGGACGCGGCGTGCGCCTCCTCGCTGCTGGCCGTGGACCAGGCGGTCGCCCTACTGGCGTCCGACCGCTGCGACCTGGTCGTCGCGGGCGCGGTGCACCACTGCCACATCGCCACGCTCTGGAGCGTGTTCACACAGCTGGGCGCCCTCAGCCCCAGCGAGCGGATCCGCCCCTTCGACCGGCGGGCCGACGGCACGCTGCTGTCCGAGGGGACGGGCGTGGTCCTGCTCAAGCGGCTCGCGGACGCCCGGCGGGACGGCGACCGGGTGTACGCGGTGATCCGCGGGATCGGCGTCGCGGGCGACGGGCGGGCCGCGAGTCTGATGAGCCCCCTGGTGGAGGGCCAGGTACAGGCGCTGGAGCGGGCCTGGACGATGGCGGGCCTCGATCCGGCCGCGGCCGGTTCGATCGGCCTCCTGGAGGCCCACGGTACGGGCACCCCCATCGGCGACGAGGCGGAACTCGCGACGCTGGCGCGAGTGTTCGGCCCACCGGCGGCGTCCGCCCCGATTGCGTTCGGCTCGGTGAAGTCCATGCTCGGC
Organism: Streptomyces sp. cmx-4-9; assembly: GCF_046548835.1. Classification (NCBI taxonomy): domain Bacteria; kingdom Bacillati; phylum Actinomycetota; class Actinomycetes; order Kitasatosporales; family Streptomycetaceae; genus Streptomyces; species Streptomyces sp. cmx-4-9. The sequence goes on along the minus strand of NZ_JAEBEE010000002.1, from coordinate 977,427 downwards.
CACACCATGCAGGCGTCCGGCATGGCCGGTCTGATCAAGGCGGCGCTCGCCCTCCACGAAGGGGTGCTGCCGCCGACCCTGCACCTGGACGAGCCGCACGAGGGCCTGGCCCGGACCCGGATGCGCCCGGTGCACGCGGCCGAGCCGTGGGAGCGGGGACCGCAGCCGCGCCGGGCGGCGGTGAACGCCTTCGGGTTCGGCGGGATCAACGCCCACGCCGTCCTGGAGGAGGCGCCCCCAGGACCCCGTCCCTCGCAGCCCCCGGTACGCCGCTTCCTGCCGCTGGGTCCCGTGCGGGCTGCGGTCCGCCCGCGGGGGTCCGCCGTCGGGGGCGCCGCGCCCGCATCCGTACTCCTCCTGACCGCCGGTACGCCCGAGGAGCTGGCGCGGCGGCTGGCCGGGCGGGTCGGCGGGGCCGGCAGCGCGGCGGGCCAGGACGGCGGTCCCTGCCGGCTGGCGGTGCACGAGCCGAACGACGAGCGCCTGGCACTCGCCGCGAAGGTCGTCGCGCGCGGCCGGCCCTGGCGCGGCCGGGGTGGGGTGTGGTTCACGCCCCGGCCGCTCCTCGGCCCGTACGCTGCGGAGCCCGGCGGCAGACTGGCCCTCCTGTTCCCGGGTCTGGAGCCCGAGTTCGCGCCGGCCCTGGGCGAGGTGGCCGCGCAGCTCGACGTCCCGGCTCCGGCGCTCACCGGCGGCGACGGGCTCGTCGAGCGGGCCCTGGACGTCCTCGCCACCGGCCGCTTCCTCGCCCGGGTGCTGACCGGGCTCGGCATCAGGCCCGACCTGCTGGCGGGGCACAGCGTCGGCGAGTGGGCCGCCATGGTGGTCGCCGGAATGTACCCGCAGGAGGCGGTGGACACCTTCCTCGGATCGCTGCGTCCCGGATCGCTCGCGGTACCGGACCTGGTGTACGCGGCCCTGGGCTGCGGCGCGCCCCAGGCGGCGGCCGCGCTGCACGGCCTGGAGGACGTGGCACTCAGCCACGACAACTGCCCCCACCAGTCGGTGGTCTGCGGTCCGCCGGCGCGGATCGCCTCGGTGCTGGAACGGCTGGCCGAGGAAGGGGTGACGGGCCGGGAGCTGCCCTTCCGGTCCGGATTCCACACGCCCATGTGGGAGCCGTACCTCGGGCAGGTGCGGACCGCTTTCGGACGCCTGCCGCTGCGGCCGGCCGAGGTCCCCGTGTGGTCCGCCACCACGGTGGCGCCGTACCCGGGCGACGAGGAAGGGGTCCGGGAGCTCGTGGTCCGCCATCTCCTGGAGCCGGTGCGCTTCCGGGCCCTGACGCTGCGGCTGCACGAGCAGGGCGTACGGGCCTTCGTCTCCGCCGGGCCGGGCAGTCTGACCGGCTTCGTGGAGGACACGTTGCGCGGGAAGGACCACCTGGCGGTCGCAGCCTCGTCCTCGCGCCTGCCGGGGCTGGACGCCCTGCGCCACCTTGCGGCCGCCCTGTGGACCGAGGGACTCCAGCCGCGCTGGGACCGGCTCGCGGCCCGGCCCCCGGCGGACCGCTCGGGGCGCCCGGTCCGGCTCGACCTCGGTTCGCCGCTGGTACGGCTGAACGGAGCCGCCACCCCCCTGTGGGAGCGCGGCCCGCTGCCCGGCCGCGGCGGCGCCGCCGGCCGGCCCGTGCTCCTGTCGGCCCTGGACGCCGTCCTCGAGGAGTCGCAGGCGGCTGCCCGCGCCGTCGCCGAAGCCCTGGCCGCAGCGCCGGACGCGGGGGCCGCCGCGGCGGGCGGCGTACCGGCCGGCCGGGCCGTGCACCGTCCCGCGGCTCCCGAGCCGTCAGGACCGCGGGTACAGACCCGCCGGCTGTCCCTGGACACCCTCCCCTCCGTCCGCGACCACTGCGTCTACCTGCAGCCCGAGGGCTGGCCGGAGGACTCCGACCGCTTTCCCGTCGTCCCGATGACCACCATGCTGGAGCTGGCCGCCGAGGCCGCGCTGGCCGGCCGGCCCGGCCGGTGCGTCACCGGTTTCGACGACATGCGCGCCCTGCTCTGGCTCCCCGTCGCCCCGGCCGTCGACGTCGCGTTCCGCGTCCGGCCGGCCGGCGAGGACCTGGTCCGGGTGGACATCGGCGACTGTGCGTCGGTCGTCGTGCGCCTGGGCTCCGACCACGGCGCTCCCCCGCCGCCGGATCCGGCCCCCCTCACCGGCGAGCGTCCGGCGCCGGTCTCCGCCGAGGCGCTGTACCGGGACCGCTGGATGTTCCACGGACCCCGGTTCGCCGGGGTCCACGAGGTCACCGCGGTGGCCGAGGACGGGATCCGCGGCGTGCTGCGGGCGCTGCCCGCTCCGGGGGCGCTGCTCGACGCCGCCGGGCAGCTCCTCGGCCACTGGATGCAACTGCGCCTGGAATCCGACCGGCTGGTGTTCCCGGCCGTGCTCGGACGGATCCGCCTGTACGGGCCCCCGCCCCCGCAGGGCACGCTGCTGGCGGCGACGGCCCGCATCCGCGAGGTGCGGCCCACCTCCGTACGGGGCGACGTGGAGCTGCGCACCCCCGACGGCGTGGTGTGGGCGCGGCTCGACGAGTGGACGTACCGCCGGTTCGCGGCCGACGAGCGGGTCTGGCCGATGAAGTTCACCCCGGAGGTGTCCGGCATCGGCGAACCGCAGCCCGACGGCTGGTGCGCGGCCGCCCGGCGCTGGAGCGATCCGGCCTCACAGGAACTGGTCATGCGCCGCTATCTCGGCGCCGCCGAGCGCGCGGCGTACGAGGAGCTGGCGCCACGGGCCCGCGCGCCCTGGCTGCTGGGCCGGATCGCCGCGAAGGACGCCCTGCGGCAGCTCCTGTGGGACCGGGGCGCCGGGCCCGTGTTCCCGGCCGAGGTCACCGTCGGTTACGACGGGGCGGGCCGCCCGGTGCCCGGCGGGCTGGCCGCCGGACTGCACGTGTCGCTGGCCCACAAGGACCGGGTCGCCGTGGCCTTCGCGCATGCCGCATCCCCCGTGGGCATCGACGTGGAGCGGGTGGCGGAGGATCCCGGCGCCTTGATCCGGATCGCGCTTACGCCGGAGGAGCACCGCGTGGCCGAGCGGCGTGCGGCCCGGGACGGCTGCGGTCTGGCCGCGTCCGCCACCGCTCTGTGGTGCGCCAAGGAGGCGGCCTCGAAAGCGGAGGGGACGGGCCTCGGCGGGCGCCTCGTGCACTGGCAGGTGACCGAGGACCCGGCGGGCGGGCTGCTGGTCCGCTCCCCTGCCGGCCTGACCCACCGGATTCGTACGGCGGCCTACGCGGGCCACCAGGTCGCCTGGACCGTCCCGCCCGGCCCGAACGCCGTCCCACTCCCCCGCACGTCCGCCCCCTCAGCCCTTCCGACCCCGACGGAGAACAGTCATGGCATCTGACATCCTCGCCGAGATCACCGGCATGCTCGTCCGCGTGGTCGGCGACGAGTTCCTCCTCGCCGACGAGGTCACCATGAAGACGACGTTCAACGAGGACCTGGCGCTGGAGAGCATCGAGTTCGTCGCGCTCGCCGAGCTGCTGCACGAGCGCTACGGGTCCCGGGTCGACCTCATGGGCTTCCTCGCGGAGAAGGACATGGAGGCGATCCTGGCCATGTCGGTCGGCGAGCTCGTCGACCACATCGCCCGGGTCGCGCACGGCGCGCTGGCCGCCCTGCCGGTACGCCCGACTCCCGCGGCCTGAGCCGGCCATGGCCGAGATCCTCGCCAACGCGCTGCGCTTCCACGTCCAGCGGCTGCCCGCTGCCGAAACCCCCGGGTCCGGCGGCGCGGGGGGCGCGGGCGTGCCGGTGGTCTTCCTGCACGGGCTGGTCGTCGACAACCTCTCCAGCTTCTACTGCCCGCTGGCCCTGCCGCTGGCGCGGGCGGGGCACGAGGTGGTCCTCTACGACCTGCGCGGCCACGGCCTCAGCGAGCGCCCCCCGTCCGGCTACGACAGCGGCAGCGCCGTCCGGGACCTGGTGGCCCTGCTGTCCTCCCTCGGGCTCGACGGGCAGCCGGTCCACCTGGTCGGCAACAGCTACGGGGGCACCCTCGCCCTGCACACCGCGCTGGCCCGGCCCGGCCTGGTGGCGGGCCTGACCCTGCTCGAACCGCCCCTGAGCGGGCCGTGGGTGGAGAACATGGTCGACACCCTGTCCGTGGCCGCGCTCAGTCTGGAGGACAGTCCGGTCCCGGCCGAGCTGTCCTCGCTGCGGCTGCGCAAGGCGGCGAAGCTGACGGCGATCGCCGATGCGCTCCTGAACCGCACCACCCTCATCGACGACATCGCGTCGGGCCGCACCTTCACACCGGCCGACTACGCGGCGGTCGGCTGCCCGGTCCTGGTGGTCTGCGGGGAGCACTCCGAGCTGGTCCCCGGCGCCCGGGAGTTCGTCCGCACCGCCTCCCGCGGCACGCTGCGGATCCTGCCGGGGCTCGGCCACGACGTCCTCAAGGAGCCCGGCGGGGTGCTGCGGGAGTCCGTACTGGCGCATGCGGCGGCCGTCCGCCGGGCCGCCGGGGCGGGAGCGCTGAGCGCATGAGGGTCCTGTTCGTCGTGCCCCCGCTGGCCGGGCACGTCAATCCGACCGTCGCCGTCGCCGCCGAACTGGCCGCCCGGGGGCACGAGAGCGCGTGGACCGGGCCCGCCGAGGTCCTGTCCGGGCTGCTGCCCGCGCACGCCCGGCTGTTCCCCTCCGGGGACGTACCGGGCCCGGACTCCGGGGGGTACGCCGCCCTGCACGGGCGGTGGCGGGACCTGCGGGGCGTGGCCGCCCTGCGGTTCCTCTGGGCGGAGGCCCTGGTGCCGCTGGCGCGGGCGATGGTGCCGGGCGTCGAACGTGCCGTCGCCGCGTTCTGCCCGGACGTGGTGGTCGCCGACCAGCAGGCGCCGGCCGGGGCCATGGTCGCCCGCCGGCTCGGCATCCCGTGGGTCACCTCGGCCAGCACCTCGGCCGAGTTCACCCGCCCGTTCGCCGGATTCCCCAAGGTCGGCGCGTGGGTGGCGGAGCAGCTGGCCGGACTGCTCGCCGAATGCGGGGCGCCTCCCGGCTGGGATCCGCGGTTCTCGGACCGGCTGGTCCTGGTGTTCTCCACCCCGGAGCTGATCGGGGGCGCGGAGCCGTTCCCGGCGCACTACGCCTGCGTGGGGCCGGCCTTCGGCGCCCGGCCGCCCGGCCGGGACTTCCCGTGGACGCGCCTCGACCCGGAGCGCCGCCGGGTGCTGGTCTCGCTGGGCACGCTCAACCAGGAGGCGGGATCGCGGTTCTACGCCGCGGTCCTGGCGGCCGGTGAGCGGCTCGCTGACCGGGCCCAGCTGATCCTGGCCGCTCCCCGGCACCTGACCGGCCCGGTCCCGGCGGGCGTCCTGCTCCAGGAGGCCGTACCGCAGCTGCGGCTGCTGCCGCACCTCGACGCGGTGGTCAGCCACGGCGGCCACAACACGGTGTGCGAATCGCTCGCCCACGGCCTCCCGCTGGTCGTGGCCCCGATCCGGGACGACCAGCCGATCGTCGCGCAGCAGGTCGCCGACGCCGGGGCCGGGGTCCGGGTGCGTTTCGCCCGGGCCCGGCCCGACGACCTGCACGACGCGCTCGCTGCCGTACTGGACGACTTCGGCCCGCACCGCCGTGCGGCCCGCCGGATCCAGGCGTCCTTCGCCGCTGCGGGGGGCGCCGCCACCGCAGCCGACCGATTGGAGGGGCTCGTATGAGCCCATGGGTTTCCGCCGTGATGGCCGCCGCACTCGGTGCGGGGACGGTACGCGCCCGCCTGCGGCTGCACGCGCTGCCGGTCCTGGCCGCCGGGGACGCACCGCCCCCGGCGGGCGGGTCCGCTGCAAAGGCCCCCGTGCCGGGGCCGCGCCGGCGGCTGCTCACCGCGCGGGGGGTCGCCGTCGGCGCGGGCGTGTACGCCGCCGCCTGCGCCCACGCCGACCGGGAGGGGCTGGACGTACTGGAGCTGTTGCCCGCCGACCTTCCCGCGGAGGACGCCCTCGGGCTGCTGCGGCTGGTCGATCCGGCGGCCTACCGGCAGGACCGACTGGCCGCCGGGCGCGGCGCGGGCTGTGCCGTACTCGTCTCCGAAGACGTCCTGGCGCGGTCCGGTACCGACCCGGACGTGCCGCGGGACCGCGCGGACCTGCTGGCCCTGACCCGCCGGCTGAAGGAGTACGCCACCGCCTCGACGGACCTGGCGGTCGCCCCGGGCCTCTCCGTCGGCACTGCGGGACCCGGCGGCGGGGCCGCCGGGCTCCGCGCCCAGGGCCTGCCGGCGGGCCTGCTGTCCGCGGCCCGGCTGGGCGGCCTCGCCCTGCTCGCGGCGGCAGCCGTGCGGGACGGCCGGTGGGGCGCCGCCGCGGCCGGGCTGTACTGCGTGCAGCCCGCCCTGGTACTGGGCACCGGCGGGCCGCTGCACCCTGCGGACCTGGCCCGCGCGAGTCTTGTCCGGCCGCTGCGGTCGCTGGGCGCGGGGCTGCGCACGGCCGTGGAGGCCCGGTCCTTCCAGGAGGCCGCGGAGCAGGACCGCCGGGCCGGGTACGCCGCCGAACTCGCGGACGGAACCGACCGGTTCTTCGAACCGCGGCGCTCCCACTGCCCGTGGTGCGGCTCGTCCCGGCTGTCGGTGCGGGTGCGCATGCCGGACCTGCTGCAGGGCAAGCCGGGCCGTTTCACCCTGGAGGAGTGCGGGTCCTGCGGGCACGTCTTCCAGAATCCGCGGCTGACGGTGGAGGGGCTGGACTTCTACTACCGGGATTTCTACGACGGGCGGGGCGGCGAGGGCGCCGGAACCGTCTTCGGCCGGCTCGGCCCCCACTACCGGGCGCGGGCCGCGATGCCGGCCCCGTACGGCCGCCCCGCCACGTGGCTCGACGTGGGCACCGGCCACGGCCACTTCTGCGACGTGGCCCGGGAAGTGTGGCCGCAGACCCGCTTCGACGGGCTCGACATGGGCGAGGGGGTCCGGGAGGCCGAGCGGCGCGGCTGGGTGGCGACCGGCTACCAGGGCCAGTTCCCCGACCTCGCGGCCAAGCTCGCCGGGCAGTACGAGGCGGTCAGCATGTACCACTATCTGGAGCACACCCGCGACCCCTTCGCCGAACTCGACGCGGCGGCGCAGGTCCTGGTGCCGGGCGGGTACCTGCTGATCGAACTGCCCGACCCGCAATCACGGATGGCGCGCCTGCTGGGCCCGCACTGGCTGCCGTGGTTCCAGCCGCAGCACCAGCACCTCATCCCGGCGGGCAATCTGCGGGCGGCACTGTCCGAGCGCGGGTTCACGGTCCTTGCGGAGCAGCACGGGCCCGCCCACCAGCACAACGACTTCGTGGGCGCCGTCGCCCTCACCGCGAACCGGCTCGCCCCCGATCCGCACAGCCCGTGGGCCGACCCGGCGGCGCTGCGCCCAACCCGGCGCGCAGCCCGGCAGGCGGTCCGGGCGGCTGCCCTGCCGGCGCTCGCGGCGGCAGGCCTGCTGGACGCGGTGCGCAGCGCCGCGGCCCGCCGCACGGACGGCGGGAACGCGTACCGGATGCTGGCCCGCAAGGAGGCGGGGTGAGCGCCCGGTCAGCGGAAGGGCCCGCCGGGTCGGGGCCGTTGGCGCTGCGGGCGACCGCCGACCCGCTGCTGCGCCTGGTCGCGCATGCGCTGGAGGTCGCGCACGGCCGGCCTCCGGCCGCGGTGTGGAGCGCCCCGCACGCCTTCCACCTGGACGCGCCGGGCCTGGTGGCGGCGGCCGGCTGGCCGGTGGCGGCCGCCGCGGCGCCGCGTACCGACGGGGTGGTGCGGTTGAGTTCCCTCAGCCATCCCGCGCAGTCCTGCACGCTGGCGTTGGCCGGGCCGTCCCCCGAGACGCCGCCTTGGGCGGCGCGCCCGTACGCCCTGTTGAGGGCCCTCGCCGGAGCCGGGTACGGGGGTGTCGGCACGGATCTGCACGTCCAGGGCACCCTCACCGAGGCGGCGGGGCTGCGGCTGGCGGAGCCCCGCGACTGCGCCGTGGCGCTCGCGGTGACGGATGTGCACACCGCGCCGGGTGAGCCGCGGCCCGGGCGGGAGCTGCTGGCGGGGCTGATCCGGGGGCTGGCCCCGCGCGACGATGCGGCCCTGCACGCCGCCGTGCTGTGTGCGCGGCCGGGCACGGCGCTGGGCACCGGCGCGGACGGGCAGCCGCACCGTGTGCCCTTCGATCCGCCGGCGTCGGGGGCGCACCTGGTGCTCATGGCCGTCCGGGGCTCCGCGCAGGAGCGGCGTGCCGCTCTGGACCGGGGCGCGGACCGTGCCCGCCGGGCGGGTGCGCTCAGCGTCTGGCCGCCGGGCCGCGGGGCGGGTCGCAGCGTTCTGGTGCTGCTGCCCCGTGAGCGGTTGACGGCGGTGCGCGCGGCGGTCGTGCAGGAGTTGCGCGCACGGGGCCTGCCCGCGCCGCGCTTCGTGAACATCGCCGTGGCCGGTGCGGCCCGGCGGGAGGACTGAGCCGGGCCGTTCCGGCCGCGGCGAGACACAGGAGGCAGGACATGAGAACCGGACACGTACCACGGGATGACGCGGACCGACCGGTGCAGCCGGACGGCGGCCGGGTGGCGCGGGGCGGCAGGCGGCGGGCGGCCGCGGCCGGCATCGCCTGCGCGCTGGGGCTGGTCACCGCCCTGGCCACCGGCAGCTCGCAGGCCGCCGTCGCCCCCTCGGCGCCGACGCCCGCCGCTGCCGCTGCCGCTGCCGCCCTTCCGGCCTATGACCACGTCGTGGTGGTCGTCTTCGAGAACAAGCAGTACGGCGACATCATCGGCAGCGCCAACGCCCCGTACGTCAACCAGCTCGCGGGAGCGGGTGCGAGCCTCACGGGGATGAAGGCGCTGACCCACCCCAGCCAGCCCAACTACTTCAACCTGTTCTCGGGCGCCACCCAGGGCATCACGGGCGACGGCTGCTACACGCCGCAGTCGATGTCCGCTCCCAACCTCGGCCAGGAACTCCTCGCGGTCGGCAAGACCTTCGCCTCGTACAACGAGGACTTGCCGAGCCAGGGCTCCACGGCGTGCACCAACGGCCAGTACGCGCAGAAGCACAACCCGTGGTTCGCCTTCACCAACGTACCCCTGGACACCGGCAAGACCTGGGCGCAGTTCCCGCGCACCGGCTTCGAGGCGCTGCCGCACCTGTCGTTCGTCGTCCCGAACCAGTGCAACGACATGCACTCCTGCTCCGTCGCCACGGGCGACACCTGGGTCAGGAACAACTTGGATGCGTACGCCCAGTGGGCGAAGGCCAACAACAGCCTCCTCGTCCTGACCTGGGACGAGGACAACTACCTGGGGTCGAACCAGATCGCGACCGTCTTCTACGGCGCGCACGTCAAACAGGGCCGGTACGGCAGCGCGTACAACCACTTCAACCTGCTGCGGACCTTCGAGGACCTGTTCGGGACCGCTCACGCGGGCAATGCTGCCGGTGCCCAGCCGATCACGGAGGTCTTCGGCACGGGCGGTGAGGAGCCGCCGCCGGGTGGTCTGTCGGTGGTCGACCCGGGGGCGCAGACCTGCAAGTTCAACCAGTCCTGCACGATCCAGCTGACGGCCTCCGGCGGGCAGGCCCCGCTGCGGTGGACCGCCTCCGGTCTGCCGTGGGGCCTGTCCATCGACGCGGGGACCGGCCGGATCAGCGGGAAGCCCTGGGGATCCGGGACCGTCCAGGTCACCGCTTCGGTCAGTGATGCGGCCGGCAGGTCGGCGGGCACCACCTTCCCGCTCACCCTCAACTGGTTCTGATCTGCTGGTTCCTGACGGAACGGAAGGAGGAATCCGTGTACGTGTCGGCCAGTCGCGCGTCCGACGCCGCCCGGGGCCTGCCCCGCGCGGCGGCCGGCCCCGCCGTCGCGGGGAACGTGCTCGTGCTCGGCCTGGTCAGCCTGGTCACGGATGTCTCCGCGGAGATGGTCACCGCCGTACTGCCGCTGTACCTCGTCGTCGGCCTCGGCATGTCGCCGCTGGCCTTCGGCGCGCTCGACGGGCTCTACCAGGGCGCGACCGCCCTGCTGCGGCTGGCCGGCGGGCACGTCGCCGACCGGACCGCCCGCCACAAGCTGGTGGCGGGCACGGGCTACGCCCTGTCCGCCGTCTGCAAACTGGGGCTGCTCGCGGTCTCCGCCCCGTGGGCGATCGGGGCCGTCCTGGCCGCCGACCGGGCCGGCAAGGGCCTGCGGACCGCGCCGCGCGATGCGCTCATCTCCCTGTCGGCCCCGCCGGAGGGGCAGGGCCGGGCCTTCGGAGTGCACCGGGCCATGGACACGGCCGGGGCGCTGCTGGGCCCGCTCGTGGCCTTCGGCGTGCTGTGGGCGGCGCATGACGCCTACGAGACCGTGTTCACGGTCAGTTTCTGCACCGCGGCCTTCGCGGTGCTGCTGCTCGCCCTGTTCGTCCGGGACGTCCGCGGCAAACCGGCCCGGCCCGTCCCGCCGTCCCGCCGCGGACCGGGGCCGGCGGCCGTGCTCCGCGATCCGGGGGTGCGGCGGCTCGCGCCGGCCGCGGCCCTGCTCGGGGTGTTCACGGTCGGGGACTCCTTCGTGTACCTGCTGCTGCAGCGGCGGCTGGAGCTGCCGGCGGCCGTGTTCCCGCTGCTGCCCGTGGCGACGGCGGCCGGCTTCCTGCTGCTCGCCGTCCCGCTGGGCAGGCTCGCGGACCGGGCCGGGCGGGGTCCGGTGTTCCTGGCGGGCCATGCGGCGCTGGCGGCGGCGTACCTCCTGCTCCTCTCCCCGCTGGGCGGCGCGGCTGCAGCCGTCCTCGTCCTCGTCCTCCTCGGCGCGTTCTATGCGGCCACCGACGGCGTGCTGATGGCGGCCGCCGGCCCGCTGCTGCCCGCACCGCTGCGGGCGAGCGGCATGGCCGTGGTCCAGACGGCGCAGGCACTGGCCCGCCTGGCGGGTGCGCTGCTGTTCGGCGCCGGATGGACGTACGCGGGTCCTGGCGCCGCACTGGCCTGTGCGGCCGGCGGCCTCGTCCTGGCGATCGCGGTGCTCCGGGCGTCCGGCATCCTGGAAAAGGAGGCCCTGCGATGACGGGCACGCTGCGCAAGGTCCTCGTCCTGGCCGTGCTGTCCGCCCTGTTGGCGGCGGTGGCCGTGGTCTCGGTGGTCCGCGCCGCGGACCGCGCGGGCGAGCGCGCAAAGGCCCGTCCGGGCGGCCCCGCCGCACAGTCGGGCGCGGTGGGCCTGGAGCAACGGGGCCGGCTGCTGTTCCGCAATCTCGCCTGGGGGCCGGGCCGCGACACGATCGCCTCGGTGCCGCTGGCGGCGCCCGAGGGCGAGCGGACCACCGCACCTCAGGACTGCCTGCGCTTCCACGCGGCCGCGGGGACGGGTGTGTGCCTGCGCCGCGCGGGCGGGGTGGTCCCCCGTTACGAGGCGCTGGTCCTCGACGCGGCGCTGCGGCCGGTCCGTTCCTTCGACGTGCCGGGTACGCCGACCCGCGCGCGGGTCTCCCCCAGCGGGCGGCTGCTGGCCTGGACGGTGTTCGTCAGCGGGGACTCGTACGCGGGCGGCACCTTCTCCACCCGTACCGCCGTCTACGACACCCGCTCGGGGCTGCTCGTCCCGAACCTGGAGGACTTCGCGGTGTCGGAGGGGGGCCGGCGCCGTCAGGCGGCCGACCACAACATCTGGGGGGTGACCTTCGCCGCCGACGACAACCGCTTCTACGCGACCCTGGCTTCCGCGGGGCGCACGCACCTGGTCGAGGGCGATCTGCGGGGCCGCCGCCTACAGGTGCTCCGGGAGAACGCGGAGTGCCCGTCCCTGTCGCCCGACGGGACGCGGATCGCGTTCAAGAAGCGGGTGGCGGGCCTGCCGGCCGACGCCCCGTGGCGGCTGTACGTCCTGGACCTGGGCACGGCCACCGAGACCGCCCTGGCCGAGGAGCGCAGCGTCGACGACCAGGCGCTGTGGTTCGACGACGGGACGCTGCTCTACGGGCTTCCGGGTGATTTCGGCGCCGACCTGTGGTCGGTGCCCGCGACGGGCGCGGGCAGCCCGCACCTGCTGGTCCGCTCCGCCGTCTCCCCGGCCGTACTGCCCCCGTGACCCCGTGACCCCGTGACCTCGTTCACCGAACCGTACGGGGGCCGGCCGGCCGGCATGGCGGCGGCCACGCCGATCGCCAGGGGCGCGGGCAGGCAGACGGGGCGGGGCGGCACCCTGTGGGTGCCGCCCCGCCCCGTCGACCGCGTCCGCTTCCGTCAGAGGCGGTGCGGCCCGTCGTAGTAGCCGCCGACCTCGCGGTGGTAGTCCGCGTCGTCGAGGTGCTTGTCCCGGTGGAACTCCGGAGCATCCTTGATCTGCTCCTTCGTCCGGTCCACGTAGATCTTCTGCTCGTCCGCATCGATCCGGCTGATCGTGCCCGCGGGCAGGAGGACCTCCTTGCCGAAGATCCAGGGACCGGTGTCGACCACGATGTACGCGGAACCGACCTCGTCGGAGTGCTTGTCGACCTTGCCGATGGAGCCGTCCGTGGCCTCGACCTTGTAGTCGGTCAGATCGGCGCCGGCCAGCCATCCGGACGTCTCGCGATAACCCCACACGTTTTCAGTCATGCGAACTACCCCTCCACATATGCGTGATGTGCGTAATGTGCTTGACCCAGGCGTTTTCCGGTCGTACCGGGAAACGCGTCCTGCCGAGAGAATTCCCGGCGGACGGGCGGACCGCCTGCCTACCAGCGGTACCAGCGGTGGCTGCCACCCTTCGGACGGGCGACGAAGCCCACCAGCCACAGGACCAGTACCGCGATGGCGACCCACCAGAGGATCTTCACCGCGAAACCGGCACCGAAAAGAATCAGGGCGAGCAGAAGAACGAGAAGCAGCGGAACCATGATTATCAACCTCCGAGGAGCCGATTGCCCCGGCATTCGGCACGCATTCCCGGAGAGTTGATCTGTTTTACATCGGCGCGAACGGGAATGCGCCTCCCTTTGCCCTCATCCTGTCAGGGGGTGGCATCCGGTCCGACGGCCCGCCGGTAGGCCACATGGCCGCCCAGCGCGCCGCTCAGCCCCACAGCGGTGAGGCCACCGACCGACCACAGCCTGCCCCGCATGGGGCGCCCCCGCAGGCGCGCCGTCAGGGATGCCGCGTAGCAGGCGACCGCAGCGACATTGGAGACTGCGTGGGCGAGACCGACCCGGGCCTGCTGGGGCGGCAGATCCGCCCAGTCGGCCCAGCCGGCCACGGCGGCGGGAGCTACACCGACCAGGCCGACGGCGGTCAAGGCGGCGGACGCGCGCCGCGTGCCCGGTAGGGCGTCCAGTACGGCGGCCGACAGCCAGCAGCCGATCGGAACCTGCACCAGCACCGGGTGCACGGGATGGCCCAGCGGCCTGCCGCGCAGCAGGTCACGTGCCGCGCCCAGGGGCAACGAGCGGATTCCCTCTTGGAGGGCCTTGATGGCGCCGTCCGCGGCCTCGGTCCGCTCCAGACGGTCCAGGGCGGCCAGCCACCAGCCGGCGGCCGTGTTCAGGGCCGAGGTGTGCCGGGTCGGGGCAGAGGTATCGAGATCGAGAGCATCGGTGTCCATACACCACGCCTACCCGGCATCGTCGCTGCCCTCCCACTCCGACCCCGGATGCGCTAGGCAGGGCCTCGACCCCCACCCCCTCGACGCGGAACCCCAGGTCACGGGGGCGGCGGGGACGGCGGGGACGGCAGCAGGCCGGTGGGGACGGTGCGGAGGCCAGGCGGGTATAGAGCAAAGGGCCCCGACCAGTCGGGGGGGGTGACTGGCCGGGGCGGGCCCCGTTCAGCCGGGGGGGGTGGCTGACCGGGGCGTACAGGATGGGTGCGCAAAGGGCGGTCGCCTCGCGGCGGCGCGCTCTGCGGGGCTTCAGCCGAACGATCTTCCCCGCAGGCCTGTGATCGGGCCCGGGGACACTGTCCCCTTCCCGCACCCACACCACCTCAACGGTCGGCACCATCCGGTTGTTCCCGCTCGTCCGCACCGATTTCTCGGGACGGGGGAGCCGGACATCCGGAGAGCGGAGAACGGAGAACGAGGAAAGGCAAGGAGCCGATACCCGGTCCTTGCCTCTTTCAACTTATAGCGCACAGGGGGGCTTGCGGCAAGGCCCCGGTCGTCCCGCAGAATCACCGACCGAAGCCCGGATCCGCGGGTCCGTTCCGGCTTCTGGACATCGGATGTCGCCGAGTTGAGGTTGCCTTGATTGATGTGATCGTTGCCGGCGGTGGGCCGACCGGGCTGATGCTGGCTGCCGAGCTGCGGCTCGCCGCGGTCCGGGTGGTCGTGCTGGAGAAGTTGACCGAGCCGACGCTGCAGTCCCGCGGGCAGGGCCTGCACACACGCAGCGTCGAGGTGATGGACCAGCGCGGCCTGCTGGAGAGGTTCCTCGCGGTCAGTGGGACGTTCCGGGTCGGCGGCCATTTCGGGGGGATCACGAAGCCGTGGCCGGAGGGGCTGGACACGGCCCACCCGTACGGCGTCGCCAGCCCGCAGCCCGTCACCGAGCGGCTGCTGAACGACCGCGCCCTCGAACTCGGCGCCGACCTCCGGCGCGGCTGCGAGCTGGTGCGGTTCAGCCAGGACGAGGAGGGGGTGGACGTCGAGCTGGCGGACGGTTCGCGGTTGCGTGCGCGCTACCTCGTCGGGTGCGACGGCGGCCGCAGTACGGTGCGCAAGCTGCTGGGCGTCGGCTTCCCCGGCGAACCCGCCACGGTCGAGACGCTGTTGGGCGAGATGGAGGTGGCCGCGGACCCCGCGGAGGTCGCCTCCGTCGTGGAGGACGTCCGGAGGACCGAGCTGCGGTTCGGGGTCGCTCCCGCCGAGGGAGGGGTGTGCCGGGTGGTCGTGCCCGCTGACGGGGTGGCCGAGGACCGTGCGGCCGCGCCGACCCTCGAGGACTTCAAGCGGCAGCTGCGGGCGTACGCGGGCACCGATTTCGGGGTGCACTCACCGCGCTGGCTGTCGCGGTTCGGCGACGCCACCCGGCAGGCCGAGCGCTACCGGGTGGGCCGGGTGCTGCTGGCCGGCGATGCCGCGCACATTCATCCGCCGACCGGTGGGCAGGGGCTCAATCTGGGCGTGCAGGACGCTTTCAACCTCGGTTGGAAGCTTGCCGCCGCCGTCAACGGTTGGGCGCCGGAAGGGCTGCTGGACACCTACCACGCGGAACGGCATCCGGTGGGCGCCTCCGTACTGGACAACACCCGGGCCCAGATCACTCTGCTGGGATCCGATCCGGGTGCCACGGCACTGCGTGGGCTGTTCTCGAAGCTGATGGACTTCGATGAAGTGAACCGGTACGTGACCGGGATGATCACCGCCGTCGATGTCCGTTACGACCTCGGCGGACCCGAGCCGGTCGGCCGCCGGATGCGGGACGTGGAACTGAAGCAGGGGCGGCTCTACGCGCTGATGCGCGAAGGCCGCGGGTTGCTCCTCGACCGGACCGGTGCTCTGTCGGTCGCGGGCTGGACCGACCGGGTGGACCACGTCGTCGACGTCCGCGACACCTTCGGCGCCGGCAGCGGTGGCGGTAGCGGTACCGGTGACGCCGCCGGCACCACCGGAGCGCAACCGTACGCGGACGGGGATGCACCCGCGGTCCTGTTGCGCCCGGACGGCCACATCGCCTGGGTGGGCAAGGACCAGCAGGATCTGCTGACCCACCTGCCGAGGTGGTTCGGCGCCCCGACCGGCTGAGGGTTGCGCGTCGCGCCGTCACCCCTTCGGGGGACGGCTCGGCGCCAGGTGCGGGAGCACAGGACGGAGGCGGCCGCCGTCCGGAGCGGCGACCGTCCCTCCGTACTCGTCCCCGTAGGGATGGTGCGAGTCGACGGGCGTGCCACCGGCGCCGCGTCCACATACGCCCCTGGGGCCTTGGGGACGGCTGCAGGGGACGCTCGGGATCGCCGGCGAGTTCGAAGTATCAGCCTTCGGCGGGCGGTCCGACCGTCACCAGGTCGTGCTGCCCGGGGAGCCGTCCGTCGGTCTGCTGCAGGACGCCGAGCCGGAGGCCGTCGACCTGGAAGCGTTCCGCGGCGGCCAGGTCCAGGGCGGTCCTGGCCATGCGGACGGCGCCGTCGGCCCGATCACGTCGAGGCTTGCAGAGCCGCGCGCCACACGGGGCTGTCCACGTAGTGGTTGTCGAAGCGCTCCGCGGACTCGGCGATCTCCTTGGCGTCCGCCTCGCCCCGCATCACGCGGCTCAGCAGACGCAGGTAATCGAACCGGCCCATGCCCGGGGTGAACACGAACAGGACGTCGGCGGTGGCGCCCGGGGCTGCGGCAAAGGCGTGCGGGGTGTGCGGCGGAACCGCGAGGAAGTCCCCCTCGTTCAGGACGGTGATCTCCTCGCCCACCAGCACCTGCAGGGATCCGCTGATCACGAAGAACAGCTCCGTCGCCTTGGTGTGGAAGTGGGCCGGCGCGCCCACCGCACCCTCGGCGAAGGTTGACCGGTAGCTGGTGAAACCGCCGGCAGCGGCGCCCACCGGCTCCCCCAGCAGTCTCATCACGCTGCTCGGATCGGCGCAGGTCTCCGCCTCCTCATATCGGGTCAGCAATGCGGCAGGGGCATCGGGGTCGTGCTGTCGCTCTCACTCATGATCATGAATTTACCTCGTCGTCCGCCTTTGCCCCAGGCCACTTCGCCACCGTGACCACGGGCCAATCCCCTGGTTCGGCGAGCAGGCGCGGGCCCCCCGACAGCCCGGCGCAGGACAGGCCGCAGGCCGGGGAGCCGATGCGCGGGCTGGCACGGAGGAAGCCCGGACCGGCGCACGCGCCTTGCCGCCTCAGCCGGCCCAGCGGCCCGTCATGAAGGCGAGGGCGAAAAGGGTGGTCAGTGGGGCGGCGACGCAGAGGTAGGCCGTTTTGACGCGGGGTCTGCGCAGGCTCCAGGCGGCAAGGGCCGTCCACAGGGGCCACCACAGGACGGACGCGCGGGGGATGGACGTGTACCAGTAGGACGTGCCGAGGGCCCACAGGCTGAGGCCGAGGTAGGCGGCCTCGGGCCAGCGGCGCCTACGGACCAGCAGGCCGAGCAGGAACACCCCTGCGAGCATGGCGAGCAGTTCGGCCTGGAACATGAAGGCGTACCCGCTGGCCTGGGAGGAGGCGAAGGCTCCCTCCCAGGTGTTGGCCCATGCCTCCCACGGCGGGTGGAAGGAGCGGTACCAGCCGCGTTCCTGCGCGTGCTGCCAGGCTCTCCAGTCACCTGTGTGCGTCTGGAGGTACCAGCTGTACAGCACGGCCGGCACGGCGGGCAGCACCAGCCAGGGCAGCGACCGCCAGTGCCGACGGGTCCGCCCGGTCAGCACGAAGTGCACGGCCAGCGCGGCGGCGAGGAAGAGCCCGCTGATGCGTACGGTCGTTGCCGCAGCCGCCAAGGCGGCAGCGAGAGGCCAGTTGCCCCGCTGGGCGGCAAGCCAGGCGGGCAGGGCCAGGGCGAGGAAGAGCGCCTCCGTGTAGCCGACGGCCAGGAAGAACGCGCACGGCGACAACAGGAAGAACTGGACGGCTCGTCGGCCGCCCTCGGTACCGGGCAGGTGCAGTGCGGCGATCCGGGCCAGGGACACGACGGCCACGGCGCCCGCGACGAAAGAGATCAGCAGACCGGCCGCCGTCCAGTCCGGGACGACCGTGTGGATGGCACGCAGCAGGAGCGGGAAGCCCGGGAAGAAGGCCTCGCGGTTGTCCCAACCGCTGTGCCAGGGTCCGGCCTGACCGGGGAAGTATCCGTCGCGCGCTATGCCCAGGAAGTGGACCCAGTCCCAGTGTTGGAACGGTGCGAGGACGGGGCCCGGGGCGTGGTCGCCCCCGCGGGAGGGAAACAGCCACCGGGCGCAGTAGGCCGTGGTCCAGATGCCCGTCCGGGTCAGCAGGTACAGCCACAACACCTCGCGGTCGAGGGGGCGTAGCCGGCGGACGAGGCGCCGTGGGAAGGCTTCGGCCGGGCGCCGCGTGCCGAGCCTTCCCGCGGTGGGGGTGGACGGGGAGAGTCGCGCCGGCACCGGATGACGACGGTGCGGCGCGGGGGCGGCCTTGTCGCGCAGGCTTGGCGGCACGAGCGACACAAGGGCTCCTGGGGGTGGACGAGGGCGTGCGGGACCGCCCCATGGCGGTCGTCGCCCACCGGCTGTTGGTGGTGCGGCACGGCGTGGGGTCGGGCGGCGGGGGGGTAGGCCGCGCGGAAATGGGTGGGTCATGCGGGGCACACGATGTGCGAGGAGGAGGCGTGGTCAGAGGAGGGTGAACAGTGGACGGTGGGCGGAGAGGTAGAGGCCCGGGGGGACAGACTGGTCACCCCGCGACTCTCCCCCGACCTACCCGCCGGAGGTGGTGGCCGTGCTCGTCCTACTGCTCCCTGGGAAGGGGAGATTCGTGGACGGGGGCGCCGAGGTGCCGGCGGTCGGCGGTTGTGTACCCGTCCGAGCGGGTGTGGTGGTGGACGGTAGCGGCGCCGTCGAGACGGAGCTCGAACCCGGCGACGGGGGTTGGGCCGTGGGAGCGGGCGGCGGAGGCGGCGTCGTGGGGACGGGCCATGGACGGGCGGGCGAAGGGGTGGTTGCCGGGACCGTGTCCGGCGCGGTGCCCGGCAGCAGCGCGGACGCGGCTGCGCCGCCTCCGACCAGGACGAGGCACGCGGCGACCACGGCCAGGGTGACGTGCCGCCGGTGCGCCTGCCGACCTCGTTCGACGATCCGGGCGACCGGTGCGGTGGCCGCGTGCCGGCGCCCCGATTCGGCGGCTTGCTGGAACAGGGACCGCAACGGGTCCTGGGGCTCAGGCACCGGGGGCCTCCTCACTGCGCGGGTCCTGAAGGCGGGGGGCGAGCGCGGCCCGACCGCGGCTCAGGTGGGTCTTGACGGTACTGGCGGACACACCGGTCTCCTCGGCGATCTGCTCGACGGTGAGGTCGCAGACGTAGTGCAGCGTCATCGTGCGGCGCTGCTGACCCGGCAGTTCACGCAGTGCTTCGACGAGCGCCACCTGCTCCGGCCCGGGACCCTGGACGTCCGGCGGTGCACCCGTGCGCTTCCACGCGTCCAGAGACCGACGCCGGAACCGCCAGCGGCTCACCGCCAGTCGCCACGCGACCGTACGGATCCACGCCTCGGGCCGTCCCTCGCGGTCGAGCTGGTGCCGTCGGCTCCAGCCCTTGACGAAGGCCTCCTGGACGACGTCCTGCGCCTCGTGCAGGTCGCCGAGCATCACATACAACTGACCTGTGAGCCGTGCGGCTGCCTGTGCGTAGAACTCTTCGAACTCCTCGACGGTCAACTACCACTCCCGGATCTCTCGCTACACCTGGCATACGCCTGGCGCACCGCATCCGGTCGACACCGGATGGAAGGAACCAGCGTGAGGAGCCTCACGGAACCATCCGACGCGGACACGCGTCCGCCCTCTGTCAAACCAGCCCCACGGCCCAGCCCGCGCCAGCCCGCTCCTGGCGGCGAGAACACGGGCCAGTCGGACCAAGCATTAACGCATGCACAAATCAGTGGTCTGTAGCCCCGGCGGCACGGATCATCCGGTCCATGACCTCAGAGACCGACCAGCCCCGGCCCGCCCTCTCCTCTCCCTTCGCGCGACCTCCGGTGACCCCTCAGCCCATCAGTGCAGCAGCGGCCGGCACCTGGCAACTCGGTGACCTGCCGGTCAACCGGATCGGATTCGGTGCCATGCGCCTGCCGCAGAGCGGCGAGGCACTCACCGAGGCCGCCGTCCCCCGCAACCGCGACCAGGCCATCACCGTCTTGCGCCGGGCGTTGGAGCTCGGCGTGAACCACATCGACACCGCCGCGTTCTACTTCTCGCCCCTGCGCTCGGCCAACGAGCTGATCAACCGAGCCCTGGCTCCGTACCCGGACGACCTCGTCCTCACGACCAAGGTCGGACCGGGCCGGGACCCGTCGGGCGCCTGGCTGCCGCATGCCCGACCCGAGCAACTGCGCGGTCAGGTCGAGGAGAATCTGCGCCAGCTCGGCCGGGACCACCTCGACGTGGTAAACCTCCGTATCGTCGGCTCCGATCCGATCGCCGACCGTTTCGGGGCGCTGGCCGAACTCCGCCAGGCCGGCCTCATCCGCCACCTGGGCCTGTCGAACATCGAGCCCCACCACTTGGCCGAGGCCCAGGCCATCGCGCCGGTGGTGTGCGTACAGAACATGTACGGGATCGGCGTGCGGCCTGATGACGACCCCTTCGTACGCAGCTGCGGCGAACAGGGCATCGCTTTCGTTCCCTTCTACTCCATTGCCGGTACCGGACGTCAGGCAGGCGCGTTGGGCGGCGACAGCCCGGTCGTCCTGTCCGTCGCGCGGGCGCACGGGGCGAGCGCTGCCCAGGTCAGGCTCGCCTGGACCCTGCAACGGGGGCCACACGTGCTCGCCATCCCCGGTACCGGGGACCCGGATCATCTGACGGCCAATGTGGCTGCCGGCACCCTGCGTCTCTCCGCAGATGAACTGGCCCTCCTGGACACCTTCCATCAGGACGGAACATGAGAGTCACCCACCGGCCCAGCCCCCCTTGGTCATACAGATCATCTGCATGCGGGAGATACCGGGGGCGCCGCATGGGGGTGCCACCGGATGATCAGTCGTGCACTGCTCTCCGACGTCACGCAGCGTTCGGGTGATACGAGGTAGTCAGCACGCCGCCGGCTACCGGAGGAGCTCGAGCGAACAGTCGTCCGCGACCAGTCGGGCAAGATCGTGCCCGGTGGCTCGGCAGCTCGGCAGCTCGGCAGGCAGCCGGTGTCGGAGCTGGATGCGGCAGCGATCCGCACCGGTGGTCGAAGGTGCCTCGGTTTCGTCGGCGGTCCCCGTGCCGCTGTTTTCGTTGCCCATGGCAGGCGTTCGGGACCTACGGCTCGACGTCCACTCCCCCGGCTGCCGCCCCTTGAGCACGGGTCGGGCGGCGCTCGTAGAGCTCTTTTGCCAGTTGCAGAACACTCCCCGCGAACATCAGGACACCCAAGGGGACATGTACGGAGGCTACATGGGCTATGCCCAGGACCACTTGGAGCGAGGCGAGGAGCAGGAAGCCTGTCGCATAGAGGATGGGACGGGCGGGGCCGCCGCCTGGTCTCCACACCAGGATCGTGGCGAGCAGATACAGCATCGCGGCGGCATACATCCCGCGCGCTCCGGCGCTGTGCAGTACCTCGCCGTACTGCGAGGACAGCAACAGACCTGCCGTGACTGCCTGAAAGAAGATGGCCGCGGTCTGCAGGGCGAGCGCGATCCGTACGAACGCCGACAACCGTGGGAGCGTCCACGACGTCGACAACTTGGCACTGTCCGGCTGAGCCGTGTGCAACATGGCGAGCTCCTCGATTCCGTTACGGGGCTTGCGCCCGATGTCTCTGCAGAGACGACGACGCAGCAACGGGAAATGTGAGACGGTGCCGCGGCCTCACAGATCGTCGAGGTGTCTCGTCGAACACGGTGAGGGCAGATCCGATCGAGGGAGCCGTGAAGACCATGACCGCACCACCCCAGCTCAGCACCGAAAAGGCGGACCGGGTCGACCCGGTCGACCCGAGTCTCAGCGTGATCATGAGCGAGCGGCGACAGCTGATCAATCTCGCCTACAGGCTGCTCGGTTCCCTGGCGGAGGCCGAGGACGCCGTGCAGGAGACCTACGCCCGCTGGTACGCCATGTCGCGTGAACAGCAGGACGCCATCGACTCACCGGGCGGCTGGCTGACGAGAGTTGCCAGTCGCATCTGTCTCGACGTGCTCGGCTCGGCCCGCGCACGGCGGGAGAGTTACGTGGGCGAATGGGTCCCGGAGCCGCTGCCCGACCGTACGGAATGGATGAGCGGGCAACCGGGCGACAGCACCGTCGATCCAGCCGACCGCGTCACTCTCGACGAATCGGTCGACATGGCCTTCCTCGTCGTCCTGGAGGCTATGACCCCAGCGGAGCGGGTCGCCTTCATATTGCATGACGTCTTCCGGTACCCCTTCACCGAAGTAGCCGCGATGGTGGGCCGTACGCCGGCTGCATGCCGGCAGCTGGCGACGTCGGCCCGCCGCCGTATCCGCGCGGCGCGGGCCCCCGCGGCCCCGAACATCCTGCAGGCCGGCATCGTCAGGGACTTCAAGGCGGCATGGGAGGCCAAGGACATCAGCGCCCTCATCGGTCTGCTCGACCCCGCTGCCACCATGACCGCCGACGGCGGCGGACGGGCCGGTGCGGCGCTGCGTCCGGTCGTGGGCGCAAAGCAGATCGCCCACTACATCGTGGAGATCAGCCGCAGGATGCCGGGCGGCCTGACGCTGCTGGAGCGGTCGGTCAACGGCCGGCCAGGCTTGGTGGCGCAGCATCGGGGGGTCACCGCGGCGGTGGCCGCCTTCGGTCTCGGCGGCGACCGGATCACGCACATCTGGGCGGTGCGCAATCCGGAAAAGCTCCGCCCGTGGTCCAGGGGCGACCACGACGCCGAACCGGAGTCCGACCAGTGAGCGCCGTGAGCGCGACCGCCGTCACCGCTCCGGGCAGTCGGCCGGGGCCGCGAAGGTCAAGGGTCGGCGTAGTCTTTTCTGCGTGCCGTCCTCCCGCCTGCGTCGTGTTGCCGTCCTCGTGCTCCATGGCGCAAAACCGCTCGATACCGGAATCCCCGCACAGGTTTTCAGCACCCGCGGGAGCATGCCGTACGAGGTGAGGGTGTGCGGGGCTGCGCCCGGACTCGTGACCGGCGGCGACGGACTGTCGTACTCGGTGGCGCACGGGCTCGATGCGCTGGCGTGGGCCGACCTCGTGTTCATCCCCGGCTACCGGCTGCCGGACCAGGAGGATCCCCCGGAGGCCGTGGTCGACGCGTTGGTTGCCGCCCACGCGCGGGGCGCGCGTCTGGCAGCCATCTCGACAGGTGCTTTCGCCCTCGCCGCCACGGGGCTGCTCGACGGCAAGCGCGCCACGACGCACTGGCACTACGCGCGGGAACTCGCGGCGAAGTTCCCTCTCGTCCGGGTCGACGAGAACGTCCTGTTCGTCGATGAGGGCAGTGTGTTGACATCGGCCGGCGCCGCCTCGGGCATCGACCTGTGTCTGCACATCCTGCGGGGTGACCTGGGGGTGGGCGCCTCGAACCACACGGCGCGGCGCCTGGTGGCAGCGCCGTACCGCAGCGGCGGTCAAGCGCAGTACGTGCCGCGCAGTGCGGAACCGCTCGGCGAACGGTTCGCCGCCACCCGGGAGTGGGCGTTGCACCGGCTCGGTGAGCCGCTCACCCTCGAGGTGCTGGCCCGGCGGGCGGCGGTGTCACCGCGTACCTTCTCGCGACGGTTCGTCGAGGACACCGGGTACACGCCCATGCAGTGGGTCATGCGTGCGCGGATCGATCTGGCGCGGGAGCTGCTGGAACGGTCGGAGCGAAGTGTGGAGCAGATCGCTGCTGATGCGGGGCTCGGTACCGCCTCGAATCTGCGGCTGCACTTCCAGCGCGTCCTCGGAACCACACCGACCGAGTACAGGCGCACCTTCGCCTCCGGGCCATAGGCGGGCTGCGGCTGGAGCAAGGCCATCGGGTGGGGCCGGGTCCTGGCAGTGCCGACAGCAGCAGTGTGGCGCGATCCTTGCGAACCGTGGCAATCGCGCCGGTGGCAGGGGTGGACGCAGCGAGCGAACCTTGGGGGGAACGGAAGGGACACCGCACATGACTCGCATCGCCATCAACGGATTCGGCCGTATCGGCCGCAATGTGCTGCGCGCACTGCTGGAGCGCGACAGCGACCTCGAGGTCGTCGCCGTCAACGACCTCACCGATCCCGTCGCCTTGGCGCGCCTGCTCGCCTACGACACCACCTCCGGCCGGCTCGGCCGACCCGTGACCGTCGAGGGGAACGTCCTCGTCGTCGACGGCCGCCGTATCACGGTGCTCGCCGAGCGGGAACCGGCTCAGCTGCCGTGGGGCGAACTGGGTGTCGACATCGTCCTGGAGTCGACGGGCCGCTTCACTTCGGCGAAGGCCGCCCGCGCCCACCTCGACGCGGGTGCGAAGAAGGTCCTTGTCAGTGCGCCCTCGGATGGTGCGGACGTGACCCTCGCGTTCGGCGTCAACACCGACGCCTACGACCCGGCCGTGCACACGGTCGTCTCGAACGCGTCTTGCACGACCAATGCTTTGGCACCCCTGGCCGCGGTCCTTGACGAGCTGGCCGGCATCGAGCACGGCTTCATGACGACGGTGCACGCCTACACGCAGGAGCAGAACCTGCAGGACGGCCCGCACCGCGACCCGCGGCGTGCCCGCGCCGCCGCCGTCAACATTGTGCCGACGACGACCGGTGCGGCCAAGGCCATCGGCGCCGTACTGCCGAACCTCGCGGGCAAGCTGTCGGGGGACTCGATCCGCGTACCGGTCCCGGTCGGATCGATTGTCGAGCTCAACACGACCGTGGCACGCGATGTGACGCGTGACGAGGTGCTGGCGGCGTACCGCACCGCGGCGGAGGGGCCGCTCGCCGGCATCCTCGAGTACTCGGAGGACCCGCTCGTATCGGCCGACATCACCGGCAACCCGGCGTCCTCGATTTTCGACTCGGAGCTCACCCGGGTGGAAGGCCGCCACATCAAGGTGGTCGCCTGGTACGACAACGAGTGGGGCTTCTCCCACCGAGTGATCGACACGCTCGAACTGCTTGCCTCTTCCTGAGCGGGTGCGCCCTGCTTCGGCAGGCCGCCACCAGCTGCGGACGCAGCCGTCCTCCCGGCGGCTGCGTCCGCATTCCGGCACCGCGACGACGGCGCCTGGTCCCGGCCTGCCCCGGCCGGCATCCGGTCCCGGCCTGCCCCGGCCGGCATCCGGTCCCGGCCTGCCCCGGCCGGCATCCGGTCCTGGCCCGCCCCGGCCGCGCCTGATCCCAGCCTGCACCGGCGGCGCCTCCGCCCGGCCTTCCCCCGTGGCGCCTCCGCCCGGCCTTCCCCCGTGGCGCCTCGTCCTGGCCTGCGCCAGCGGCCTCCGTCTGGCCTGCCCCGGCAGCGCCTCATCCTGGCCTGACCCAGCGGCCACCCGGTCCCGGCCTGCCCGGCGGGCATCTGGTCTTGGCTTGCCCCGGCGGCGCCTCCGCCCGGCCTGCCCCAGCGGCCACCTGGTCTTGGCCTGCCTCGGCGGCGCCTGGTTCTGGCCTGCACCGGCGGCCTCCGCCTCGCCGGCCCCGGCTTGGCCCAACCTGGCGGCCACCTGGTCCCGGCCTGCGCCGCCGGGCATCTAGTCCTGGCCTGCCCCGCCAGCGCCTCGCCTGGCCCGCATCGGCGGCGCCTGGTCCCGGCCTAGGCCGGTGGCGCCTGCCTCGGCGGCGCCTGGTTCGGCCTGCGCCGGTCGGTAGTGCCGCCCCGCCGGGTGCGCGGTAGTCCGCCGGTGGCGGTGCGGCGGTCAGGGCGCGGCCGTGAGGGCTGCGGCCTCCCAGGCGAACCCGTCCGGGTCGGCGAAGGGCTCTGCCGCGCCTGTGAGCATGATCCGGTGCGATCCGGTGCCGTCGACGGGGA
This sequence comes from Streptomyces sp. cmx-4-9, assembly GCF_046548835.1. Lineage (NCBI taxonomy): Bacteria > Bacillati > Actinomycetota > Actinomycetes > Kitasatosporales > Streptomycetaceae > Streptomyces > Streptomyces sp. cmx-4-9. The sequence goes on along the minus strand of NZ_JAEBEE010000002.1, from coordinate 951,973 downwards.
CGCCGACGTCCTTGGCCAGGGCTCTGCGCCCGTACAGCGCCAGCTTGACGGGGCCCGACCCGGCGGCGAACTCGACGTACTTGCGGCCGAAGCTCTTCGCCACGGCCAGGCCCTGTGCCACGTAGAACTGCTTGCTCTCGGCCACGTCCGCGGCGCCGAGCAGGAGCACCATCTCGTCGATCTCGCGGGTGGCCGGGCCGGTGTCCTTCCTCGCCGAGGTGGCGACCTTCCAGATGGTCCCGTCGGGGGCCCTTACGACGCCGCCGTAGCCCCAGAAGGATTTGGCGGCCGGCTTCAGGCTGTGGCGCCGGCGTCCAGTGCGGCGTCGATGAAGTGCCTTACCGTGCCCGGCTGGGAGACCGTGAGGGCCAGCGCGAACCCGCGGAAGCCGGTCGTGGGGGTGTCCGAGGCCTTCAAGGACACCCGGGTGTCCAGACCGAAGGCGGTGTAGAAGCGGTGGGCGGCCGGGAGGTCGGCCACCTCGAGGGTGACGGATGCGAAGGAGGTCATGTCGTAGACGCTAGGCGCGCCCGTGCTGGTGGAGCTTCTCGATTCCTGACCGATCGCCGTTCACCCCGCCGGGACGGGCACCGTCAGTCCTTCAGCACCAGGACCACCGCTGCCAGGACGCCGGCCAGGAGGAGGGCCAGGACGCCGTGGGACAGGCGGTGGTGGCGCAGCACCGGCAGAAAGCGGTCCAGGGCGAAGCGGCCCGGCCCCGTGAGGGCGAGGGTGGCGGCCGCGGCGGCGATCAGTGCCTCGAACTCGACGCCCTGCATGCCCAGCACGGCTCCGGTCCACTTGACGGCGATGGCGTTGATCATGATGCCGAAGACGGCGGCGGCCGCCAGGGGGGTGAGCAGGCCGACGATCAGGCCCAGGCCGCCCAGCGTCTCGGTCAGGCCCGCGATCGCCGCCATGGTCTCGCCTGCCGGGTAACCGGCTTTACTGAAGAACATCCCCGTGCCCTTGAGGCCGGGTCCGTCGAACCACCGGAACAGCTTCTGGGTGCCGTGGACGACCATGATCGCACCGAGGACGATGCGGAGTACGGGCAGGCCAACGTCGAAGGGGGTGGTGTCGGCGGTGGTCGTGCGCGGGGAGTAGGAGGGGTATCGGGTCGCGGTCACAGTGCGGCTTCCTGTCTGGGCGGGCCAGGGAGGGGACTCTCCGGTGGCGGCGGTCAGCCCAGAGTGACGAAAGATGGGGCGAAATGCCCGGTATGTACATGCGCGATTCGGCTGCAGGGGGCAGCGAGCGGACGAGCCCGATGACCCGCACAGGCTACGGGCGTACCCCCAGGACGTCGTCCAGGGGGACGAAGTCCGAGTCGTCCTGGCCGGAGTTGGCGAAGGCGTCCACGGCGGAGGCGGCCGCCAGCCGGACCTGCCAGTTCCGCACGACGTCGTACAGCGGTGTCAGGACGTAACTGGCCCGGGAGTCCTCCAGCGCCTTGCCCCAGTCCCTCTCGAAGGCGGGCAGCCAGGTGTCGGCGCGGCGGTCGGCACGGATGCGGTCAAGCAGCCGGGCCGCGGCGGCCGGGGCCGGCGCGGGCGGCGGCGCGGCCGCATCGTCGGGCTCAGCACTCATGGCGTCCTCCCAAGGGTCCTGGCGACACGCTAGCGGCGCCACGGCCTCCAGTGGCCCGGTTCGGCCGGACCCGTGCCGTCCCCGCCCCAGGGTGCCGCCCCCCTGATCCCCTGGACCCCCGGAGCCTCCACAAGCCCCGGATGCCCCGGATGCCCCGGCCGTGCCGGGTGCCCGCCGCGTCCCTGGCGCCCTCGGCCGCCCGAACGCCCGCAGCTTGGCGAGCAGCGTGCGCGGCGCCCGGCCCCTCCTCAGTCCCCCGGCATGTCCGCGGCGCACGCAATGGCCGCAGTGCGCGCCGTGCCCGCTGTCTGCGGTCGCGCCCCCAGCCCGGCACCACAACGACCGCCGCCGCCGCGGTCTCGGTCGGCTTCCGACGCCGGTCCCGCTGCTGATCGTCCACTCTCCCGCAGACGCCGCCCGCAGGCAGGGCGCGGGCGTGACCCCAGGGGTCGCGGACGGGCTCGGAGTGCCACCGGCCACCGGCTACCCGCCCCCCGGCAGGACACGACGAGGCGCGCTTCGGCCCTGTTGGGGTGGGCGTAGCGGACCACGACGGCACTCGGCTCTCCTCGGTGCGGCACGTGCCGCTGCTCGGCGTCCGGCTCGCCTCTCCCCCGTGATCTCCTTCGGCGGCGTCACCAGTACGGGGACTTCGGCACGCGCCCCGCTCGGCCGGCTGGTGCACCACGAGCCGTGGCATGCCGGAACCCCCCGCCCGCCCGGACCCCTCAGGCCCCGGCCCCGGCCCCCGGCCCCGGGATCTCGACCCGTAGGCTCGCCCGACCCGGCCCGCCGCGGCTCCTCCGCGTCAGTCCCGCTCCGGCCCCCCGTCCGGCGGGGTCGCGGTGTGGTCGGGGTGGCTGTGGGTGCGCCGGCGCTCCTTCAGCAAGGCCTCGTAGAGGTGGTCACGTCCCTCCGCCAGGTTCTCCAGGACCTCGCGCTCCAATTCGGCGAAGGGGCGGTAGTAGGTGGAGTCGTAGGACTCGATGATCTGGAAGGTCCAGTGCCCGGGGATGACGTTGCGGCCGACGATCTCGCGTTGGAGCCGGTCCGCGTACGCGTCGTGGCCGGCCTCGCGCAGCAGGCGTACGGCGTCGTCCAGCTCGAAATCGGCGGTGCCGGTCAGCTGGTGGAACCCGTACAGGTGTCCACGCGCCCGCTCCGTCGTCTCCAGTGCCTTCGACAGGGCGCCCAGCGCCCGGACTGTCTCCTCGCTGACACCCTCCGGCGGCTGGTGCGCCCCGTCCCTCGCATCGTGGTCTGTCTGCTCACGCTCTGTCCGCATGGTCCCTCCCTGCCCGCCCGGAGGCACCGGCCGTGGCGTGATGGGCCAGGCGGCGCGGTATTTCGCCCGTTCCGGGGGCCCGGGGTGCGTTCCGGGGGCCCGGGGTGCGTTCCGGGCGCGCCGTCGTGAGGAGCCCGCGGGGCACCTGTGGGGTCACCGTTACCTTCCCTATGGGTGCCTTTGATGGAGGATGCATAGCTTTGCGAGGGTGTCGCGTTGGAGCGGCCGCACCTACCCGACTCTTGAAGCCGACCCGATGGGATTCCCTTCACCATGCGCACGCACCACACCACCCTGCGTTCGAGCCTGGTCGTCGTGACGGCAACGGCGGCGCTGTCCCTGGGCGTCGCCTCCGGCGCCTTCGCAGCCCCCGGCGGCCGGACCGCTCCCGCCGTCACCGCCAGTGCCACCGCCGGCGCCGCGGCGACGGCCCCCGCCCCGCGCGTCTTCGTGAAGACCGTCGAGCTGGCCGCGCCCGGTCACACTGCACGGCTGTACAGGACCTCCCCGTACGCCTACCAGGCCGAGGTCTTCTTCCACGGCAGGAAGACCGCCGCCATCGCCGCGAAGGACGACAGCTCCACGGCGACGAACCTGAACGGCCTGACCGTCCAGCTGACCTCCCAGGGCCGGCTCTCCTCCTGGATCGAGCGGGCCCAGCCCCGGCCGGTACCGCGGCCGGCGGACCAGCGGGTGCTGGTGCGCACCGAGGTCCTGCCCGACGGCTGCACCGCGCGGATCTACCGGCTGGGCGCCACCCACTACCAGGCCGACCTCCACGGCACCACCGAGCTCGGCACCCTCGACGCCGACGGGCGCCCCACGGCCGCCGAGAACAACGGCCTGCACCTCGTCCTGCGTCCGGACGGCACCCTGGCCTCCTGGTGGGACGGCGTCCCGGCCCCCGCCCGCGGCGCCGACGCCCCCGCACCGGACGCGAGCGGCCTGCGCCGGCTCGCGTGAGGGCCGCTCCCCGGCCCCGAACCGCCCGTCCGCGGCAGGGACCGGCCGCAGCGGGCGCATGAATCCCGCGAGGTGAAGCATGTGCGGGAGATGGAATGCGTGGTGTACACGAAGGAGCGGGCACAGTCGGACACGGTCGACTGCGATCTTGAGGACGAAGCCTGCCAGCTGGTCCTGAAGCGGCTGCGGGGACTGGACGAGGGCGAGTTCGGCTGGGTCCGCCTGGTCGATCCGTCCGAGGAGGAGCTCGTACAGCTGGCCGACGACCTGGGCCTGCATCCGCTGGCGGTGGAGGATGCGGTGCAGGCGCACCAGCGTCCGAAGCGGGAGCGGTTCGGCGACGTGCTGGCGGTCGCGCTGAAGACCCTCTGGTACGTCGAGGAGGACACGGCGGTCGAGACGGGCGAGATGATGCTCTTCGTCGGCCCCCACTACGTGCTGACCGTGCGGCACGGGACGGTCGACCCCTGCGCCGAGGCGGCGCGCCGGCTGGCGGCCGACCCGTCCATGCTCCGTTTCGGCCCCTGGGCCGTGCTGCACGCGGTCCTGGACGTGGTCGTCGATGCCTACAGCGAGGCCGCCGGGAAGGTGCGCGCGGCGCTGAACCGGCTGGAGGACGAGGTCTTCTCCTCCTCCCGCGTCGACCACACCGAGAACATCTACTCCCTCAAGCGCGAGGTGCGGGAGTTCCGTGACGCGGTGCAGCCCCTGGTCCCGGTCCTGCACGGGCTGCTGAACGGGCTGGACGAGGAGGACGGACCCTCGGCGAAGGCGCTGCCGTACTTCCGTGACGTGGCCGATCAGCTGCACCGCACGGACATCGAGGTGCGCACCTTGGACGAGCTGCTGAACTCGGTCCTCGACGCTCAGCAGGCGCGGGTGGGCACCTGGCAGAACGACGACATGCGGCGCATCTCGGCGTGGGCGGCGATCTTCGCCATCCCGACCATGGTCGCCGGCGTCTACGGGATGAACTTCGAGCACATGCCGGAACTCGGCTGGACCTTCGGCTACCCCCTCGCCGTGGGTCTGATGGCGGTGGCTTCGGGAGCGCTCTACCGGGCCTTTCGCCGCAACGGCTGGCTGTGAAGGGCGGGGGGCGGCTCCGCTGCCCGCCCGGTCCATCAGGCGTATCGTCCGAGGTATGACTGACGGGTGTGGTGTGCGGCCGCGTCCCGCGCCTGCCCGGGCGGGGAGGCCCGGTGCCCCGCGGGGTTGAGCCGCCCGACGGGACCGGGCTGCTGGACGAGGTGCTGGCCGATACCGTGCGCCGTACCGGGGCCTCCGCGGGAGGTCTGTACCTGCTGGACGAGGCCTCGCACGTGCTGGGCCTCGCCGTGCTGTCCGGGGTGCCGGTGGAGGTGGTCTGGCCCTGGCGGCGGGTGCCGTTGAGCGCGTCGGTCCCCGTCAGCGACGCGGTCCGGGAGGACCGCCTGGTGTGGGTGGGGTCGCAGGACGCCCTGGCGCGCAGCTATCCACGTGCCGCGGCGAGCCTCCCCTACCGGTTCGCGGTGGCCGCGGCGCCCCTGCCGGGCGGGGGCCGCTGCCGGGGTGCGCTGCTGCTGCTGTGGCCCGCCAGCCATCCCGCCGAGGCCACGCCCCGCGAGCGGGGCCACATCAGCGCCGCGGCCCGGCGCATCGCCCGCTTCCTTGACGAAAGCGGTATCCCGCCCGCACTGCCGGAGCAGCCCCGGCTGGTCCCGGCCGCCGTAGCCGTCCGTGCGCACGGTTCGCACGGTCCCGAAGCGGCCGCGGACTATCTGGAGCGGCTGCCGGAGGGGGCGCTCGCTCTGGACCTGGAGGGGCGGATCACCTTCGTGAGCACCGCGGCGGCCGCGCTGCTCGGCGCGGACGCCGCGCGTCTGCTCGGCACGCGTCCCTGGCAGTCGCTGCCCTGGCTGGACGACGCGCACGTCGAGGACCACTACCGCACGGCCGTCATCAGCCGCGATCCGGTCGCTTTCACGGCGGTGCGCCCGCCCGACACCGGCCTGGGGTTCGAGCTGTACCCGGATGCCAGCGGGATCAGCGTGCGCATCGACCGGGCGGCGCCTTCCGGCGGTGTCGTGGGGTCCGTGCCGGACCGGGCGCCGCAGTCCGCCCGGGCGTTCTCCGCCGGAACGGCGCAGGCCGGGCGGCTGTACCAGTTGGTCCACCTGGCGGCCGCGCTGACCGAGACCGTCGCGGTCCGGGACGTCGTCGAACTGGTCGCCGACCAGATCCTGCCCGCGTTCGGCGCCGACGGGCTGGTGCTGTCCGCCGCCGATGCGGGCCGCTTGAAGATCACCGGTTTCCACGGCTACGACCAGCAGACCATCGACCGCCTGGACGGCCTGCCCCTGGACACCGACCTGACCCCTGCCGGGCAGGTGCTGGCCGAGGGCACGCCGTCGTTCTTCTCCAGTCCGCAGGAGATGGCCCGCCGCCATCCCCGCGCGCCCCTGATCAGCGGCAAGGCGGCGTGGGCCTTCCTCCCCCTGGTCGTCTCCGGGCGTCCCGTGGGGTGCTGCATCCTGTCGTACGACCGGCCCCGCGATTTCAGTGCCGACGAGCGGGCCGTCCTGACCTCGTTGGCAGGCCTGATCGCGCAGGCCCTGGACCGTGCCCGCCTCTACGACGCCACCCGCGACCTCGCGCACGGCCTCCAGCAAACCCTGCTGCCCCGCAGCCTGCCCGACCTGCCGGGACTGGAGACCGCCGCCCGCTATCTGCCTGCCAGCCACGGCCTGGAGATCGGCGGTGACTTCTACGACGTCATCCGTATCGACGCCGGCACCGTCGCGGCGGTCATCGGCGACGTCCAGGGCCACAACGTGTCCGCGGCCGCCCTCATGGGGCAGGTCCGCACGGCCATCCACGCGACCGCGGGGGCCCCGCCGGACCAGGTGCTCGCCCGTACCAACCGGGTCCTGGCCGACCTGGAGACCGACCTGCTCGTCTCCTGCCTCTACGCCCACATCGACCTGGGCTGTCGCAAGGTGGTCCTGGCCAGTGCGGGCCACCCGCCGCCCCTGCTGCACCTGGGGGACCGGCCGCCCGGCGTCGTGGTCCTCGATCCCGGCCCGCTGCTCGGGGCGGACACGGGAGCCGCCTATCCCCTGACCGTGCTGGACCTGCGTCCCGGGGCGACCCTCGCGCTCTACACCGACGGACTGGTCGAAACTCCCGGCGCAGACTCCGACCGGGTCGCCGCCGAGCTGGCCCTCGTCCTGGCCGAGCACGGCGGGCAGGACCTCGGTGAGGTGATGGACGCCCTGCTGCGACGCGCCCGGCCCACCGCCCATTACACCGACGACATCGCCATGCTGCTGCTGCGCATGGCGGACCGCCGGACGTGAGTCGGCACGGGAATCGGCACGGGTGCGGCGGCGCGTTCCCGATCACCCACGTTTCGAACGTCCGTCCGCGGCCAGACGCCTCCATGAAGGATGCGTTCGATCATCGGTTGCGTAGGGGCGTAGGGGAGCACATGGGGATGGCGAGGGTGTCGCATCTGCCCGGGCGGGCGGAGCACCACTGGATCTGGCAGGCGGAGGCCGCATGCCGCGGCGTGGGGTCGGAGCCCTTCTTCCCTCCCGAGGGCGAACGCGGCAAGGACCGGGAGGCGCGCGAGGAAGCCGCCAAGGCCGTGTGCGGGGCGTGCCCCGTGCGGGCCCGCTGCCTGGACCATGCCCTGCGGGTGTCGGAGCCGTACGGAGTCTGGGGCGGGCTGACGGAGAAGGAACGCCTGGCGGCTGCCGGTCACGGCGCCGTCGCGGCATAGCCGGGCCCTTGGCGCGGCATGGCCGGGCGATTTCGGGAAACGGGCTGAGTATGGGAATCCGACTGGGCAGCACGGTGGTCAACTGCGCCGACATCGAGGTCATGACCCGCTTCTGGTCCGAGGCTCTCGGACTGGTCCCGTCCTCGCTGGAGCCGGGGGACGAGTTCAGGCTGCTGCGCGGGGAGCACGTCGCCCTCTCGCTGCAGCGGGCGGCGACCCCCGTCACGGCACGCGACCAGATGCACCTGGACCTCTACACGGACGAGCAGGAGGCGCAGGTGGCGCGGCTCGTCCGGCTCGGCGCCCGGTGGGTGCGGCACGTCACGGACGATCCCGCCGACGACTACGTCGTCCTGGCCGACCCGGAGGACAACCTGTTCTGCGTGTGCGCCAAGCCGACGTCCCAGGTCGGCGGGGCCCGGCAGACCGGTTGAGCGGAGCGGTCGGGCGGAGCGCCCGCCGGTGAGGTGTGCCGTGGTGGTGAGGGGGGAAGGGGCGTGGGGTGCCGTTCCACGACGACGCCCTCGGCACGGACGCGCAAGGGCGTCCACCCGGCCTGCACCCCAGAACAGGAGGGGCGATACATGCGCTCGTTCCCGATCCCGCTGATCCCCACGGAGGAAGGCGACCTGCTCATCCCGGCCGAACAGGTGACCGGTCTCCTGCGGAGCGTGGCCGCCGACTGGGCGTCCGCGGCCGGCTTCGACATCCCGGAGGCCGATCCCGAGACCGTCCTCGCGATGGCCGAGGCCCTCACCCAGTTGGCCGACCAGATCGACGCGGAGTGCATTGCCTGCGCCTCACGGCCGGAAGCCTCCTGAGCCCGCTGCCGGGTCAGCGGGGCGGTGACCAGCACGCGGTCAGGCGCCCCGCCCCCGCAGCAGGGCCGACGGCCGTGAGGCCGTCCCAGCCGTCCGGAAGATCGACGATCAGGACGCCGGAGGTCGCCAGCCCCGAGCGCAGCCGGTCGAGCAGAGGGCGCGGGCCGCTCCCGCACAGGGCCGAGGCCAGCCCCTGGATGCCGGACTTGTGGCCGACGAGCATCAGGGCGGACAGACCGGCTGCGTGCTCCGCCAGCACGGCGCCCAGCAGCTCCGGCCCGGCGTCGTAGAGCCGGTCGTCGTAGACGACGGGCGGGGGACCGGGCAGGGCCGGTGCGATCAGCTCCCAGGTCTCCCGGGTCCGGCGCGAGGGCGAGCACAGCACCAGGCGGGGCAGACAGCCGGACTGCGCCAGCCAGCGGCCCGTCTCCGGCGCGGCGGCCCGTCCGCGCCGGTTCAGCGAGCGCTCGAAGTCCTCGGCCCTGTCCTTCGGTACCGCTTTGGCTTGGCGCACCAGGACCAGCCGGGCCCCGCCGCCGCGTCCGGAACCCGGTAGCGGCGGCGTGCGGGGCACGGGACCCGGGGGCATGGGCATCTCCTCGACCGCTCTCCGCCGGGGCGGTCGCCGGGCGGTACACGGCCATCGTGCGGTGCTGCGGGACGGACCGCACGTCCTACCCGGCGGCGGGCGCCGCGGCCCTGCGCTGCCGCGCGGCGGCGGCGGCCTGCAGGACTTCCCGCGCGGCGCGCGCCCCGGAGGCGAGGGCCCCCTGGACGGATCCGGTGGCGCGGTGGTCGCCGCAGAGGTGGACCCCCTCGGCCATGCGCGTCGGCCGGGTCAGCGGCCAGGGGGCGGGCATCGCCGGGAGGGCTCCGTGCACGGTGGTCGCGGCGACCGGTTCCCAGTGGGCGGCGTCGGTCCCGTACGCCTGGGACAGTGCGTCCGTCAGGTCCTGGCGCCGCTGCGGCGAGTCCTCGCCCAGGACCGAGGTCGAGACCAGGGAGCGTCCGTCGGCCGCGTACGTCGGTGCGACCTCCGTCAGGACGCAGGAGTTCAGGAACCTCCCTCCGGCGTCGAGCAGGAGCGTCGGCTCGGGCAGCGGGGAGTACGGGCTGGCGTGGTAGTAGGTGGTCACCGTCCGAGTGGGCGTGTGCGGGCAGCTCGGCAGCAGACGCGTCGCCGTACCGGGATCGGTGGCCACCACGACTGCGGCCGCCTCCCGCTGAGAGCCGTCCGCCAGCTGCACTCCCCCGTCGACGAGTGAGGCGACGGGGGTGCCCAGTTCCAGGCAGCCGGCCGGGAGCGCCTCGGCGAGCGCCCGGGGCACGGCGCCGATGCCGGCGGCGGGCAGAGTGAGGGTTCCGCGCAGGAAGCTGCGCCAGAACAGGTGGAAGACCCGGCTGGAGGTCTCCAGGCCGTCTTCGAGGAAGACGCCGGACAGGAAGGGCCGCAGGAACTCCTCCACCAGCCGGTCCGGCATCCCCCAGCTGCGCAGGGCCGCACGGGTGCTGGTGTCGGGCATCCGCCGCAGCAGCCGGGCGGGCAGCAGCAGGTCGCATGCGGTGAGGGCGCCGAGGGCGGCGCCCCCGGCCGGGGAGACGCGGCCGTCGGTGAGCAGCCTCAGGGCGTCGCCGGGCCGGCGGGTGGGGTCTCCGTAGCGGACGCGGCCCGATGCGGTGTGCACCAGGGCGCCGGGGGTGAACGGCCGAAGGCCGAGGGTGCGCAGTTGGAGACGACGTTTGACCTGGGGGTAGGAGGTGTTGAACACCTGGAACCCGCGGTCCAGCCGGAACCCGTCGCGGACGTCTGTCCGCATGCGGCCGCCGACCTCCTCGCCGGCCTCCAGGAGCGAGACGGCCGCTCCGGCCGCCGCGAGGTCCGCGGCGCAGGCGAGACCGGCCAGTCCGGCGCCCACGACGATCACGGGGGCCCGCAGGCCAGGGGACGCGTTCATGTGACTCCTTCCACCGTGGCTTCCGCCGGTTCTTCGGTGGTGCCGGGCGCCGCGGATGCGGCTCGCCCCGCCGGGTGCGGGCAGCGGCGGTCCGGCCGTCAGTCGGCCGGGGGCAGCGGGACGCGGGTGTGGATGGTCTTGCCGGTCGGCCGGTGCCGGATCCGGACGTCCTGCCCGAGCCGGTTGACCAGAGCCCAGCCCCAGCCGCCGCCGCTGCCGTGGAGGTCGGGGGCCCGTCCCTCGGGTTCGGCGCTGCTGTAGTCCGTGACGTCGATCCCGATGCCGTCGGCCTCCATGGCGAGGTCCAGTGCGCAGCCGTCCGCGGTGTGGCGGACGGCGTTCGTGACGAGTTCACTGACGAGCAGCAGCGTGACGTCCATGGCATCCGGGGCCACCGGACGGCCGCTGCGGCGCACGTCCGTGAAGAAGAGCCGGGTGAGGTCACGCGCAGCGGCGGCGGCCATGGTCCCGTGCAGCTCGCAGTGCTGTCGCAGCTGGAGGGTCATCCCCGCTCCCCTCTTCCTGCAGCTCGGCTCCTCTGCCCCGTCGCCTTCCCCGCCTGCGCGCGCTCATGTCCGGCGGGGCGGCCGACCTGACCTGCCCGCGGGCGGCCGGGTTTTCGGGCGGGGGGCGGTGCGGACCGGTCGTCACCCCCTCGGGCCCTCCCGGCGAGCGCCTTCGGGCGGGCCGCTCCAGACTCGGAGATCCGTGGCGGAACGGGAAGGCACCAACCGGCCAGGAGGCCCGCGACATGGCAGGACGGGCAGGCGGATCGGGCGGCGGACCGGACCGGGGCGGCAGGCCGGGGCGTAGCGGCCACCCACAGACCGACCGCATGCTCCGCACCCTCCTGCGGCGCAGGAAGAAGGCGCTCAGCAGTGAGGACGTGACCGTGGCCGACCGGCCGCAGGTCCGCCGCGCCGTGACCGCCGCGGCCTTGGGCAACACCATGGAGTGGTTCGACTTCGGTGTGTACGCCTACCTCGCCGGCACGATGGGCAAGGTCTTCTTCCCGTCCAGTTCCCCCGGCGCACAGGTCGTCGCCACCTTCGCCACATTTGCCGCCGCGTTCCTCGTGCGGCCGCTGGGCGGGCTGGTCTTCGGCCCCCTCGGTGACCGCATCGGACGGCAGAAGGTGCTGGCCGCCACCATGATCATGATGGCGGCCAGCACCTTCGCCGTCGGCTTCCTGCCCTCGTACGCCTCCATCGGCTTCCTCGCCCCGCTGCTGCTGCTCGTGTGCCGGCTCGTCCAGGGCTTCTCGACGGGCGGCGAGTACGCGGGCGCGACGACGTACATCGCCGAGTACGCGCCGGACCGCCGACGCGGATTCCTCGGCAGCTGGCTCGACTTCGGCACCTTCGTCGGCTATGCCCTGGGCTCGGGCCTGGTGACCGTCCTGACGCTCACGCTCGGCACCGAGGGCCTGGAGGACTGGGGCTGGCGCATCCCGTTCTTCGTGGCGGGCCCGCTGGGCCTGATCGGGCTCTACATGCGCCTGAAACTGGACGAGACCCCCGCCTTCAAGAAGGAGGCCGCCTACGCGGCTGCGGAGGGCTCCGACGGGGCGCAGGACCCCGAACCGGGCGACGATGCCCGCGAGTCCGGCAGGGGCCGCCTGAAGGAGATCTTCACGGGGCACTGGCAGGCGGTCCTGATCTGCATGGGGCTGGTGCTCCTGTACAACGTCACCAACTACATGGTGACCTCGTACCTGCCGACGTACATGACGGTGACCCTGGGCGAGAGCGATACGACCGCCCAGCTGCTCGTCCTCGCGACCATGCTGCTAGTGGTGCTCACCATCACGGCGGTGGGCCACGGGTCCGACCGCTGGGGCCGCAGGCCCCTGTTCCTTGCGGGCAGTGTCGCCCTGGTGGTGCTGGCCGTGCCGGCGTTCCTGCTGATCCGCGAGGGCGGCATCCTGCTGCCCGCCGTCGGCTGCGCCATCCTCGGCCTGCTATTGGTCCTCTTCGCCGGAACGGCGGCCTCGACGCTGCCCGCCCTGTTCCCCACCCGTCTGAGGTACGGGGCCCTCTCCATCGCCTTCAACATCTCCGTCTCGCTGTTCGGAGGCACGACTCCGCTGTTCACCTCGGCGCTCGTGGAGGCGACGGGCAACGACATGGTTCCGGCGTACTACCTGATGGCCGCCGGTGTCATCGGCTTCGTCTCGACGCTGTTCCTGCACGAGACGGCCGGCAAACCGCTGCGCGGTTCCGGGCCGATGGTGGAGACGGAGGGTGAGGCGGACCGGATCGTGGCGCGCAGCCGCACGGCGGCCGGCCGGCAGGCCCGGGACGTGTGGATCCGGCTGCGCCACCCGTGGGCGCACCGCGGCGGACGCGACCGGGACGCCTGACGGTGCGGCGCCCGCGCCCGCCACTCGTCCGCCCCCGGTTGATCGTCTCGCGGCGGGGTAGCGGAGCGGCATGGCTCCCGAGAACGCTTCCACCCCTGTGACCGGCTACGTCCAGCCGGAGATCGACGTCTCGTCGCTGGCCGAGGTGCTCGACGGCGAGTACGCCGGGATCCGCAACCTCGTGCGCACGAACCTGGAGACGTACGCCTCGGTCCTCGACGAGGCCGACGAGCTCGGCATCGACGCGTTCCGCGAGCGGGTCCGCGACATCGTCGTCGAGATGGCCGCGACGGGCCAGACCGGCATGGGCTTCCCCACCGCGTACGGCGGAGGCGGTGATGTCGGCGCCTCCATCGCCGCGTTCGAGACGCTGGCCTTCGGCGACCTGTCGGTCCTGGTGAAGGTCGGTGTGCAGTTCGGGCTGTTCGGTGGCGCGATCCTGCACCTCGGCACCGAACGACACCACCGGGCCCACCTCCCGGATCTGGTCACCGGCAAGCTCATGGGCTGCTTCGCGATGACCGAGACCGGGCACGGCTCCAACGTGCAGGCGCTCGGCACCGTCGCCGCGTACGACGCCGCGAGCGGCGAGTTCGTCATCACCACCCCCGACGACCGGGCCCGCAAGGACTACATCGGCAATGCGGCCCGCCACGCGGAACTGGCCGTCGTCTTCGCCCAGCTGGAAGTGGACGGGCAGTCCCGGGGGGTGCACGCCTTCGTCGTCCCCTTGCGGGTCGGCGGGAGGACGGCGCCCGGCGTCCGGATCGAGGACGACGGCCGCAAGATGGGGCTCAACGGGGTCGACAACGGGCGCATCTGGTTCGACGGCGTACGGGTGCCGCGCGAGGCCCTCCTCAACCGGTTCGCCGACGTCACCCCGGAGGGCGTCTACGAGAGTGCGATCGACAACCCCGACCGGCGCTTCTTCACCATGCTGGGCACCCTGGTGCAGGGCCGCGTCAGTGTCGCCGGAGCCGGGATCAGCGTCGCCAAGGTCGCGCTCGCGGTCGCCACGAAGTACGCGGTGCGGCGCCGGCAGTTCGAGGCGGCCCCCGACAGCGGCGAACAGGTCCTCCTCGATTACGGCCTGCACCAGCGCCGCCTGCTGCCGCTCATCGCCCGGACGTACGCCCTGCACGCGGCGCAGGACGTCGTACGCAGGCAGCTGCACGAGGTGTTCTCCGGGATCGAGGAGGACGCTCAGGCACGGCGCCGGCTCGAAGCACGGGCCGCGGGCATCAAGGCGCTCGGCACCTGGCACGCCACCCGCGTGGTGCAGGAGTGCCGGGAGGCGTGCGGCGGCGCCGGGTACCTCGCGGTGAACCGGTTTGCCGCGCTGAAGGCCGACAGCGACGTCTTCACCACCTTCGAGGGTGACAACCACGTCCTGCTGCAACTGGTGGCCAAGGGGCTGCTCACCGATCACGCGAGCGAGTTCGAGGACCTCGACCAGCTCGGCATGGTCCGCTACGTCACCGGTCTCGCCGTGGAGACGGTCATCGAGCGGACGTCGGCGCACAAGCTGCTGGAGCGGGTACGCGACCTGCTGCCCGGCGGCGACGAGTGGGACCGGGAGGCGGGCCTGCTCGATCCGGAGTACCAGCTGGCCATGGTCCGCTTCCGCGAGGAGCACATGCTGGCCGGGCTGGCCCGGCGGATCAAGCGCGGGGTCGACCAGAAGCGCGACACGGCCGCCGTCTTCTCGCAGGTGCAGGACCACGTCATCGCGCTGGCGCGGGCGCACGTCGAGCGGCTTGTGACGGAGGCCTTCGTCGACCAGGTGCGTGCGCTGCCCGAAGGCGGTGAGAAGGAGGCCCTCGGCCTGCTCTGCGACCTGTTCGCCCTGTCGGCGATCGAGGCCGACCGGGCGTGGTTCATGGAGCACGGGCGGCTGACCGTCCAGCGTTCCAAGGCGATCAGCCGTGAGGTGAACGACCTGTGCCGCAAGGTGCGTCCCCTCGCGGTCGACCTGGTGGACGCGTGGCGCATCCCGTCCGCCGTGCTGCGGGCGCCCGACCTCGTGGGCTGAGGCCGGCTTCCACCGGCTCCCGGCCCGCGGCGGGTGGACCGGCGGCGCCGGTCCGCCGCGGGCGGCCGTACCCGTGTGACCCGTGCACCGGATCGGGGTCAGGAGCCGGTGGCGGTCTCGGCGTCCGGGTAGAGGCCGAAGACCCGGTCCAGGCCGACGATGCGCAGGACGCGCAGGGTGGGGGCGGGGACCGCGGCGAGGGCGATGTCGGCCCGGGCGGCCTGGGCGCGGTTGTACGCGACGATCAGGGCGCTGATGCCGCTGGAGTCGCAGAATTCCATGCGCGCGAGGTCCAGGACGAGGCGCCGGCCCGGCTGGAGCGGCAGGGCGACGAGGAGGTCGCGCAGCTCGGGGGCGGTGGTGTGGTCGAGTTCCCCGGCGACCTGGACGACGGGCCCCGCCGCCGTGTCCCGGGTGCTGATCTGCAGAAGTGTCATCGCGGGTTCTTCGTCGTAGGGACGCCGATGGCGAGGAGGGCGGTGTCGTCGTCGAGGCCGTCGCCGAAGCCGTCCAGCAGACCGGTCAGGGCTTCGACCACCTGGTGCGGGGACCGGCCGGCGTGGCCGGTGGCGAAGGCGTGCAGGGCTTCGTCACCGTACAGGGCGGTCCGTCCCGGGCCGGTGCGGGCCTCGGTGAGGCCGTCGGTGTAGAGCAGCAGGGTGTCGCCGGGGGCCAGCACGGTGGCGGCGGCGGTGAAGGGCGCGTCGGGCAGGATGCCGACGAGCAGCCCGCCGGGGGTGGGCAGGTAGGACGCGGTGCCCTCGGCGCGCAGGACGAGCGCCGGCGGGTGGCCGCCGGAGGCGAGACGGACGGTGGTCCGCCCGGTCGCGGGGTCGGGTTCGAGCGTCCCGAAGACGGCGGTGCAGTAGCGCGGGTCGCCCGTGCTGTACCGCTCGTGCAGGACCTGGTTGAGGGTGGAGAGGGCGGAGACGGGATCGGGATCGTGGAGGGCGGCCACGCGCAGGGTGTAGCGGGTCAGGGAGGTGACCGCGGCGGCCTGGGGGCCCTTGCCGCACACGTCGCCGAGGAAGAAGGCGAAGCGTTCGGCATCGACGGGGAAGACGTCGTAGAAGTCGCCGCCGAGGTGGTCGGGAGAGGCGGTGCGGTAGTGGGCGGCCGTCTCCAACCCGGGTATGTCCGGCAGGGTGTCGGGCAGCAGCGACGCCTGGAGCACGGCGAGGGCGTCCTGCAGCCTGGCCCGGTCGGTCTCCGCCTGCCGGTGCGCCTCCTCGGCCGCCTTGCGGGCCCGCAGGAGTTCCTCTTCGTAGGCGCGGCGGTCGCGGGCGTCGAAGACGGTGGTCCGGATGAGCAGGGGTTCGCCCGTGGCACCGTGTTTGACCACGGAGGACACCAGTACCGGCAGCCGCCGGCCGCCGGCCTGCCGGATCTCCAGGGCGACGCCCCCCAGCTCGCCCTGCATGCGCAGCAGCGGGGCGAAGTGCGTTTCGTGGTAGAGCCTGCCGCCCACGGTCAGCAGGTCGGTGAACCGCATCCGGCCGACCACCTCGTCCCGCTTCAGCCCGGTCCAGTCCAGCAGGGTGGCGTTGACTTTGGCGATCGTGCCGTCCATGAGGGTGGACAGGTAGCCGCAGGGGGCGCTCTCGTACAGCTCCTCGGCGCTGTCCTCCAGCAGGGCGGCGAACACCGCGGCCGAGCTCGCCTCGTCGTCCGCCCCGTGCGGATCGGGCAGCTGCCCGGTGCGGCACATCATCGCAGGCCTGCCGGGAAGCGGGTGGTCGCCGGGCGGGCGGCCTCGGGGGCGGACCGCTGCGGGGTGTGCCCGGTGTGCCCGGTGTGCCCGGTGTGCCCGGCCGCGGTCGAGCCCTGCGGGGTGCCGCCTGTCACGGTGACGTCGTTCCGACGACAGATGTCGATGTCCATGCCCACCAGATCCTCGCGCCTCTTCCGTCTACCTCGCCTGCCCCGGATCGCCCCCCGCACCCCGCCCGTCGCCCTTCGGGCACATGTGCGTGTGCGGGGGGGCGGGCGGCGCGGGGGCGCGGGGGCGCGGCGCGGGGATCGGATGGCCGGGGTGTCGGGCGGGCGGGGCGGCCTGGTGGGCGCGGGAGGTCAGCCGATGCGGGTGGACACGGTGGCCGTGGTGTCGGCGGCGCCGGCACCCGGCGTGCCGGTGGTGCCGGTGGCGTGCAGACGGACGGTCCCGCCGCCGTGCGAGGGTGCGCGACCGGCGATCTCCAGCCTGACCGTCTGCCCCGCTTCGAGGCGGCCGACGGTGAGCACGATGCGGCCGTCGCCGGTCAGTTCCTCGGAGGCGCTGCCCTCGCTGACGCGGTGGGCGAGGTACGTGATGCCGTGGGGCATGGTGGTGCTCAGCCGGGCGCCCTCGGCCGCGCCGTCGCCGGTGTTGGTGAGCTCCACGATGTAGCGGCCCGACGCGTTGTGGGCGAGGTGACCGGGGCCGGAGGCGGTCACGCGGAGCTTCGCGGTCTTGGCGGCCGGGGTGCTGTCGGCCGGGGTCTTCTTCGCGCCGTTCTTCACGTGGCGGTTGACCCAGGCGTCGCCGTAGCTGCCGTCGTAGCCCTTGCCGTAGCCGTCCCCGTAGCTGCCGTCGTAGCCCTTGCCGTGGGAGGTGCCCTGGTTGGTGACCCAGGCGTCTCCGTAACCGCCGTCGTAGGCGGCCGAAGCAGGGCTGGCCGACAGGGCCACGGCGGCGGCCGCGGCGACGGCGGCGGTCAGGACGGCGGCGCGCCGACGGGTGGGACGCAGGGCGGGGCGGTGGATGGTCATGGAACGACTCCTCGGGGGATGGTGGTGCGGAGGGGGCCGGCCGCAGGCATCGGCGCCGGCGTCGGCTGGTCCCAAGCCTGCCCCTGCCCGCGGC
Organism: Streptomyces sp. cmx-4-9; assembly: GCF_046548835.1. NCBI lineage: Bacteria > Bacillati > Actinomycetota > Actinomycetes > Kitasatosporales > Streptomycetaceae > Streptomyces > Streptomyces sp. cmx-4-9. The sequence continues at coordinate 934,360 of NZ_JAEBEE010000002.1, read as the reverse complement.
GGCTGCCGCCGAGCCGAACGGCCCCGTTCGCATCGACTTTCGCCCTGCGCCGGACAGGACCCGCCTCCACCGGAAGCACGAGACGCCCCCCCGCCCCCGACCACCGCGCCGCCCCGCGGATCAGCGCAGCAGCGCTGCCCGCAGGGTGATGCCGTGACGGGTGCGCAGCCGGCGCAGCTCCCACAGGGCCACGGCGGTGACGGACAGTGGGCCGCCCAGGACGAAGAGGAGCCGGACGCCGGACGGCACGCCGTCGTAGGCGCCCCGGAACAGGTCGAAGAGGGCGATTTCCCAGACGAGCAGCACCGCCAGCAGTGGGGGGACGGTCTCGTGCAGGTCCGCCGTACGGAACACGTGGACCAGTGACTGGCCGATTCCGTAGAGGGCGAAGGGGGCGAGCCACAGGAGGAAGGCGCCCAGGGCGAACAGCAGCGCCACCCGGCCCGCGGAGGCCGTCCAGTCCGTCTTCTCGTCCACGAGGCCGAGGCCCGTGATCAGTCGCGGTACGGCCAGCGTGACGGTCAGCGCGAGCAGGGCGCCGGCGGGCTTCGCGGTGCGGCGCAGGAACAGGCGCCGATGGGGTGGGCGGGCCGCGGCGACGAAGAGGGCCACGGCGACCGGGAAGGTCACCGCCAGCACGATGAGGGTGGTGCGGATCTGCCCGAAGCGGTCGTCGACCACGGCGTCGGCGTCCTGCGCCAGACCGTAGGACAGCAGCATCCACGTCATGGCGGCGAGCCCGATGACCGACCGGAGCACCTGCGCCTTCTTCACCGCCGGATCGTGCACCCGGTCGGGACGGGACGGGGTGAACACCGCGCGTCCCACCGCGATCGGGTTGAACAGCCTTCCGAAGGTCAAGCGGCGCGCCGGGGGCGGGGGCCACGGCCCGGCCGGCCGCTGCGGAGGACGGCCGGGGGCGGGCGGCGGCACTGCTCTGTACGGGCTTCGCGGCGTCCCGCCACCGCCGCCGTCCCCACCTGTGCTCATCCCCGTGTCCTTCGCGTCGCCCCGCTGCGCCTCCTCGGGAGGATAGGCGGATCCGGACGCGCGGGACAGCACGCCAGGACCGGGCCGCATTCCCGTTTATCATGCATTTCATCCGTACCAGGAAGGAGCCCCTCACGTGGGTAGCAGTGTCGAGACGCTGGAATTCCAGGCCGAGACCCGCCAGTTGCTGCGATTGGTGATCCATTCGATCTACTCGAACAAGGACATCTTCCTGCGCGAGTTGATCTCGAACGCCTCCGACGCCCTGGACAAGCTCCGGATGGAGTCGCTGACCGAGACCGGACTCGGGGTCGACACCTCCGACCTGCACATCGCGCTGGAAGTCGATGCGGAAGCCCGCACCTTGACCGTCCGCGACAACGGGATCGGCATGAGCCGCGACGAGCTCGTGGAGCTGATCGGCACGATCGCCAAGTCCGGTACGGCCGTTCTGCTGCAGAAGATCAAGGAGGCCGAGGACGCCGCCGCGGCGCAGAGCCTGATCGGCCAGTTCGGCGTCGGCTTCTACTCCGCGTTCATGGTCGCCGACAAGGTCACCCTGCGGACGCGGCGGGCCGGCACCGAGGCGGGCACCCAGTGGGAGTCCGACGGCGAGGGCACCTACGAGATCCAGGCGGTGGAGGGCCTTCCCGTGGGGACCTCGGTGACCCTGCACCTCAAGCCTGCCGACACCGAGGACGGCCTCGCGGACTACCTGGCCGGGTGGAAGATCCGCCAGATCGTCAAGCAGTACTCGGACTTCATCCGCTGGCCGATCCGGATGGCCGCCGCCCCCACGGCCGGCGGCGAGCCCGGCGCGCCGGATGCCGACGCCGCGTCTGCGACGGAGTTCGAGACGCTCAACTCGATGAAGGCGCTGTGGGCCCGGCCCCGCAGCGAGGTGACCGAGGCCGAGTACGGCGAGTTCTACCGGCAGATCAGCCACGACCCGCACGATCCGGCCGAGACGATCCACATGCGCGCCGAAGGCACCTTCGAGTACGAGGCGCTGCTCTTCGTCCCCTCGCAGGCACCCTTCGACCTGTTCTCGCGGGAGAGCAAGCGGGGCGTGCAGCTGTACGTCAAGCGCGTGTTCATCATGGACGACTGTGACGCGCTGATGCCGAACTACCTGCGCTTCGTCAAGGGTGTGGTGGACGCGCACGACCTGTCGCTGAACGTCTCCCGCGAGATCCTCCAGCACGACCGCCAGATCCGCAGCGTGCGGAGGCGTCTGGTGAAGAAGGTGCTGGGCGCCCTCAAGGACGTGCAGCGGTCCGACGCCGAGCGCTACGCCTCGCTGTGGAGCCAGTTCGGCCGGGCCCTGAAGGAGGGTCTGCTGGAGGACGGCGACAACGTCGAGGCGCTGCTGGAGCTGCTGTCCGTCGACTCCACGCACGACAGGGAGAAGACCACCACGCTCCGCGAGTACGTCGAGCGGATGAAGGACGGCCAGGACGCGATCTACTACCTGACCGGTGAGACCCGTGCCACGGTGGAGAACTCCCCGCACATGGAGGCGTTCACCGCCAAGGGGTACGAGGTCCTGATCCTCACCGACCCGGTCGACGAGGTGTGGACGGACCAGGTCCCGTCCTTCGACGGCCACCGGCTCCAGTCGATCGCCAAGGGCCAGGTCGACCTCGACGAGCAGGCGGCCGACGGGGACGAGGACGCCGAGGCCGAGAAGGCCAGGCGTGATGCGGAGTACGCCGCGCTGCTCCCCTGGCTGACGGCCGCGCTGTCCGACCACGTCAAGCAGGTCCGGCTGTCCTCCCGGCTCACCACGTCGGCTGCCTGCATCGTCGGTGACGCCCAGGACATGACCCCCACCCTGGAGAAGATGTACCGGGCGATGGGCCAGCAGATGCCGCCGGTCAAGCGGATCCTGGAGCTCAACCCGACGCACCCGCTGGTCACCGCCCTGCGTGCGGCGCACGAGGCGAACGCCGACGACCCTGCGCTGTCGGAGGTCGCCGAGCTGGTCTACGGGAGTGCGCTGCTGGCCGAGGGCGGCGACCTGCCCGACCCGGCCCGTTTCACCCGGCTGCTCACCGAGCGTCTGACCCGCGCCCTGTAGGCCGTGGGGGGTGTCCGGAGGGGGTCCTCCGGACACCCGGGTGGTCCTCGCCGGGGGCGGGATGGGGGTCAACCACCGTGCCCGGACCTGCTGCCTGCGGAGCACCGGGGACCCTGCCGTCGAGACGGGCACGCCACTGATCAAGAGGCCGGCCGGGCACTGACGAGGGTGACCTGCGGCCCGTCCGGTGGCCCCGGCACCCTCAGCTCCGCCACCTCGGAGCGGCCTGCGGCCCGCAGGTCCCCGGGCGTCGGCCGGGGCCGCGCCCGGGCGTCCTGCTCCTGCCGGTCCCGGAGGTTCTCCGGGGTGATCGGTTCCCGCAAGTACCCGGGGGAGGCCTTGCGTACGGCGTCCAGTTCGGGGTCGAGCGGGGGTGCGGCCGGACGCTGCCCCGGCCTCTGCACGGCCTCGTGTCCGTCGCCGCCCTCGCGCCGCCCCGGCACCTCCCGTTCCGGACCCATGCGGCACAGCCCACCACTCCTGGCCTAGGAGGGGTTCTGGGCGTACGCCTCGGCGACGGCCAGCGAGGCCGCCATGATGGACAGTTGCGGGTTGACCTCCGGGCAGCTCGGGAGCACCGATCCGTCGGCCACCAGGACGCCGCGCAGGCGGCCCAGGGGGTCGGCGGGGGCCCGCTGGGGGTCGGCGCCGGCAGCTGCGGTGCCGGTGGGGTGGAAGGCGGAGAGGTGCAGGTGCCGGGCCGTGACCCCTTCGAGGGCGACGTCCAGGGCGCGGAGGGTACGGACGCGAGGGGTCCGCGGGATCCCGGTGAGCACCTCCACCGCTCCTGCTGCGAAGAGGAGTTCCGCCATGGCGCGGACGGCCGTGACCAGCCGGCCCGCGTCCCGGCGGTCGAGGTCGTAGCTGATCAGCGGGGTCCGGCCCCGGCCGAGGACCCGGCCCGACGGACGGTCGGCGATCATGGCGCCGAGGGTGGCGAGCCGGTCGGCCTGTTCCAGTTCGGCACGGAGCTCCCGCCCGGCCCCGGGCAGCACGAAGCTGCTCATGCCGGGCGGTGTGGCGGTCGCTTCGATGAGGATGCCCTGGTCGTGGAGGTGTTCCACGCCGACGCTCTGCAGGACGCCGTCCCAGGGGGTCACCCGCTCCGTGAAGCGTCCCGCCACGCTGGTCGCGGGGTGCACGCTCAGGTTGCGTCCGAGGCGCGGGTGGCCGCCCAGGCCCGAGCGGCGCAGCAGCTGGGGTGTCTGCAGGGCTCCCGCGGCGACCACGACGCACGGGCTGAGGATCTCGAACTCGGTTCCGTCGGCGCGCCGTACGAGGACTCCGGCGGCGCGGGGCGCTCCCCCGCCCGCGGGGTCCGGGTCGGTGAGGATGCGGACGGCCCGGGCTCCCGTCACGATGCGGGCTCCCGCCGCGCAGGCGTCGGGCAGGACCGACAGCTGGACGCTCTGCTTGGCACCGTTGGGGCAGCCGACCACGCATTGGCAGGACCCTTTGCAGCCGGGGGCGTTGCGACGCAGCGGGGCGGCGCTCCAGCCGAGCCGGCCGGCTCCGGTGAGGGCGAGCCGGCCGTTGTTGCCGAGGACGTCCAGGGGCTGGGGGGCGACGCGGAGGGTGCGTTCGACCTCGTCGAGGTGGCGGCCGAGGTCACCGGCCGGCCGGAAGCCGTACGTGGTGTTCCAGCGGTCGAGGACCCGCTGCGGGGTGCGGTAGCAGGTGCCGGAGTTGACGACGGTGGTGCCGCCGACGGCCCGGCCGACCGGTATGACCATGGGCGGTCGGCCGACGGCCGCCGTGGCGCCGCCGTCCCGGTAGAGCTCGCCGAAGCGGTCGAGCGGGGTCCGCCGGCCGAAGGAGGCCGTGGAGTGGTGGTGGCCCTCTTCGAGGACGAGCACGCTCAGGCCGGCCCGGGCCAGGGTGCGGGCTGCCATCGCCCCGCCCGCGCCGGAGCCGATGACGACGGCGTCGGCAGTGGCCCGGGCCGGCCAGTGCGCGGAGGGGGTGCAGTCCAGGGGCGGATCGTCCGGCGGGGCAAAGGACGGGGCGGCGCCCTCCCCGTGCAGCATCCGCTCGGTGCCGGCGGCGAGCAGGACGGGCACCTTGAGCACGTCCAGCAGCGGCAGCAGCGCGGGGCGTGCGGCCAGCGAGGCCATGACCGTCTCGCGTTCGTCCGCGTCCATCGCGTCGAGGCGGCGCCCGGTGCGCGCCAGGGCGTACGCGTCGACCGCGGCGGCCGCGGCGCGCAGGCTCGCGCGGGCCGGAGCGGGCATCGTGGCGAGGACTGCATCGAGACGCCCCGGCACGCGCGCGGTCCAGGGTGCGGACCGGTCCGCGGCGACGAGGGCCGCGGCGAGCCCGGCGAGGGAGCCGCGCGGGGTGGTGGGCGGGGTGGTGCGGGCCGGTGTGGGACCGGCGTCTGTCGGAGGGTGCACGGCGTGCCTTTCGGTGAAGCCCGGCGGCGGCCCCCAGGACGCGAGCGGCCGCGTCCCGGCCCGGCGGGGCGCGAGGCATCGGGCAGCGGGCAGCGAGGTGGAATGGGCCGCGGGGGTGGGGCAAGGGGCGGGGCAAGGCGGGTGCGGGGAAGGGCAGGAGGGCAAGCGCGGGGGCCAGGCAAGCGCAGGGAGGCTTCAGCGGGCGCCGACTTCGGCGTGGGCCGTACCCCGCAGGTTCCAGGTCGCTTCCGTGCGCCAGTGCCCCCACCAGCGTTCCAGGCGCACGACGGCGTCCGCTCGTTCGCTGTTGCGGCAGATCGCCGGCGCTCCGTCCGGGTCCGCGTAGTCGAGCGTGAGGGTGTGTGCGGCGGGCTGGGTGACCTCGACGTGGATGCGGCGCAGGCCGGCGCGGCCCGTCACGGTCCAGACGGGGAGGTCCAGTCGGGCGCGGAAGCGGCCGATGCCCGCCCAGCCGACGGCCGTGCGCTCCGGTCGGCGCGGCCAGGTGCGGCCGGCCCGGCGCAGCCGCAGGAACACCAGCGGGGGCAGGCTCCGCAGGACCGGGCGCCTGGAGACGGCGGCGACCACTTCCAGGACGTCCCCCTGGCCGAGGTCGGCGTGCAGCCACGCCCACCGTTGGGCGTTGCCGTGTCCGTAGATCCTGGCCGATGCACCCGGGGCGCCGCGCAGGACCAGTTTCTGCCCGTCGTGGGTGATGTGGCCGTCGTAGGAGGCTGTGGCCGCGGGCAGGATCTGCGCGGCGGGAAGCAGCGGGTGCCTCCAGGACCAGCGCGGAAAGGTGTAGAGCGGTGCACCCGCGGGCCGTTCGGAGAGGTCCCAGGAGAAGGTTTCCGCGGATCCGGTGAGCCGGCCGGGGCCGGCGAGGATTCCCGGCGCCTCGTAGCCCTCGGCCGGACGGTTCCACGGCGCGGGCCCGAAGCGGGCGTGCTGCACCGGGCCGTCCGCGGGGAAGACCGCCGCCCAGCCGTGGGCGAAGGGCGCGGAACCGTCGGCGGGTGCGGTGAGTTCGTGGTGGATCCACGCTCCGGTCCCGGTAGCCGGGTCGGTGAGGGTCGTGTACCAGACCTCGGTCCTGCCCGGCTCCCCCTTCCAGCGGGGTGCCAGGTGCCGGTCGCCGTCCTGCTCCGGCCGGGGGAAGCGGAAGCTCGCCAGGAAGGGAACGAGACCGGTGGCGACGGGGAAGCGCAGCGTGCCCTCCCCGATGCGTTCCCCGCCGGCGTGCAGTACGTACGGCAGTACCGTCATGGAGGTCAGCGGGTGCCTGGCGCTGATCGACTTCCATCCGTCGAGTTCGATGCGGCGGCCGTCGAGGGTGAAGGCGAGCCGGTAGCGAATCCGCCGCCGGGCCAGCGGCGAGATCTCCATCTCGCCGTCCGTGACAGGGACTTGAGGGTGTCCGGCGATGTCGATCCGGCCGGTCAGCCGCGCCGTGGTCGTGCGGCGCAGGTCGATCAGGCGGTCGGTTTCGGCCCGTAGGTGCAGGCGGGCCGCGTGGTCGTGGTCCTCGCCGGCGAACCGGAGGCGACCCGGCATCGTCTCCGTGAAGACCGTGCCGCGGCGGTTCACCGGCTGTCTCCGAGCGCCTGGAGCATGAGGCGTTCCGTCTCGGCCAGATAGGTGTCGGCGGCGGCTGCTGCCGCCGGTCCGTCATGCGTGGCCACCGCCTCCACGATGGGCTCCAGCCGCGCGTGTGCAGCCTCGGCGTCGGTGAAGGGCGCCACCAGGGCGGCGCGCACGGGGAGATAGGCGTTGAACAGGGTGTTGGTGAGGAGGACGTAGACCCGGTTGCCGGTGGCGCGGGCGAGGGCCCGGTGGACCTCGACGTCGGCCAGCTGGACCTCTTCAGCCGCCCTGGCCGCCCGCACCGCGGACAGCAGTCCCCGCAGCTCGGCGATCTGGGGGGCGGTGGCCTTAGCTGCGGCGCGGGACGCGATCAGGGAGCCCACGCCGCGGCGCACCTCGAAGACCTCGGCCAACCAGTCGGGGCTGTGCCGGACCAGCATCGGCAGCAGGTCGGCGCCCCCGTGGCGCAGGTAGTCACGCACCCGCGTCCCGACGCCGTGCCGGGTCTCCAGGAGTCCGGCCTGCACCAGTCGCTCGAAGGCGTGTTTCAGGGTGGTGCGGGTGACGCCGTAGCCCCCCGAGAGTTCCCGCTCGGGGGGCAGGTAACCACCCGCCTGGTGGGCGCCGTTGAGGATGTCCTCCCGCAACGTGGCTTCCAGTGCATCGACGATCGTCTCCCGCGGCAGCGCGTGCACGCCTACCTCCCCAGCAGTGGTCCAGTGGCTCAGCCACTCAACCACTGCCGGTTCCGGGGAGTCAAGGGAATCCGTCGCGCCGTGCATTGCCAACACCGCTTTTCAAAGCCGAGGTTGGATGGACTGCACGCACAACACGGCGGTCGAGTCGTCGGGTTCAGCCGGTCCGGTGACCGGGACGGGCGAGGTGACCGCCCCTGCTGTCGTCCGGGAACCAGTAGTCGCCGGCGGGCAGCGCTCGATGGGACGCACGCGGCGCGCTCCCGCCCGACCAGGTCAACGGCGGTCCCTGGCCGTCCTGGGGCGGCTGCGCACCGAGGAGGGAGGGGGCGTGGGTCCGGTGCGTGCTCGGCCTGGGCTCGGGCATGGGGTTGCTCCTGACGGGAACGGGGTGGGGTACGGCCCCATCGTCGGCGCCCGGAACCGCTGCCGCATCCCGACGCCCGCCCCGGCCGCTCCCCCCGCGGCCCCGTCACGCAGGTGATGCGATCCCTCACGCGGCGTGTCACTGTCGGGGAAGACCGGCTCCGGCCGGGTCGTGCGTCGGAACGTGACAGGTCGCGAAGGAGTCGCCGTCATGGGCGGTCAGCAGGACAAGCGCAGGAAGCCGGACGCGGGCCGCACCGAACGGTCCGGGGCCGATGACGCCCCGACGGGTCCCGGCAACGATAGGGAGGGGAACCCGAGCGGCAAGGGTCCCGACGAGATCGGCCCCCGGCGCGCGGCGGGCGCTCGGCGCAAAGCCGGCGAGGACACGGAGCGCGAGGAGCCCCGCGACCAGCGGCCCGACCGGCAGGTCTGACCAGGTCTGACCAGGTCGGGCCGGCAGATGCCCCCCCTCGCCTGGCCCACGGCGTAGACCCGCCCCTCTACGCAGGACCCGGCCGGAGCCCGTAGTCACCCCGGCCGGGTCCTGTCCTGTACGGGGCCGCCGGCGGGCTCGCCCGGTCCGACGGAGCCGCCCCGCCCGGCTCGACCCGGCCCGTAGTCACCCCGGCCGGGTCCTGTCCTATACGGGGCCGCCGGCGGGCTCGCCCGGTCCGACGGAGCCGCCCCGCCCGGCTCGATTCGGCCGCCCCGCCTGGCCCGACGGGGCCGCCCCGTTCCGCCCCTCCGCCGGTCCCGTCAGGGGATCAGGCGGGCCAGGTGCCCGTCACGCTCCGCGTGGCCACTGCGCCCGCCCGGTCCACGGCAGCCTTGACCACGGCGAAGATCGCGCCCTGCAGGGCCGCCGCGATCAGCACTTCCCGCCAGGTGCGAGCCTCGTCCGTGGCGTCGGGCGCGTCGCCCTCGCCCTCGATCAGCCGCCACGCCTGCTTGAAGGCGACGCCCGCGAGCATCCCGCTGACCGCCCCTAGAACCAGCCCGACGGGCTTGTACGCGACCTGGACCGCCTTCATCGCCGACGCCCCCGACTGCGGCGCACCAGCAGGAAGACGGCCAGCGCCGCCCCGGCTACGGCAAGCAGGGGCACGCGGTTGGCGCGCGCCACCGCCGCGGCCTGAGCCGCCCGGTCGAGCACGGGATCGGGGGTCACGTCCGCCGCATACTGGCCCGCACGGGAGGCGTTCTCGCGGACCTGCGTGGCGGCGTGGGAGGTCTTCTCCCGGAGGGCTTCGGGTGTCTTGTCCTTCACCAGCTGAGCGGTGTGCTCCGCCTTCGCCCGGATCTGGTCGGTCACCAGCGCCGCCTTCTCGGCAGCCTGCCCCTTCACGGCGGCCGCCTTCTCCTTCGCCTGCGCCTTGACGTCGGCCTTGGCGGCCAGTGCCTCGACGGTCTGCCCGAGTTCGTTGCGCGTGTGCTCGACCTGCTCGCGCAGCTCCTCCGGCGTGGGACTGCCGATGTTGGCCCGGGGATCGTTCGTCATCGGTGTGCCTTCTCCTTGATCTCGGCCAAGTCGGCCTTGACGCTGCTGATGGTCTGTTCGGGTGCGGGGCTGCCGGCCTTCGCGATCTGCTTCTTTCCGGCCATGGCGGCCACAGCGGCCGCGAGGGCGAGTACGGCCGTGACGATGAGGGCCGACGCCCACACCGGCAGTACCAACGCCAGAGCGGCGATGCAGGTTGCGACCAAGGCCTGTGCGGCGAGCAGTCCGAGGAGCCCGGCTCCGCCGAAGAGGCCGCCTCCCTTGCCGAAGCGCTTGCCCTTGCGGGTCATCTCGGCGCGAGCCAGCTGCATCTCCTCGCGCACGAGTTCCGAGATCTGCTGGGAGGCACGCGAGACCAGGACGCTCACCGAGTCGTCGGTGGCCGGGGGCTGCCGCTCCATGCCGTTCATTGCGAGATCACCTCGTCTTACCTCGTCTTTCTCCGGCCTGGGGCCGCTGATGCGCGGGGGCCGTCGATACGCGGAGCCGTGCCGGAAGCTCCTCTTCCCGATGTGCAGACTCATGTCATGCCGCCTTTCCCCAGGCGGCGGCTCGCCGGGCCCGGCAGCGCGGTCAGAAATTCACCATGACGGCGTAAGCCAGGAAGAACAGGGCGACCACCAGCGCGAGCAGGCAGATCAGAATCAGCGGGCCCTTGCCCCAGCCACGGCTGAGCGGGCGGTACGGGCCCGCCCCGGTGCCCGTACTGGACTCACCGGGCGGCGTCTCGCCGGGCGGCGTCCGGCCCGGGAGCGCCTGGTCCTGCGCGGCCTGGCCTTGCGTGGCCTGGCCTTGCGGGGGCCGGCCCTGCGGGCTCTGGTCTGGCGGGGTCCGCCCGGACGGCGCTCCTCCGGGCGGGCTGTACGTGTGCGGGACATCTGGATGCGGGTCGTGCTCGGACATGCGCTCGTCCTCCTCGCCCCGTGGCCGCGCCCGCGGAGCGGGCCCGGCGGCCGGACCGGGCATACCGGTCCATAGGCCGTGGGATGTCCAGCCCCTACCCCTGCCTGGATCCGCCATACCTCGCCCGGCGCCAAGATCCGCGTCGATGGTCGCCCGGGGCTCCCCGGCCGTCCCACGGGAGGGACAGGCGCCCGGGTGGAGGCACCAGGGCGGCGCCCCCGGCCCCCGGCCCCCGGTCATCTGCGGCGAGCGCGGCCCGGACGGACCTCGTGCGTGCGTCGACCGCGGCACGCCCCCGGAGGCGTCCGCTCCCCCGGTACGGCCACCTGCCCCGCCCCGGTCCCCGTACGGCCCGCAGCAGGCCAGGGCGTGGGATACCGGCCGGGGTCGGGGGTAGCCGGAATCCATGAGCACTACAGAGACCACCACCAGCGCCACGCCGCTGCGCGCCGTTGCACTCGTGTGCACCCTCTCCCCGTCCCCCGCTCCGTCCAGCTCGCAGCTGCTGGCCGAGCAGACCATGGCGGCGCTCGCGGAGCATGGCGTCACCGGCCGGACCATCCGGATCGCCGACCACGACGTGAAGCCCGGCGTGGAGACCGACATGGGCGACGGGGACGCCTGGCCCGAGATCCGCGACACCATCCTGGGCGCCGACATCCTCGTCCTGTCCACGCCCATCTGGCTCGGACACGCGTCGAGCATCGCCCAGCGCGTCCTGGAACGTCTCGATGCGGAGATCTCCGAGACCGACGACGAGGGCCGCATGCTCACCTACGGCAAGGCCGCCGCCGTCTGCGTCGTCGGCAATGAGGACGGGGCGCACAAGGTCAGTGCCGACCTCTTCCAGGGCCTCAACGACGTGGGCTTCTCGCTCGCGCCGGGTGCCGTGACCTACTGGGTCGGCGAGGCCATGCAGGGCACCGACTACCAGGACCTCGACAAGACGCCCGAGGCCACCGCGGGGACCACCAAGACCCTCGCCGCCAACACCGCCCACCTCGCCCGGCAGCTGAAGGCTGCTCCCTACCCGCCCTCCGCCTGACCGGCCCCGGCCGCCGAACCAGGCCCCGGTCCGGCGCCAGGAAGCCCGAAGAAGCGGAGACCCGACAGCCAGCCCGGAGCCCCGGGGACCCAAGGACCCTGAGGCACGCAGCCCCGCAGGCCACGGAAGTACGGAAGTCCGCACGCACGGATCAGCGCAGCGCACCACGAGGAGGACCCATGTCCCAGCCCGCGTCCCCCCAGGACGGTCCCGGCGAGCCCGGCCCGGCGCACCGTCCCCGTCCGCCCTTCCCCGACCAGCAGCAGGACCACCCGGGGACGACGGAGGCGATGGATCCGCGACCCGACCACGGCGAGGATTCCTACCGCGGCCACGAGGTGCTCCTCGACCGCGCGGCGGTCGTCACCGGGGGCGACTCCGGGATCGGCCGGGCGGTCTGCCTGGCCTTCGCCCGGGAGGGCGCAGACGTCGTCTTCACCCATCTGGCCGAGGAGGCGGACGAAGCGGCCGAGACGGCCCGCCTGGTCCGCGAGGCGGGCCGCACCGCGGTGCCCGTCCTGTGCGACGTACGCGACGAGGAGCAGTGCGCGGCCCTGATCGACCGGGCCGTGGAAGCGTTCGGCCGGGTCGACGTCCTCGTCAACAACGCGGCCTACCAGATGGCGCAGCCCGACGGCATCGAGGCCATCACCACGGAGCAGTTCGACCGGGTGATGAAGACCAACCTGTACGGGATGTTCTGGCTCTCCCGCAGGGCCCTCCCCCACATGCCGCGGGGTGGCTGCATCATCAACACCACGTCCGTGCAGGGTTACCAGCCGAGCCCGCACCTCCTCGACTACGCGATGACGAAAGCGGCTATCAACTCGTTCACGCACGGACTGGCGCAGATGGTCGCGGAACGCGGGATCCGCGTCAACGGCGTCGCGCCGGGGCCGGTGTGGACGCCGCTGATCCCCGCGACCATGCCCGACGTGCAGCATTTCGGGGAGCAGTCGCCCATGGGCCGGCCCGCCCAGCCGGCGGAGATGGCGCCGGCCTACGTCTTCCTGGCCTCGCCGCAGGCCGGCTACATCACCGGGGAGATCGTCAACGCCACCGGCGGCACACCCTTGCCCTGAGCCCCACTCTGCGCTCGGGTACCGCTCGGCGGGAACTCCGCGGGGGCCGGACGCGACCACCTCTCCGTCACTCTCGGATGAGGGAAGGTCGATGGCCCCAGCACAGCAGTCCGCAGCCCGAGCACGTGCCGTCCTGGTCCGATGGGCCCCTCCCCCGGCGCTGGCCGGGTTCACCGTGCTCCTCCTGGCCCTGTTCGCCCTCTCGTACGGGGTGGGTTCCGCGGCCGGCCCGGTCGCACCCGGCATGCACGCGCCGCGTACCGGGGCGGGCCCGCACGGGCCCGCCCCGGGCGGCGGGGGCGGCATGGGCGGGATGCATCCGGGCGGTGGCCGGTGACCGCCGAGGTGGCCGGTCTCTCGCCGGTGACCACCGACCTCGTCGTGCGGGGCATGACCTGCGCCGCCTGCGTGAACCGGGTGGAGAAGCGGCTGGCCCGCCTTGAGGGGGTGACGGCCGCCGTCAACCTCGCCACCGGGCGGGCCCGGGTCAGCCACCCGGCGGCCGTGCCGGTCGAGGACCTGCTGACGGCCGTCGGGCGCGCCGGGTACGAGGCCGAGCCCGCACCGGCAGCCCGGACGCGTTCCGCTCCGCCTGCGCCCGGCCCGGACGGGTCGGCGCGCGCTCCGGCGGACGGCGGCGGCCGCCGCCGGGACCGCGAACGGCTGCTGATCACCGCTCTGCTCTGCCTTCCGGTGCTGGCGCTGTCGATGGCCCCCGCCCTGCAGTTCCGCAACTGGCAGTGGCTGTGTCTCGTCCTCGCGGCCCCCGTGGTGGTGTGGAGCGCCTGGCCCTTCCACGTGCGGGCCGCGCGGGGGCTGCGGCATGCGGCCGCCACCATGGACACCCTCGTCTCGTTGGGCGTGCTCGCGTCGTTCTGCTGGTCCCTGTACGCACTGTTCCTCGGCGGGGCGGGCGATCCGGGCCTGCGGATGCCGTTCACCCTGCTGCCCTCGGCCGGGACGGGCGTCGCGCACGTCTATCTCGAAGCAGCGGTCGGCGTCCCGCTGTTCGTCCTCGCCGGGCGCCACCTGGAAGCACGGGCGCGGCGCGCCACCGGTGCGGCGCTGCGCTCCCTCGCGGGCCTGGCCGCCAAGGACGTGGTCGTCCGCGAGGACGGGGAGGAACGCCGGATCCCCATCGAACAGCTGCGGCCCGGGCAGGAGTTCACCGTGCGGCCCGGTGAACGGGTGGCCACGGACGGCATGGTGGTGTCGGGGAGTTCGGCCCTGGACCTCTCCCTGGTCACCGGGGAGAGCGAGCCGGTGGAGGTGGGTCCCGGCCGGGTGGTGGTCGGGGGCGCCGTCAACGCGGGCGGGCTGCTCCTCGTACGGGCCACGGCGGTCGGGGCGGACACCCGGCTCGCCGCGATCACCCGCATGGTCACCGAGGCCCAGACGGGGAAGGCACGCGCCCAGCGCCTGGCGGACCGGGTGGCAGGGGTGTTCGTCCCGACCGTGCTGGCGCTGGCCGTCACCGTCCTCGGCTTCTGGCTGGGGGCGGGCGCGGACCCGCAGGCGGCCGTCACGGCGGCCGTGGCCGTCCTCGTCGTGGCCTGCCCCTGCGCCCTGGGCCTCGCCACGCCCACTGCGCTGATGGCCGCCGCCGGCCGCGGGGCCCGCCTCGGGGTGCTGGTGAAGGGGCCCCGGGCCCTGGAGGCGCTGCGCCACGTCGACGTGATCGTGCTGGACAAGACTGGCACGCTGACCTCGGGGCACATGTCGGTCCTCCGGGTCACGGCCGCCGACGGAGGCATCGGCCGCGATACGGCGCTGCGCCTGGCGGCCGCCGTGGAGCAGGGGTCGGAGCATCCGCTGGGCCGCGCGGTCGTCGCGTACGCGCGGCGCGTGCTGCCCGAGGGGCCGCTGCCCCGGGTCACGGGCTTCCTGGCCACTGCGGGCGCCGGGGTGACCGGCGCCGTGGAAGGCCACTGGGTCGAGGTGCGCAGTCCCGGTGACGGCCTGTCCGGGGCGCTGGCCCGCGCGCTGGCCGAGGCGGAGGCGGCCGCGCTCACCGTGGTCCTGGTCCGGGTCGACGGCATCGACGAGGCGCTCATCGCCTCGGGTGACGCCCTGCGCCCCGGTGGCCACCGGGCCGTGGACCGGCTCCGGCGGCTCGGCGTGGAACCGGTCCTGGCCACCGGTGACCGTGCGGCCGCCGCGCGCCGGGTCGCGGGAGACCTCGGCATCACCCGGGTTCACGCCCGCTGCACGCCCCAGGACAAGGCGGCGCTGGTACGGGCCTTGCAGGACGGGGGCCGCCGGGTCGCGGTCGTCGGCGACGGGGTCAACGACGCCGCGGCGCTGGCCCTCGCGGACCTGGGCATCGCGATGGGCAGCGGAACGGACGCGGCCGTCGGCGCCGCCGACGTGACGCTTGTACGGGGCGACATCGAGGCGGTCGCCGACGCGGTGCGCCTCGCCCGCCGCACGCTGGCGACGATCCGCCTCAACCTGGTGTGGGCCTTCGGCTACAACGCGGTCACCGTCCCGCTGGCCGCCGTGGGCTGGCTCAACCCGATGGTCGCCGCCGCCGCGATGTCCGCCAGTTCCCTGCTCGTCGTGGGGAACAGCCTGCGTCTACGCACCTGGCAGCCAGGGCCCCGGCGGCTGCCGGATCCCGCATCCGTCCGAAAGGCCTTCCTGCGATGACCGACTCCCTCCCCGTGGCACCGGAACCGACACCGCCGCCGGTACCGACGGCTCCGACGGCTCCGACGGCTCCGACGGCTCCGACGGCTCCGACGGCAACCGCACCGGCCCGGCGGCCCGGTCGGCAGGGGCTGCGCGACGGCCTGACGGCCGCGCTCGCCCCCGTCATGGCGGGTCTGACCGCCCTGGTCGGGCTGACGGCCTGGACCACCGCGGGAGCCGCCGGCAGCCCCGCACGCATCGAGGTCGGCGTGGGCCGGGTCCTCCTGCCGTACGCCGACCGGCAGCACACCGCCGCCTTCTTCCGGATCACGAACGCCGGCGGCGCGGACGACCAGTTGGTCGCGGTGTCCTCGCCGGCCCTCGACGGGGTCCTGCTGAGCCGGCACGAGCAGCCCGGCGAAGGCGCCGGTGCGAAGGGCGGGGCGGCCTCCGTGGACGTCCCGGCCGGCAGCACTGTGAGCATGACGCCGAGCACCGTGGACGTGCGGGCTCGGACGCGGGCCCGCTGGACGGAAGGGGAAGCCGTGCCCTTCGTCCTGTACTTCCGGCGCAGCGGTGCGGTGGACGCGGTGGCGTTCGTGGTGCGGCCCGGCCGCTGAACTCCCGCCCGGAAGGGGCCGGGCCCTGCCCGGCCCCTCACCCGTCGGCGGCCTCCGGTCCACGGCCGAGGCCGCGGACGGCGGGTACGCAGAGCATGCCGGCGAGGCAGACGAGGGCCATGCCCGAGGAGAAGAGCAGGACGCGGTCGGCGCCGAACGCCTCGGCTGCCGGACCGGCCAGGGCGCGGCCCAGCGGGATGACCATGATGGATCCGGCGACGTCGTAGGCGGAGACCCGGCTCAGCACGGCCAGGGGGATGTGCGACTGCACGCTGGTCGCCCACATCACGCCCCAGAAGGCGAACCCGCAGCCGGCCAGTGCGCCGGTGAGCGCCGTGGTGGTGAAGGACCATCCGAGGGCGGGTGCCAGCGGGTTCAGGGCGAAGCAGAACATGGCGCACGCTCCGGCGACGAGCGGGCGGCGGGGCCGGACCCTCATGCCGAGGAGGCCGCCGACGATGGTTCCCGCGCCGTCGGCGGAGGCGATCCAGCCGAAGCCGCCGGCCCCGTGCTGTTCGGTGAGCAAGCCCGCGCCCAGCGGCAGGGCCGGGCCGAACACGAAGAGGCCGAAGACGGACCAGATGACGATGACCCCCCAGAGCCAGGACCGCGCCCGGAACTCCTGCCATCCCGTGGCCAGCCGCTGCCACATCGGGTCGTCGCCCTCGTCGCGGCGGGTCGTGATCCGGCGCAGCGGGGTCAGGACCAGGGCGCTGATGCCGTAGGCGGCCGCGATCACCACGTAGGAGCCGCTGACGTGCCAGTGGGCGACGAGCAGACCGGCGAGGCCCGGTCCCGCCAGGGCGCTCATCGCCTCCGATATCCGCAGCAGGGCGTTGGCCCGCTGGATGTCCTCGGCGACCTGGGGGACCATGCTCGCCAGGCCGGGCTGGAACATCGCGGTCGCGGCGCCGCTGACCGCCATCAGCGCCATGATCTGCCACAGCCGTACGCCGTCACCGGTCAGCAGGACCGCGAGGACGATCATGGCCAGCATCCGCACCAGGTCGGCGGCGACCATCATCACCTGGGGGGTGAAGCGGTCGGCGAGCACTCCCCCGAACAGCACGAGCAGGGCGATCGGTGTCATCCACGCGGCCAGCGCGTACCCCACGCCGCCGACGCCGTACCCCGCACCGAGGACGGCGGTCGTGAGCGAGACCATCAGCATGCCGTCGGCCAGCATCGAGGCGCTGCGGGCGGTGAAGAACAGTCGGAAGGGCCCCGAACGCCAGGGGCTGGGAAGCGGTCCCGGTGCGGGCCGGACCGTCAGGTCGTCAATGGTCATGTCGCATCTGCCGCTCGCGGCCGTTCCCTTCGCCGAGGATCTGCTGCCGGAGCCACGCGCTGCTCCGGCCGGTCTGCGCCGGCGGGTCCTGGACGATGACGTACCGCTGCGGGGCGAGCAGTTCGGGGCGTCCGGGCAGGAGGTCCACCAAAGCGGCGTGCGCCGCCTCGGGGGTCAGCGCGGAACCCCCGGCGGCGATGAAGGCGGTCAGGACCGGCCCGTCGCCGTCCCCGGCCGGGCGGTGGGCGCCGACGTGGACGGGCAGGCCGCCGAGGGCCCGGCTCAGGGCGTCGGCCACCGCGGGCGGCGACACCCAGCAGTGGTCGACCCGTGTCCAGTGGGCGGGGCGGGCGGCGGGCTGCACCCCCGTCACCGCGGTGAGCGAGGCGAGCGGGACGTCCTGGGCCGCGGCCGCCTCCAGCAGCCGGACCAGCCCGCCGAGGAACCCTTGGGCTTCCTCGGGCGTGAACAGGGCGGGATCGGCCCACAGGGCGACGTGCAGGACGGGGTCGAGCCGGTAGGCGAAGGTGAGGAGGCGGGTGGGCAGTACCTGGACCGGGCCCCACGCCAGTTCGAGGTCCGGCTGCGCCGCCTCCCCGGCAGTGGCCGGGGCCGGGGCGCCGGGGACGGCGCTCACGTCGTTGAAGACGACGTCCCGGGCGAAGTGGCTGCCGCGTTCGCGGGTGACCTCCCCGATCATCTCCCACAGGCGCAGCGCGTCGAACTGGCTGTGCCGGTAGGCGTCGAGGGCCGCCCCCCATGCCTTGCGCAGGACCACGTCGAAGGAAGGGCCGCGGACGTCGAGGTGGAGCAGCGCGTCCTGGGAGAGGGTGTTCACCGAGCGGGCGAGCCGGGGGAGGAAGCGGTTGGAGGTCGGAGCGGCCGCGACGCAGGAGGTCTGGCCGGCCCGGTGGGCGACGAGCGTACACCATGCGGTCAGCAGCACCGTGGACGCCGGGCTGCCGGTGCGCCGGGCCGCCTCGGCCAGTGCCCGGGCGCCCTGCCGTGACCGCAGGGTGAGCTGCGGTACCCGGCCGTCCGTGGCCCGGGCGCGGGGCTCCGCGAACATCGCCTGGGGCGCCGTCCGCAGGACGCGTTCCCAGTACCGCAGGGAGGCCTGGGACTTGCGCTGTCCGGTCGGGGTGTTCTCGGCGGCGGCCAGGTCGAGCGGGGCCAGGGCCGTCAGGGCGGGGAGTTCGGCGCCGGACACGAGGGCATGGAATTCGCCGCGCAGGACCGCGAGGGCGCTGCTGTCCGTCACGGCGTGGCTGGACGCGAGGGTGAGGTAGGCCGGCGCTCCGTCCAGGGTGAGGAGGGTGATCCGCAGGGGGAATTCCCGGTCCAGCCGGAAACGGCCCGCGCGGGCCCCTCGCGCCACGGACTCGGCGTACCGGGCGGGCTCCGGCGGGAAGTGCGCGTGGTCGAGCACGGCCAGCGTGAACTCACCTTCCGCGGACACGACTTGCTCATGCGGTACGGGGTCCGGGCCGGGCGGGAATGTGGTGCGCAGCGCTTCGTGGCGCACCACCAGGGCGCGCAGGGCGTCGACGACCGCGTCCAGGGACGTTCCGGGGGGTACGGGCCACACGTCGTGGTTGTTGATGTGCGTGGGGTCGTCGCGCAGGATGCAGCGGATCATGTTGGCCTGCCCCATGGTGACCGGGCCCCGGCGTTCGGCGCCGCCGCGGTAGGCGACGGTGACGCCGGACGCGGCCGGGACCGGGGCGGTGGACACGGCGGGGGGCCGGGGCCGGGGCTGAGCCGGGGTGTGGGGCGGGGCCGGGGCGGTCGGGTGCGGGAGGCCGAGGCTCCTGCTCGCGCGGGTCAGGTCGGCCCAGGCGTCCAGCAGGAAGGCGAAGTCCTCCATGTCCGTGCGTGCCTCGTCGAGGAGTTGGCCGCGCAAGGCGGCCAGGGTGTCCGCGACCGCGGTGTAGCGGCCGCCCAGCTTGCGGTGGGAGCGGTCGAGGATGTCGAGGCGCTCGGCGCTCTCCGCGGCCGTCCGCGGGTCGGGACGGATGCCGTCGCGGACGAGCCGGGCGATGTCGCGGGCGCGGACCCGGCCCGCCCCGTCCGGCAGTGCGCCGGCCTTCGCCATCCCTGCGTACACGGCGTGCAGGCGGGGCACCGCCAGGAAGAATTTCGCGAGCCGCACCTGGTATGCGAGGAACCCGGTGCCGGTGCGTCGTTCACCGGTGTGGAAGTTGACGATGTGGCGGTTGTGCAGGACGCCGGGCAGGCGCGCCCCGTGTGCCACGTGGAGGAGGAAGTAGTCGCTGCCGATGGTGTCGGTGGCGGGCGGCAGCGGCACGCCGGCATAGACCTCCCGGTCCAGGGCGATGTTGCACATGTCCACCCGCGTCGGGTCCACGCGGCCGAGGGTGGTGCGGTCGGCGGTGAAGGGGGTGGTTCCGGCGCCGCGGAAGGACTCCGCGATCAGGTTGCTGCGCCAGATCTCCGGGTACCCGGCGGGCACCGACAGGCCGATGAGGTCCTCGTAGACGGCCGGGTCGAGGCGGCGGATCTCGTCCACGTCCACGGACATCTCGCCGGTGAAGGAGCCGCCCACCAGGGCGACCGGCCGCTCCGCGTGGGCCGGGTCGAGCCTGCTGCGGGTCACCAGGCCCGCCACGTCGCCGGAGCGGCGGCCCAGGAAGGCCAGTTCGTGGTGGAGTGGGTGGACGGGCTCGCCGTCCAGGTAGGGGTAGCGGCTGTCGGAGTCCCGGCGGTGCACCGAGGTGCAGCCCAGGGCCTCGGCGATGAGGAAGGCACGGTTCGTGCAGGCTCCGTAGGACACACGGGACGGCAGCATGAGCTCCAGCACCCGGTCCGGTGCGGCGACCGCGGCCCGGGCGGTCGCCTCCCGCAGGAAGGCCCGCTGGGCGGCCTCGTCGAGGTGGTGCACCGTGACGCCGGGCTCCGCGGGGAGGGCGGCGACCGCCTTGCGGTGTCCGGCGCGGGCGGCGGCGTCGGAGGAGTCCAGGATCAGCAGGTGCACCTCCACGCCGAAGTGGCGGGCGCCGTACGCCGCCTCCGCACCGACGGCCGCGATCGTCTCGGCGCAGGCCCGGTCGGTGGGGAGGGTCAGGCAGACTCGGCGCACGAGGGCTCCCTGCTCTGCCCGCCGGCGGGCGGCGCGCCGGCCGGGCGGGCGGACGGCTCGGTGGGCGGCTCGGTGTCCGTGGGCGGGTCCTGCCAGGAGGCGAGGCCCAGCAGCCGCCGCCCGAGGTCGGTGAGTTCGGCGGTCGGGTACCGCTTGGACTCGTGCAGTACGGGGTCTCCGACGAGGGTGCGGTTCCAGCGGGGGGTGCGCAGGTGGCGCCAGGAGTCGATGCGGGACTGCCGCAGCCGGGCGTGCTCCTCCAGCGCGGGCATCATCGACAGGTACTGCACGGCCCGCACCCCGGACTCGGAGGTGTTGGGGGCGACGCCGTGGGCGAGAAGGCCGTTCCAGATCAGCAGGTCGCCGGGGCGCAGGTCGGGCCGTACGACGGGGAACTCGGCCCGGTCCAGGGCGGGCCGCAGGGGGTCGCGCCCTGCGGGCTGCCCGGTCTTCCACTCCTCGAACTGCCGGAAGAGCTCCGGGGCGCACTGGAATCCGCCGGTGTCGGGCCGGGTCTCGTTCAGCGCGATGATCCCCTGCACGCGCTGCGGCGGTACGCCGAGCGTGGTGTCGATGTCCCAGTGCAGCTCGATGTCGAAGCCCCGCTCGGTGGGCTCGATCAGCGCACGGTCGCGGTTCTTCACGTTGGGCGGATTGAGGTTCAGCCGGTCCAGGGTCACCCACAGCTCGTCGCAGTCCCACACGTCGGCGAAGGCGTCGTACACGCGCCGGGACTGGCGGCTGTCCCACAGGAGCTGGTGGTGGTAGGCCTCGACGAACCCGTAGATGTGCAACTGCTGGTCCAGCTCCGAGCGGAAGGGCCGGTCGTCGTGCCAGCGGTCGGGCCGGTCCGGGTCGAGGCCTTGGAAGTCCCAGGTGAAGTCCAGTAGCCGCCGGGCCGCTTCGGCGGGGATCGCCTCCCGCACGATGACGTACCCGTACGTCTGCCAGTGCGTGAAGTCCGCTTCGGAGAGCACCCGCAGCGGTCTCGACCCGGTCAGTTCCCGCAGCGTGCTCTGCGCCAGGTAGGACTCGCCGTCCGCGCTGAAGTACGGGCGGTCGCAGGCGGCCCGGTGCAGGCGGGGCCGTCGGGTACGGGACGGGGCGGGCGGGGGCATACGGGTCCTCCGAGCGGGAGTCCGGGACGGCATGTCCGACGGGGTGTCGCGAGCCGCACGGATCAGCACATTGGTCTAGACCGGACCCCCTGTCAAGTCCCTTGCGGAGGAGCGGACATGAACGGAAAGGGGCGGATGGCACACCCCGGGCCACCTCCGGCCGGGCTCTCCGCCGCCGTCTCCTGTTGGTCTAGACAACTGTTGAGACGCTGGCTTAGGGTCCGAAGCGCGGGGCACGGCCAGGACGGGCCGCGGGCCGCCGCCGCATGCGCCGCGGCCCCATCAAGGACGGCCGCCGTCAGGGCTGTTCGCCGCCTTGGCCGGCGTCCGGTGCCCGGCGCACCGTCCGGCCGGCGCCTGCGCCGCACGCACACGCCGAAAGGGAACGCTTTCCATGAGTACACCCCGCGCCAGTGCCACGGCCCCGCCGGGCAGCACCCTGCGGAGCCCCGGAGCGGGCCTGGTCACGCTCGACCCGGTGCACACCGCCCTTCTGCACGGCTTGGACCACCTGCTGACCGGCCTGGCGGAGCGGCTCGCCGCCCCCGAGGTGACCGGGCCGCCGCTGCTGCCCGCGGAAGGACTGGCGCGGCTGGACTACTTCCGCAACTTCCCCCACCTCGGTGTCAGCGCCGGGCGCTTCACCCCCGACGCCTTCGACGCACTGGCCGCGGGCGCGGCGCCCGGAGAGCTGCCGCTCCGGCCGACGGGACACCTGCTGCCCTCCGCCACCTGCTACGGCCTGCTGCTCTCCCTGGAGGGCCAAGACCTCGGCGAGGACGGACTGCGGCTCTCGGCGGCGGGCCGCTGCTTCCGCAACGAGTCGCACTACGACGGGCTGCGGCGGCTGTGGGGCTTCCACATGCGCGAGGTGCTGTACCTGGGCACCCGGGACGGCGCAGCCGAACACCTCGCCCAGGGCGAGGAGTTCGTGGGGGAGCTGGCCGGCCGGCTGGGCCTCGGCCTGAGCCGCGCGGCGGCCGACGACCCGTTCTACGACAAGGGCGGGTCCCGGGCCCGCCTGATGGCGCTGGATCCGGTCAAGCACGAATTCTGCGCCCCCGACGGCACCGCCATCGCCTCCGTCAACCGGCACCGCAACTTCTTCGGCGAGCGCTTGGACATCCGTGCGGGCTCCGCGGGGCCCGCGCACAGCTCCTGCGTCGCCTTCGGCGTCGAACGCTGGGTCCACGCGATGGTCCTCGCCCACGGCACCCCCGAGCAGGCCCTGGAGCGGCTCCGCGCGGCGCAGCCGGACGCCGCACCCCGCCGCCTCCCCGACCTCCGGACCCCCGCACCCCGGGAAGCCCCCGCCCAGTAAGGAGCGCCCGCCCATGGAACGCGTCACCGCCTGGCTGCACGAGAAGAACCCCGGACTCGACGGCCCGATCAGCCCCGACGAGGACCTCATCGAGGCCCGTCTCATCGACTCCATGGACTTCCTGGAGTTCATCGACCTGCTGGAGGACCTCTCCGGCAGCGTGATCGACCTCCAGGAAGCCACCATCGACGACTTCCGCACCCTCAACCGGGTACGGGAGCGCTTCCTCGGCTCCACCGCCGCGGCCTCCGGCTGAGCGCACCCGTGTCCTTCGACCTCCTCCCCGCCCGCGGGGGCGGGACCGCGCTGGCCGTGGTGGCGGGCACGGCCGAGGTGCTGGCCCGTCCGGAGCTCGACGCGAGTCTGCTCGAACCGTGGGAGCACGAGCGCCTGGCACGGATTCGGGTCCCGTCCCGGCGGGACGACGTGCTCGCGGCCCGGCTCCTCCTGCGGCTCTGCCTGGCGCGGTTCACCGGCGGGCCGCTGCGCACACAGGCGCCGGCGCAGTCCTGCGCCACGTGCGGACGGTCCGGGCACGGCCGGCCCTTCCTGCCGGGCCGGCCGGAGGTCGGCATCAGCATGAGCCATGCCGACGGTCTGGCCGCGGCAGCCGTCGGCCCGGGCCCGGTCGGCATCGACGTGGAGCCCGCGGCGCGCAGGCCCGGACCGCTGCCGGTGCTGCGGCGGATGCTCCCGGGCGCCGAGACGGAACTGGCGCAGGCCGCGGCCCTGCCGGAGCCCGGCCCCGCCCTCCTCCGGGTGTGGGTGCGCCACGAGGCGCGGCTCAAGGCGGGCGGGGGCGCAGGCCTCCGGGTGCTGACGTGGACGGACCGCGGGCGGGCGGCCGTGGCGGCGGTGGCGAGCGCCGCCCCGGCAGCCGTCGCCCCGGCCCTGTCCCCTTCCCTGACCGGGGCCCGGGCGGGAGCCGCGGCCGGTGGCCGGGGATGACCTCGCGGTGCCGCGTCCCGCCCGCGGCGCCGCCGGGACGCGGCTACCCGCGCAGTCCGACGGGGCCTGACGCCGGGAACCCGGACTCCGTGGTCCGCCGTGCGCAGTGCCGGACCACCGAGGCCAGGTCGCCCTCCGAGCGGAGCAGGGACCGCTGGACGCGGGCGCCGTTGCCCCGCTCCAGGAGGTCCGCGATGCCGGCCCGCACGAACTCCTCGTCACCGGCGTCGGCCAGCGCGTCCTTGACGTGCCGGTACAGCGCCTCGACGGCGGCCGCGGGCGCGGTCTCGCGCATGGACCCGGGGTGCAGCAGCGGACCGTCCAGGCCCGAGCGGCCGGCCTGCCAGGAGGCGAGCCGGAGCAGTCCGGTACTGATCCGCGGTGCGGGCTCGCCGGCCTTCCAGGAGCGCGCCGCGGTCTCCACGAGGCCCCGTACGAGCGCGGCCAGCAGGACCGGCGTCGACGCGTCCAGGCATACGTCGGCCACCCTGACCTCCACCGTGGGATAGGTGGCGGACAGCCGTGCGTCGAACCAGATCATCCCCTTGTCGCGCAGCACACCCGAGTCCACCATGGCCTGCACCTCGGCGTGGTAGCGGTCCGCGGAACCGAAGACGTCCACGGGTCCGGCGGCGGGCAGCCTGTTCCACACCCGGCTGCGGTAGCTCCCGTACAGGGTGTCCTCTCCCTGCCAGAAGGGGGAGTTCGCGCTCATCGCGGTCAGTACGGCGAGCCAGGGGCGGATGCGGTCCAGGACCGCGACGCCTTCCTCGTCCGACTCCACGGACACGTGGACGTGGCAGCCGCAGGTCAGCTGCTCCTGCGCGGTCATGCCGAACTGCCGCGACACCCAGTCGTAGCGGTGGCCCGGGGAGATGGAGGGCCGGACGGCCAGCGGGGAGGTGCCGAGCGCCGCCACGACCGCGCCGGCCGTCCCCGCGTGCTTGGCGGCCTCCGCGCGCCACCGGACGATCTCCTCGTGGAGCTCGCCCATCTCCGTCACCGGCTTGGTGGCGAACTCCACCTGCTCTTCCTGGAGCTCTGCCTCGAAGGTGTGGCTGGGCTCCTTCCCGTCCTTCGCCGCCTCGGCCGGGCCCGCTGCGGCCCGGTCGGCGGCGGCGAGCACGGCTCCCGCCACGGCCCGCGGCTCCCCGGTCTCCGCGTCCGCCAGCAGCAGTTCTTCCTCCACGCCCACGCTTCGCATGCAGCCGCCCATCGCCTCGTCGTGCTGTTCACCGTCCGGTCACCGCCTGCCCCTGCCCACCGCCGGTATGCGGAACCCGCTTCTCGGACCGGGGCTCCCAGCAGACCAGGCGGGAGGGCCGCGGCCGACGAGGCGCGACGGCCGGGGCTACGGTGGACGCATGGTGGACGCATGAGGCTGCTGGTGACCTCCGACACGCACGTCCCCTCGCGGGCCGTCCGGCTGCCGCAGGCCCTGCTGGAGCAGGTGGACGCGGCGGACGCGGTGATCCATGCCGGGGACTGGACCGACGAGGCCACGCTCGATCTGCTGGAGGCCCGGGCGCGCCGTCTGATCGCGGTGTACGGGAACAACGACGGGCCCGGGCTGCGCCGCCGCCTGCCGGAGGTCGCCCGCGCCGATCTGGAGGGGGTGCGCTTCGCGGTCGTCCATGAGACCGGGCCGGCGACCGGGCGCGAGCGGCGCTGCGCCGCGCGTTTTCCCGACGCGGACGTGCTGGTCTTCGGCCACAGCCACATCCCGTGGGACTCCACCGCCCCGGGCGGGCTGCGCCTGCTCAACCCGGGCTCGCCGACCGACCGCCGGCGCCAGCCCCGCCACACCTTCCTGACCCTCACCGTCGAGGACGGTGCGCTGCGGGAGGCCGTCCTGCACCGGCTGCCGCTGCCCTCGAAGGGCTGAGCGCTCCGGTCACCGCACTAGTCAGTGGGCTCCGCGGGCTCGGGGTCCTTCGGTGCGGGCTGCCTGGTGCCGGGGTCCGCGGGCCCGGCCGGGTGCTCGGCCTCGGCGGTGCGGTCGCCCCCGGCGGGCTCCGCCTCCCCGGTCGTGCCGGGCTCTTCGGTCGCGGTGGCCCACAGTTCGGGCGCTCGGACGCCCCTCGGGGGGAGGTCGGGGGTGAGAGCGTCACCGCTCTGGGGCACCTTCGCGGGCAGCTCCGGTTCGTGCTGCCGGGACACGGAGTCTTCTCGTTCAGCATTCATGGAGTCCGCTTGCCCAGCGATCCACCCCGAACACCCGTCCGAGGTTCCCGAACGGCGGCCCGCGGAGTCCGGGCCGCCGTCACCTCTCGTCACCTCACCTGGATGCCGATGAGGCAGGTGTCGTCGTCCGTGTCCGACCGGCTGTAGGTGAGGAGGTGGTCGAGGCGTCCCTCCAGACCGCTCGCCTCCCGGGCCGCCACCGCGAGGAGGTGGGCGAGGGTCTCCGAGACGGCGGTGTCGCGCCGCTCCACCAGACCGTCGGTGTACATCAGCAGGGTGTCCTCGGGTTCGAGCTGGATCTCCTCCTCCGTGAAGGCGGTCTCCGGCAGTGCGCCGAGCAGCAGTCCGCTGGTCAGGGGGAAGGCCTCGGCCACGCCGCGGCGGACGAGGACCGGCGGGAGGTGGCCCGCCCGCGACCAGCGCAGCACGCGGGTCTGCGGATCGTAGATCCCGCAGACGGCGGTGGCCGTCACCTGGTCCGTGAGGTGGTGGGCGACCGCGTTCAGCCATGCCAGGAGCTGGGCGGGTCCCGCTCCGGTCACGGCCAGGCCGCGCAGGGCGTTGCGCAGGATCACCATGCCGGTGGCGGCCTCGATGCCGTGTCCGGCCACGTCACCCACGCACAGCAGGATCCGCTGGTTGGGCAGCACGATGGCGTCGTACCAGTCACCGCCCACCAGCGCTTCGGACTCGGCGGGGCGGTAGCGCACGGCGATGCGGATGCCGGGCACTTCCAGGGCCGCGGGGGCGGGCGGCATGATCGCGTGCTGGAGCTGCAGGGTCAGCCGGGTGCGTTCGACGGATTCGGCTTCGCTGTGGGCCAGTTGGTCGCGGGTGGCGGCCAGGGCGACCTCGGTCCAGTGCTGGGAGGAGATGTCCTGGTAGGCACCCCGGACGGCGTGCAGGGCCCCGTTGGCATCGAGGGCCGGCTCGGCGACCACGCGGACGTGGCGCGTGATGCCGTCGGGCCGGCGCAGCCGCAGGTCGACGGAGGCTTCGCGGCGGTGGTGGAGCAGGGTGCGCAGGAAGCGGGTGACCGCGATCGCGTCGTCGGGGTGGGCGTGCGCCCCGAGGTCCCGCAGCGGCACGGGCGTGGCGTTGAGCGGCAGCCCGTAGAGGGCGAAGAGCTGGCCGTTCCACGTGATCTCACCGGTGACGGCGCTCTCCTCGAACCCCCCGACGCGGCCGAGGCGCTGCGCATGGCCGAGCAGGCTCGCGAGGCGGGCGGCTTCGTCCTCGACCTTCCACAGGAGCAGGAGCGCTCCGGCGTGGCGGCTGATGCTGACGTCGGCGAAGGCGGTGAGGGGCACCTGGTCGACGAGGGCCCTCAGCGACATGCGCTGGGTGCGCAGCGGCTCCCCCGTCGCATGGACCCGTTCCATCTTTTCGAAGAGGCCGTCCGCTTCGGCCAGCGAGTACGCCTCCAGGAACAGCGAGCCGCTGACGGAGCTGGTGGGACGCCCTGCGGGATCGACGAACAGGGGGTTGGCGTGGTGGATCCGGAAGTCGGCGAGGTTGCCCCGGGAGTCGAGGTGCGGGACGAGGACCAGCGCCGGGTCGTGGAGGTTGTCGGCGAGGTCGGTGAGCTCTCCGAGCCCCGTGTCGTGGTCGGCAGGGGCGGCGCCCTGGGCCGCCCCGGGTTCGGCGTCGTCCAGGGCTCGGGCACACAGCTCGGCCAGGGCCTCGATCTGCCGCACCGTCCGGTGCGGCAGATCGGGCTGCGGCTGGGGCCAGCTCACCTCGACCACCCCGTTGATGCGGCCGCCGGTGCCGGCGGGCACCGCGAGCCGGGCGCCGTGGGGGTGGCGTCGGCGGCCGATGGTCGGCAGTCCTCCGTCGGAGAGCGAGCCGATGAAGGCGGGTTCCCGGGCGGACAGGGCGAGCCGGGCGCAGGTGGCGACCTCGGGGGGTACGTACCGCCAGCGGGCCGCCTCCTCTTCGGCGAAACCGGCCTGTCCGGCGAGGGTGAGGGAGGAGTCGCTGCCGGCGGCCCAGATCGCCACCCCGGTCACGCCGAGCGGGGCGAGGGCGTTCTCCAGGAGGGCGGCCGCCATCGACTGCGCGTCCGGGGAGGCCAGGACGCGGCTCTCGGCGCTGCGCAGCCGCAGGGCCGTGCTCTGCACCTCGTCGGCGCGCTCGCGGACCTCCGCGCGGGTGAGGAACTCCTCGGCGATCTGGCTGACCTGGTCGCTTGCGGCCTGGTTGATGACGTCCACGGCGAGTTCGAGCGGGTCGGTCCCGGACTGCTCGGCGAGGCTGGCGAGCTGGCGTGCGGCCTCGGCCGGCCCGCAGCCGAGCTTCCCGACCAGGACGCCCTTCGCCATTTCGACGAGCGCCCGCCCGTCGGCGGCGCTCCGCGCCGCCCTGACCTCGCTGCGCAGGCGTTCCACGGTGGCGGCGAGCCGTCCGGCCTCGGCCTGCCCGGGCGGGTCGGCCGCCGGGGGGAGGCCGTGTGCGGTGGAGGGCTGCCGCTGGGCGGGCGTCCGTACGGTCGCCCGGGGGTCGCCGCCGTCCGTCACGTGGTTCACGGGGTTCCTCGTCATCTGTGGCGGTGGAAGGGGGTCCTGCCGGACAGGCGGGGGTTCTTCCGGTTCACGACGGTTGGCCGCCGATCCAGCGGCGGACCCGGCCGATCAGGTCGTCCGCGTCCACGGGCTTGGTGACGTAGTCGCTGGCTCCCGCCGCGAAGCTCTTCTCGCGGTCGCCCGGCATGGCCTTGGCGGTCACCGTGATGATGGGCAGGTCGGCGTAGCGCGGGATGCCGCGGATCTCGCCGGTCGCCGTGTAGCCGTCCATCTCCGGCATCATCACGTCCATGAGGATCAGGTCGACCGCGGGATTGGCGATGAGCGCCTCGATGCCCTTGCGGCCGTTCTCGGCGTGCAGGACGCGGATGCCGTGGAGCTCCAGGATCCCGGTGATCGCGTAGAGGTTGCGGGAGTCGTCGTCGACGACGAGGACGGTGCGTCCGGTCAGCTCGCCTTCGATGACGTGCTCGGGCAGGCCCCGCGGCTCCTGGGCGCGGACCAGCGGCAGCACGTCTGCGGCCTGTTCGGCCGACAGGTGCAAGGTGATGCGTTCGCGCAGCTCGTCCAGGCTGGAGAGCAGTTCCAGCGGGCGGCGCGAGACGCGCTGTTCGAGGGCGCGCTCCTGCTCGGCGTGGAGACGGTTGCTGCCGTGGGCGAGGACGGGCGTGGCGGCGAGGGCGGCGTCCCCGTCGAGGGCGTCGAGGAACTTCAGGGCGCCGTCGCGGGACAGCCCGAGGTCGAGCACCACGCAGTGGACGGGCGCTCCCGCGAGGGCGGCGGCCGCATCCTGGGGGGTGGTGACGGTCACGACCTCCGTCGTGTCGTGGAGGCCGGCGGGCCCGCGTCCCTGGGCGAGGTCCTGGGAGGCGCTCTCGGCGACAAGGGTCAGCAGTCCGTGCGGCCGCTCCTCGATGATCAGGAGCCGGCGGTGGTGCGGAGCGGGAAGCGGCGGGGCGGAGGCGGACCCGGTGTCGGCCTCGCCGGCCGGGAGCGCCGCGGGGCCGTCCTGGGCCTCGGGCAGGGCCCGGGCGGCGAAGTCGGGGCGGGCGATCGGCAGGTAGAGGGTGAAGACGGAGCCCTCGCCGAGGGCGCTGCGGGCGGTGACCGCACCGCCCAGGAGGTGGGCGATCTCCCGGCTGATGGACAGGCCCAGTCCGGTGCCGCCGTACTTCCGGCTCGTCGTGCCGTCGGCCTGCTGGAACGCGGCGAAGATGGTCTCCAGCTGCTGCTCGGCGATGCCGATGCCGGTGTCCTTGACCCGGAAGGCGACGGTGGCCTGCGAGGGGGCGAGGCCGAAGGGGAGCTCCTCGGGGTCGGCCGGCTCGATGCGCAGTTCGACCCGGCCCCGCTCGGTGAACTTCACCGCGTTCGACAGCAGGTTGCGCAGGACCTGGCGCAGCCGGGCGTCGTCGGTCAGCAGGTCCACCGGCACGCCCGGCGCCGTCGTGATCTCGAAGCCGAGGCTCTTCTGCCCGGTCAGCGGCCGGAAGGTCGCCTCGACGTAGTCCAGCAGCTGCTTCAGCGAGACCCTTTCGGGGTTGATGTCCATCTTTCCGGCCTCGACCTTGGACAGGTCGAGGATGTCGTTGATCAGCTGGAGGAGGTCGGAGCCCGCCGAGTGGATGATGCCCGCGTACTCGACCTGCTTGGGCGTCAGGTTGCGCGTCGGGTTCTGGGCCAGGAGCTGGGCGAGGATCAGCAGGCTGTTGAGCGGCGTGCGCAGCTCGTGGCTCATGTTGGCCAGGAACTCGGACTTGTACTTCGAGGCCCGCGACAGCTGCTGCGCGCGGTCCTCCAGTTCCTGCCGGGCCTGCTCGATCTCCAGGTTCTTGGCTTCGATGTCGCGGTTCTGGCTGGCGAGGAGCGCCGCCTTCTCCTCCAGCTCGGCGTTGGAGCGCTGGAGTTCCTCCTGCTGGACCTGGAGTTCGGTGGACCGGGCCTGGAGCTCGGCCGTGAGGCGCTGGGACTCCCCGAGGAGTTCGTCCGTGCGGGCGTTGGCCACGATCGTGCTGACATTGGCGCCGATGGCTTCCATCAGCTGGCCGAGGAAGTCGCGGTGGACGGTGGTGAAGGCGCGGAAGGAGGCGAGTTCGATGACCCCGAGGACCTGCTCCTCGACCACGATGGGCAGGACGACGAGGCTGGCGGGCGCCGCCTGGCCCAGGCCGGAGGAGATCAGGTAGCCGGCCGGCAGGTCGTCGATGGCGATGGTGCGGCGGCTGCGGGCGGCCTGGCCCACGAGGGTGTCCCCGCGCCGGAACCGGACGTCGGTGGGACTGTCGGCGGGCCGGCCGTAGGAGCCGAGGAGGGTCAGCCAGGTCTCGGCCTCGGTCTCCTCGGCCAGGTAGAAGGCGCCGTAGCTGGCCGAGACCAGCGGGGAGAGCTCGTCCATGACGAGTTCGGCGACGACGGCGAGGTCGCGGTGGCCCTGCATCAGGGACGAGATGCGGGCCAGGTTGGACTTCAGCCAGTCCTGCTCCTGGTTGGCCCGGGTGGTCTCGCGCAGCGAGCCCACCATGGAGTTGATGTTGTCCTTGAGTTCGGCGACCTCCCCGGAGGCGTCGACGGTGATGGAGCGGGTGAGGTCGCCCTCGGCGACGGCGCTGGCGACCTCGGCGATGGCCCGGACCTGCCGGGTGAGGTTCCCCGCGAGCTCGTTGACGTTCTCCGTGAGGCGCTTCCACGTGCCGGAGACGCCCTCCACCTCGGCCTGTCCGCCGAGCCTGCCCTCGCTGCCGACCTCGCGGGCGACGCGGGTGACCTCGGCGGCGAAGGCGGAGAGCTGGTCGACCATCGTGTTGATGGTCGTCTTGAGTTCGAGGATCTCCCCGCGCGCGTCGACGTCGATCTTCTTGGACAGGTCGCCGTTGGCGACGGCGGTGGTGACGAGGGCGATGTTGCGGACCTGGCCGGTCAGGTTGTTCGCCATCGAGTTGACGTTGTCGGTCAGGTCCTTCCACGTGCCTGCGACGTGGGGGACGTGCGCCTGACCGCCGAGCCGGCCCTCCGTGCCCACCTCGCGGGCCACACGGGTCACTTCGTCGGCGAAGGCGGAGAGGGTGTCCACCATGGTGTTGATGACCCCGGCGAGCGCGGCGACCTCGCCCTTGGCCTCGACGGTGATCTTCTGCGAGAGGTCTCCGCGGGCCACGGCCGTCGCCACCTGGGCGATGGAGCGGACCTGGCCGGTGAGGTTGGAGGCCATGACGTTGACGTTGTCGGTCAGGTCCTTCCAGGTGCCGGAGACGCCGCGGACGGTGGCCTGGCCGCCGAGGTTGCCCTCCGTACCGACCTCGCGGGCGACGCGGGTGACCTCGTCGGCGAAGGCGGAGAGCTGGTCCACCATCGTGTTGATGGTCTCCTTCAGCTCCAGGATCTCCCCGCGCGCATCGACGCGGATCTTCTGCGAGAGGTCTCCCTGGGCCACCGCCGTGGTGACCTCGGCGATGGAGCGGACCTGCGCGGTGAGGTTGTCGGCCATGAAGTTGACGGAGTCGGTGAGGTCCCGCCAGGTACCGGAGACCCCCTTGACATCGGCCTGGCCGCCGAGCCGTCCGTCCGTGCCCACCTCGCGGGCCACCCGGGTCACCTCGCCGGCGAAGGCGGAGAGCTGGTCCACCATCGTGTTGATGGTGCTCTTGAGCTCCAGGATCTCCCCGCGGGCGTCCACGTCGATCTTCTGGGACAGGTCGCCCTTGGCCACCGCGGTGGCGACCTGGGCGATGGAGCGGACCTGGGCGGTCAGGTTCCCCGCCATGAAGTTCACGGAGTCGGTGAGGTCCCGCCAGGTACCGGAGACCCCCTTGACGTCCGCCTGGCCGCCGAGGATGCCCTCGGTGCCGACTTCACGGGCCATGCGGGTGACCTCGTCGGCGAAGGCGGAGAGCTGGTCCACCATCGTGTTGATGGTGTTCTTCAGCTCCAGGATCTCCCCGCGGGCGTCCACGTCGATCTTCTGGGACAGGTCGCCCTTGGCCACCGCGGTGGTCACCTGCGCGATGTTGCGGACCTGGTCGGTCAGGTTGCCCGCCATGAAGTTCACGGAGTCGGTGAGGTCGCGCCACACGCCCGCGACCCCGGGCACCTGGGCCTGGCCGCCGAGCCTGCCCTCGCTGCCGACCTCGCGGGCCACGCGGGTGACCTCGTCGGCGAAGGCGGAGAGCTGGTCCACCATCGTGTTGACGGTGTTCTTCAGCTCCAGGATCTCCCCGCGGGCGTCCACGTCGATCTTCTGGGACAGGTCGCCGCGGGCCACGGCGGTGGCCACCTGCGCGATGTCGCGGACCTGGGAGGTGAGGTTGCCGGCCATGGCGTTCACGGAGTCGGTGAGGTCGGCCCAGGTGCCGGAGACCCCCGGGACCTCGGCCTGGCCGCCCAGGGTCCCCTCGGTGCCCACCTCGCGTGCGACGCGCGTCACTTCGGAGGTGAACAGGGAGAGCTGGTCGACCATGCCGTTGAAGACCGTCGCGATCTCGCCGAGCAGCCCGTCCGCGCTGTCCGGCAGCCGGGTACCGAAGTCACCGTCGCGCACAGCGGTCAGACCGGCGAGCAGCTGCCTGAGCTCCGGCTCGCCCACGGCTCCCGGCGCGCCCTGCGCCTCCGGCACGCCGGCGCCGCCTGCACCGTCCACAGCCAGCTGTGACATCTTGCCCCCACACCTCCGTGACGGCGGCTCTCACCGCCTGATGAACAAGGGGAAGGCTACCGTCGTGCCGGCCGCGGACGTGCACGAGTGCAACGACCTTGCACCAGGAAGACGGCACCGGCCACCTGCCGAGTGGCGGCGAGTGTACGGTGGGCTGCCGGACGAGGCCGACAGCAAGGGGGGAGCATGCGGGACGGGCCCGACGAACAGGACGCCGAGAGCAGCAGACGCGAGCCCTCCGTGACCGATGCGTCGCCACCAGCCACCACCGCTTCCGCTCCCGCGCTCAACGGCGCCGGGGCGCGGGCCCGGGCACGCGCCTCCCTGATGTCCTGGGGGTTCGGCGAGGGTCCCGAGATGGACTCCGTGCTGCTGGTCGTCACGGAGCTCGTGGCCAATGCCCAGCGCCACGCCGCAGGGGTGCGCGCGTTCCGGCTGGCCCGCACGGACACGGGGGTGAAGGTCACGGTCGAGGACGCAAGCCTGAAGGCTCCCGTCGACAAGGGCTCCCCTGCCTGGCAACCGGGCGGCTTCGGCTGGCCGTTGGTGAACGAACTTTCGTCGAAGGTGGAAGTGGAGCTGTTCCCGGGCGGCAAAGCCGTCCACGCCTACCTGGACCTGGACGGCGCCTGACCCGCCCCGTCCGGACCGGTCTGCCCGGGTTTTTCGGCAGGCCGTCACTCCGTGCATACTTCGATGCAGACCAGGATGCGCGAGGGGGCACGACATGTCGGACGCGGGGCGGGTACCTCCGCAGGGCCCGGTGGGCAGCAGCTACGCCGTCGGCGGCGCATGGGTCGTCACTGCGCGGGGCGAGCTGGACAGCGAGACGATCGAACCGCTCAACCAGGCCCTCCTCGCCGCGAGCACGCAGCACCCGACCGTGATCCTGGACGCGTCCGACGTGACCTTCGCCGATTCGACCTGCCTGAACATGCTGCTGCGCGTCCACCGCCTCACCCGGCTGCGGATCGCCGCGCCCCGGCAGCAGCTCGTCCGGCTCCTCGCCCTGACGGGGGCGGACACGGTCCTCGCCGTCCATGCGTCGCTCGACGAGGCCGTGGCCGCCTGAGGGCCGGTGCGGAGGCCGTGACCCCCTGAAGGCCGGCCGCCGGGGTCAGTGCGCCAGTTCGGCGAGCAGTGCCTTGGAGAACGCCGGGAGGTCGTCGGGCTTGCGGCTGGTGATGAGCGCGCCGGGTCCCGCCGTGCACACGTGCACGGCTTCGTCGACCCAGGTGCCGCCGGCGTTGCTGATGTCCGTGCGCAGGCTGGGCCAGGAGGTCAGGGTGCGGCCCCGCAGGACGTCTGCTTCCACCAGCGTCCAGGGGGCGTGGCAGATCGCCGCCACGGGCTTGCCCTGGTCGAAGAAGCTCCGGACCAGCGCGACGGCTTCCGTGTTGGTGCGCAGCGCGTCCGGGTTGGCCACACCGCCGGGCAGGACGAGGGCGTCGAACTCGTCGGCGCTCGCTTCGTCCACGGTGAGGTCGACGGGGAAGGTGTCCGCCTTGTCGAGGTGGTCGAAGGCCTGGACGTGGCCGGCTTCGAGTGAGACCAGCACGGGCTCGCCGCCGGCCTCGGCCACTGCCTGCCACGGCTCGGTCAGCTCGACCTGCTCGATGCCTTCTTGAGCCATCAGGAACGCCACACGCATGAGAATTGTCTCCTTTGAGGGGAAAGCGACGGTCCCCTGCCGCCTGTCCGCTCTCCGGCGGGCCAAACGTATGCGCGGATGCCGCCGCGGCCTCCCCTCGGTCGGTTCGAGGGGAGGCCGCGGCGGCATCCGGGAGCAGGCCTGTCATGCGGTCAGGCGTGCTGGTGGGGTGTGCGGGTCACGCGTGGCGACGGTTGCCCACGACGACGCGGTAGATCGCGAGCAGGATCACCGAGCCGATGATGGCCGCGATCCAGGTGGAGAGGTCGAAGAACCCGTCGATCGAGTCGACGCCGAAGATGACCTTGCCCAGCCAGCCGCCGAGCAGGCCGCCCAGGATGCCGATGACCGTGGTGACGATGATGCCGCCCGGGTCCCTCCCCGGCATGAGCGCCTTGGCGATGAGGCCCGCCAGCAGGCCGATGAGAATCCAAGCGATGATGCCCATGATGCGTCTCCCACCTCGTCACATAAGAACGTTGTCAAAGGATCGTCTGCGCCGAATCCCCGGTCCTAAACGTTCGGCTCACCGAGGTGCCGGCGCAGCCCGCGGCGGGGGACGCGCGTCGGTTGCACGGCTGACGGGCTGCCAGGAGGACGGCAGCCGGTCGCCGGCACCCTGCCGCATCAGCTGCGCCGGCTCCTCCGGGCCACCGGAGGCCTGCCCCTCTTCGCCTACGCGCCCACCGTCGAGGCAGCCCTGCGGGGCGGCCGGCCTCCCGGCGAAGGAGCCCCGGCGCCCGCAGTGAGGCCCATGCGGCCGCGCCCGTCGTGGCGCAGCCGGCAGGTCGGCGGTCTCGGGGCGACGGGCGCGGCCGCCCCGGGGGACGGCTCACGGCTCGTCCAGGCCCCACGGCGCCGGCCAGGCATCGGGGCCGCCGCCCCGCCAGTCGATCGCGGGCGATCCGGCCACCTGCTCCTCGTCCCAGTCGAGCCCGGCACGCCGCAGGAACTCGGCCACGTCCCGCAGGCTGTGCGCAAGGCCGAGGATTTCGCTGTCCACGTGGACACGGCGGCCGCCGGACTCGTCGGGGACGTGGACCACGATCGTCTTCGGGTTCATCAGCCCAGCTTGCGGCCGCCCGGACCGGCGGGCATCCCGTGGGTCCTGCGGAAGGGCCCTCCGCCGTCCTTCGTCCGCTGCACCACCGCGCGGCCGCCGCCACGCATGGAGTGCGTGATCGGGGGCACGTCGAGAAGCAGGCCGACCGCTCGCGTCCGCCTGCCCGCCCGCCGAAAGGTCCCTTCCGTGCTGCTGCCCTCGCCGATACTCGTCCACAGCCTGCTGCGCCAGTACGACTCCCTCCTGGGCCAGGACTCCCCCGCGGCACGGCGCGAGCTGGCCGACGTCACCTACACGCTGTGTGTGTCCACGGCGACCCGGACCGTCGAGGACGCGGTCCTCGCAGCGCGGAACCTGATCGAGGCGGCGCACGCGCCGCTCACCGGCCGGCGGGACGCTTCGGCGCTGGTCACGCTCGGCTGATACCGCAGCCGAGCCCGGTTGCGGAGCCGGCGCGGGAGCCCGGCGGGCCCGTCGTTTGAGCGTGGGCGCAGAGGGGCAGGCGCCGGGAACCACACGCCACGGCCCGCCTGCGGGAACGCCCGCAGGGGCCGCCGTCGGCCGGTCCCGACGGCTCGGCGTCCTTCCGCAATCCGAGGGGACACGTGATGAAGACCCCGCGCAGCACCGATGACGCCCGCCGCCCCGCCTCCGCAGGCGCACAGGACGACGCGCAGGTCCGGGACCGCGGGGCGCCTTCCCCGCGCCGCCTCCTCACGATCTACCTGAACGACCACCTCGCCGCCGCCGGCAGTGGTGTCGCCCTGGCTCGCCGGATGGCCCGCGCCCACCAGGACACGCCGGCCGCCCCGCGCTTCACCGAGCTGGCCCGGGAGGTGTCCGAGGACCGGGACAGCCTGCGCGAGGTGATGACCGCCCTCGACATACCGGCGCACTGGTCGCGTGCCGCGCTGGGCCGGCTCGCCGAGAAGGCGGGACGGCTGAAGCTCAACGGCCGCCTGGTGGCCCGCTCACCCCTCAGCGACGTACTCGAACTGGAGGCCATGCGGTTGGGCATCGAGGGCAAGGGCGCGCTGTGGCGGTCGCTGCAGGTGCTCGCCGAGTCCGATGCGCGCCTGGACCGGACGGCCATGGCCCGGCTCTGCGACCGCGCCGAACAACAGGCCGAACTGACGGAGAGCCTGCGCGTGGCCGCGGTCGGGCGGACCTTCACCGTCGGAGCGCGCACGGTGCGGGCGGTGCCCGCCCGGCGCCACGGCACGGGGCGCCGGGCCGGGTGGGCGTCATGAAGGTCGTCGTCACCGGCGCGACCGGCAATACGGGGACCAGTGTCATGCGCGTCCTGGCCGAGGGCCCCGCCGTCACCGACGTCCTCGGGGCCGCCCGGCGGCTGCCCCGCCACCCGCTGCCCGGCGTCCGCTGGACCGCGGCGGACATCGACCCGGGCGGCACGGACCTCGACGAGCTGGTCGCCGGGGCGGACGCCGTCGTCCACCTCGCCTGGAAGTTCCAGCCCACCCACGACCCCGTGGAGACCTGGCGCACCAATGTGCTCGGCAGCATCCGCGTGTTCGAGGCGTGTGCCCGCGCGCAGGTCCCCGCCCTCGTCCACGCCTCCTCGGTCGGCGCCTACTCCCCCGCCCCCGGTGACGGGCGGCCGGTGGACGAGTCCTGGCCGACGCACGGCTGGCCCGGCGCCGCCTACACCCGGGAGAAGGCCTATCTGGAGCGGTACCTCGACGCCTTCGAACGCGCCCACCCCGACCTGCGGGTGGTACGCATGCGTCCGGGCTTCCTCTTCAAGCGGGCCGCCGCCTCCGAGCAGCGCCGGATCTTCGCCGGTCCCCTGCTGCCGTGGCGGTTGATCCGTCCCGGCCTGGTGCCCGCCCTGCCCGCCGTGACCGGGCTGCGCTTCCAGGCCCTGCACACCGACGACGCCGCCGCGGCCTACCGGGCGGCCGTCCTGCGGCCGGTCAGCGGCCCGTTCAACCTGGTGGCCGATCCGGTCCTGGACACCGCGGCCGTCGCCCGGCTGCTGCACGCGCGGACGGTGCCGCTGCCGGCCGGGGCGGCCCGCGCCGCACTCGCCGCCGCCTGGCGGATGCACCTCGCGCCCGCCGCACCCGGGCTGCTCGACGCGGTCCTGCGGTTGCCTCTGCTCGACGCGGGCCGGGCGCGGGCCGAACTGGGCTGGGCCCCGGCCCGTACGGCCACCGAGGCGATCGAGGAGTTCCTGCAGGGCTTGCGCGCGGGAGCCGGGCTGGACACGCCGCCCCTGGCCGCTGCCGGGAGCGGCGGCTAGGTCATCCATTTCGGAGCTTGCGGGCCCCGACACGATCCGAGGCGGTCCAGGGCGACGGAGGCGGCCTGGGGGGCTCCGTGGGGCCGCCGCCGGCTCCCGGGATGCTGGAGCGGGCGGGCGCCCGCACGCTGGAGGCATGGCTACCAACGCACTGCGGGTGGTCGTCCACCCGCCCGACGGGCAGGGCGGGCGGGAGGTCCGCTGCGACGGGGAGGTCCTCGGCCGCGCCTTCGGCCCCTCCGACGTGCTGGAGTTCCTGCGCCGTGCCGGCTTCGACCCCGACGAGGCGGCCCCGTACGGCGAGGGCCTGGTGGACTGGCTGGGTGGCGGCCCTGCCACCTGGCACTCCTCCTGACCGGCGCCGGGACGTCCGCGGTGGTGTTCCCCGGGCGGGTGTGGGTAGGCGGTTGCCCGTACCCCGTACCCCCAGGGAGAGAGGTTCCATGAGTCGCAAGGAATGGCCCGAGCTGGTCGGCATGCCCGCGGAGGAGGCCTCGGCGGCGATCCGGGGGGACAGCCCGGACGTGACCGAGGTGCACGTCGTCGGTCAGGGGCAGATGGTCACCATGGACTTCCGACCGGGCCGCGTCCGGCTGTACGTCGACGACCAGGGGCGCGTCTCCCGGGTACCGAGCACCGGGTGACGGGCACCCGATGACCGGTACCCGGTGACCGGTACGCAGTGATCGGCACTCGGTGTCCGGTACGGGCGGACGGGCCCGGAGCACCTGCCGGAGCGGCGGCCCCGGGTCCGCCCCGGGCCGCCGTGCACCGTCCGCCGCTGTCAGGTGATCTTGTGGCAGACCCCGGCCCGTTGGGCGGAGTTGACGAGTTGAACCGCGCAGACCTTGCCCTTGCGCATGTTCTTGCGCGGGTGGATCGCGAAGCCGTCGCCCCAGCTGCATCCGTTGGCCGTCTGCCGGGTCTCCTGGTGGTAGAGGGCGCCGGCCGTGTCGTAGAAGCGGATCGCGCCCTTCGCGCCACACGTGAAGGAGGACAGCGGCGCGTGAAAGTCGACTTTGTCCACGTACGTCCCGCCGCCGCCCACGGAGGCGCACAGCACGCGCACCGGGGGCAGGGGCCACGGATCGCATCCGGTGGCCGAGGCCTGCGCCGACGAGGGCAGGGCGACCAGCCCGACGGAGAACAGCAGCGTCGCGGCGGCGCACGAGGCCCAGCGCGCCTGGCGGTGGAAAGCGGTCACGCAGACTCCCCCTTCCATCCGGTCCCCGCGGCGTGCGGGGCGGGGGCCCAGCCTGTCCGGGCGGCGCCCGCCCGACAACCCGCCCAACGACCCGAACATTCGACCGAACCGGAGTGCATGGGGCAGGATCGCCAGGAGTGGCGGCCCGCGCCGGATCGCGCCGCACCCCGGGTCTGGCTTTCCCGGTAACGGCAGTGGGGCCTGCGACGTCCTGCCTGCACCGCGACGGCGGGCTCTGCCCACGCCCCGGAACCGAACGCACCTGGAGAGATCGATGGGCATCGTGCACATGTCCGACCCGCGCGTCGCCGCGGTCCCCGTCCGCGACAACGGCCAGCCCCTGACCGATGTCCGCGCCGCCGGGGTCCTGGTCGACGGCCGGCGCTCCGACCCGGCGGGTGCGTTCGCGCAGCTGCGCACCGGGGTGGTCGAGCGGCTGCTGCACGCGCAGTCGCTGCTGCCCGAGGGGCTGCGGCTGCTGCTGGTCGAGGGGTACCGGCCACCGGACCTGCAGCAGAGGTACTTCGAGCAGTACGCGGCCCAGCTGCGCACCGCCCGTCCCGAGTGGACCGCGGAGCAGATCCGTACGGCCGCCGCCCGGTACGTGTCGCCGCCGGAGGTCGCCCCGCACAGTGCCGGAGCCGCAGTCGATCTGACGCTGGTCGACCCGGACGGCGTCGAGCTGGACATGGGCACACGGCTGAACGCCACACCCGAGGAGAGCGCAGGCGCCTGCTACACCCACGCCGACGGCATCTCGC
Organism: Streptomyces sp. cmx-4-9; assembly: GCF_046548835.1. Taxonomy (NCBI): domain Bacteria; kingdom Bacillati; phylum Actinomycetota; class Actinomycetes; order Kitasatosporales; family Streptomycetaceae; genus Streptomyces; species Streptomyces sp. cmx-4-9. Next base: position 894,396 of record NZ_JAEBEE010000002.1, on the reverse strand, counting down.
GCAGCGCGCGCCTGCACCGCGACGTGCTCACGGTCGCCCTCACCAGTGCCGGCCTGGTGAACTACCCGACCGAATGGTGGCACTTCAGTCACGGGGACCGGTACTGGGCGCTGATGACCGGCCGCCCGGCCGCCGTGTACGGTGCCACCCGGCCGGGCGGTGCCGCAGGGCCACCGGACACACTGGACGGGAACCTCCCCGACCAGCCCGGCAAGGACGGACGACCGTGATCACCACCGAGCGCCTGCGACTGCGCCCACTCACCGAGGCCGATACCGACTGGTGGGTGCGCCTCCACGAAGACCCCGAGATCAACCGGTTCGTCGGCGGCTACACCCGTGAACAGGCCGCGGCCCGGCTCCGCGACATCCAGGAGCAGTGGGCCCGGCGCGGGCACGGGCTGTGCGCCGTCGAGCTGAAGGACACCGGCGAGGCGATCGGCCGCAGCGGCCTGAACTGGTGGCAGGAGTTCGGCGAGACCGAGGCCGGCTGGACCCTGGCCCGCGCGCACTGGGGACAGGGGTATGCCACGGAGGCCGCCCGGGCCGTTCTCGCGTGGGGCTTCGGATCCCTGGGACTGGAGCGGATCACCGCCATGATCCATCACGGCAACACCGCCTCCGCCACCGTCGCGCGGCGGCTGGGCTTCACCCCGCTGCGCGAGGACACCGTCCTCGGCCGCCCGTGCGTGGTGCACGCGCTGGACCGGGACGACTTCCCCGCGGCCTGAGGCCGTTGGAGCGAGGGCAGCCACCGGCCGGGTGATCGGCGTGCGCGTGGCGGGCGTGTAGGGCCTCGGCGCAGGCGGGCCGGGGCGAGGATGCACACGTCCGCTCGCCCCTCCTCGTCGACGGGAACTCTCAGTGCTCGAACGCAAGCAGCTCAAGGGCCGCACCAAGGTCACCTTCGTCCTTGCGGAGAACGCTCCGGCCGGGCCGGTCAGCGTGGTCGGTGACTTCAACGACTGGACGCCCGGCGCCCACACCCTGCAGCCCCGGGGTGACGGCACCCGTGCCGTCACCGTCGCCCTGGCGCCCCAGAGCGCGCACTCCTTCCGTTACCTGGCGGCCGGCGACTACTGGTTCGACGAGGAGAGCGCGGACGGGCACGACGGCACCAACGGTCTCCTCCACACCTGACCCGATCGGCCGAGGAAAAATCCTTTCCGCAGGTCAGGGGGAATGCATTCTCGCAGGCCATCCGGGTGACGTGCCGTTGCCCGGAACCCGCCCGGGGTGTTGGACCGCCCGACGCGCCGCCTTCCTGGCGCGTCATCGAGAGATCCCCTGGGAGTCACCATGCGCATGCGCTCTGCCCTGACCGCTTCCGTCCTGACCGCCGGCATCCTGCTGGGCGGTGCCGGCGCCGCCCTGGCCGACGGTGTCGACGCCGAGTTCTTCTCCGGTGGGCACGCGTCCTTCGCGTCCGCCTGCTCCTCCGCCGCGGCCGTCCCGGCGCGCTTCGGTCCCGCCTACACCTCGAACTGTGCGGCCGAGGGCGAGAAGGAGTGGGCGGAGTTCGGCCACCTCGGCGCCCACTGACGCCTGGCGCCGCCTCCGCAGGGGCAGTGGACCTCAGGTCCGCTGCCCCTGCGGCATGTCCGGCCCGGGGTGCGCCGGGGCCTTCTGTCCGCCTCGCTCCCTGTGTCACTCTGTCGGGGACGCCCGGCCCTCCCCTCCCCCGCGGCCCGGCCCACGGACACGGAACCCGCCCATGCCTCTGCCCTTCGCCCAGCGCACGGCCCTCGCCGCCCTGACCGCCTCCGTGCTCGGCCTGCCGGCGGCCTGCGCGCCCGGGGCGGCCGCCGGCCCGGCGTCCGCGCCCCCGGCGGCGACGCCGGCGGCGACCCCGGCCGTGCGGCCCACCGCCGCCCCCGGCGCGTCCGCGCCGGAGCCGTCCCGCGCTGCGGACGTGCGGCGCGAGACGTCCGTGCTGGCCATCCCCTCGGCGGGCGTGGCCGGGCTGCGCGTGGTCCCGTACGAGGGCACCACCGACGACGCGCCCGGTACCCGCATCCAGGACGGCGGCGCGGCCGCCAGTCCGTACGGGGCGCGGGGCGGGGTGGGGCCCGGGCAGGTCGGCAACTTCCTGGTGACCGCGCACCGACTGTCGGCGGGCGGGCCGCTGCGCGACCTGCCGTCCGTGGGCCGGGGCGACACGGTCCTGGTGGCGGCGGGCGGCCTGGTGTACACGTACGAGATCGTGGCGACCCGCTCCACCTCCTTCCGGTCCGCGCGCTCGCTGAGCGAGCAGCGCGCCGCGGTGCCGGGCGAGCCCGGTGCGGCGCCGACCCGGGCGATGATCACCCTGTCGACCTGTGCCACGCCGGAGGACCACGCCGCGGGCAATCACTGGAGCGACGCCCAGGGCAATCCCGAGCACCGGATCGACAAGATAGGCGTGCTGCGCGGCGCCGCCGCGCGGTCGCCCGCGCCCTGAGCCGGCCGGGTCCGGGACCGCCGCTCACGGCGGTGGCCCGGACCCGGCCGGTGTGCCCTACCTTCCGCTGATCACGAACTGCGACCCGGGTTCGACGAGGACGTCCCCGTCGGCCGAGCCGGTGATGGTGACGTTCGAGAGGGTCGCGCTGCCGCGCGCCCCGCCGTGGGCCCGGATGCCGGCGCCGTTGTTGGACCGGTCGATGCGCACATTGCTGATCTTCGCGTCCGGTACGGTCCCGCCGCCCGTCTTGAACTGGATGCCGTCGTAGGTCGAATCGTGGATCTCGGTGTCGCGGATGACCACCCCGGGGATGGGCTGGTTGGCGGCGAAGAGCGTGATCGCGCCGAACTCCTGGGCCTCGCCCCAGAAGGCTCCGCCGGTGCGGAAGAGTCCGTTGCCGGCGATCAGCGTCTGCCCGGAGAAGGGCAGCGGGTCGTGGTCGGTCGCCAGCATGATGCCCGGGTAGTTCATCGTGTCCTGGATCAGGTTGTTCTCGATCGTGTTGCCGTAACCCCCGTACACGGCGATGCCGTTGGCCCGCCACGGCAGCTGGATGGTGTTGTTCCGGAAGTGGTTGTCGTGCCCGATGTCCACCGACTGGTCCTTCACGTACTTGCTGGACCACACCGCGAGGGCGTCGTCCCCGGTGGTCCGGAAGGAGGAGTTGAAGACCGTCGAATTGCGCGTGCCGTTGGCGAAGTTGATGCCGTCGGCGTAGAGGTCGCGGATGCGCATCCCGCTGAACTCGACTCCGTCGCCGGGGCCCCACAGGGCGGGGATGTTGTCGTAGTCCCGGCCCACCCAGACACCGACGTTGGCGTGCTCGATCCACACGTTGGTGATCTTCGTGTTCCTGCCGAAGCGCCCGTTGAGGCCCACGCCGCCTTCGGCGTTGCCGTCGCCGCCGCGGATGGTGCCCGAGCCGAAGATCGCGATGTCGGAGATCTGCGTGTTGTCGTCGATGTCGAAGCCGAAGTTGCCCTCGTGCGGGTGGTTGATCCCGCCCGCGTCCTGCGGCGGGGTCAGCGTGTAGAGCTGGGAGTGCCACATGCCGGCGCCGCGGATCGAGACGTTGCTGATGCCCACCTGGTTGAACTGGCCCCGGTTGAGCGGGTCGTCGGTGAGGATCTTCTGCTCCTGGCGCCACTGGCCCTGCGGGATCCAGACGCAGGCGATCTGCCCGTTCTGGTCCGCCGTCACGGCCCGCTGGATGGCGGCCGTGTCGTCGTTCCCGTCATTGGGAACCGCTCCGTAGTCGGTGATCGAGGTGCACTCGGCCGGCTTGGCGGCCGGCGGGGCCACCTGCTCCAGGTCGACCAGGTCGATCACGTAGAACGCGGCCGTGTCACCCGTATCGCGCTGGAGGCGGAACGTGGTGCCGGCCGGGTGGCTCTGCCCGAGCAGCGCCTGGGACTCGTCGAAGAGTCTGCGGGCGTCCCCGCCGGGGGTGTTGGTCAGTCCCTCCGGGCTGTCGGTGCTGCCGTAGAGCCAGCTGTGCTTGGACGACAGGGTGAGCTTGCGGGCGAAGCTGCCGTTGACGTAGAGGCTGAGGGTGGCGTCGGCGCCGCCGCCGTTCGGGGCGTCGGGGACGGAGTGGCGTACGACGAGGGAGTTGGCCGCGCCGGTGGAGGTGAACTGCACGTACTGGCCGGTCGCGGTGAGACGGACGGACTCGCGGCCGGAGGACTCGGTGGCGAAGTTGGTGTGGCCGAAGGTGCGCTCGGCATCGGAGCGGAGCAGCGTGCCGGTGTGGTTGCCCGCCTCCGCCTCGTACTCGGTGTACGGGACGGCTGCGCCGCGGCCGACGACCAGGGCGCGGGAGAGGCTGTTGTTGGTCTCGTTGGTCTCGGCGACCAGGCCGGTCCCGTCGGCCGTGGCGGTGAGGGTGGCGCCGCCGCTGACCGCCGTCCAGGTGCCGTTGACCGGGACCTGGACGGTGGCGCCGGCGGCGATGGCCGGGGTGGGGCCGTTGAGGGTGGTGGTGCCGGCGACCAGTCGGGTGACGGTGCCCGCGGGGACGCCGGTGGTTCCGCGGTTGTGCACGGCCACGGTGAAGGAGACGGGTGTGCCGACGGCCGGGGAGGCCGGGTTGCTGGTGAGGGAGAGGACTTCCAGGTCGGGGCCGGGTGCCTGGCTGACGACGAGCTTCGCGGCGGCGGTCCGGCTGTTGTTGGTGTTGTCCTGTTCGGGCACGGTGTCGTTCGGGTCCACGACGGCCGAGACGGTGTAGCTGCCCTGCGGACGCCTGCCGACGGCGACGGGGACGGTCGCGGAGGCGCCCGCGGCGAGGGCGCCGACCTGGGCGCTGCCGGCGACGGCGCCTTCCACGCTGACGCTGACACCGGTGGCGGTCGAGGCGGCCGTTCCGCCGTTGCGGACGGTGACGGCGACGCTGACGGCGTCGCTCTCGGAGGGGGCCGCGGGCGTCCAGGACAGGTCGGTGACGGTCAGGTCCGGGTGGGGCGCGGCCGCGCCGATGACCTGGAATTCGGCGACCTGGGCGCCGCCTGCACCGGTGTTGCCGGAGAACTTCAGCTGGACGTCGGCGAGACGGCCGGTGACGGGCAGCGTGACGGTGTTCTGGTTGCCCGCCGGACTGAAGAGGTGGTCGGCGCGGGCCCGCAGCGAGGTGTAGCCGGTCGCCGACTGCGCGCGGCCCAGGACTTCGATGCTCTGGGTACGGGCCGACCAGGCGGGATCGGGGTTGAGTCTGAGGACCACGCCGGTGACGTCGGCGTCGGCGCCGAGCCGCACGGTCAGGGTGGACTGCTGGGCCCCCGCTTCCCAGTAGCTGGTGATGCTGTCGTCGTTGGCGTTGGCCGCGAGGTAGGACTGCGTGGTGGAGGAGGCCTCGATGGGCTTGCCCTTGGCCAGGTTCACGCCGGCCGGCGGAGTTCCGGGGTCGCCGGGGTCGCCGCTCCCGGCGGCGGCGTAGACCTCGAACTCCGAGAGCTGCGCGGCGGGCCATCCGGTGTTGGCGCTGACGGAGACGCGTACGTGCCGCACGGTCGCGGCGGGGAACCCGATGGTGGCGGTGTTGGACCGGGCCGGGTCGAACAGCCGGCCTGCCGCGGCCGACAGGGTGCTGAAGCCGCTGCCGTCGGCGCTCCCCTGGACGGTCAGCGTCTGGGTGCGCGCCTCCCAGGAACCGGGCAGCTTCAGCACCACCTGGTCGACGGAGACGCTGCGTCCGAGGTCCACCTGTATCCACTGCGGGAAGGCCTGGGCGGGACCTTCCCAGTACGAGCCGGGGTTGCCGTCCGTGACAGCCGAGGCGCCGTAGCCGCCGACCGATCCGCTCGCGGTGGCCGCTCTGCCGAGGGCGAGATTGGGGCCGCCCGCGGCGGCGGCGGGGCCGGCGGGCAGAAGCCCGAGGGCGAAGAGCCCCGCCACGACCAGGCCGGCCAGCAACCGCCGGCCGCCGTGCATCCATCTCATGCTGTCCTCTGTTCCATGGGGGGAGCGGCCGCGTGGGGTGCACCGGCCGGAGGGCGGGCGTGCGAGGTCAGCAGGCGACTCACCGGATGACCTGCCGTGATTTTGCGCAGCGTTCTTTGTTTTTTGAGTGATCTGATCGCTGATATGCGGTCATGGCGCCACAGGTTTCTCGCAGTTGACGAGTTTGTCAACGGCTCTCACACGCGGAACCCGCGGGGCCGCCGGATCGTCCGGGGTGCGCCGGCAGGCTGTCCTCCTCGACCGGAGCGCCAGGAGCTCCGGGGCGTCGTCCCGCTCGAACCGGATCTCCCGGACCATGCATGCCCCAGCCGCGGTGCGTCGGCAGTCGGCGGTCGGCGGTCGGCGGCAGGGGCATGCGCGTAAAGCGTTGGACAGGCCCCGGGCGTTGGGCGAGCATCTCGCGGTGACCAACGAACCCCCCGCCACTCCCCCACGCGTCCGCTTCGTCGTACTCGACGCAACGGCGCTGCGGGCGCTGGCCGACGGCGACCTCGCCGCCGCAAGCGCCGCCGCCGGCGTCGCCCTGGACGAGCACTTCATCGGCGACCGGGCTCGTCGGATCTTCGGCTACCGCGCCGACCAGCTCACCGCGCACCCGTCGGCTGCGCCCTGGACCACGCGGGCCGCGGTGTCCGAGCCCGACGGGGCCGTCGTCGGGGACGCCGGGTTCCACGGTCCGCCGGACGAGGCCGGCGTGGTCGAGGTCGGCTACAGCGTCGTCCCCCGGTACCGCCGCCAGGGCTACGCCCGGGCCATGCTGCGGGCGCTGCTCGTCCGGGCCGCCGTCGAAGCAGGCGTCCGGACCGTCCGGGCCACCGTCCGGTCCGACAATGCGGCTTCCCTGGCCACGCTCGCGGGCTTCGGCTTCGTGCGCGTCGCCGAGCGGGGCAGCGACCGCGACGGCATCGAGTTCGTCTTCGAGGTTCCGGCGGACGCGGTCCCTGCGTAGTCCCTTCGACCGGACGGCGGGGCAGGGGGGCGCGCGTCCGGACCGCCCCCCCTCCCCCGCACCGCACCGCACCACCCGCCCCGATTCTCGGCGCAGGCACATGTATGCGAACGCCACTCCGATCCGGTGGTTCTCCAACCCCGGCCTACCTGCCACATCACGGGGAGCACCGCAGCCATTCGCCTCACCTGCGGGTTTACGTTCGCCAATGCTTGCCTTTGTCAACTTTTTAGCTCCGTACCCCTCCCCTCGTTTGCGTGGAGCAACCAACCACTCCTACGGTTGCCTAAAGCAACGATGCGGGGAGGCGCCATGGCCGAACAGGCCCAGTACGAGGAGCTGGCCCGCGAACTCAGCGCCATCGGCGCGGTCAAGCGGGACCTGGGGCGCATCCTGCCCCAGGACTGTCCGGCGGGATCGGCCGCCGTCCTGACGCTCCTCGGGCGGCACGGCGGCGTGCGGATGAGCCGGCTCGCCGAGCTGCTCTCGGTGGACATCTCGGTCACCAGCCGCCATGTCGCGCACGTCGCGGACCGGGGCTGGATCGAGCGGCTCCCCGACCCGGCGGACAAGCGATCCCGCATGTTGCACCTCACCTCCGCGGGGCAGGAGCAGCTCGACAAGCTCTCCCGGCGCACCTCACGGCTCCTTTCGGACCGGCTGGGCGACTGGTCGGCGGACGAGGTCGACCAACTCATCCAGCTGATGAACCGGCTGCGCACGAGCTTCGGCGACTGCCGTTCCGCGCCGTAGGCCGGACGCAGGCCCGTGCGTCCCCGTACGTACGGGGACCCGCCGCCGGACCGTCCCGCGGCGGCGACCCGGTGCCGACGCGCCATTCCCACCCGTACGCGACGCGTACGCGGAGAACCGATCACCCGTACACCCGCACGAAGAACGTAAGGAAGCCCATGGCAACGACCACACCAGCCGGTGTGCGGGGCAGTCACGCCAAGCCCGGCGGCAGCCACGGCGGAGGCCGGCACGGCGCCCATGACGAGGGCCGCCCCGGCGGCCCCGACAGCGCGCCGATGACGCACCGCCAGATCATGGAGGCGCTCTCCGGGCTGCTGCTCGGCATGTTCGTCGCCATCCTGTCGTCGACGATCGTCTCCAACGCCCTGCCCCAGATCATCGGCGACCTCGGGGGCGGCCAGTCCGCCTACACCTGGGTCGTCACAGCGGCCCTCCTGTCCATGACGGCCGCCACCCCCTTGTGGGGGAAGCTCTCCGACCTGTACAGCAAGAAGGCGCTCGTCCAGATCGCCCTGGTCATCTACGTCCTGGGGTCGGCGGCCGCCGGCCTGTCCCACAACGCCGGCACGCTCATCGCGTGCCGCGTGGTGCAGGGCATCGGCGTCGGCGGCCTCTCCGCCCTCGCCCAGATCGTCATGGCCGCGATGATCTCCCCGCGCGAACGCGGGCGCTACAGCGGCTACCTCGGCGCGACCTTCGCCGTCGCCACCGTCGGCGGCCCGCTGCTCGGCGGCGTCATCACCGACACCGACTGGCTCGGCTGGCGCTGGTGCTTCTACGTCGGCGTGCCCTTCGCGATCATCGCGCTGATCGTGCTGCAGAAGACCCTGCACCTGCCCGTGGTCAAGCGCGAGGTGAAGGTCGACTGGGGCGGCGCCTTCTTCATCTCCGCCGCGGTCTCGCTGCTGCTGGTCTGGGTCACCTTCGCCGGGGACAAGTACGACTGGATGTCCTGGCAGACCCTCGCCATGGTCGGCGGCTCCGTCGTCCTCGGACTGCTCTTCCTCCTCATCGAGTCGAAGGCCGGCGAGCCGATCATCCCGCTGCGGCTGTTCCGCAACCGCACCATCGCCCTGTCCTCCGTCGCCTCGCTGTTCGTCGGCGTCGCGATGTTCACCGGCACGGTGTTCTTCAGCCAGTACTTCCAGCTGGCCCGGGACAAGTCCCCGACGATGTCAGGCGTGATGACGATCCCGATGATCGCCGGCCTCTTCGTCTCCTCCACCGTCTCCGGGCAGGTCATCACCAAGACCGGCAAGTGGAAGGCCTGGCTGCTGTGCGGCGGCGTGCTGGTGACCGCCGGGCTGGGTCTCCTCGGCACCATCCGCTACGACACCCCGTACTGGCACATCGCCGTCTTCATGGCGCTCATGGGTCTCGGCATCGGCATGATGATGCAGAACCTGGTGCTGTGCACGCAGAACCAGGTGGCGCCGTCCGACCTCGGTGCGGCCAGCTCCACCGTGACGTTCTTCCGCTCCCTCGGCGGTGCGGTCGGCGTCTCCGCCCTGGGCGCGGTGATGGCCAACCGGATCACCGGCTACGCGCAGGACGGTCTCGCCACGCTCGACCCGAAGTACGCGGCGGCGGCTGCCGCGGCGAACTCGGGCAGCAGCATCCCGGACATGGACAGCCTCCCCGGTCCGCTGCGCACCGTGATGGAGAGCGCGTACGGCCACGGCATCGCGGACGTCTTCCTGATCGCCGCGCCGCTGGCCCTCGTCGCCTTCCTCGTCACTCTCTTCATCAAGGAGGTTCCGCTGCGGACCTCGGGCGGTCTGGACCAGTCCGCCCAGGACCAGGCCGAAGCGCCGGGAGCGGGCCCGGAGGCCGCCGGTGCGGACGTTCCCCGCCAGAGCTCCCCCGCAGCCACGACGGCTGCGACTGCGACTGCGGCACCGGCACCGGCACCGGCACCGGCATCGGCGAACGAAGGAGAGGCCCCCGTGCCCGAGGGCATCGAAGTGGGTGGCTGGGTACGCGGCGCGGAGAGTGCGCCCGTACCGCGGGCGGCCGTCACGCTGATCTCCCTCGCTGGGCGGCAGCTGGGCCGGTCGGTCGCCCGGGACGACGGCGCCTACACCGTGTACGCGCCGGGTGCGGGCTCCTACGTGCTGATCGCCTCCGCCGACGGTTTCCGGCCGCAGGCGTCGACGGTCGTCGTGAACGGCGAGCCCGTCGCCTACGACATCCTGCTCAGCGGTACGAGCGGCCTGAGCGGGCTCGTCCGGGCCGCCGACGGCGGCGCGCCGGTGCAGGGCGCCGTGGTCATCGTGACGGACGTACGCGGTGAGGTGCTGGCCACCGGGACCACCGGGGCCCAGGGCGAGTTCACCTTCGCCGAGCTGGTCCCTGGCCACGTGACCATCGCGGTGAACGCCTCCGGGCACCGCCCGACGGCGCTTCCGGTGGAGGTCGGGGTCGCCGGCGTCACCCGGGTCGACGTCGAGCTCACCTCGGGTGCGCAGGTCCAGGGCGTCGTCAGGGCGCCGGGCGGACCGCTGGGCGATGCACGGGTCACGCTGGTCGACGCCGCGGGCAACGTGGTCGCCACCGCCCGGACCGGCGGCGACGGCGCCTACGCCTTCGCCGACCTGGACGGCGGCGAGTACACCGTCATCGCGACGGGGTACCCGCCGGTGGCCTCGGCGCTGACCCTGTCGGGCCGGGGCGTGGACGGCCACGACATCGAACTCGCCCACCCCGGCGAGTAGGCGGGCCCCGGCCCGTGGCGTGCGGACCGAGCGGCAACGCACGCCACGGGCCGGGCCCTCTCCGGCCGGTTCGAGAAGTGTTGCAGGGAGAAGGACGGGATGGGACTGACGGCACGGATCCGCACGCGGGACGGCTGGGCCGTATCGCACGCGGTCGTCACGGTGACGGACATGACGGGTACGCAGGTGGTGCGTGCCGAGGCCGACGGCGATGGTGCGGTGCGCGACACGCATCCGCTGGCGCCGGGGGCGTACACGGTGATCGTCACCGCGGTGGGGTACGCCCCGGCCGCGTCGAGCGCGATCGTGACCGCGAGCGGGCGCGCCGAGATCGGGAACGTGGTGCTCGCCCGGCAGGGCGGTGCGGAACTGCCGCCCCCGGGGCCGTGGACGATCGACCCGGCGCACTCCTCCGTCGGGGCGGTCGCGCAGCACCTGGGCATCTCCAGCGTGCGCGGCCGGTTCACCGAGTTCGCCGGCCGGATCCTCATATCGCCGGACGGGGCGTCCGCGTCCGCGGTGGAGGCGGTGATCCGGGCCGCGTCCATCGACACGGGGCACGCGCTGCGCGACGGCCACCTGAAGTCGCCGGACTTCCTGGACGTGGAGGAGTACCCGGAGATCGCGTACCGCTCGACGGGGCTGGTTCCCGCCGGAGGCGACCGCTGGACCGTGCACGGCGAACTGACGCTGCACGGCGTGGTGCGTCCCGTTGACCTGGACCTGGCCTACCTGGGCACGGGCGCCGATCCGTGGGGCGGCACCCGGGCGGCGTTCCGTGCGACGGCCGAGCTGCACCGTGAGGACTTCGCCATGAACTACAACCAGGTACTCCAGGCGGGCGTCGCCGCCATCGGCACGAAGCTCAGGGTGGAGCTGGACATCCAGGCGGTGCAGGGGGACGGCCTGCCGGCAGCGTGAGGATCCGGCGCGGGTGGGCCGCGGTCCGTCAGGCGCCCCGGCCCGGGCCGGGTGCCACCCGGGGCAGCAACTCCTCCGGCCGCCCGGGCCGCAGCCGCCCGCACCCGGACGGTGCGCCGGCTGGAGTTCCACGTACCGCAGCGCGCGCAGACCGCGGGCGAGGCGGCGCAGATCGGCCTGGTCGGTGCGGCAGCCGACGGCCGTGCCGGGCACAGGGCGCGCAGGCGCCGGAGTTCCCCGGCGCAGGTGAGCCGGTCCGCTTCCCGCACCTCGTCGAGTCCGTCCAGCACCGGGAGCAGCAGGTGCTCGTCGAGCCAGTACGCGCGGGCAGGCCCTGGACTACCTGAGGAGGCCCGGCGGGCCCGGGCCGCCACAGCCGTCCCCGCGGACCCGCCGCAGCCCCCTAGGCGGGCTCGGACGGGTCCGGCGGCGGCGCCTGAGGCGCGGACCCGTCAGGCGGGCCGGGGCTGAGGGAACCGCTGCGCAGGCGGGACTTCGCGCAGCAGGACCGGCCGCGCCGCCGGGCCGGCGACACCCGCAGCCGCCCCCGGCGCAGCATGCCCGGCCTGCGCCGCCAGCCGCCGGTAGCTGCCGGGCGGCATGCCGACCAGCTCGGTGAAGCGGGTGCGGAAGGTGCCCGGCGAGGAGCAGCCGACTGCGGCGGCGACCTCGCCGACGCCGAGGTCGCTGCTGCGCAGCAGTACCGCGGCGCGCTCGACGCGCCGCGCCGTGAGGTACGCGTACGGGGAGGCCCCGTACGCCCGCCGGAACTGGCGGCTGAGGTGGCCGGCGGGCAGGTCCACGTCCCGGGCGAGCGCCTCGACGTCCAGCGGTTGTGCGTACTGCCGGTCGATCCGGTCCCGGACGCGGCGCAGGAGTGCGAGGTCGTGCAGGTGCCGGGCGGCGGCGCGGGCACGGCCCCACGACGGGTGGCACATGGGGGAGCTCCTTCACGGGTGCGTCCGGGCACCGGGGGCCGACGCGCGCCAAAGCGCGCGGCGGGACCCGGACCCGGTGCCCGGAGAGGGGTCAGTGGCCTGAGGGCTGGGGCGGACCTGGCGGTCAGCCGACTTCCTGGATGCGGATCAAGTTGCCTGCCGGATCGCGGAAGGCGCAGTCGCGGATGCCGTACGGCTGCGCGGTCGGCTCCTGCACCACGTCGGTGGTGCCGGCCTGCACCTTCTCGAACGTGCCGTCGAGGTCCTTGGTGGCCAGCAGGATCCAGCCGTAGGTGCCCTTGGCCATCATCTCGGCGATGGTCCGGCGCTCGTCTTCGGTGATGCCCGGGTCGACGGCGGGCGGCGCCAGCAGGAGGGACGTGTCGGGCTGGCCGGCGGGGCCGACCGTGATCCAGCGCATCTTGCCCTGTCCGACGTCGCTGCGGACCTCGAAGCCGAGGACGTCGCGGTAGAAGGCGAGGGAAGCGTCGGGGTCCTCGTGCGGGAGGACGCTGGTGTGCAGGGTGAGGTCCATGTCGGTCAGGCTAGGCGTGGAGCCGTGGTCCGCGCTTCTCGATTCCTGACCGGTTTCACGTGTCCGCGGGACCCGGGTCCTTTCCTGCAGGGCCGTCCTCGCCGGGCCGGTCCGTGTCCTCGGGCCGGTCGAGGCGGCTGGCCTCGTCGGTGTCCGCGGCGCGCGTGCCGCGGTGCGCGCGGGGCGGGACGGCATGCGGCTTGCGGCGCTCTTCCCCCTCGGTGTCGCCGTGCAGCGGTGCTCCGCCCGCGCCTCCCTGGTCCTCCATGACGGGCCTCCTTCGTGCTCGCGATGGCCCTTCACCCGGGCGGCTGCCCCGCTGCCCGCGGAGGGAAACCCCTGCTGCGGCGGGCGTCGACCGAGCGGACACCCGGGTCCGCCCCGGCACGGACCGCCCGACGGGCCGCGGTCTTCTATCCGGCGGCTCCCTGTCCGCGGGAGTCGGCGGCCACGCGGAAGCCGATGTTGCCTGCCGAGCTGTCCGGGGTGTTGCGGGTGCGGGCCGCGACTCGGTAGCGGTTGCAATACGAGTCGTGGCACATGTGGGACCCGCCCCGCATGGCGCGTTCCGGTCCCCGGCCCGGCGCGAACGGGTCGGCGCACCATTCCCAGACGTTGCCGACCGTGTTGTACAGCCCGTAGCCGTTGGGGCGGAAGGAGCGTGCCGGGGCCGTGCCCGCCTGGCCGTCGGCCCGGGTGTTGTGCACCGGGAAGTCACCGTTCCAGATGTTGCACATGAACCGGCCGCCCGGCCGCAGTTCGTCGCCCCACGGGTAGCGGGCCTGTTCCAGGCCGCCGCGGGCCGCGTACTCCCACTCGGTCTCGGTCGGCAGCCGGGTGCCCGCCCAGGAGCAGTACGCCCGGGCGTCGTTCCAGGACACGTGGACCACCGGGTGGTTCTGCCGGTCGGCGAACGTGGAGCCGGGTCCTTCCGGGGCCCGCCAGGTGGCGCCGGAGACGGCCCGCCACCACGGCGTGCCCGCCACTGCGGGGGAGGCCGCGGCGACGGGCTCCGTCAGGAAGCCTGCGAAGACGAAGCTGGAACCGAAGGCCTCGGCGTCGGTGACGTGGCCGGTGGCCTTGACGAAGGAGGCGAACCGGGCGTTGGTGACGGTGGTCGGCGCGATGCGGAACCCGGCGACCGCCACTTCCCGGACCGGTCCTTCGCCGTCCGCCGGGAAGCCGTCCGGATCGTCGGTCCCCATCAGGAACCGGCCGCCCGCGACCTCGACGAGGTCGCGGACGGCCCGCTCCGCCGCCGGGTCGCGTCGGCGGACGGCCGGCGCGGGGGCGGCCGGGGCGGCCGGGGAGGAGGCGGCCTCCCGGCCGGGTGTGCAGCAGGCCTTCACGGCGTGTGCCGTCTGCGCACCGTGCGCCGTGTTGTCCGTCATGGGTCGCTCTTCCTTCGTGCTCTGCGGGGCGGGCTAGCCGGTGCGGTCGGCGGCCAGGGCCGCCGCGAGGGCGGGGATGCCGAGGGCGCGTTCCTGTGCGGGGGTCGCCTGGTACAGGAGGTTCCGCAGCTGGTGCGGGTCGTTCGCCAGGTCGTAGAACTCCCGGAAGGCGACCGCACCGGTGCCCGAGACGGTGCCCTGCGCATCGGTGTGCAGATCGTAATATTCCGTGTACTGCTTGTCCTTGGCCACGTAACTGGCCCAGGTCTTGGGCCCGTCGGCGCCGGTGCCCTGCTTCCACCACTCCACCAGCAGGTGGTCGCGGGCCGCCGGACGGAGCAGGGACTGCCCGTCCAGGGTGTGTTCGGGGGTGATGCCGGCGGCGTCAAGGAGGGTCGGGGCGATGTCGATGGTGGCCACGAGCCGGTTGTCGGTGGTTCCGGAGCCGAGTCCGGCGGCCGGCCAGGACAGGTGGAAGGGTACTTCGTGCGCCGGGGAGTAGGGCACCGACTTCTTCAGCCAGCCGTGGTCCGCCCAGGTGTAGCCGTTGTCGGCGGTGTAGACGACCAGGGTGTTCTCGAGCTGCCCGAGGGCTCGGAGTCTGTCCCGCAGCGCCTGCACGGCGTCGTCCACGGACAGCAGGCTGCGCAACTGGCGCTGTCTCAGGGCCCGGGCATCGGCCAGGGTGCCGGTGGCGTTGCGGATGTAGCCGGGCTTGTCGCTGCGGTCGTCCTCGGGGACGGACGGCCGCCCGTTCCAGGCGGGGACGGGCGTCTCGGCGTACTGGGCGGCCGGGGTGTTGGGCTCGTGCGAGGCGTACGGGGACACGTAGGCGAACCAGGGCCGGGGGTCCGTGACCGACGCGTCGAGGAAGGCCAGGGCGCGGTTCCTGATGATGTTCGTGGTCTAGCCGGGCAGTTCCTGCACGGTGCCGCCGATGTTCCAGGTCGCGTTCTTGAAACCGGGCCGCAGCAGCGCCCATTCCTCGAAGTGCGGCGGGTTGTCGGCGATGTCCCAGGAGTTGAGGTACTTGCCGAACAGTCCGGTCCGGTACCCGGCCTGCGCGAGGTGGCGCTGCACGGTGGTGGACTGGTCCAGGCGGTGCGAGGCGCTGTTGTTGCGTACGCCGTGGTGGTGCGCGTACCGGCCGGAGAAGATCGAGGAACGGGACGGTGAGCACAGCGGGGTGGTGGCGTGCCCGTGCGGGAAGGTGACCCCCTGGCCGCCGAGCCATTCGACGAGGCGGGGCGTGGCCCAGTCGGTCTGTTTGGGCTGGTCGTCGGTGACGATCAGCAGGATGTTGGGGCGGGTGGCGGCCGGGTTGCCGGAAGCGGCCGCGCGGGCCGTTCCCGTGGTGGCCGCGGCTGCGGCCACGGCCGCTGCTCCGGCCAGGAATCCGCGTCTGCCGACGGACGTGCGGGGGTGCTCGCTCACGGGGCGTCTCCTGATACGGGCGGAAGGACTGGCGTATCCAGGAAGACCTTAGGAGCGGGGTGCGGCAGCGCTGTGGCCGCAGCATGTCAGTGCCGTGGCAGGGCTGTTGCGGGGGGGCGCGGACGCCGGTGACGGCGGTCGGCGGCCGGTCAGCCGGTGGACGGGTGGGGGCCGCCGTCGGGGTGGAAGCAGGCGGTGATGGCCTTGCCGCCGTGACTGGCGTGGACGTCCCAGGAGTCGGCCAGCGTGGCCACGATGCCCAGTCCACGGCCCGAGGTCGCGCCCGCTGCCGCCTCGCGCGGCTTGGGCAGCCGGGGGTCGGTGTCGGCCACGCTCACGTGGACACAGCTGCCGTCCCACGACAGCACCAGGTGTGCGGCGCCTCCCGCGTGCAGGTGGGCATTGGTGACGAGCTCGGAGACGGTGAGGAGGACGGAGTCGACGGTGTCCGGGGACTCCTCGGCCCAGGGGAGCTGCGTCAGGTGCTCCGCCGTCCACTTCCGTGCCGCCCGTACGCCTTCCGCGATGGGAAAGGAGCGCGCCCAGCCGAACGCCTTGACGGTCACGTCGCCCACCTCCTCCTCCGTCTCGCCGTGCAACGGCCGGTTGCCGCCTGCCTCTTCGTAGCCTTCGCCTGCCCCGGATGGTCTGCTGCACACGCCCGGCCCGCGGGCCGGTTCAGCGGGCCAGGAGTTCTTCGAGGAACGCGTCCACGTCGACGGACTCCGCTCCGGCGGGGATCACGGCGTAGGTCATGTCCAGGAAGCGTTCCAGGGCCTGGGCGTCCACGAAGAGGACCGCTCCCGCGCCGCAGCCGCCGCCGTCACGCAGTTCGACGCGTACGGCCTCTCCGCCCGCCGACCACTGCGGGCGGAACGTCACGTCCCCCTCCCCCACCGGCCGGTGCAGGCCCTCGGCCAGCATCTGCCGGTCGAAGCACCAGGTCGCGATCACCTCGTGCCCGGCGAGGAACTTGGCCCGCACCGCGAACGGGTCCTCGCGTTCGTAGGACAGGCGGGCATGCAGGGGCATGCCGTCCCCGGCGGGCTCTTCGAAGCGGACAGCGATCAGGGCGGCGACACGGGACAGCAACACGGACCTCCGGAATATGAGCAGCTCGGCGGTCCTCGTATGCCCCCGCACCAGCAGCCCACACTCCACCATCCGGGGGAACCGCGTGGGGTCTGCCGAAAGAGACCCCTCTTCCGTGGGTACCGCCGAACGGGCTTTCCCCGCGCGGCATTCGAGAGGCAGGGCCGTGTCGGGGCGGCCGCCGCGGCGCCGGTGGCCAAGCTGGTCCGTGCGGGCGGCCGACCGCTCGCGTCCCTCCACCCCCGGTACCGGCGACAAGGAGTACGGCATGCCGTCTGATGCGGTCGGACGTTTCCTCGCGGCCCTGGACCCGGGGCACCGGGAATCCGTCGGCGGCAGGCCGCGCGCGGAGCAGGAGCGTCTCGCGGAGGCCTGGGAGCGGGAGCTGGCGTCGGACGACGAGCTCGACACCCTGGACGAGCTGTCCCCGTCCGCGGCCGAGGCCGAGGCGGCCCGCCGCGTCCTGGGCCGCGAGGCCTGACCGGCCGGTCCAGGCGCCGGGGCCGGTCCAGGCACCGGGAGCGGGCGGCGGGCAGGGGGCTCAGGTGTAGGAGGCCGTGTCCCGTACCTCGCCGAACCGGGGGAAGATCCGCTCCACGGTGAACTCGTGCTCCTCGGCGGTGAACCCGGACATCGCATCAGCGACGAA
Source organism: Streptomyces sp. cmx-4-9 (assembly GCF_046548835.1). Taxonomy (NCBI): domain Bacteria; kingdom Bacillati; phylum Actinomycetota; class Actinomycetes; order Kitasatosporales; family Streptomycetaceae; genus Streptomyces; species Streptomyces sp. cmx-4-9. The sequence continues at coordinate 877,116 of NZ_JAEBEE010000002.1, read as the reverse complement.
CTCCAGCTCGTAGCCGTGGTCGCTGGCGGCCCGTGCGGTGGACTCGACGCCCATGGTGGTCACCAGTCCGGCGAGCACCAGGGTGTCCACGCCCAGCCCACGCAGCAGGTCGTGCAGGCCGGTGCCGTAGAAGGCGCCGACGGTGCGCTTGACGACCACGGCGTCGCCGGCTTCTTCCAGGCCGTCGGCGAAGCCGCTGCCGGGCGGCTGTTCGGCCGTGTCCGGCCGCTCCACCCGTACCAGCACCACGGGGCGGCCGGCGGCGCGGCACGCCCGGGCCAGCCGCCGGCAGCGGGCCAGGACTTCCTCGCCGGAGTGCGGGGCGACGGGCAGGGCGATGATGCGTGGCATCAGGTCGATGAGGAGCAGCGCGGAGGTCACGCGGCCGATGGTAGGCCAGGGCCGCGCGCAGTCCGGTGCCGGCCCGGCCGCGCTCCGGGGCCGGCCCGGCCCTCACCCCGCGGGGGCCGGGCCGGCTCTCACCCCGCGGGGGCCGGGCCGGCTCTCACCCCGCGGGGGCCGGGCCGGCTCTCACCCCGCGGGGGCCGGGCCGGCCTTCACTCCGCGGGGGCCGCCGGGTCCGCCGTCGTCGCCGAGCCGTCGCCGGTGCGTCGTGCGTCGCCCCGGAGGCGGCGCACCACCAGGACGGCGCGGTCGTCCTCGTGGTGCGTGGCCCGGGCGCAGGTCATCAGGGAGTCCGCGATCTCCTCGGCCGCGGCGTCGCGGGATCGCTCCAGCGCCCGGCAGACCAGGTCCGTACCCTCGTCCACGCTGAGCCGGGGCCCCTCCACCAGCCCGTCGGTGAACAGGGCGAGGGTGTCCCCCTCGGCCAGCCGGCTCTGCGACAGCGGATACCTCGTCCCGTGCTGCACGCCCAGCGGGAGCCCGCCGGGCGTTTCCGGCGCGGTGGCTCCGTCGGCCCCGCAGAGGACCGGCGGGACGTGGCCCGCCCGGGCCGACAGCATCCGGCCGAACGGGTCGAGGAGCGCGTAGAGGCAGGTCGCGAAACCGGCGGCGCCCACCTGGAGCATGAGCTCGTTCGTCCGCTCCAGGACGCGGTCGGGCGAGGGGTCCTCCCAGGCGTAGGCGTGCATGGCCGTGCGGACCTGGCCCATCAGGGCGGCTGCCTGGATGTTGTGGCCCTGCACGTCGCCGATGATGCAGGCGACCCCGCCGTCGGGGAGGGCGATGACGTCGTACCAGTCGCCTCCCACCTCCAGCCCCTCGTTGGCGGGCAGGTAGCGCGCGGCGATCTCGAAGCCCTCGATGCGGGGCAGCGCCGCCGGGAGCATGTCGCGTTGGAGGGCGCCCGCCAGTTCCAGTCGGGCGGTGCTCAGGCGGATCCGCTCCCAGGCCTGGCCCGCCAGTTCGGCGATCACGTCGAGCAGGGTGCGTTCCGGTTCGGTGGTGCGGTGCGGGGCGTCGTAGGTGATGACCCAGCCGCCGAGGGGTCTGCCGGGTTCGGCGGCGAAGGGCACCATCAGGAAGGACTGCGCCGTCGTCGCGTCGAGCAGGCCGTGGGCCTGCGGCCAGGCCGCGCGGTAGGCCTCGCGGGAGCCGATGACCTCGGTGTGTCCGGTGCGGATGGCATGGGCCAGGGGTTTGGGGGCGTTCAGCCCCATGCCGTGCAGGGAGCGCGCCATGGCGGGGTCGATGCCCTCGCCGAAGGTGACCCGCAGCCGCCCGTTCTCGACGAAGGCGAGCAGGGTGCCGGTTCCCGCGAAGGCGGGTGCCACCTTGTGCAGGATGGCGTCGGTGAGCTCCTCCTCCGTCTGGGCCGCCACGAACGCCGCGGCCAGCTCGCGGACCAGCCGGCTCTGCCGGGTGTGCTCGCGGGAGACGGCCAGGTCGTGTTCGACGGCGGCGGTGTGGTCGGAGGTGGAGCCCACGATGCGGCGCGTCCCGTCGAACCCGATGCGCATGATGCGGGAGACCGAGCGCAGCCAGCGGTAGCCGCCCTGCCCGTCGGGGTGGCGGAAGCTGATGTTGACCACCTCGCGCTCGCCCCGGCGCAGTGCCCAGAAGGCCTTTTCGACGTGCGCCACGTCTTCGGGGTGCAATTGGTCGAGCACCTGGTCCAGCCGCCGTACGCCGGCGCTCTGGTGCCTGCTGTACTCCAGTGAGTTCTCGACCCACCAGAACCGGTCGTGTTCCTCGTCGTAGGCCCAGACGGACTGGCCGCGGAGCGCGGCCATGGCGTGCAGGACGGCCCAGCTCTCCCATTCGGTGGCGGCGGGCTGCTCCAGTTCCACGACGGCGGCCGGCTGCCCGGCGGGTCCTTCGACGGGCCACGCCGACACCAGGCACAGCACGGCCTCGCCCCTGCCGCGCAGCAGGAGGGGGCTGCGGGTCACCGGTGGGCCGGGCGCGGCTGCGGGGGCCGGCGTGGTGACGTCGAGGAGGAGCCGGGACACCGATCCGGCGTGGCCGGACGGCGCGAGGTCGGCGAGGCGCACCGCGGCCGACCCGCCGGGGTCCAGCCCCAGCAGGGCGCGGGCCTGCGGGTCGGCGTCGAGGATCGTCCCGGCTCCCCCCGGGTCGTTCGAGAGGTCCACCAGCAGGCGGGGGGTGCGGTCGTCGGTCGGGCCGGCAGGAGCAGCGGGTCCGGGTGTTTCGGGCCGAAGGTTCATCTGGGGATGTCCGTCCGGATAGGTGGCGCGACCCTCCACTGAAGCGGACCGGACGGTGTGCGGCCAGGGGCCGTACGTCCGCCCCGCGGGGAGCGAAGGGCCCGCGTCCACCGGTCGGAAGTCCCGTGGCGGCCCGGTGGGGGCGGGCGGCGCCTACCGGGTTCCGGGGCAGCGGAGGGTGTCGGCGGGGGCGGGGGCGCCCTCGGCGGTGTTCCGGTCGTAGGTGACGGTCTTGACTGCGGGGGGTTCGGTGCCGACGGCGACGTCGAGGAAGGCGTCGTGGTCGGCGACCGGCTGGATGCGGGCGCCGGGCAGGGCGGCGGCGAGGGTCGCGGCGTCGGCCTCCCGGCCGGGTCCGTGGCTGATGACGGCGGGGCCCGCGGGGCGTTGGGCGGGCGCCGGCTGCGAGGTGTCGGTGACGACGAAGCCGCTCCGGCGCAGGGCTGCGGCGACCGTGGCGTCATCGACGCGGACGGCGATGGAGCCGGGGTTCGTCTCGACCGGGGTCTGCGGGACGGGCTGGATGCGGCGGTCCCCCGTCAGGCGCCGGTCTGCGGCCAGCGCCTCCCACAGCGCGGCGGAGCGTGCCTCGTGCCAGACCAGGGTGGAGCCCACTCCGGGCACCCGGTGGTCGAACAGCCGGATGGGGACGGTGGCGAACTCGATGTTCTCGGGGCGCATCCGGCCGAGCGCCCATCCGATGCGCACGAGGTCGTCCAGCCCCGTGCGGTCGTCGGTGCGTACGGACTTCAGCAGGGCGCGGGCGGTGCGCGCCGTGTTGAGGGGCCCGGAGAGGGAACCCTCGGCGGTGAGCCGGGCCAGCAGGTCGTTGACCGTACGCTGCTGCCGGCGGACGCGGCCGAGGTCTCCGGGGCGGTTGACGTGCCGGGCCCGGACGTAGCGCAGGGTGGTGTTGCCGTCGGTGCGGTGGACGCCGGCGCCGATGTCGAGGCCGGAACCGTCGTCCTTCAGGCTCTTGTCGGTGCACACGGTGGCGCCGCCGAGGTTGTCGACCGCCTGCTCGAAGCCGGTGAACCCGGTCTCCAGGTAGTGGTCGATGTGCAGCCCGGTGGCCTTCTCCACGGTGCGGATGCTCAGCGGGCCGCCGCCGATCGCGAAGGCGCCGTTGATCTTCCCGGAGCGGGCCGGGCCCGGGGCCGCGGGTGGGGCCGCGGGGTCTGCGTACGGGACGTAGGAGTCGCGGGGGATGGAGACGATGCTGGCGCGCCGCATGCCCTCGGAGAGGTGCACGAGCATCATGACGTCGGTGCAGTTGCACCCCTTGCCGCCCACGTGGAGGCGGCGCTTCTCGGCTGCGGACAGGCCCGCGCGGCTGTCGATCCCGACGACGAGGATGTTGGTGCCCCGGTGGGCGGCAGGGGTGTCACGCTCGGCGGAGGAGGCGTGGGAGGCGGCGAGGGAGCCTCCGGCGAGGGTGGCCAGCAGGGTGAGGGCAACGGTGAGTCGACGCAACGCACATCCCCGAAAATAGTGCCAAAAGTGACGAACCATGACGTTACTGCCGCGAGGAGCGGCCCCGTGGTGTCACGCGCCGCACGGCGCGTCCGTGTCCTCGGCGGCCCGTCGGCGGGCGGACGGGGCGGCTCGGAGCGTGCGGGGCGCCCGGGGAGTGCGCGGCGTGCCGCCATTCGGTTCCAGGTCGGCACCTCACACGGGTGACTTAGCGGAACGGCGTGCGAATCCCGTGAGGTCGCTGCTGCGATCTTCTGTCGCGACGGCGCGGCCGTCCCGGGTCAGGCCCGCGGGCGGCGGCAACTGAACGAGAGAAGAGGAATCACATGCGGAACCTCACCTGGGCGGTGCGGGGCGCCGCGACCGTGTCGGTCGCCCTGCTCGCAGGATCGCTCATGGCTCCGTCTGCCGGGGCGTACTCCGGACCCGACCCCAAGGCTCCGGCCAAGGCCGCCCCCGCCAAGCCGGCCCCGGGCAAGCCGGCGCCGGCCGCGCAGGCCCCGGCGGGTTCCGGGGACGCGCCTTCCCGCCGCTGCGAGACCGACCGCGACGTCAGCTCCACCGTGGCGGACTACTCCGGGTCGCCGGAGGTGTTCGAGACCGTGTTCCGCACCGCCACCGACCGGCAGGGCCACGCCTTCCTCAACGACAGCCGCAACCCCGGGGTGTGGATCAACCTCGCCCTGGTCCCGGGCGGCCCCCAGTGCACCTACGACACCGCGGTCTCGGTGACCGAGGAGAGCGAGGGCCACCTGTTCATCACCCTCCTCGGCAGCGACGGGGTCCTCTACCAGGCCACCTGCAACACCAGCGGGACCCCGTTCACGCCGGCGAACCTGCCCGCCGCCTGCGCACCGGGTTTCGCCGCCCTCGCCGACACCCCGGTCTGAGCCGCGTACCGCTGAAACCCGCAGTACCACGCACGGAGCCCGGCCGGTGTCATCGTCACCCGGCCGGGCTCCGCTCTGCGGGGAGGAGCCGCTCTCGGCTCCTCCGGGGGGTCTGCCATCGGCGTCAGACAGCGCCGCGCCAGGAGCCCGTCTCCGTGCCACGGGACTCGATGTACGTCTTGAAGTGCTTGAGGTCCCCGCTGACCTGGCGCTTGACGAAACCGAGCTTGTCGCCGACGTTCTCGGCGAGGCCCTCGGGATCGAAGTCCATCTGCAGCATCACCTTGGTGCGCGCCTCGTCGAGGCGGTGGAAGGTGACCACGCCGGCCTGCTTGGCCTCGCCGCCGACCGTGGTCCACGCCACCCGCTCGTCCGGGATCTGCTCGGTGATCTCGGCGTCGAACTCCCGCTGCACGCCGGACACCTTCGTCTCCCAGTGCGTCAGGGTCTCGCTGACCTGGGTGATGCGCTCGACCCCGTGCATGAAGTGCGGGAACGTCTCGAACTGCGTCCACTGGTTGTACGCGGTGCGGACCGGCACGTCGACCTCGATGGACTGCTCGACCTGCGACATGGAACCAACCTCCTCGTGCGGGCCGCGCCCCTGTGCTGCCGGGGCGCGGACTCGGTCATGAGTGCTGCTCTGGACACGCGGGTGCCCACGGCGCGGGAGGTCATGCCTGCGGACGGAACGTCAGATTCAGTACGTCGGGCCCGGAGCGGTCGGGCCCCGGCCCGGCCCCCGGGCCGGGGGACGGGGGACGGGGGACGGGGGACGGGGGCGCGGTCAGCGCACCGGGATGATGTCGGGGGCGCCGAGCCGGACCGCGTCGGCGGTGCGGTCGTCCGGCTGCTCCTGGGCCTCGCGTTCGGCGGCCACCCGCTTCAGGTAGTGGTCGACCTCGCGGTCCTGGTGCGCCCGGTCCCACCCGAGGTGCGGCGCCATCAGGTCCGCCACCGTCCGCGCCGCGTCCACCCCGCGGTCCCACGACTCGATGGAGATCCGGGTGCGCCGCGCGAGGACGTCCTCCACGTGGCGGGCCCCCTCGTGGGTCACCGCGTACACGGCCTCGACCCGGAGGTAGTCGTCGGAACTCGGCAGCGGGCCGCCAAGTGAGGGGTCGTCCGCGACCAGGGCGAGCAGTTCGGGGACCAGCGAGCCGTAGCGGTTGAGCAGGTGCTCGATGCGGGCGACGTGCAGTCCCGAGCGCTCGGCGAGGTGGTGGCGGGAGTTCCACAGGGCCGGGTAGCCGTCGGCCCCGAGCAGCGGCACGCGGTGCGTGGTGCACTCGGGGACCTTCTCGTCCAGTGCGCGCACCGCTTCGTCGACCGCGTCGCGGGCCATGACCCGGTAGGTGGTGTACTTCCCGCCGGCGACCACCACGAGCCCCGGCACGGGATGCGCGACCAGGTGCTCGCGCGACAGCTTGCTGGTCTCGGCCGCCTCGCCGGACAGCAGGGGGCGCAGGCCCGCGTAGACGCCTTCGACGTCCTCCGGGACCAGCGGGGTGGCCAGGACGCTGTTGACGTGCTCCAGCAGGTAGCCGACGTCCTCCGAACTCAGGGCGGGGTGCGCCTTGTCGAGGGTCCAGTCGGTGTCGGTGGTCCCGATGATCCAGTGCCGTCCCCAGGGGATCACGAACAGCACGCTCTTCTCGGTGCGCAGGATGATCCCCGTCCGGGAGTTGATGCGGTCCCGCGGGACCAGCAGGTGGACGCCCTTGGAGGCGCGGACGTGGAACTGTCCGCGGGTGCCGGCCATGGCTTGGGTGTCGTCCGTCCACACGCCGGTCGCATTGATGACCTGCTTGGCGCGCACCTGCGTCTCGTCGCCGCTCTCCAGGTCCGTGACGACGGCGCCGACGACGCGTTCGCCCTGCCGCAGGAATCGGCTGACGCGGGTCCGGTTGGCGGCCAGCGCCCCGTACGCGGCGGCGGTACGGGCCAGGTAGAGGGTGTGCCGGGCATCGTCGACCTGGGCGTCCCAGTACTGGACGGCGCCCACCAGGGCGTCGGAGCGCAGGGCGGGCGCCTCGCTCAGGGCGCGGCGTTTGCCGAGGTGGCGGTGGTGGGGCAGGCCGCGGGAGGTACCGGAGGCCGTGGCCATCGTGTCGTACAGGAGGATGCCGGCGCCCACGTACGGGCGTTCCCAGACGCGGTGCTGCAGGGGGTAGAGGAACGGCACCGGCCGTACCAGGTGGGGGGCGAGGGTCTGGAGCAGGAGGCCGCGTTCCTTGAGGGCCTCGGCGACCAGCCGGAAGTCCAGCATCTCCAGGTAGCGCAAGCCGCCGTGGATGAGTTTGCTGGAGCGGCTGGAGGTGCCCGAGGCCCAGTCGCGGGCCTCGACGAGGCCGACCCGCAGCCCCCGGGTGGCGGCGTCCAGGGCCGCTCCCGCGCCGACGACGCCTCCGCCGACGACGAGGATGTCGAGCTCCGCCTCCCCCATCCGGGCGAGGGCCTCCGTACGGGCCGCGGGCGAGAGCGCCACCGGTTCGGCCATGGTCTCCTCCTGCTCCCCCCTGGTACGGCCGCGCCGTGCGGCCCGGATCCTGCGGGGCCTATTCGACCTTGGCCCAGTCGAGGGTGCGTTCGACGGCCTTCTTCCAGCCCGCGTACCCCTCCGCGCGCCGGTCCTCGGACCACTGGGGCTCCCAGCGCTTGGACTCCTGCCAGTGGGTGCGCAGTTCGTCCGTGTCCTGCCAGAAGCCGGTGGCGAGGCCCGCCGCGTAGGCGGCGCCCAGCGCGGTCGTCTCGGCGACGACGGGGCGGCTGACCGGGACGCCCAGGACGTCTGCCTGGATCTGCATGCACAGGTCGTTGGCGGTGACGCCGCCGTCGACCTTCAGCACGTCGAGGTGGACGCCGGAGTCCTGCTCCATGGCCTCCACGACGTCCCGGCTCTGGTAGCAGATGGCCTCCAGGGTGGCGCGTGCCAGATGGCCGTTGTCGTTGTACCGCGCGAGGCCGACGATCGCGCCGCGGGCGTCGGAGCGCCAGTACGGGGCGAAGAGGCCGGAGAAGGCGGGCACGAAGTAGATGCCGCCGCTGTCCTCGACGGTACGGGCCAGCCGTTCGCTTTCCGCGGCGTCACTGATGATCTTCAGCTGGTCGCGCAGCCACTGCACGGCGGAGCCGGTCACGGCGATGGAGCCTTCGAGCGCGTAGATCGCCGGGCTGTCGCCGAACTGGTAGGCCACGGTGGTGAGCAGGCCGTGCTGGGAACGGACCAGTTCGGTGCCGGTGTTGAGCACCAGGAAGTTGCCCGTGCCGTAGGTGTTCTTGGCCTCGCCGGGCGCGTAGCAGACCTGGCCGACGGTGGCGGCCTGCTGGTCTCCGAGGACGCCGGTGATGGGGATGGCGGCCCGCAGCGGCCGGGAGGTGCGGGTCTCGCCGAACGCCTCCCGGTGGGAGGACGGGTTGATGGTGGGCAGCATCGCCCGGGGGACGCCGAAGAAGCCCAGGAGTTCGTCGTCCCAGTCGAGGGTTTCGAGGTCCATGAGCATGGTGCGGCTGGCGTTGGTCACGTCGGTGGCGTGGATGCCGCCGTCGGGGCCGCCCGTGAGGTTCCACAGCACCCAGCAGTCGGTGTTGCCGAAGAGGGCGTGCCCCTGCTCGGCGGCCTCCCGCACCCCGTCGACGTTCTCCAGGATCCACTGGATCTTGCCGCCGGAGAAGTACGTGGCCGGCGGCAGCCCGGCCTTGCGGCGGATGACCTCGCCCTGACCGCCGCGTTCGAGTGCGGCGGCTATGGAGTCGGTGCGGGTGTCCTGCCAGACGATGGCGTTGTAGTAGGGGCGGCCGGTGCGCGGGTCCCAGACGACGGTCGTCTCCCGCTGGTTGGTGATGCCGATGGCCGCCAGGTCCTGTGCGGCGAGGTTGCCGTGCCGGAGGGCGTTCTGGATCACCGAGTTGGTGCGCTCCCAGATCTCGACCGGGTCGTGCTCGACCCAGCCGGAGCGCGGGAGGATCTGGGAGTGCTCCAGCTGGTGCCGTGCCACCTCGCTGCCCGCGTGGTCGAAGATCATGAAACGGGTGCTGGTGGTCCCCTGGTCCACTGCGCCGACGAAGTCAGCCATGGGATGTGCCGCCTCTCTGTGTCGCCTGTGCGCCGGCCTGCCGGATCTGCCGGGTCAGCTCTCGTCGGGGGCGGGAATCCGTCCGGGCGGCTCCGGCTCGGCGGTGGGCAGGAACCTGCCGATGAAGGCCTTGTAGAGGCCCGCGCCCAGCAGGCCGCCGATCAGCGGGCCCACGATCGGCACCCAGAAGTACAGGTGCCCGTACTGGTCTCGCCACGCTCCCCCGTAGCCGGTGAAGAAGCTCGCCAGCCGGGGACCGAAGTCACGCGCCGGGTTGATCGCGTACCCCGCGTTGGTGCCCCAGGCCATGCCGATCGCGACCACGATCAGGCCGACGATGAACGGCGCCAGGTTGGCGCCCGGCGGTGTGTTGAGCAGGTCGGTGACGGCCAGGATCAGCAGCAGCAGGAGCGCGGTGCCGATGATCTGGTCGCGCAGGGCGCCCCATTCGGTGACCGGGAGGTTCGTGTTGCCGTTCGCCGGGAGGGTGGAGAAGACGCCCTGCGTCTTGATGGTGTGGCCGGGGTCGGCCTTGGCCAGGGCCTCGGTGTAGTTCCAGCGGACGATCAGGGCCGCCACGAAGGCGCCGGCCGTCTGCGCGACCGCGTAGGGGGCCACCTTGCTCCAGGGGAATCCCTTGAAGGTCGCCAGCGCGACGGTGACGGCAGGATTGAGGTGGGCGCCGCTCAGCCTGGCAGCGACGTACACACCGAGGGTGACGCCGAGGCCCCATGCCCAGGCGATGCTGTCGTGGTTGCCGAGGCCGCCCGCGGGGTCCGTGAGGGCTCCGCCGGCGACGACCTGGGCCACGACGCCGCAACCGAAGAGGATGAGGATCATGGTGCCGGCGAATTCGGCGGAGAGTTCGCCGACCAGACCCGATCCCTTGTGCTTCTCAGCCATGAGTACCCGCTTCCCGCCGGCCCTGCGACCAGCCGTCGACTGCCTCGGATCCTCGATAGATCAGTTTAAGTCCGGACAACTCGCCCGGCATGTCCGTGGGCCCGGCCCCTTGGCCGCACGGTGGCGCGGCCGCGGGGCAGGTGCCTTTCCCGGGTCGGCCGGACCGGCGCCGGCCGGGGTGCCGAGCGCGGGTCACCCGTACGGGCAGGCGTCAGGCGCCGTCGTCTGGGCACCCGAGGTCCATGTCCGGAGAACATGCACGGCCGACGAGCACCCCGTTCCGTACGCTCCTGCCCGACACCCCGGCAGAACCGGCGCATGCGGCCGGCCACGCCCGGCGCGAGTCGTTCGGGAGGCGTCTGCGCAGGCGGATCCTGGCGTACCGCGACATCGCGTTCCTGTCCTCCCGCCTCCCCGGCGACAGCGGTCCCGCAGAGGAGTGCCTGCTCCTGGTCCACGGCCGCAAGGTCGTCGGCCAGGTCCACTACCGCCTCTGCACCGAGTGCGCCGAGGGCGTCATCACCGGCGTCGACATCGAGACGCCGCTGCGCTCCACCGGCCTCGGCACACGGGCCCTGTCGCACCTGCGCGCCCGCCACCCTGGCCTCACCTGGCGCAGCACCCTGACCGGGCGCACCACGCGCGACCTGCTGCGCCGCATGCGCATCCCTGCCGACGCCGCCGGCGCCGCCTGCCCGCACACTCCGGCCGGGCCGCCCTCCGTACCGTCGCCAGCGGCGGCGGCGCCGGTACGGCCCGCGGTTTCGTGAGCGGCGTCCGCGGCGCCCGGCCCACCCGCTGTCCGGGCGGGCCGGGCGCCGCATGGCGGGTGCTGTCCGGTGCTGGTTGGCTGGGGAGAGCCGTAGTCCCCCGACCCGAGGATCGATCATGAGCAACGAGAGCCGGCCGAGCAAGCGCGCGCAGCAGATGCGCGACAGGGCTCAGGAGCTGGAGCAGGCCGCGCAGCATGCGACGAATCCCGCGACACGGCAGCGGCTCACCGAGAAGGCTGTGCACATCCGGGAGAAGAGCGAGAAGGAGAACGGCCCGGGCAGCGGCACCATGGACCCCATGTAGCGAGGCGGGTGCCGACGTCGGGGGGGGCGGGCCCGCCCATCTGCGCGGCCCCTCCCTGCCGCGGCCGCCGCGGGAGGGAGGGTGTGCCGTACCTCGCGCCGGGTAGCCGGGCCGCATGACCTCTTCCAGGAATCCCGCGGCCCCTTGGAGCGACGCCACCCTCGGCCTGCTGGTGCACGGGTACGCGTGGCTGCCCGACCGGATGCGCCGGGAGCCGGCGGGGGTGGTCAGAACCCGCTTGCTGGGGCGGCCGGTTGTCGCCCTGGGCGGGCCGGGCGCGGCCCGCTTCTTCTACGACCGGCGCAACGTCGTACGAACTGCCGCGCTGCCGGACCCGGTTGCCGACGCCTGGTACGGGCGGGCCGGCTCGCCCGCCACCGACGGCGATGCGCACCGTGCCCGTACGGCAATGTTCGCCACCCTCCTCAAGGACGGGGCCGGCGCTGCCACGCTCGGCGGGCACGTCGGCTGGCGGTGGCGCGAGGCGGTGGCGGGCCGGCAGCAGGACCGGATGGTGCTCTTCGACGCGGTCGCCGAGGTCCTCGCGCGGGCGGTGTGCGACTGGGCGGGACTCCCCCTGAGCGACGCGGCGGCTGCGGAGATGGCACGGGACTGCACGGCCATGGTCGACGGGTTCGCCGTTCCCGGCCCCCGGCGTCTGCGCGCCCGGCGGGCCCGCGTCCGGCAGGAGAAGGCCTTCGCCGACCTCGTCGCGCGGGTGCGCCGGACCCAGCCGGAGGCCGTCACCAAGCGCTCGGCCCTGGAGACGGTGGCCTGGCACCGCGGCCGGCAGGGAGCGCTGTTGGACCTCCGCACCGCCGCGGCCGAGCTGCTGGGCCTCGTACGCCCCACCGTCGCCGTCGCCTGGTTCGCGACCTTCGCCGCCCACGCACTGCACCGGTGGCCCGGGCACCGGGAACTGCTGCGGTCCGACACCCGGGGCGCCTACACCGAGGCGTTCGCGCACGAGGTCCGGCGCTTCTACCCCTTCGCCCCGTTCGTCGGCGGCGTCGCCGCGCAGGACCTGACCTGGCGGGGCGAGCCCGTGGCCAAGGGCTCTCTCGTGCTGCTCGACCTGTACGGGCAGAACCACGACCCCGGCCTGTGGGACCACCCGTACCGCTTCGACCCGCAGCGGTTCATCAGTACCAACAGCCCGCTGGACCACCTCGTCCCCCAGGTCGGGGCCGACCCGGCCCGGGGCCACCGCCGGCCTGGTGAGGAGATCACCGTCACGGTGCTCGCGTCCGTCGTCTCGGAGCTGGCGCAGCTCGACTTCGAGGTCCCCGACCAGGACCTGACCATCCCCCTGTCCCGGATGCCGACGCTCCCCCGCAGCCGCTTCGAGCTCAGTCTGCCGTGAGCCGGTTCGCCCCCGGGGCCGGTGTCGGGGGCGGCCGGGACGCATCCGCGCGTTCACCCGTTCGGCTCAGCCCGGTCACGGCAGGTCATACCCCGGATACACCCGGTGTCGCCCCGCCTGGCGGGGTCCTCCCGCCCGTGGCGGCGCCGCCGACCGGTTGCGGGCGGGCGCTCCGGGGTGCGGGCTGGAGGGGGGCACGGGGTGAGCGCGGGACATCGAGGTCGCTGCGCGCCACGTGCCGTACCGCACTGGAGGATTCACCGATGAGCGCTGGAAACGGATTCCTGAGCACCGAGCAGCTGATCAACCTCACGGCCTACGACACCGACGGTGAGAAGATCGGCAGCATCGGCCAGGTGTACCGCGACGACGCGACCGGCCGACCCGAGTGGGTCACCGTCAAGACCGGCTGGTTCGGCATGAAGGAGTCGTTCGTCCCGCTGGCCGGCGCCCGGAGCGACGGCCGGGCCCTGCACGTCCCGCACGCCAAGGAGCTCGTCAAGGACGCCCCGCGCGTCGACGCCGACCAGCACCTGGACGTCGAGGAGGAGCGCAGGCTGTACCTGCACTACGGCCTGGCCGGCTCCCACGACAAGGGCAACGGCAACGGCAACGGCAAGACCCGCCGCACCGCGGTGGACGCCCCGGGGATCGCCACCGGGACGTACGTCGACGACCGGGGCGAGGGCCGCGGCAACGACGAGGTGATCCGCTCCGAGGAGCGGCTGCACGTGGGCACGACGAACGAGGAGGTCGGGCGCGCCCGGCTGAAGAAGGTCGTGGTCACCGAGAACGTCACCACCACCGTCCCCGTCAGCCACGAGGAGGTCCGCGTCGTGCGCGAGCCCATCCGCAAGGGCGAGCGGGTGCGCGGCGACATCGGCGAGGCGGAGAAGGAAGTGACGCTGCACGCGGAGCGCGCGGTGACGCGCAAGGAGACCGTGCCGGTCGAGCGCGTCCGCCTGGAGACCGAGAAGGTGACGGAGCAGCAGGAGGTCTCCGACACCGTCCGCAAGGAGCAGGTCCGCTACGACGAGGGCAAGGACACCCGCCGTGGCGAGGGCAGGAACGGCCCGCGCCGCTGATCCGGCGCGGCTTCGGCCGCCTGCGTGACGGAGGGCCCGGACTCGACGAGTCCGGGCCCTCCCCGCGTCCGGTCCCCGGCGCCGCGGGTCCGGGCAGGGTTCCACGGGGTTGGCGCGTCCGGAGCGGTGGACCTCCTCCAGGGCTTACCGTCGAAGTGAGGGGCGGGCAGCCCGAGTACTCTGGAAGCGTCACCGGGAGATACGCATGAAAATGCTGATCAACAGTGCGGAAACCGTCGTCGCCGACGCCCTGCGGGGAATGGCCGCCGCCCATCCTGATCTGGACGTGGACGTGGAGCGCCGGGTCGTCGTACGGCGTGATGCACGCGAGGGCGGCCGCGTCGGGCTGGTCTCCGGCGGCGGCTCGGGCCATGAACCGCTGCACGGGGGCTTCGTGGGGTACGGCATGCTGTCGGCCGCGTGCCCCGGCGAGGTGTTCACCTCCCCGGTGCCCGACCAGATGACGCAGGCGGCCAAGGCGGTGGACTCCGGGCAGGGGGTCCTGTTCGTCGTCAAGAACTACACCGGTGACGTGCTGAACTTCGACATGGCCGCCGAACTGGCCGAGGAGGACGGTATCCGCGTCGAGCGGGTGCTGGTCAACGATGACGTCGCGGTCACCGACAGCCTGTACACGGCCGGCCGGCGGGGCACCGGGGCCACCCTCTTCGTGGAGAAGATCGCCGGGGCCTCGGCCGAGGAGGGCGCCCCGCTGGAACAGGTCGCGGCGGTGGCCCGCAAGGTCAACGAGTGCTCGCGCAGCTTCGGAGTGGCCCTGAGCGCCTGCACCACCCCGGCGAAGGGGAGTCCGACCTTCGACCTGCCGGACGGTGAGCTGGAGCTCGGGGTGGGCATCCACGGCGAGCCCGGGCGCGAACGCCGGGCCATGATGGCGTCCCGGGAGATCGCAGAGTTCGCGGTGGGCGCCGTACTGGAGGACCTCGCCCAGGTGGCGCCGGCAGACGGCCCGGTCCTGGCCCTGGTCAACGGCATGGGCGCGACGCCGCTACTGGAGCTGTACGGGTTCCACGCCGAGGTGGCGCGGGTGTTGGAGGCGCGGGGTGTGCCGGTGGCGCGGGCGCTCGTCGGCAACTACGTCACCTCGCTGGACATGGCGGGCTGCTCGGTGACCCTGTGCCGGGCCGATGCGGAGCTGCTGCGGCTGTGGGACGCGCCGGTGCAGACGGCGGCGCTGCGGTGGGGCCGCTGACCTCCGCCTTCCGAGGAACCGACCCGTGGCGATGCGAGGCGAGGAGATCCGGTGCGTGACGCAGACTTCTTCCGGCAGTGGATGGCGGCGGCCGCGGCCGCCGTGGAACGTGAGGCGGACCGGCTGACGGAGCTCGACTCCCCCATCGGGGACGCCGATCACGGCAGCAACCTGATGCGCGGCTTCACCGCGGTCCGGGCCGCTCTGGACGCGGACCCCCCGGACACGCCCGCCGGCGTCCTCCAGCTCGCCGGCCGGACCCTGATCTCGACCGTGGGCGGTGCCTCGGGCCCGCTGTACGGGACGCTGCTGCGGCGCACCGGCAAGGAGCTCGGGCAGGCCGCCGACGTGTCCGACGAGGACGTGCGCAAGGCCCTGGACGCCGGGGTGTCGGCGGTGGCGCAGCTCGGCGGCGCCGCCCCCGGCGACAAGACCATGCTCGACGCCCTCGTCCCGGGGGTGGCGGCGCTGGACACCTCCTACCGGGCGGCCGCGGAGGCGGCGGAACGCGGCGCCGGGGCGACCGTCCCGCTGCAGGCCCGCAAGGGCAGGGCCAGCTACCTGGGCGAGCGGAGCATCGGGCACCAGGACCCGGGTGCCACCTCCTCGGCGCTGCTGCTCGCCGCGCTGGCCGACGTGGCGAACGGCCCGCTGTGAGCGCGGCGCAGCCGGCGGGCGGCGGGACGGACCCTGCGGCGGGGACGGTCGGCATCGTGCTGGTGTCCCACAGCGCGGCGGTTGCCGCATCGGTGGCGGAACTGGCCCGCGGGCTGGCCGCGGGCGGAGCCGTGGCCCCGGTGGCCGCCGCGGGCGGCACGGCCGACGGAGGCCTCGGCACGAGCGCGGACCGCATCACGGCGGCCGCCCGGGAAGTGGACCGCGGCGCCGGGGTCGCCCTGCTGGTGGACCTGGGAAGCGCCGTGCTCACGGTGAAGGCCCTCCTCGTGGAGGACGAGCTGCCGCCCGGGTCGCGGCTGGTGGATGCGCCGTTCGTGGAGGGCGCGGTGGCGGCGGTGGTCGCCGCTTCCGCGGGAGCCTCCCTGGACGGGGTGGCCTCGGCCGCGGGCGAGGCGTACGCGTACCGCAAGTCCTGACCGGGGCGACACCGCCTTCCCCCGCGCCCCGGTGGACGCGCCGCCCGGACGCCGGTCCACGAACCGAGACCCGCAGCGAAGGAACCCGCCATGCAGCACGTCACGCTCAACAACGGCGTCGAGATGCCGGTCCTCGGCTTCGGGGTCTACCAGATCCCGCCGGAGGAGACCGAGCGGGCCGTCAGCGACGCGCTGGCGGCCGGCTACCGGCTCCTCGACACCGCGGCCGCGTACGGCAACGAGGAAGCCGTCGGCCGTGCGATCGGCACGAGCGGCATCCCCCGCGAGGAGCTGTTCGTCACCACCAAGCTCTGGGTCCAGGACGCCGGCGAGGCGAACACCCACCGCGCCTTCGACGCCTCGCTGCGCCGCCTCGGCCTCGACCACCTCGACCTGTACCTGATCCACCAGCCGTTCGGCGACGTCCACGGCTCCTGGCGGGCGATGGAGGCGCTGAACCGGGACGGCCGGGTCCGGGCGATCGGCGTCTCCAACTTCCATCCGGACCGGCTCGTCGACCTCATCGAGCACAACGAGACCGTGCCCGCGGTCAACCAGATCGAGACCCACCCCTTCCACCAGCGCACCGCCGACCAGGACCTGATGCGGGAGCGGGGCGTCCAGATCGAGTCCTGGGGGCCGTTCGCCGAGGGCCGCAACCACCTGTTCACCGACCCGGTGCTCAGCGGGATCGGCGCGGAGCACGGAAAGTCCGTGGCGCAGGTGGTGCTGCGCTGGCTCGTCCAGCGTCAGGTCGTGGTCATCCCCAAGTCGGTCCGTGCCGACCGCATGGCGGAGAACCTGGACGTCTTCGACTTCGAGCTCAGCGCCGGCCAGATGGCCCGCATCGCGGGCCTGGACACCGGCGAGTCCGTGTTCTTCTCCCACCGGGACCCGGCCGTGGTCAGCCGGATCGGCCGTGCCCGCATCCACGACTGAGCGGCAGTCGTAGCGGGCCCCAGCCGGGGTAGGTGAGCGAGGTGAGCGAACAAGAGTGGGACCGGACCCACGCCGAGGACCTGCTGGCCGGCCTGAGCGTCGACGACCAGCGCCCGGAGCAGCCCGTACTGCTGGATTCGTCGGGAGCGCCGATACGGACGTGGCAGGAGAACTATCCGTACGACCGGAGGATGCGGCGGGAGGAGTACGAGCGGACCAAACGGATCCTGCAGATCGAACTCCTGAAGCTGCAGCGCTGGGTGAAGGACACCGGGTCGCGGATGGTGGTGGTCTGCGAGGGGAGGGACGCCGCGGGCAAGGGCGGCACGATCCAGCGGTTCACCGAGCGGCTCAATCCGCGCGGGGCCCGGATCGTCGCTCTGGACAAGCCCACCGAGCGGGAGGCCGGCCAGTGGTACTTCCAGCGGTACGTCTCCCACCTGCCCACCGCCGGTGAGATCGTCTTCTTCGACCGGTCCTGGTACAACCGCGCCGGCGTCGAGCGGGTGATGGGCTTCTGCTCCCAGGACGCCTACGAGCTGTTCCTGCGCCAGTGCCCGGCCTTCGAGGACATGCTGGTGGCGGACGGGATCCTGCTGGTGAAGTTCTGGTTCTCGGTCTCGCGCGCCGAGCAGCGCACCCGCTTCGCGATCCGCCAGGTCGACCCGGTGCGCCAGTGGAAGCTGTCTCCCACGGATGTGGCCTCCCTGGACCTGTGGGACGCGTACACCACGGCGAAGGTGGAGATGTTCCGTGCCACCGACACCGAGCACGCACCGTGGACGGTGGTGAAGAACAACGACAAGCGGCGGGGCCGGCTGGAGGCCATCCGGAGCCTGCTGGGGCGCATCGACTACGACCGCAAGGACGCCGAGGCGGTCGGCGAGCCGGACCCGTTGATCGTGGGCGCCGCCGACACCCTGCTGGAGGCGGGAGAGGAGGCCACCGCCCTGTCCCCCACCCCGCTGGCCGGCTCCCCGCTGGGGCCCGGTCGCCACCCGCAGCAAGGAAGCCCCTCCGAGGGCGGCCCCGCACCGCGCAGTTGAGCCACCGCCGGCGACGGGTGCCACACGGGCGCGGCCGGGCGGGGGCGGACGTGTCCGCAGCTCCGACGGCCGCCGAAGGTCCCGCTGCGGGGGCCTTCGGCACGCGGTGGCGGGTCGGAGGATCACGGGTACGGCCGGACCGGCGACCCGCGAGGCCTCCACCGCGCCACCGCGGCGGGGGCTTGTGCACGGCCTTCTCCCCCGCGACGGTCCGGCCCCCGCCTCGCCGGCCCCACCGGCCCCGCCCGCCGTGTCAGCGCCGGTGCATCGTGTGCAAGGCCTCGACCAGGACCTTCGGATCGTGGCGGCCCTTGAAGACCGGCGGCGGCTGCCGGTCGAGGCCCAGCAGCGTGGCGACGGCCGTCCAGGCGGTGCGCACCGAGTACTCGACGGTGAACACCACGTCGTCGGGGACTTCAGCGTACTGGCCGATGAAGGCGAGGTTGGTGGAGCCCTCGGGAACGACCTGGGGCCGGTCCCCCGCGCTGCGGACGAGGAACTGGCTGGTGATGTAGGGCATCAGGGCCGGGATCACGACGGAGTTCTCCAGGATCCGCGGGGCCTCCTCGAAGCGCAGGTGGTGCAGCACCTCGTCGAGGATCTCCCGGCCGGTGCACGCGCGCATCGGCTTCGTGACGAAGTCGCCCTTCCTGTCCGGGAAGAGGGCGTACCCCCACCAGACGAAGGTGCCCTCGGGCTGGTCCCGGAAGTGCGGCTGGTGGTTGAGGACGATGGTCAGCAGCCACGCCGAGTCCTTGAGGGTGATCAGTCCGCCCTTGCCCGCCTCGCTGCCGGAGAACTTCTCCATCAGCTCGAAGAAGAGCGGGTCCTGGGTGGTGACCGTGAAGGACTCCCATGTGGAGTCGCCGACCGAGGAGTTGAAGACGGACGGGTCGCCGAGGCCGGGGCGCTTGGCGGCGAGGGACTCCCACAGCCGCCAGGAGCCGCCGGCTGCATCGGCGTCCAAGGCGGGCGCGGTGTCGGTGGAGCCGAGGGTGGAGGCGGCGGTCATCGAGCCGTTGGTGACCATGACGAGGTCCCGGGGGCCGAGCGTCACCTGCTCGCTCGCGCCGTCCCGCGTCCACGTCAGGGCGGTGGCGGTGAGCGCGTCCGTGTCGGCGAGGGCGATGTCCGTGACGGTCGTGCCGAGTTGCACGGTGACGCCCTGGTCGGTGAGCCACTTCACCAGGGGCCGGACGATGGAGTCGTACTGGTTGAAGCGCGTCCGGTAGATCCCCGACATGGAGTCGAAGGTCTTGAAGAGGTGGACGAAGCGGTTGAGGTAGCGGCGGAACTCGATCGCGCTGTGCCAGGGTTCGAAGGCGAAGGTCGTGCACCACATCCACCAGAAGTTGGTGCGGAAGAAGCCTTCGCTGAAGCAGTCCGTGATGCGTTTGCCGTCCAGGTGCTTCTCCGGGGTGGCGGAGCACGTGACCAGCTCCAGCCGGTCACGCTCGGAGAATCCCATCGTGTGGGCGTCCACCACCTTGCCGGCGGCGTCCACGAGTCGGGCGCGGTCGTCCCAGGCGAAGTCCTCGTGGAAGGCGAAGGTGTCCTCGGTGACCGACTTCGACGGGTCGTCCAGGGAGGGGATCGAGCCGAGGAGGTCGTAGGTGCACTCGAAGTGGATCTCGAACATCCGGCCGCCGCGCATGGTGTACCCGGTTTCCGGGGTACCTGCCGCGTCCAGGCTGCCGCCCTCGCGGTCCTGCTCCTCCAGGACCAGGATGTCCGAGCCTGCGAAGCCCGCTTCGCGGATGAGGAACGCCGCCGCGGACAGCGATGCGATCCCTCCGCCCACCAGATACGCCTTCGGCATTCTGCTCCTCCGCCCGTTCGCCGGTTCGCGGCGGCGGACCCGCTCACGCAGGGGTCCGCACACCGCCTCCCCCGCATCCTCGGGCCGCCGCGGCCCCGGCGACAGCCGGACGCGGCCACCCGGCCCAGTCCGTCCCTCCGGGCCGGTCCGGTGCCCGCGGCAGCGGGCCCGGCCGAAGGGCGGCGGGCGGGTCGGCGGGCGGGTCGGCGGGCGGCAGGTCAGCCGGGCTTCTGCTCCGGCGCCGCGGGCGGGTCCGCCTGCTGCGCCACGGCAGGTACGGGGTCCGGCCCGGCCGGGTCGTCCGGCTGCGCCGGCTCCTCCTCGCCGGCGTGCGCCCGCAGGTGCCCGATCACGGTGTTGGCCACGGCGACCAGCGGGACGGCGACGACCGCTCCGCCGATGCCGGCGACCACCCCGCCGGTGGCGACGGCCAGGACCACGGCGAGCGGGTGGACCCGTACGGCCCTGCCCAGGATGAACGGCTGCAGCACGTGGCCTTCGATCTGCTGGACCACGAGCACCACCAGCAGGGCCATCAGCGCCGTGAACACCCCTTGGGTGACCAGCGCGACGACCACGGCGAGCGCCCCGGACGCCACGGCGCCGACCAGGGGCACGAACGAGGCCAGGAAGATCACGACGCCGATGGGGACGGCGAGCGGTACGCCCAGGAAGTAGATGCCGAGACCGATGAACAGGGCGTCGATGAAGGCGACGATCACGGTGCCGCGGACGTATGCGGTCAGCGTCCGCCAGGCCGCCGGGCCCGCATCGGCCACGTCCGGCCGGGCGGCGGCCGGCACCAGCTTGAGGGTCCACTCCCAGATGCGCTTGCCGTCGTACAGCAGGAAGAGGGTCGAGAACATCGCCAACAGCATGCCGGTGAGGATCTCCACCAGGACGGTCACGCCTTGCAGCCCGGTCGAGGTGATCTCGCTGGTGCTGGTGCCGATGGCGTCGCTGAGGCTGCCGGCGACATCGTTGATCTGCTGCTCGGTCACGTGGAAGGGGCTGTTGAGGAGCCAGCGTTTCAGTTCCTCGATGCCCTCCTGCAGGCGCCCGGACAGGTTGTCCAGGTTGTCGAGCACCTGCCACACCACGAACCAGCCGACCAGTCCCAGGACCACGAACCCGAAGATCGCCGTGACGGCGGTGGCGAGTCCCCTGGAGAGCCCGGCGCGGTTGAGCCGCGAGACGGTCGGCTCCAGCAGCGCGGTGATCAGCAGCGCGGCCGCGAAGGCGAGGACGACCAGCCGGACGGAGCCGATGACCCGCATGACCACCCACAGGGCGGCCGCGAGGACCAGGAACCGCCAGCCCGCCTCGGCCGCCACCCGTACGCCCCACGGCACCGCCCGGGCGGGGTCCGGATTGCGCGGACGGATCCGGCGGGCCTCCGCCGCGCGTTCCCGCTCGGCCTGCATCTCGGCTTCGTGGCGCGCCTGCACCAGTGCGCGGCGCTCGCCGAGCGCGGCAGCGCCGTCCTTCACGCGGCCGAACCACGTGCGGCTTCCGGGCATCCGGAGCCTCCTTCCGTCTGTTCCCGCCGTCTGCCCCGGTTTCCGGCACTCAGGCAGGTGCCGGTGGTCGCGTTCGGACATCGTTCGTCCGGATCGCGGGCACACGCCGGGGGTGTCACCGAACCCGCAGCCCGAGCTCACGCCGGACGGGCACCACATCGTCGTCAAGGGCCGGCGCTGGCGTGCCACCGACCCTTCGATCCCGGCCGAACCGGCCCGGCAGCTGCGCGGCCACCTGATGGCGGCCCGCCGGGCGATCGCAGCGGCCCGGCGCGCCGAGGACCCGCAGGCGGAGGGCGCCGCCCGGGCCCGCGTCCAGACGGCGAAGGTCGCTCTCGGGGAGCGCGGCACCCCCTGGTGGGAGCAGAGCCCGGCGGAGCGGCGCGCCCGCTGGCAGAGCGGGCTGACGGCGCTCGACCCCTGAAGGCCGGCGGGCGGACCGGAAGCCCGCAGACCCCAGACCCCAGACCGCACTGCGCAGTCCGCTCCGAAGTCCGCAGACCGCCGGGCCCCGAAGTGGTGCAGAAACGCTGCATCTTGCCGTACGGCCGTAGGGCAGCGAGGGTGGGGCGCCGCACCGGGGGCGTGTCAGCCGCCTCCGGCACCGGCCGTGGCCCACTCTTGACCGGCCGGCCGGTGGGCCGTCCCTCCGTACGCACCATCCCCAGGAGCATCATGCGCGTCTCGCCCCGACTGGCCCGGTGGCTGGTGCCCGCCCTCCTCCTCGTCGCCTGGCTGGGCATCGGGGGGAGCCTGGGACCGTACGCCGGAAAGCTCGGCGAGGTCTCCACCAACGACCAGGCGGCCTTCCTCCCCCGCAGCGCCGAATCCACCCGGGTCGCCCAGGCGGCGGCCGCCTTCCGGCAGGAGGAGCCGCTGCCGGCGGTGGTGGTGTGGACGGCGGACGGCGCCGCGGGCGTGACCGGCGCCGAGGTCGCCGCGGCGCAGACGGCCCTCGCCGCTCTCGCGGACCGGCCCTGGGCCGCGGGCGCGCCCTCCCCGGTCGTCCCGTCCCGCGACGGCCGGGCGATGCAGGCGGTGGTCCCGCTGGATCCCGCGCTGGGGGACGAACTCCCCGCCGCGGTCGCCGAGATCCGGGACGCGGGCGCCCGGGTCGCCGCCACCTCCTTCCACGTGACCGGGCCGGCGGCCACCCGGGCCGATCTGTCCGAGGCCTTCGCCGGGATCGACGGGCTGCTGCTCGGCGTGGCCCTGGTGACCGTGCTCGTCATCCTGCTGCTGGTCTACCGCAGCGTGCTGCTCCCGCTGTTGATCATCATCGGGGCGGTGTTCGCCCTCTCCACGGCCTGCGCGGTCGTCTACGCCCTGGCGAAGGCGGACCTGGTCCGGGTCGACGGCCAGGTCCAGGGGATCCTGTCCATCCTCGTCATCGGCGCGGCCACCGACTACGCCCTGCTGCTGACCGCCCGCTTCCGTGAGGAACTGGGCCGCACCGAGGACCGGTACGCGGCCATGCGCGCGGCCCTGCGGCAGTCCTGGGGCCCGATCGTTGCCAGTGCGGGCACCGTGGCCCTGGGTCTGCTCGCCCTGTTCCTCAGCGACCTGACCAACAACCGGGCACTGGGCCCCGTCGGTGCCATCGGAATCGTCTGCGCGGTGGTCAGTGCGCTCACCTTCCTGCCGGCCGCGCTGGTCCTGCTGGGGCGCAAGGCCTACTGGCCGGCGCACGTACGGGCCGAGAGCGGCGGGACCGGGGTCTGGGCCCGGATCGCGGCCCTGGTCGCCCGGGCCCCCCGCCGGGTGTGGGCCGCGGCGCTGGCGGGACTGCTCGCCTGCGCGGCCTTCGCGCCCCTGCTGCACTCGGGCGGCGTTCCGCTGGACGAGATCTTCGTGAACGAGGCGCCTTCCGTGACCGGGCAGAAGGCCCTCGGCCGGCATTTCCCGGGCGGCGCGGGCAATCCGGCCGTAGTGATCGCCTCGGGCGCCCGGCAGGCGGAGGTACGCGAGCGGGCCGCAGCCACCGAGGGGGTGGATTCGGCGGCCGTCCGCGCCGAGAAGGACGGCCGGGTACGCATCGACGTCGTCCTGGAGGACCCGGTGGACGGCGCGGCCGCGAAGGAGACGGTGGTCCGGCTCCGTACGGCGCTCCACGCGGTGCCCGGAGCGCAGGCGCTGGTGGGCGGCTACACCGCGCAGGCCTACGACACGCAGAAGACGGCCGAGCGGGACCGCGAGGTGATCGTCCCGGTGGTGCTGGCCGTCATCCTGCTCATCCTGGTGGCGCTGCTGCGGTCCCTGGTGATGCCCGTCCTGCTGGTGGCGACGGTGGCCCTGAACTTCTTCGCCACCCTGGGCGTGTCCGCCCTCGTGTTCCGGTACGTGTTCGGGTTCACCGGCACGGACTCCTCCGTGCCGCTGTACGGGTTCGTCTTCCTCGTCGCTCTGGGCGTGGACTACAACATCTTCCTGATGTCGAGGGTCCGGGAGGAGTCGCTGCGGCACGGCGTCCGCGAGGGTGTCACCCGGGGACTGACGGCCACCGGGGGCGTGATCACGTCCGCGGGAGTGGTCCTCGCCGCCACCTTCGCCGCGTTGGGCGCGATCCCCTTGGCGTTCCTCGTGCAGATCGCCTTCATCGTGGCCTTCGGTGTGCTGCTGGACACCCTGGTCGTGCGCTCGCTCCTGGTCCCGGCCCTGGTCCTGGACATCGGCCCCCGGGCCTGGTGGCCGGGGCGGCTGAGCCGCCGTCCCCGCTGAGCACGGCCGAGCCGCCACCCCCGACCGGGGTGGCGGCTCGGCGCTGCGCGGCCCTCGGGGTCACCCGCCGTGGTGGTGCCCCTCGTCCATCAGCCGCTCCTGGCGCTTCCTGAGCTCCTCCGGGCTGATGCCGGGGACCGGCCTGCTGGCTTCGGGGTGCACCGGGTCCGGTCCCGGCTGGGGCACCTGCTCCTCCCGGCCTCCGCCCGTCCCCTGCTCACCGTGCTTGTCCTCCATGGCGGCCACTCCCTTGCACACCTCGTCGACCAGGTACCCCACGTCTACCCGCGGACGAGGGCGCCACCCGCCCGCGGACGGTGAATGACCGGCACGAGGGTGGGCAGGCACCCGGTCGGAGGAGCCGGAGCGCCGCAACGGGCTCCGGTTGCGACTCCGGCAGCGCCGACCCGGTGAGGACGCCCATGGACCCCGCGCAGACGACGGCCCGCCGAGTGCTGAGCGCGCACGGGGAGACCTATGCGCACGAGGCCGGCATCCGGCTGCGGGACACCCCTGCCCCGCTGTACCAGCTCCTGGTGCTGTGCGTGCTGCTGTCCGCGCCGATCCGTACGCAGACGGCGGTCGCGGCGGCCCGCTCCCTGTTCCGAGCCGGCCTGCGCACCCCGCGGAAGATGGCGGACTCGGCGTGGCAGGCCCGTGTCGAGGCCCTGGGGCGGGCCCGCTACCGGCGCTACGACGAGCGGACGGCCACGGCCCTGGGCGAGGGCGCGCAGCTGCTGCTGGAGCGCCGGCGGGGGGACCTGCGCACGCTCCGCGAGGAGGCGGGCGGCGAGCTCGGACGCGTACGGGAGCTGCTCCAGGAGGTGCCGCGGATCGGCCCCACCGGCGCCGACATCTTCTGCCGCGAGGTCCAGGACGTCTGGCCGGAACTGCGCCCGTTCGCCGATGCGCGGGTGTGCGACGCGGCCGCCGGGGTCGGGCTGCCGCGCAGCGCCGGGGCCCTCGCCGAGCTCGTCCCTCCGGGTGAGTTCGTGCGCCTCGCCGACGGGCTGGTGCGGATGAGTCTGACGCCCGGAGCCGCCGACCGGCTGCGCAGCAGCTGAGGGCCCGCGCCCGCCCCGCCCGCCGGCCGGGGCCGGGTGGTCAGGGTCCGTGCGCGGCGGCAGACTGGAGCCCCACGCCCCCGCAGCGGCAGGAGTGACGTGCCCGTCCCGATCATCATCGACTGCGATCCCGGACACGACGACGCCCTCGCGATCATGCTGGCTGCCGGGGACCCGGCGGTCGACCTGCTGGCCGTCACCACCGTCGCCGGCAACCAGACCTTGGAGAAGACCACCCTGAACGCCCGTCGGGTGTGCACGGTCGCGGGGATCACGGACGTGCCCCTGGCGGCGGGCTGTGACCGGCCACTGGTCCAGCCCCTTGCCGTCGCGGACGACGTGCACGGGGTTTCCGGCCTGGACGGGCCCCTGTTCCCCGCTCCCACGGTGGACGTGGTGCCGGAGCACGCCGTGGACCTCGTCCACCGCATCCTGTCCGGGCATCCCGAACCGGTCACGCTGGTGCCGACGGCGCCACTGACCAACATCGCCCTGCTGCTGACCCGGTATCCGCAGGACGCCTCCCGCATCCGCGAGATCGTCCTGATGGGCGGCTCCACGGAGCGCGGCAACCGGACGCCGGCCGCCGAGTTCAACGTGCTCACCGACCCGGAGGCCGCGGACATCGTCTTCCGTTCCGGGGTGCCGGTCACCATGTGCGGGCTCAACGTCACCCACCAGGCGCTGGCCACGCCCGAGGTGGTGGCCCGCTTCGAGGCGTTGGGCACCCCTCTCGGCCGGACCTGCGCACAACTGGTGACCTTCTTCGGCTCCACGTACCGCACGCTGTGGGGTTTCCCCAGCCCGCCGCTGCACGACCCCGTCGCGGTGGCCCGGGTCCTCGATCCCGGGCTGGTGCACTGCGTCGAGGGCAACGTCACGGTGGAGTTGCACGGCCGGTACACGCGGGGGGCCACCGTGGTGGACCTGCACGGCTCCACCGGCCGGCCCGTCAACGCCCGGGTCGCGGTGGGCCTGGAGGCCGGGCCGTTCTGGGACCGGATGGTCGCCGCCGTCGCGGCCCTCGGGGCGCGAGCCCCGAGCGGGCCGGCCGCTTCCTGACCTGGACGGACGAGAGAGGCAGTCATGGTGCACGTACTGGGCAGCAGGATCCTGCTGCACCCCACCGACCCCGAGCGCTCGCGTGCCTTCTACGGGGACGTCCTGGGCCTCGCCGTCCACCGTGAGTTCGGCACCGGCGCCGAGCGCGGCACGGTCTACTTCCTCGGCGGCGGTTTCCTGGAGGTGTCGGGCCGCGCCCTGCAGCCTCAGTCGCCCGGACTCCAGTTGTGGTTGCAGGTCGCGGACGTGCAGGCGGTGTACGAGGAGGTGCACGGCCGGGATGCCGGGATCGTCCTGCGGCCGCCCCTGCGTGAGCCGTGGGGGCTCATCGAGATGTGGATCACCGACCCCGACGGTGTGCGGATCGCCGTCGTGGAGGTGCCGGCGGACCACCCGCTGCGCTACCGGCCCTGACCGAACAGATGAGCCATAGCGGCAATTCGCAGATGACCGGCACCCGCCCCGGGGTCGGCGACCTAGGGTAAATGACCGATGACGCAGGGCAGTTGCGCTTCAGGTTCGACGTGCAGTTGCCGTTCAGGTTCGACGTGGGAACGATCCGACGTGGGAAAGAGGGCCGCGCATGGCCGGCACGTTCAAGCAGCGCAAGATCCGGGGCATGTTCGCCGCGTTCGACGTGGACGGCGACGGCTATCTGCAGAGGGATGACTTCGAGGCCCTCGCCGGCCGCTGGGGCCGGCTGCCGGGGGTGGAAGCAGGCTCGGAGTTGCAGGCCCGGGTGGACGCCGTCTCCCTGGGCTGGTGGGAGACCCTCCTGGCCGCCGCCGACGCCGACAACGACGGCAAGGTCGACATCGACGAGTTCTTCAGCGTCGTGGACCGGCTGCCCTCCATGCGTGCTGCCGTCACGGCCACCGCCGACACCCTCTTCGACGCCGTGGACCAGAACGGGGACGGCCGGATCTCCCGCACCGAGCACCGCCGGCTCATCGAGGCCTGGCACGGCCTGGAGGTCGACACCGACGAGGTCTTCGCACTGCTCGACCTGGACGGCGACGGCCACCTCAGCCGTTCCGAATTCGCCACGCTGTGGACCCAGTTCTGGCTCAGCGACGACCCGGCCGATCCGGGCAACCACGTCTGCGGCCGCATCCCGGACCAGTCGGTGACCGGAGAGGTCTGCCGGGAGCCGCGACCCGGTGAACCTTCCCGGTCACCGCACTAGGTCGCGGCCTGGCGGGAAGCGCAGGTCCAGATGACGGCGTGCAGGGTGCCCGCGGCGTCGACCGCGAAACCGCCGACCCGGTCGTCGTCGGAGACGGCGGCGGCCCCGCTGTGGCCGGCCGGCGCCAGCCGGGGCAGGGCCAGGGTGGGGCCGCTGCCCTTCCAGAGCACGGCCTGGTGGGGCGGGGCGGTTTCCGGCGGGAAGGGGCCGACCATCGTCGAGTCGGAGGCGGTCCCGACGCTCACGCCGGTGGTCGGGCTGATGTCCTCGAAGGAGCCGCGGGTGCGCTCCCCGAGGTTCGGGGCGTACGTCACGTCCGTGTAGGGCGGCGCCCAGGTGACGCCGTTCGAGGTGATCAGGCGGGTGTACTCGTACGTGCCGGCGATCCGGCCCTCGTCGTCGATGTCCTTCGGCTCGTAGCTGCTGTAGGTGTCGCCCGGGTGGAACGGCTTGAGCTCCTGTGCGGGGGCGGCAGCGGAGGCCGGCCACACCAGGCCGGTCTCGTACGCCTCCCCGTCGGCCACACCGCTGCCCCGCCCGACGATCCGGCCGTCGTCGTTGATGCCGGTGACCTCGGCGACGCCGGTGATCTGCGGGGGCAGTGCGAGTTCGCGGCGCACGGCGGTGCCCGCCCACTCCACGCCGGTCACCCGCCCGGCGGCGTCCCGCCGGTGGCCGACGATGCGACCCCTGTCGTTGATGTCGCTCGCCTGCTCGCCGCCCGGCAGCAGGGCCACGGCCCGGGCACCGCGTACGTACCGGAAGGCGGCCGGCGGCTTGCCGGGGCCGGTGAGGCGGCCCACCATCACCCCGGAGCGGTTGACGGCCTCCACGACGCCCTGGGTGTATCCGGTGGGCAGGGGGACCGGGTGCGCGGACGTGCCGACCCAGTACACGGGCCGGTGGTGGGAACGGCCGACGGAGAGCCCGCGCGGGCCGAGGTCCCTGACCTCCGTGGCCGGCCTCCAGGGCTCGGGGGACTCGCCGGGACCCGGCAGCGAGTCCAGCACCCGGATCGCGGGGTTGCAGGCACTGCCGCGGCCGCCGGTCCCGGGTACGGAGGCCGCCGCCTGCGCCGGCAGTGGCACTGTCAGCGCCGTGAGCACGGCTGCGCACAGCACGGCGAGTCCCGTACGGCTGCGGGCGGCTCCGGTTCCGGGCGTGGCCAAATGCGTCCTGTCCCCCTCGCGCCGTCTCCCCTGACGGCTCGTCGGCTTACATCATGGCCGTACCGGGGAGGGCAGGACAGACACCCTTCCGGACAAAGTCCACGCCGGATCGTGGCCACTGCGGGCCGGGGGGCCGCTGTTCGCCCGGTGGTCAGGGGAGCGGCGCAAACCGTCGGGGGCACATGCCCAAAAGATGACTGTCAGCGACCACTCGGAGTCGGATAGCAAGGGGGTCGGTGCCCGGCGCGGCCCGTCGACGGTCGGCGGCGAGCCCGGCGCTCCGAAGGAGGACCTCCCGTGATCCGCACCCGTCTCGCAGCCCTCGCCACCATGGCCTGCACCGCTTTCGCCCTCGCCGCGACCCCGGCCGGCGCCGCTCCCGGCGACACGCTGAACTCCTGTTCCAGCAGCCTCACTCCGGCCGGCTGGGTCGACGTCCAGTGGTGGAACAGCGGCGCCTGCGGCTCCACCTTCACCCCCAACACCAAGCAGATGAAGGACCTCACCGGATACCCGGTGGGCACCCAGGTGAACGCCTGCGCCTCCACCTGGCCGCCGGCCGGCTGGACCATCACCAGCAGCTACTACTCCAGCGGCTGCCGCTACTCCGCCGTCCCCAGCTTCAACCCCAACACCTGGACGTTGAAGCGCACTTCCTGACGACCGCCGCCGGGCTCCGTCCGCCCGGGCGCCCGGCATACGGCGGCGGTCCCGGGGCGCCGATGCGCAATGCCGTTGTCAGGCACGGTAGTTACGACGGATGAGCTCGGTGGACGGGTGGCTCGCCGGGTACCTGTGGGCCCGGGCCCGGGCCCTGCTGTCGGCGGCCCTGGCCGCGGCGGTGATCCTGGTGATCAGTCCCGGCCGGTCCCCCGCCGAGGTAGTGGTGCGGCTGACCGGGGCGGCCGTGGGCGGGGGCCTGCTTCTGGCCCGGCGGCGCCAGGAGCAGCGGGCGGCCGGCGCCACCGCCGGGGAGTGGGCCTCGCTGGACGACCGGCTCCGGCACGGGGAGGTGCCGCAGGGCGCGGACTAACGCGCATCCATGCGGCGGCTGGTCCACCAGCGCGTGCACACCACCGGGCACCGCCGCTTCGCCCTGGCGTTCCCGAGCCCTGGTGCCGGCCCCGGAGCCCGGCTCGACGGGACGCTGAACCCCAGGCCCCCGCGGCTTGTGCGCCCCGGCGGCGCGGCCACCGGTCAGCGCATGCGCGGGAGGCGACGGGGTGGAGCCCGTGTGGTCGTACGCCCTCAACGCCGTACCCGACCTGCCGGCGGCCGCCGCCGTCGTCCCGATGTACCTGCCGCGGGCGCACGCCTGGCTCCCCGGGCAGGGCGGTCGTTCAGCGGGCCGTCCAGCCGCCGTCGGCCACGAGTGTGGTGCCGGTCAGGTTGGAGGACATCTCCGAGGCGAGGAAGAGGGCGGCCGCCGCGATCTCGTGCGGCTCCCCCAGCCGGCCGAGCAGCGTGCGGGACTCGACGTCCCGGCGCATGGCCTCGGGGTCGGGGGCGTCGCGGAAGACGTCGTCGAGCAGCCGGGTGGCGACCGGCCCCGGGCACAGGGCGTTGATGCGGATGCCGTCCTTCGCGTGGTCGACGGCCGTGGCCCTCGTCAGCTGGACGACCCCGCCCTTGGATGCGCAGTACGCCGCCACGCCGGCGTCCCCGACCAGGCCGAGTTCCGAGGCGACGTTGACGATGACCCCGCTGCCCCGCGCGGCCATGGGTGCGACGGCGTGCTTGGAGCAGAGGAACACGCCGCGCAGGTTGACGGCCATCGTGCGGTCCCATTCCTCGACGGTGGTGTCGAGGATCGTCCTGGCGAACTCGGTCCCGGCATTGTTGACGAGGATGTCCACGCCGCCGTGCCGGGCCTCGACGGCCGCGATGAGCGCCTTCACCTCGGCCTCGTCGGTCACGTCGGCGCGCAGGTGGTACGCGCCGGCCGCCTCCGCCTCCTCGCGCGCGTCCACGACGTCCGACATGACGACGTGGGCTCCTTCGCGCACGAACCGTTCGGCGATGGCGAGCCCGAGCCCGCCCTTGGCTCCGGTGACGACGGCGGTCTTACCGGCGAGCAGCATGGGGCCTCGTTTCCTGGGGGTCGGTCCGCCCCGGGTGACGGCGACGGAGCGGGGCGGTTCCGGCCCGGTACGTGCGTACGGGTCCGTACCCGGCCCCTTCCCCGGGCCGGCCGGGCCCCGCGGGGGACGAGGTCCCCGGCCGGAGGGCCGTTGGTCCCGGCGTCCGGAACCCGTCCGGTCCCGCCGTCCGGCCCCCGCCCGGCGTGTCCTGCCGCGGTCGGCGGGGCGGTGTGCCGCCCCTGCCTACCGTGGCGCGATGAGCACACGCACAGTGCGGCCGAGCGCCGGTTACGGGATCCGGTGCGCGCGCCCGGCCGAGTCGGGGGCGGTCGCCGCCCTCTTGGCCCGCGCCTTCGCCGACGACCCGGTCATGACGTGGATGATCCCCGACCCCGGTGAGGGGCAGCG
This sequence comes from Streptomyces sp. cmx-4-9, assembly GCF_046548835.1. Taxonomy (NCBI): domain Bacteria; kingdom Bacillati; phylum Actinomycetota; class Actinomycetes; order Kitasatosporales; family Streptomycetaceae; genus Streptomyces; species Streptomyces sp. cmx-4-9. The sequence continues at coordinate 846,303 of NZ_JAEBEE010000002.1, read as the reverse complement.
CAGGATCGCCCGCTTCTTCGCGCTGCTCCAGCGCCAGCAGCGGCCCCGGGCCGGCGGTGTCCGGGTGGCCGCGACCCGGGAGGGGCGGCTGCTGGGGGCGGCCCTCTGGTCGGGGCCCGGCCACTGGAAGACCTCGGCGGTGCAGGAGGCGGCGGCCCTGCCGCACTATGTGCGCATTTTCGGCCTCCGGGGGCTGGGCCGGGCGTCCGAGGTGGAGGACACCCTGCACCAGGCGCATCCGCCGACGCCGCACTGGTACCTGCCGACCCTGGGGACCGAACCGGCGGCCCAGGGGGCGGGGGTGGGCTCGGCCCTCGTCCGGCAGCAGCTGGCCCACTGCGACCGGCTGGCGCAGCCTGCCTATCTGGAGTCCAGCAAGGAAACCAACATCCCGTTCTACGCGGGGCTCGGCTTCCGCGTCACCGGCGAGATCCGCCTTCCCGGCGGCGGGCCCGTCCTGTGGGCGATGTGGCGCCCACCCCGCTCCGACAGCGACGGCGCACCTGGCGGGCCGTCTGCGCCGGGCCCGGACGGCCCGCACTCCCCGCACACAGCGCACGGCGGCTGACGGGGTTCCCGGCCGAGCCGGCCCGTCGGCCCGCCGGCCCGCCCGCCGGTGCGGCGTGTCGCGGCCCGTCGGGGGCACGCGGAGGGGGAAGGCCTGCCGAAGGGAACGCCATGCTCGCCGTGTTGCTGCTCCTGCCCGCACTGCTGGGCGCCGTCCTGGCGCTCGGCCGGTACGAGGAGGTGCTGCTCGGACCCCGTGCGGAGCCGGAGTCGCCGCGGCCCGCCACCGCCCGGCCCCCCGGGGCGGCCCCGGCGGTACGGCACACCCCGCACCGGGCCCGCCGCCGGCATGCGGCCCCCCGCCCGTACGCGGCCGGGCAGCGCGGTTGAGGCCCGGTCCGAGGAGACGACTCCGTGGTCTCGCCGACCGGGCGGTGCCAAAGGGCTCGCCTGCCGGGCCTGCTCGCCTGCCGGGGATGATCGTCCGCCGGGGGTTCGTCCAGCAGGTCGTCCGGGCGGCCGGGGCTGCGGCTGCCGGCCGCCCGGAGGCGGGGCAGCCGGGGGGCGCCGGAGACGCCGACGGGTCCGCTGCCCGGGGTCGGCGGTCCGAGCGCCGTCGCCGGGGGCGTACCGGGCCCGCCCCCGCCCCCGGCCGGGGACGGCCGGGTACGGAGGGGCCCGGCTGCCGCGCGGATCCCGTGCGGCATTCCGGTCGTGCCAGGGCCCTCGGCCGTTCGGCGCCGGAACGGCGGCGCGGCACACGGCCGGGGCCTGCAGCGGATTCTCCCTGCGCTCCGTGCTCCGCAGGACCCGCCTCCGACGCGTGTGTCCCGGCGGGCGGCGCTCAAACCCCGGGCTGCTCAGTCTCTGTGAATCGGCGTCACATCCGGAGCGGTGGACCGGCCGCGAAACCGTGGCCGACCTGCGGCGCAGCCCTTTGCCCCCGAGGGCGCCGCGCCCGGGTGCAAGCGGCCCGGCATCGAGGAGCCTTCTGCGAGGATGGACGTATGGACGTCCTGAAAAAGAACCACGTGACGGTGTCCGGCAAGCGCGGCGGGCCGGTGCTGATGCTGGCGCACGGGTTCGGCTGCGACCAGAACATGTGGCGGCTGGTCGTGCCGGTACTGGAGCGCGATTTCACCGTGGTGCTCTTCGACCACGTGGGAGCGGGGCGTTCCGACCTGTCGTCGTGGAGTGAGCAGCGCTACTCCACGATGGACGGCTATGTCGAGGACGTCCTGGAGATCTGCCGCGAGGTGGCGCTGGGGCCCGTGGTGTTCGTGGGGCACTCGGTCAGCGCCATGATGGGCGTGCTCGCCGCGGCCCGGGAGCCCGAGGCGTTCGCCGGACTGGTGCTGCTCGCGCCCTCGCCGTGCTTCATCGACGACCCGGAGTCCGGCTACCGGGGCGGCTTCAGCGCCGAGGACATCGACGAGCTGCTGGAGTCCCTGGACGCGAACTATCTGGGCTGGTCGGGGGCCATGGCCCCGGTGATCATGGGCAATGCGGAGCGCCCGGAGCTGGGCGAGGAGCTGACCAACAGCTTCTGCCGCACCGATCCGGACATCGCCCGGGTCTTCGCCCGCGTCACGTTCCTCTCGGACAACCGGCGGGACCTGGCGAAGGTCACCGTCCCCGTGCTGGTCGCGCAGTGTTCCAGCGACGCGATCGCGCCGCCCGAGGTGGGCCCCTTCGTGCAGTCCATGATTCCCGGGAGCCGGCTGGTCACCCTGAAGGCGACCGGGCACTGCCCCCAGCTGGCGGCACCCGAGGAGACGGCCGCCGCGATCGCGGCGTTCGCCGGTGCCGCCGGATGATGTGCACGACGGACGGCGGCGGGTGCGGCGGGGGCTCCGCGTCCGGCGACCGTCCCGGGGACGACGACCAGGCGGTCTTCTCGGCGCTGCTGGAGGACAGCGCGGAGGACCTGTACGAGCACGCGCCGTGCGGCTACCTGTCCACCCTCCTCGACGGCACGATCGCGAAGATCAACACGACGCTGCTGAACTGGCTGGGCTATGCGCGCGGCGACCTGGTGGGCCGCCGGACCTTCTCCGACCTCCTGACGGTCGGCGGCCGGCTCTACCACGAGACCCATTTCGCACCGCTGCTGCGCATGCAGGGCGAGATCAGCGGGATCGCCCTGGAGCTGAAGGCCGCCGACGGCAGCCGGCTGCCGGTGCTGGTGACCTCCACCGTCCGGACCGGCAGCGACGGGGAGTCCCTGCTGATCCGCACCACCGTCTTCGACGCCCGCGACCGCCGTGCCTACGAGACGGAACTGCTGCGGGCCCGCCAGGAATCGGAGCGGGAACGCGAACGCCTCAAGCGGCTCAACGCCACCCTGCAGAAGACCTTGCTGCCGCCCGCCCTGGCGAACGTGCCCGGCCTGGACGTGGCCGCGTACTACCACGTCGCCTCCGTCGACGAGGTCGGCGGCGACTTCTACGACCTGTTCCCCCTGGCCGCCGGCACGTGGGGGTTCTTCCTCGGCGACGTGTGCGGCAAGGGCGCGGCCGCCGCGGCGGTCACCTCCCTGGCCCGCTACACGCTGCGCGCCGCGGCGGTCTACGACCCGGATCCGGCCGCGGTCCTCGGCAACCTGAACACGGTCCTGAACCACGAGTACAACGGCCACGACCCGCGGTTCTGCACCGTCGTCTTCGGGCTGCTCACCCCCGACGGGGACGAGGGCGGCTTCCGGGTCACGCTGGCCAGCGGCGGGCACCCGCCGGCCCTGCTGCTGAGCGCCGACGGCAGCGTCTCGTCTCTGCACACCCCCGGCGGCCAGCTCATCGGTGTCCTCCCGGACGCCCACATCGCCACGGTGTCCGTCCTCCTCGCCCCCGGGGACACCCTGCTGCTGCACACGGACGGCCTGACCGAGGCGCATTCCGCGGCTGCGGGCGGCCGCTACGGCGACGAGGCCCTCCTGGAGTTCGCCGAGGGCCTGTCGCCCGCCACCGCGGAGGGTCTAGTCGGTGCGATCCGCGACCTGCTCGACTCCTTCGGCACCGGGGTGGACGACGACACCGCCGTCCTCGCCCTCACCGTGCCCCGACCCCCCGTGAAGGGCTGACGTGACGCATCCGCTGACCATCCGCACCCGCACCACCGCCGCCGGTCCGGTCGTGGAGCTGGCGGGGGAGCTGGACCACCACACCGCGCCGGAGGTCCGCGCCCTGCTGCCCGGCCTCGTCCTCGGCGCGGGCCAGCAGATCGTCGTGGACCTCGGCGGAGTCACCTTCTGCGACTCCAGTGGCATCACCGTCCTGATCGCCGCCCGCAACCACGCCCTGGCGGCCGAGGGGGCCGTGATCCTGGCCGCCGTGCCCGAGCGGGTCAGCCGGATCTTCCGTATCGTCGGCCTGGAGCAGGTCTTCCCCACCTTCCCCACGGCGCAGGCAGCCGAGTCGGCCTGGACGCCGCCCGCCGGCTGACCGCACTTCCCCGCCGGCGCCGCGGCGCCGGCGCGCCCCGCTCCGGGTTTGTCGGGCGGCTGCGCGGGCAGCCGCGCAGCACACGCCGAAAAGGCACCGGAACGGAGGCGGGACATGTCCACAGGCACGCTCATAGCCGTGCTCGTCGTGGCCGTTGTCGTGGTGCTCGCACTCACTGCGTTGCTGTCGATGCTGGCGCGACGACGGCACTTGCGCACCCAGTTCGGCCCCGAGTACGAGCGCACGGTCGAGGAGAAGGGCGGGAGGCGGGCCGCGGAGCGCGACCTGCGGGCCCGCGAGCAGCGGCACGACGAGCTCGACATCAAGGAACTGCCCGCCGAGCGCCGGCAGGAGTACACCGAGGAGTGGAGCCGGGTCCAGGAGCACTTCGTGGACCGGCCGGAGGGCTCCGTCGCCGAGGCCGACGGCCTGGTGTCCCGCCTGATGCAGGAACGCGGCTACCCGACCGACGACTTCCACGGGCAGCTGCGCGACCTCTCGGTCGAGCACGGGCGCACGCTGGAGCACTACCGCGCCGCCCATGACGTCAAGATGCGCAGTGGCGACGGTCACGCCACCACGGAGGAGCTCCGAGGTGCGATGGTCCACTACCGCGCCCTCTTCGAAGAGCTGCTGACCGACCAGAGGAGCCGATGACATGAGCATCCACGACGACCGGGACGACTCGGCACGCCGGCCGGACCTGACCACCGAGGACCTCGCCCACCCGGGTGCCTCGGAGGAGCGCAGCGCAGCCGTGTACCCGGGTGAGGCCACCAGGGACACGGACGCCTACGGGGACGGGGACCGGACCGGTACTGCCGCCGCGGGCGGCACAGATACGGACGCGTACGGGGACGCCGACCGGAACGGTGGGGCGCCGGAAGCGCAGACGCCTGCCGCGCGCCCGGACAGCGATGACGCGGAGCCCCTGCTCGGTACCGGTGAGGCGGAGGAGTACCGCAAGAAGTGGAGCGAGATCCAGGGCCGCTTCGTCGACGACCCGAAGGACGCGGTGAAGTCGGCCGACTCCCTCGTGGCGGACCTGATGCAGACCCTTGCCAGTACCTTCTCGACCCGCAAGCAGGGCCTGGAGGGCCAGTGGGACCGCGGTGAGCAGGTTCCCACGGAGGACCTGCGGCTCGCACTGCAGCAGTACCGGTCGTTCTTCAACCGGCTGCTCAAGACCTGATCGGTCGACCGGATCGGTGCAGCGGTCCCGTTCGGGACCCCTGGTACGACGGCGGCGCCTGGGGCCCGCCGGCCTGCGGGCCGGCGGGCCCCAGGCGCCGTCCGGCCGTGGTGGCCGCTCCTCTTGCCCCCTCAGGCCCCGCCGGGGTGGCGGGAGCGTGCAGGGGGGTGATGCTGGAGAGGTGCGCCAGATCGGGATCCTGCTGTTCCCCGGCGTCGAGGAACTGGACGCCGTGGGCCCCTGGGAGGTCCTGTCCTTCTGGACCCGGACATGTCCCGACGACGGTTGGGCCGTGTCCTGCATCTCGGCCGACGGTGGACCCGTGACCTGCGCCAAGGGACTCACCGTGCAGGCCCACCGGTCCTTCGCCGGCCTGCCGGCGCCGGAGGTCCTGGTGCACCCGGGCGGCAGGGGCACCCGTCCGCAGCTCCGGGACGCCGGGCACCTGGAGTGGGTCCGCCGGCAGCGCCGGACCGTCCCGCTGATGGCCGCCGTGTGCACGGGCTCCCTGGTATTCGCCGCCGCAGGGCTGCTGCGCGGCCGTCCGGCGACGACGCACTGGGCCTCCTTGGACCTGCTCAGGGAACTCGATCCGACGGTGGACGTGCGCGAGGACGAGCGGTTCGTCGACGACGGGGCCATCATCACCTCGGCGGGCATCTCGGCCGGCATCGACATGGCCCTGCACCTGGTCGGCCGGCTGGGCTCCCCCGAACGCGCACGCCAGGTCCGCCGCGGCATCCAGTACGATCCGCAGCCGCCGTTCTGACGGGCGCGCCCGCTGCTCGGCTACGGCAGGATCGAGTCGACGTACCCGCCGTCGACGCGCACGGCCCCGCCGGTGGTCGCCGAGGCGAAGGGCGAGCTGAGGTACACCACCATGTGGGCGATCTCCTCGGGCTCGATCAGCCGCTGGAGCAGCGACTGGGGCCGGTGCTCGCGCATGAAGGCGCGCTGCGCCTCGTCCCAGGGCAGGTCCCGGTCGACCAGTTCGTAGACGAAGTCCTCCACGCCGCCGGTGTGCGTGGGCCCGGCGATGACCGAGTTCACCGTGACGCCCGTCCCGGCCGCCTCCTTCGCGAATCCGCGGGACACCGCGAGGAGGGCGGTCTTGGACATGCCGTAGTGGATCATTTCCGCCGGGATCGCCACGGCGGAGTCGCTGGCGATGTTCTGGATGCGGCCCCAGGAGCGCCCGGTCATGCCGGGCAGGTAGTGGCGGATCATCCGCACGGCCGTGAGCACGTTCGTGTCGAAGTAGCGGCGCCATTCGGCGTCGCCGATCTCCAGGGCCGGCCGCGAGCCGAAGACGCCGAGGTTGTTGACGAGGATGTCGACGTCCGGCACCGCGGCGAAGACGGCTTCGGCGCCCTCGTCCGTCGCGACGTCGCCGGGCGCGGCGAGGAACGCGCCGCCGCTCCCGCCCTTGCCGAGCCGGGCCACCGCCGCGTCGACGGACTCCTTGCCGCGGCCGTTGACGGCCACCCGTGCGCCGGCCGCCGCCAGTCCGGCCGCGATCGCGGCGCCGATGCCCTGGGTGGAGCCGGTGACCAGGGCGGTCTTCCCCGAGAGGTCGATGAGCACGCTGTCTGCCTGCCTTCTGCCGTTGGGCGGCCGTGAGAGTGGGACGTCTTCCCTCCGACTTCCCGATTTCCACCGGTTTAGCACCTCTGAAGAGCACCTCGGCAACCGCCGGTGGACATCCCGCATCGGACCCGAGCGAAAAGGCAGGTGCGTCCAAGCCCCCCGCATGGTGCACTTGTGGTGCAGATCCGATGACGACGGTCGCCATGAAACCGAGAGAGGCATCCTGTGGACCAGCTCCCGTCCCACCCCGACAGTGAGCGCTACTCCGTGACCCTGTGCCCGCCCGCGGTCACCGCGATCGCCGAGCTGGTCGCCGCGTCCGGCGTCAGCAAGGCCGATGTGATCAACCGGGCGGTGCTGCTTCTCGGGTTCGTCGAGCAGGAGCGCGCCAAGGGACACGATCTGATGATCCGTGACACCGAAGGCTCCCTGGAGCGCATCCACATCATCTGACCTGCCGGAGCCGGTCCGCCGGGGCGCAGAAATGCAGCTGCGGGCCTGCGACGGCAGTGGCAGGCTGCGTCGATGAACCGTGAACGCATGTCCCACATCGCCCATGCCCGACACCCCGTGAAGGCCCCCCTCGACGACGCTGCGGTACGGGAGTTGCTCGAACGCGGTACGGCCCGGCGCGACGCCCGCGTGCTCGACCTCGGCTGCGGCGAGGGCGAGTGGCTCCTGCGCGCCCTGGCCGCCGACCCCGGGCTGCGCGCCGAGGGCGTGGACATCTCCGAGGACGCCCTGGTCCGGGCCCGCGAAGCCGCGGCCCGCCTGGGTGTCCAGGACCGCCTGACCCTCCACCGCCAGGAGGCCGCCGCCTTCGCCTCCCCGCATCCGTTCGACCTGATCCTCAGCGTGGGCGCCGCCCATGCCTTCGGGGGTCTGCTGCCCACCCTGGGGGCGGCGCGCAGGCACCTCGCCCCCGGCGGGCACGTCCTGATCGGTGACGGCTTCTGGGAGAAGGACCCTTCGCCGGAGGCCGTGGCGATCCTCGGCGAGTTCGAGGACCTGGACACCACCCTGGACCGGGTGGCCGCCGACGGCTGGACGCCCGTCCACGGCCACATCAGCAGCCGCCGCGAGCTGGACGCGTACGAGTGGGCGTGCTGGGGGTCGCTGGCAGGCTGGGCCCTGGACCATCCCGAGGACCCCGACAGCTCCGAGGCCCTGGCCCTCGCCGCCGTCCGCCGCGAGGAGTGGCTGCGCACCTACCGCGACAGCTTCGGTTTCGTCTGCCTGGTACTGCGGCGGACCTCCGGGCGGTAGCGGCGCGCCGTGGATCCTGCGGGGGCGCCGCCGGATCCGCCGCGCCGTCAGGAACGCCTCAAGGTGGGGAGTTGTCCGCGCCCCCGGGGAACTGGGCCGCCCTCTGCCATCCTTCACGCGTGACGCCATGTGTTTAGGAATGCGGAAACTGGTAACACTGGGTAGCTAAAGGCCCTTGAGGAAACGATGAAAGGCGGGACACATGTCTATGGGTACCGTGCTCATCCTCAGCATGGTGGTGGCGATGATCACCGCACTCGCACTCGCCCCTCCGGCGGGACGCACCGCATCCGACCACGGCGCTGCCCGGCACCGCCGCACCGGCGCCGCCAAGGGCGGCTCCGCACCGCGCAGTTCGCGCCGCCTGCGGAACCTGCCCCGGCAGCGCACGGCGGACAGCCACCGCACGCCGGAGTGACCGGCTGCGCCGCGGGCGGTCGACGCCGGGGCGGGCATGACCTCGGGGCGGCCCCGGACCTTCGGGTCCGGGGCCTTTTCCCTGCCCGTTCCCTGCCCTGACCCGTCAGCGGCCCTCAGAGCCCAGTCGGCTGCGGTGGATGTCTGTGGCGGGGGGCCCGGTGAGGTGCTCCAGGGTGCCGGTGCGGATGAGCAGCCGCTCCAACGCCGCCTGCCGGCCGTCGAGATACAGACGGACGCCCGCCGCGCTCGTCCGTCGTCGGACCATCAGCAGCGCGGACAGACCCATCGAGTCGCACACGAGCAGCCGTGTGCAGTCCAGCCGGAGGTTCCGCAGGCCAGGGTGCGCGGCCAGCTGCCGGTCGACCAGGGCCGACAGGAGCGCGCAGGTCGTGTGGTCGAGGTCCCCTTCGAGGGCGATGCGCAGGTCGTTCGCGTCGGGAGGGAACGGCGTCAGGAGCAACGGCGGGGGCGGGGGGCTGGTCATGGCTGCGCTTCCGGGCGGAGGGGATCGGGGCGGGGTGGTCGGCGCTCGGGCCGGGGCGGACCGTCAGGACGGCTCCGGCGCGGCCCGGCCGCTGCCGCCGGTGAAAGGACGCGGACGGGTCATGCCGTGTACCGCCCGGGGCCGTGTCCCCCGACCGCGCTGAGGTGGTTGGTGCGCGGCGCGGTGATGGCGACGACGGCCATGTCGTCGTGGCGGCCGCCGCCGATCCACTGGGCGGCGTGCATCTGCAGGCGTTCCACGACCGCTTCCGCGGCCATGCCCGCGCAGGCGGCCAGAGCCTGCTTCAGCCGTGCCTCGCCGAACATCTCTCCCCCGAGGGGTCCTCCCTTGGCCTCGGTGAAACCGTCGGTGAAGAGCACGCAGGTCTCGCCGGCGGCGAGTTCGGCGCCCACGGTGACGGCCTGGATCTCGGGCAGTGCGCCGACGAGCGTTCCGCGCGTCTGCACCTCGTCCACCCGGCCGTCGACGCGGACGATCAGGGGCCGCGGGTGGCCGGCACTGGTCAGCCGGAGGCGGACCTTGCCGTCGTGGCGGGCCGCCGAGGCGAGGACCAGGGTGGCGAAGCGCGCGTGATGGGAGTTGAGCAGGGCCCCGTTGAGGAGCCGGAGCGTGCGCTGGTGGTCGGGCGCCATGGGCAGGAGGGCCTGGAGGGTGTTGCGGATCTTGCCGGTGAGCACGGCGGCGTCCAGGCCTTTGCCGCAGACGTCCCCGAGGACGACGAAGGACTCCCCGCCGTCGGTCTCGTCGGGGCAGGGGTGGACGTCGTAGAAGTCGCCGCCGATCCGGTCGCCTTCACCGGACGGCCGGTAGCCGCCGGCGAACTCGATTCCGTCGATCTGGCGGAGCACGGGCGGCAGCAGGTCCCGCATGAGGGTTTCGGTGATGGAGGTCTGCTCGGCGTACAGGCGTGCGGCGGACATGGCGGCGCCGGCACGCGCCGCGAACAGCCGGGCGAACACTTCCTCGTTCTCGTCGAACGCGGCCTTCTCGCCATGGCGCAGCAGGACGAGGGCGCCGGCGGGCAGCCCGGGGCCGGGGAGCGGGGTGACCGCCAGGGAACCCACGGAGCCGAATCCGTCCGGAACCGCCCAGGGCGGCGCCGCCGCCGGGTCGACCCAGCGGGAGGGCTCCGGCGGGAAGCCCTGGAGGGCTTCGGCGAGGCCGGGCAGCAGGGAGGCGTCGAAGTCCAGCCGGGTGGCCTCGGGCTCCCCTCCCCGGGCGCAGAAGACCACCGGGTGGGTCCGCCCCGAGGGAGGACCGATCACCAGGGCGCCGTCGGCGAGGTGTTCGGCTGCGAGCTGGGCGGTGACGGCCATGCAGCGGTCGACGTTCAGCGAAGACAGCAGGGCGTTCGAGGCCCGGCCCAGGAACTCGGTCCTGTGCCGCTCCAGGGCCAGCGCGTCGGCGGCGGTGCGGCGTTCGGTGTCGTCGACGAACCACCAGGCGACGTCGCCGTCGTCGAGGCAGGTCGGGTGCGCCGCGAAACTGCGGTCGCCCACGGGCCCGTCGGCAGGCGCCAGGGCCTGGCCGAAGGCGGGGGTCCGCCTGCCCGCCCCGGTCGTGAGGCGCCGGTGGGCGGTGGTGACCCACCGGGGCACCGCGTCACTCAGCTCGGCGCCGATGTGCGCCGCGGGGAAGAGCAGCGTCGCGGCCCGGTTGACCAGGGACAGGGCTCCGTACGCATCGACGACGAGGACGGGGCAGGGGGCAACGGCGCACGCAAGTCCTGTGACGGTACGGCTCGTCGGGGCGGATCGCCCGGGGGGACTGGCCATAGACAAGGACTCGCAGCGCGGGCCCCTCACCTCTTCCTCATGCGGACGGACCGGCGGGCGGGCGGACAGTTTCCCCTCGGCAACCATCCCCCATCCGGCGCTGCCGACGCAATCCCGCCTCCGGCGTCCGGCGCCTTCCTCACCCCTCCTCGCGACGGCCCGTACAGGCGTGCGCCCGCCGGGAGTTCGGTCCGGGTGCGGCCGGGTCAGGCGCTGCGGCTCACCAGGGCGTCGGCGGGAGGCAGCCTGAGCGGTTCCGCGACCGCCGCGCAGACGTCGGCAAGGCCCACGGTGAGGGCGGCCCGGGAGAGCGGCGGCATGGCTGCCATCGCCTCCGTGAGCACCGTTTCGCGGGAGCCCGCAGCCGTTCGAGGGAGGTCCGTCCGGCAGGGGTCGACTCCAGGCGCGTCTCGCGGCGGTCGTCCGCCCGGGGTCGGCGCGCCAGGACTCCGACGGCCTGGAGGCGGTCGCGCGGCCGGGTCACCGACGGCGGGGCCGCGCCGGGCAGCCGGCCGAGGGTGCGCAGGGTCACGGCACCGGGGCCGGATCCAGGATCGGACGACGCCGTGGTCGGGTGCCTCGACTGGCACGGCCGTCAGCCGGACGCGTACGGGCAGCAGCCGGGGCGACCGCGGGGCCGGGCGCTTCTCCCGGGGGCTGGGGCGCCCGGGCCCCGTACGGCTCCGTACCGGGGCGGGTCCCGCGGTTCCTGCCGACCCGGGGGCGACACCGCGCACCCGCCGGTGGCACAGTGGGCACCATGTCCCGCCCTGGCAGTCGACCCGGCGCACCCGAGGAACCGTCCGCGGCCGTCAGCGCCGCGGCGGAGCTCCTCGAGGTCCTGCGTGCCCGGGGCCAGGACGCCCCGGCGCCCGCCGTGTCCCCCTCCCAGATGCGGGCGCTGCTCGTCGTGGAGAATGCGGAGGGCATCAATCTGCGGACCCTCGGCCGTGTGCTGGGGTCCCGGCCGCCCTCGGTGACCCGGCTGTGCGACCGGCTGGAGGCGATCGGCCTGCTGACCCGCTCCCCCAGCCCCAGCAGCCGCCGCGAGCTGGAACTGCGGCTGACCGCGGGCGGGCGCAGGCTGGTGGCGGCCCAGCGCGGCATCCGGGTGCGCGAGATGGCCGCCGTGCTCGAACGGATGGAGCCTGCGGCGGTGGAGGCGCTGGTGCAGGGCCTGTCCGCGTTCCAGGACGCTGCGGCCGGCCTCCACGCCGCCGTGCCGGCGTCCGTGCGCCGTACCGACGCCAGTGTGGAAGGCGGCGCGGCAGGCTCCACCGGAGGCGCCGTGCAGCCCTGTGGCGCGGCCCTGCCGCCGGTGCCTGCGCAGGTGCCGGCCCGGCTATCCGACAGCGCCTGACGGCTGCGAGCGGCCGGCTGGAGGCGCTGGTGCCGGGGGGCAGGGTAATTGACTTGTTAAAACATTGCCTAACGGCAAATGATCACTCTAAGCTGACCCCCGACGCAACCAGGCGTCCGTCGGGCGTCCGCGTTCCGTGGCGAGAGGGGAAAGACGACGCCATGGGCAGCACTATCGGTCTGGGGTCCCAGTACCCGGCCGGCCGCACACCACCGCAGGCGGTGAGCCAGCCGCCGCGGCGGGCCTCCTCCGTCGACCACGACCGCTCCCTCGCACTGTGGAGCGGTCTGCCGCCGTACGTCCTGCTCATCGAGGACGACGAGGGCGACGCCCTCCTGGTCGAGGAGCTGGTCGAGGACAGCGGGATCGACGTCCGGCTGGGCCGGGCCCGTTCCCTCTCCGACGCCCTGCAGATGCTCCGGGCCGAGCCCCCTCAGTGCGTCCTGCTGGACCTGCACCTCCCGGACGCCCAGGGCCTCGACGGCCTGGGCAAGGTGCTGTCCGAGGCCGCCGAGGCTGCCGTGGTCGTCCTCACCGGGCTTTCCGAGGAGCAGGCGGGGCTGGGCGCCGTCGCCGCGGGCGCCCAGGACTACCTGGTCAAGGGCCGCCTGGAGGCCGACGTCTTCATGCGGGCCATCCGCTACGCGATCCAGCGCAAGCGGACCGAGCTCGCCGCGGTCGCCCTGCAGGCGAGCAGGCTGCGCGCCGAGGAGAACGCCCGCCTGGAGCGGGGCCTGCTGCCGACACCGCTCCTGCTGGACGATTCGGTGACAGTCTGTGCCCGCTACCACCCGGGGCGCGCCCAGGCGCTGCTCGGCGGGGACTTCTACGACGTCGTGCAGACCCCCGACGGGGCCACCCACGCCGTCGTCGGCGACGTGTCCGGGCACGGCCCGGCCGAGGCCGCCCTCGGGGTCTGCCTGCGGGTGGCGTGGCGCGCCTTCGTGATGGCCGGCGCCCGCGGCGAGACCCTGCTCAAGCTTCTGGAGGAGATCCTGCTGGCCGAGCGGTCGGGGCCGGAGATCTTCGCCACCCTCATCTCGGTCACCCGGCCTCCGGGCACGGACGGGATCTCCGTGCAGCGGGCCGGGCACCCCGGTTTCCTGGTGAGGTCCGCGGACGGGGTGGAGCTGAAGGAAGTGCCCGGTGGGCCGGCCCTGGGGATCATGCCCGGCTGGGACGCGGGCTGGCCCGTCACCGAGGTCCCGATGCCGCCGGACGGCGCGGTGATGCTCTTCACGGACGGCCTGATCGAGGGGCGCATCGGGCAGGGCTCCGACCGCCTCGACGAGAGCGGCCTCCTCGACCTGGCCCGCCGGCACGCCGGCCTGCCCGCCGAATCCTTCGTCGACACCCTGATCCAGGCGGCGCAGGCGCTGGCCGCGGACCACGGGGGCCTGGCCGACGACGTCGCCGTACTCCACCTCGAATGGAACACCCCGAAGTGAGCACCTCCGTACGAGCCCCCGAACGCACCCCGGACCGCGTCGCCCCCGCGCCCGCCGCGTCCCCGCCGCCCGAAGGGTCCGGCCGGAGAGGGCTGAGCCTGCAGGGCTGGCTCACGACGGTGCTCAGCGTGCTGGCCCTCATGGTCCTGGGCACGGGCGCGCTCGGGGCCGCCCTGCTGTCGCACACCACGACGGAGGGCAACCGGCTCGTGGACGGGATCCTCCCGGCCCAGCGGGACGCGCTGCGGCTGGAGACGGCCCTGCTCGACCAGGAGACCGGGATCCGCGGCTACCTCCTGGCGGACGAGGCGGCCCTCCTGGAGCCGTACGAGCGCGGCCTCGTGAACGAGCGCGAGGCGGCCCGGCAGCTCGCCACGGTGCTCGACGGCGACCGGGGCGTCCAGGCCGACCTGGTGGCCGTGCAGGAGGCCGCACGGGCCTGGCGCGACGAGTTCGCCACCCCGGCCGTCACCGCGGTACGGAGCGGGAGCGCTCCCCCGTCGGTCCAGACGGGCAAGGACCGCTTCGACGAGGTCCGCCGCACCCTGGAGGCGCAGCAGGCGCGGCTGGACCGCATCCAGGCCGACGCCCGGACCACCTTCGGGCAGGCCCGCTCGGAGCGCGACCACATCCTGCTGGCGATCGTCGCGGTGTTCCTGCTGGCGGGTGCCTGTCTCGCCGTCCTGCTGCACCTGGGTGTGCTGCGACCGCTCGCCCTGGTCCGCACGGCGTCCCAGCGGGTCGCGGACGGGGCCTTCGACGAGGCGATACCGCAGCGCGGGCCGTCCGACCTGCGGGCGCTGGCCCGCGCCGTGGAGGCCATGCGCCACCGGACCGTGCAGGAGCTGAGCGCTTCGCGGCGCAATACGGAGGAGCTGAACCGCACGGCCGCGGAACTCGACGCCCAGGCGACCGAACTGCGGCGCTCGAACGCCGAGTTGGAGCAGTTCGCCTACGTGGCCTCCCACGACCTCCAGGAGCCGCTGCGCAAGGTGGCCTCCTTCTGCCAGCTGCTGGAGAAGCGGTACGGGGACCAGCTCGACCAGCGCGGCACGCAGTACATCGCGTTCGCGGTCGACGGTGCCAAGCGGATGCAGGTGCTCATCAACGACCTGCTGACCTTCTCCCGGGTGGGCCGCGTCCAGGACGCCCGCGAGAGCGTCGCCCTGGACGGGACGCTCGACCGGGCGCTGCGCAACCTGGCCGCCTCCGTGGAGGAGAGCGAGGCCGTGATCATCCGGCCCGAACGACTTCCCGAGGTGGTGGGCGACCCCACGCTCCTGACGATGCTCTGGCAGAACCTGGTCGGCAACGCCGTCAAGTTCCGCTCCCCCGAGCGAACCCCGCGGGTCGAGATCGCGCTGCAGGACGACGACGGCACGGAGCCCGGCTTCCGGTCCTTCAGCGTCACGGACAACGGCATCGGCATTCCGGCCGAGTTCGCGGAGAAGGTCTTCGTGATCTTCCAGCGGCTGCACGGCCGGGAGAGCTACGGCGGCACCGGGATCGGTCTGTCGCTCTGCAAGAAGATCGTCGAGCACACGGGCGGACACATCCGGATCGACCCTGAGCACACCGAGGGCACCCGGATCGTGTTCACTTTGCCCGTCACCGACACGGACACCGACGCCGGGACGGACACCGACGCCGGGACGGAATCCGGCGCCGTCACCGGGACCGACGCCGGGAACGACACCGGCGCCGGCACCGAATCCGGCGCCGGGGGCTCCGCCTCCTCCCCCACGGCACCGCCCGCGGAAACCGAAGGAACCAGCTGATGAGCACCCCCACCGAACGGCCCCAGGGAGCACCCGCGGAAGTCCTGCTCGTCGAGGACGACGCGGGCGACGAGCTGATGACCCGCGAGGCCTTCGAGGACAACAAGATCGGGAACGTGCTGCACGTGGTGCGGGACGGCCTGGAGGCGCTGGACTTCCTGTACCGCCGGGGGGAGCACGCCAACGCGCCGCGCCCCGACCTGATCCTCCTCGACCTGAACCTGCCCAAGTACGACGGCCGGCAGGTGCTCGAACAGATCAAGACGGATCCGGACCTCAGCCACATCCCGGTGGTCGTGCTCACCACGTCGGCGGCGGAGGAGGACATTCTGCGCAGCTACAAGCTGCACGCCAACGCATATGTGACGAAACCGGTTGATCTCGATCAGTTCATCCGGGCGATCCAGCAGATCGACGACTTCTTCGTCACCGTGGTGAAGCTGCCTCGGGCATTCTGAACAGCCCGGCAGCCGAGCAGTCCGAGAGCAGGAACGAAAGTGGGGAACATGGACACGCACAACACCGACGCGCGCAACTACGTCGAGGCGCGGTCCGACGGGAACGTGCGCATCGTCGTGATGGCGGGCGAGTTCGACATGGACAGCGTGGGCGAGCTGCGGACGGCACTGGACCCCGAGGCCGCCGGTGTCACCCGGTTCGTCCTGGACGTCTCCGGGGTGACCTTCGTGGACTCGACCGCCCTCAGCATCATGCTCCAGCCCGCCCTGGACCGTCCGGTGGTGCTGGCGGGGACGGTGCCGAGCCGGCTGGCCCGACTGCTGGAGATCACCGGCGCCGACCGGGCCTTCGCCACCGCTCCCGACGTGGCCGAGGCGACGGTCGTGGCCGTCCCGCCGCGGCGGCGCTGAGCTGCGCTCCTTCCGAAGGAGCACGGAGTTGTTTGCCTCTGCGATTGCCGGGGCCGAGGTGGGGCAGACGGAAACGGTCCGGCCATCACGCGACCGACGAGGAGGTGAACGGTGCTGCACCAGGAGAGCAGGACGGTGCGCCCGGTCCCGCACAACGCCATGCAGGCGCGGGACCGTGTGCGGTCGCTCATCGAATCCTCCGGCATGCTGCCGCCCGATCCCGTCGCCGCTGACGACGCCCTGACCGACGCGCTGCTGGTGACGTCGGAACTGGTGACGAACGCGATCCGGCACGGCGGCGGACTCCTCGACTTCCACGCCTCGGTCGCCGCCGACGGCCTGCGCCTCGTGGTCACCGACGCGAGCAGCGCGGCCCCGGCTGCCCTCCCCCGGGCCACCGGCCCGATCCGCGCGGGCGGGTTCGGCTGGCCGCTGATCCGCAGGCTCGCGCAGAGCGTGACCATCCGGCCGACCCCGCAGGGCGGCAAGAGCATCGAGGTCCTGATGCCCCTGGACGGGGCGGCGCGCCCCGCGGATTCCGCACGGCTCACCGACCTCAGGGAACTCGCCGACCAGCACTGATGCCCGCGCGGGTTTGAGGCCCGGGATCCGGGCCACACGAGCAGGCGTACGTCGTTCCCTCGTCTCCACGAGGTGCACCGCGGTCCCGAACCCCGGACGGGTTCGGGACCGCGGTGCGCGTGAACCAGGGCGCGGGAACATCACAGGGGGGACTTCCGTATGACCACACCGGAGGAGAACGCGGGCACGCCGGCGCGGGGCGCCGCGTCCGTGGGGCGCGATGTGGTGCTGGCGGTGGGGCTGCTGGGCATATGCATCGGCGGTCTGGCCGTCTTCCTCAAGACCACGGCAGCGGCCGGCACCGGGGTCCCGGTCACGCCGATCGCGACGGCCGGCGTCCTCGCGATCGGGATCGGCCTGGCGAAGTGGAGCATCGCGCCCGCCCGGCGCCGCTCGCGCGCCCGCGCCCACCCGGTCGGCTCCGGTGCGGTGCCGGGCGGGTACCCGGCGCCGCCGGCTGACCTCCCCGATGTCGGGGGCGAGGCCCTGGACCACGCCGCGGTCGACGCGGACGGCTTTGAACACACGGTCGCCGCGCTGTGCGCGCGGGACGGCTGCACCTCGGTGGAGGTGGTGGGCGGCGCCGGCGACCTGGGCGCCGACGTGCTCGCGACCACGGCGGACGGACGGCGGGTCGTGATCCAGTGCAAGCACTACTCCGAGGACAACCGGGTCGGCTCCCAGGACCTGCAGCGATTCGGCGGCACCTGCTTCGCCGTCCACGAGGCCGACGTCGCCGTCCTCGTCACCACCAGTTCCTTCACGGCGCCCGCCACCGAGTACGCCGCCACGTGCGGCATAGTCTGCGTCGACGGCGAGGCTCTGGCGGCCTGGACCGACCTGGCAGCGCCCGCGCCGTGGGAGGCGGGCGTCCGTGGCCCCGCCGCCCCCGCGCCCGGGAGCTGACCGGGCCGGCCGTCCCGTCCACCCGGCGGGCCCCGGCCCCGTGCCGGGTCCCCCCTGTCTTTGTTCGAGGAGCATGCGCATGACCACCACCGACCAGCAGCTGGACCGCGGTACGCACCCGTCGGCCGCGCCGGACACCGGCGCCGTCGCGGGCCCTCGCACGGGCGCCGGCAGCGGGAGCGCTGACGAGCGGATCCACCGCATCCGCCGCCGGCTCGAACGGCTCATCGGCATCGCCGCGACCGAGGGGAACTCCGTAACGCCGCTGCGCAACGGCGACCAGATCTTCGCGGCGATGCTGGACGCGGTGGGCTCGGCCCGCCACACCATCGACATGATGACCTTCGTCTACTGGCGCGGCGACATCGCCCGGCAGTTCGCCGAGGCTCTGGCCGACCGGGCCAGAGCCGGGGTGCGGGTGAGACTGCTGCTGGACGGCTTCGGCAGCCGCCTCATAGAGAAGGACCTGCTGGAGCGCATGAGCGACGCCGGGGTCGACGTCGCCTGGTTCCGCAAGCCGGTCACCCTCTCCCCCCTCAAGCAGAACCACCGCTGCCACCGCAAGGTCCTGGTGGTCGACGAGCGGACCGCCTTCACCGGCGGCGTGGGCATCGCCGAGGAGTGGTGCGGCGACGCGCGCAACCCGCAGGAGTGGCGCGACACCCATGCCGAAGTCCGGGGGCCCGCCGTCGACGGCATCGCGGCCGCCTTCGCCCAGAACTGGGCCGAGTGCCACACCGAGCTGTTCGACGACCGGGACCGGTTCGTGGTCCATGAGCCGGCGGGTTCCGCCATCATCCAGGTCGTACGGGGATCGGCCGCCTTCGGCTGGCAGGACATGCAGACGCTGATGCGCGTGATCCTGGAGTCCGCGGAGGAGCGGGTGCGCCTGGCGACCGCCTACTTCGCCCCCGACGACTACTTCGTCGACCTGCTGTGCGCCACCGCCCGCCGGGGCGTCACCGTCGAGATCCTGCTGCCCGGGCCGCACACGGACAAGCGGGTGTGCCTGCTGGCGGGGCAGCACCACTACGAGGCGCTCACCGCCAGCGGCGTGCGCATCCACGAGTACCAGCCGACGATGATGCACGCGAAGGTCATCACCATGGACGGCGTGGTCTCCCTCATCGGCTCGTCGAACTTCAACCGGCGCTCCCTCGACCACGACGAGGAAGTCATGCTGGCGGTGATGGACCCCGAATTCACCGAGACCCTGGATGGGCACTTCGACGAGGACCTGCAGCACAGCGTCCGCATCCGCGAGGACCGCTGGAAGCGGCGCTCGGTCCTGCAGCGCGCCCGGGAGCTCTCGGTGCTCCCCCTGCGCCGCTTCCTCTGAGGAGGGCGGCGCCCAAGGAGCGCCGCGACCCGACCCGACTGGCCGCCCGGACTCCCGGGCGGCCAGTCGGGTCGCTTCCGGACTCCGCCCGTGGGGCGGCCGGCCCGGGGGCGCATTCTTTCGCCGCGTGCGGGCAACCGGTCGTTCATGACCGTTTACGTCGTCACCGTTCCCGGCACCCTGCTGACCGAGCTGACCCCGGACGCCCGCGCCGAGTTGCTCCGGGCCCTGCGTCCGGCCGATCCGCGGAGCACGGACCTGGGGGTGGAGGAGGGCCTGGACATCCTGTCCTTCTTCCCGGACTCCCCCGCCTTCACCCTGCACCTGGAGGTCGAGGCGGCCGATACCGGCTCGGCCGAACGCGCTGCGCGCGACCTGGCGTCGCAGGCGCTGCGGCGCGCCGGCCTGGGTGAGAAGGAAGTCCCCCTCGGCGACCCCGTCATCACCGGGATCGCCACGGAATAGCCCTCAGGGCACGCTGCCGACACCGGCCCGGTTCCGTCTCCGTACGGAACCGGGCCGCAAGGATGGGGCCATGGCTGACACCTTCCACTCACGCACCGTCGATGTGACCACCGGGACCCGGGAGGCCGTCCACGACCTGACCGGGGTCTGCGCCTCCTTCCTCCGCGAGGTGGCTCCCGGCCGCGACGGCCTCCTCAACGTGTTCACGCCCCATGCGACAGCCGGGCTCGCCGTCATCGAGACCGGCGCGGGCAGTGATGCGGACCTCCTGGCGGCCCTGCACTCCCTGCTGCCGGCCGACGACCGCTGGCAGCACCGGCACGGTTCCCCGGGCCACGGCCGGGACCACGTCCTGCCGGCGCTCGTCCCGCCGCACGCCACCCTGCCGGTGATCGGGGGGACCCTCCAGCTGGGCACCTGGCAGTCCGTCACCCTGGTGGACACCAACCGGGACAACCCGAACCGCCAGGTGCGGCTGACCTTCCTGGGGTAGCCGGCCCTGCTCCCCCGCCGGACCGCTCGGTGTCGCCTGTCGGGATCGGCGAGTCCGTCGCCTGAGGGACCGTCAGAGCGGGGTCCGGGCGAAGGCCTGCCTGCTGTGCGCGAGCATGGCGCGGACCGCTGGGCGGGGCTCCCCCTTCCACACGAGGCAGAGCAGGGCCGGCGTCTCGACGTCGTCGATGGTGCGGGCGGTGAGCCGGTCGTAGGCCGCGGCCATCGAGGCGCTGAGGACCGCCACGCCCAGCCCGCGGGCGGCGAGGCCGGCGACCGCGTCTGCGGCTCCGGCCTGCAGGGCGATCTCGGGGCGCAGCCCCCGGGCGGCGCAGGCGCCGTCGAAGACCGTGCGCAGGCCGGTGCCGGTCGGCATGCACACCAGGGGGTGGTCGACCAGGTCCCGCAGGGTGACCCGGTGCAGCTGCGCCAAGGGGTGTCCGGCCGGTACCGCCGCGACGAGCCGCTCGGCCACGACCGTCAGCGCCTCCAGCCCCTCGGGAGCGGTGCCCGCCGTCCCGACCAGGGCCAGGTCGACCGCTCCGGCGCGCACGCTCTCCACGAGGCGGTCGGAGTTGTCCTCCAGCAGGGAGATCTCCACGCCGGGGTGTGCACGGTGGAACGCGTCGAGGGCGTCGAAGAGCGGGGTGACCGTGCAGCCGATGACCATTCCGAGGGTCAGGCGCCCCCGGATGAGGTCGGTCACTTCGCCCACGGCCTGGGTGACGGCGGCGGCGGCCGCGAGCGCCGCGCGGGCGTGTGCGAGCGCAGCCCTGCCCGCGGCGGTGAGGGTTGCGGTGCGCGCCGACCGGTCGAACAGCTCGGCGCCCAGTTCGTGCTCCAGCCGCCGGATCTGGGCGCTGACCCCGGACTGGCTGATGTGCACCCGCTCCGCGGCCCGGGTGAAGTTCCGCTCCTCGGCGACGGCCACGAAGTAGGCGAGCTGTCTCAGTTCCATGACCAGGAATTCTAGTTGCCAGTAATTCCATCTGTTGGACTACTGGGCGGAGACCGGACAGGCTGGGGGCGAGACGTCAGCCGTCGAGGAGGAATCCGTGAACGCGTACGAGAAGGCCCTGCGGCCTGAGGACATCACCCGCCTGTTCGTCGAGCGCTCCAATGCCGGGGACGCGGCCGGGGTGGCCGCGCTCTACGAGGAGGAGGCCGTGATGGCCTACCCGGCCGGGGAGCTGACCGTGGGGCGGGAGGCCATCCGCGCGCTCTGGGAGGGGGTGCTGGCGCACCGCCCCCGCTTCGAGCCGGAGGAATCGCTGCCGACCCTGGTCAGCGACGGCATCGCCCTCACGTCCACCCCGCCGCGGGACGGCTCGGGCGCCCGCGCGCAGGTCGTCCGCCGCCAGCCGGACGGGAGCTGGCTGCGCCTGTTGGACCAGCCCGAGTTCGCCCCGCCCACCGGCTGACAGCGGTCGCTGACACGACGACGACGGTGCTTCAGTACGGCCCGTAGCGCAGGCGGCCGAGGGCGGTCAGGGGCCGGTCGTGGGCGGCGACGGGGGCCGGGAGGCAGGTGGAGCCGGTGAGGTGGCGGTCCACGGCGGCTGCCGCGGCGCGGCCTTCGGCGATGGCCCAGACCACCAGGGACTGCCCCCGGCCCGCGTCGCCGGCGACGAACACGCCGGGTGCGCGGCCGCCGGTGGCCGCGAAGGCCGCGTCCCGGGCGAAGTTGCCCCGCTCGTCCAGGTCCAGACCGAGTTGTTCGCCGAGGCCGCCGGCCCGCTCGGGGCCCGCGAAGCCGAGCGCCAGCAGGACCAGCCCGGCCGGCAGGACGCGGTCGGTGCCCTCCACGGGCCGGCGCTCCAGCGGCTCGACGGCGGTCAGGCGCAGTGCCCGTACCCGGCCCGCGGCGTCCCCCTCGAAGTGCAGGGTCGCGCTGGAGAACAGCCGGGGGTCGCGGCCTCCGCGCCCGCGGGCCTCCTCGTGGGCGTGGGAGATGCGGTACACCTTCGGGTACACCGGCCAGGGCTCGCCGTCGGCGCGGTCGGTGCCGGGTTCCGGATTGATGTCGAGCTGGACCACGGACAGGGCCCCTTGGCGCAGGGCGGTGCCCAGGCAGTCGGAGCCGGTGTCGCCGCCCCCCACGATGACCACGTGGCGGCCCTCGGCGGTGACGGGGGATGCGGCGCAGTCGCCTTCCTGGACCCGGTTGGCGCAGGTCAGGTACTCCATCGCCTGGTGGATGCCGTGCAGGGCGCGGCCCGGGACCGGCAGCTCGCGGCGCTCGCCTGCGCCGACGGCGACAACCACGGCGTCGGACCGTCCGCGCAGCTCGGCCGCGTCCGGGCCGCCCGCGCCGCCCAGGTCCGCGCCCGTGACGAAGACGGTGCCCTCCGCCCGCATCTGCTCGATACGGCGGTCCAGGTGCGCCTTCTCCATCTTGAACTCGGGGATGCCGTAGCGCAGCAGCCCGCCGAGCCGGTCGGACCGCTCGTGGACGGTGACGCTGTGGCCGGCCCGGGTCAGCTGCTGGGCTGCGGCCAGGCCGGCCGGGCCGGAGCCGATGACGGCGACCGTCCTGCCGCTGGTGCGCTCGGGCGGCCGCGGGGTCAGCCAGCCGCGCCGCAGCCCTTCGTCCGCGACGGTCTGCTCGACGTTCTTGATGGTCACCGGGTCGGCGTTGATGGTGAGGACGCAGGCGTCCTCGCAGGGGGCCGGGCAGAGGCGGCCGGTGACCTCGGGGAAGTTGTTCGTCGCATGCAGCCGCTCGTACGCCGCCCGCCAGTCGGCGCGGGCGGCGAAGGCGTTCCACTCGGGTATGAGGTTCCCCAGGGGGCAGCCCGTGTGGCAGAAGGGGATGCCGCAGTCCATGCAGCGGTCGGCCTGCCGGGAGACGAGCGGCAGCAGCGCCTGGCCGGCGTACACCTCGCGCCAGTCGCCGAGCCTCTCCTCGACGGGACGGGCCGGGATGGACTCGCGGGGAATCCTGAGGAAGCCGAACGGATCGGTCACGCGCCGCCTCCCTGGATCGTTCGCGGCAGGTGCACGACGCGCGCCCTGGCCCTGCGACTCGTGCGCGCGTCTTGTGGCGGTTTGACCAGGTTACGCCGTATCGACCGCCGCACCCTGGGCGATCGTGCAGCGGTGACCGTACGGGTGGGAGGAGTGACCGTTCGCTCCCGCGCGACGGCGCGGGCCGGTAGCGTCGACCGGATGATGGTGGGTACCCCCGACACCCGGCTCGTGGTCCTGCGCGGCAACAGCGCCTCCGGCAAGTCCTCGGTCGCCGCCGGGCTCCGGGAGCGCTTCGGGCGCGGCCTGGCCCTGGTCGGCCAGGACCACCTGCGCCGCGTCGTCCTGCGCGAACGCGACCGGCCGGACGGCGCGAACATCGGCCTCATCGACACCGTTGCGCGCTACGCCCTGGACGCCGGCTACCACGTCGTCGTCGAGGGCATCCTCTCCGCGGGCCACTACGGCCCCATGCTCGCCGGGCTGCGCGCCGACCACCGGGGACCGACCCACCACTACTACCTGGACGTGCCCCTGGCGGAGACCCTCGTGCGGCATGCGACGAAGCCGATCGCCCGCGAGGTCTCCGAGGACGCACTGGCCTCCTGGTACCGGCCGCTCGACCTGCTGGCCGAGGAGGTGGAGAGCGTCATCGGCTCCGCGAGTGCCCTCGACGACACCGTGGAGCGCATCCTGCGGGAAACCGGCCTGAGCAGCCCCGACCTCCGCCGTATCACCGACCCCTGACCGGGATCGACGACTGACGGGCACCGGACATGCGGCAGGGGCCGGTCCGTCGTCCTGCGACGACGGACCGGCCCCTGCGGTGGTGGCCGCGTACTCAGGCG
Organism: Streptomyces sp. cmx-4-9; assembly: GCF_046548835.1. Classification (NCBI taxonomy): domain Bacteria; kingdom Bacillati; phylum Actinomycetota; class Actinomycetes; order Kitasatosporales; family Streptomycetaceae; genus Streptomyces; species Streptomyces sp. cmx-4-9. The sequence goes on along the minus strand of NZ_JAEBEE010000002.1, from coordinate 822,557 downwards.
TTCTCGGCGGCGAACATCCAGTGGTGCTTCTCGAACTCGCCGGTCAGGGCGATCAGCAGGTCCTGGGTGACCGGGTCGGCTTCCTCGGTGCTCCGGATGCGCTCGCGCATGCGGGTGATCACCACGCTGAGGGCGTCCACGAGGATGCGCACGGCGTCCACGTCCTTGATCCAGCCCTCCGGCACGCCGCTGATCGCGGTGGCCGAGGCGACCGTGGCCGCGCGGCCGTCAGGGGCGATGCCGAGGGCCGAGGCACGCTCGGCGATCACGTCGGAGTGGGCCCGTGCGGAGGTGACGACCTCGTCGAGCTGGAGGTGGACGGACCGGAAGCGGGGGCCCACCACGTTCCAGTGGACCTGCTTGGCGACGAGCCCCAGGTCCACCAGGTCCACCAGAGCACCCTGGAGCGCTTCTCCGACGACCTTCAGGTCGGCTTCCGGGAGGGCGTTCTTGACGACGGACACAGCGTCTCCATTCCGCAGAGTCGTCACGGCTGACGACGGTAAATCCTGGACGAAACGTCGCCTACCCCTGATGTCCAGCAGAAAACGGTCGGGTCGCCCCCACTCCCCTCCCGGGGTCCGACGCGCCGCGCATTCAGCCCAGTCGGACGGCCACCAGGCAGGTGTCGTCCTCGTGGTGCTCAGGGGTGTAGGCGGCCATGATGCGGTCGAGGGATTCCTGTGCGCCGAGGCCGGTGCAGGACAGCAGCACCGTGCGGAGGGCGTCGATGCCCTGGGTGATGTCCTCCCCGCGCCGCTCGACCATGCCGTCGGTGTACAGGAGCAGCAGGTCGTCCGGCCGGAGCGGGGCGGTGGCGGTCGCGTAATCGTGTCCGGGCAGCATGCCGAGCAGGGGCCCCCGGTGGCCGGTGTCGAGGGTCGAGGCCCGGCCGTCGCGCAGCAGCAGCGGCGGCGGATGGCCGGCGCACGCCCACCGGAAGGTGCGCTCCGCATCGACGTGGCCGATGATCGCGGTCGCCGTCTCGGCGGCCGGGTCGCTGCACAGCAGTTCGTTGAGCCAGGTCGTCAGTTGTCCGGCGTGGGTGCCGGGGGCGTGCGCGAGCCCGGCGAGGGCGTGCCGCTGCTGTGCCATCCGGGCCACGGCGCCCAGGCCGTGCCCGCAGGCGTCGCCCACCGCGAGGAGGATCCGCCCGTCCGGCAGCAGGCGGCACTTGTACCAGTCGCCTCCGACGGCCGCATCGGATTCCACCGGCAGGTAGGCCGCCGCCACGGACAGGCCGAGCTGGGCCAGCGCCGCGGAGTGCGTGGGCAGGAGGGCCTCCCGCAGCGTGGTCGCGACCTGCCGTTCGGCCGCCGCTTCCTCGCGCAGCTGCTCGGTCTGGCGGCGGGTCGCGGCGAGCCGCTGGCGGCTGCGTACCTGGGCGGTCAGGTCGCGGGCGATGAGGTGCAGCGCCCACGGCAGCCCGTCCGTGGCGATGACGGGGTGGCCGACGAGGTGCAGGGTGCGGATCTCTCCGAGCACGCTGAAGCGCACCTCGTCGCCGGCGGGTTCCTCGCCGTCGAGGAGCCCGGTCAGCATCTTCGAGAACCGGGGCACGTCGTCCAGGAGCACCGCGTCGCACAGTTCCACGAGCGACAGGGGGCGGCCCGCTTCGGCGCGGAAGATCGCGTGGAGGCCTTCGGACCAGGTGGTGTCCCCGGACAGCAGGTCCCAGGTGCCCCAGCCCATGGAGGCGATGTACTGCGCGTCGAGCGAGAGCAGTTCGGTCCGGTTCCGGGCGGGCCTCCAGGTGGCCAGCACCTTGTCCCCGCAGGACGCCGCGTCGTACAGCAGCTGCGTGCGGTGCAGTCCGTCGCTGCGCTGCTCGGTGTAGTCCACGGGGTGCGCCTTCAGGGCGCGGCCGCTCTCCAGTACACCGGCCAGCGCGTCGATCAGCCCGCCGGCCGCCGCACCGGGCTGGACCGTGAGGAGCCGCCGCCCGACCTGCCGGTCGGGGGCGTCGAGCCACTGCGCCGAGCGGACGTGGTTGCCCGCCTTGACGGTGAAGTCCACGGTCCGCCCGTCCGCGTCGCGTACGGGGACCAGCAGCGCGGCCGATACCGGGATCGCGGGCAGCGTCGCGCACAGGCATGCCCACGGGTCGTGTTCCTGCGGATCGTCGTCGCAGGCGTGGCCGGGCCCCTCGCCGCCACCGCAGGTGGCGCAGGACGGCGGCGGTCCGCCGGCGTCCCCGCCACCCGGCGCCCCGCGCTCCGGTCCCTCGTCCACTCGCTCGTCGAGGCGGACGCCCGCGGCCCGGCGGGCGGCCGTCCGCAGGGCCGCCACCTCGCGCACCACGAGTTGCTTCAGCGTGTCGGGGTCCTGCGGAATCAGTGGCGTCACGTCGTCCGTCCTCACCGGTTCGTCGGCAGGTGCGGGCCGCCCGCCCGGCCGCCGCGGGGACTACGAGGCCAGCATGCCGGCCCGCAGTCTGGTCAGGATGCCCGTCAGGAGCCTGGACACCTGCATCTGGCTGATGCCGAGCTCGGTGCCGATCTCGGCCTGGGTCAGCTCCTGTCCGAACCGAAGGTACAAGATCGTGCGGTCCCGTTCGGGGAGCCGCTTCACCATCGGGCCGAGCGCGTGCAGGTTCTCGAAGAGTTCCATCGCCCGGTCGTTCTCGCCCGTCGTCTCGCTCAGCGCGTGGGCGCGCTGGCCGGGCGCGGACTGCTCGTCCGACTGGGCCGGCGCGTCGATGGTCTCGGTGGAGTAGCCGTTCGCCGCCACCAGGCCTTCGATGACCGCTTCCTCGTCGAGGCGCAGGTGCCCGGCGATCTCCTTGACGGTGGGGGCCCGGCCGAGCGAGGCGGACAGGTCGTCGCGGGCCTTGGCCAGTTCGATGCGCAGCTCCTGGAGCCGCCGCGGGACCCGTACGGCCCAGGTGGTGTCCCGGAAGTGCCGTTTGATCTCGCCTGTGATGTAAGGCAGTGCGAGCGTGGAGAACTCGACGCCCCGGTCCGGGTCGAACCGGTCGATGGCCTTGATCAGGCCGATCGTCCCGGCCTGCAGGATGTCCTCCATCTCGGCGCCCGCGCCGGACGCGCCGCCCGTGCGGCTGCGGAAGCTGCGCGCGGCGAAGCGGACGAGGGACATGTTCATCTCGATGAGGGTGTTGCGGGCGTACTGGTGGCCGGCGGAGCCCTCAGGCACCTCCCGCAGGCGCGCGAAGAACAGCTTCGACAGCTCGCGCGCGTCGGCCGGTGTGACCCGGTGCGCCTGGGCTATCGCGGGCAGCGGCACTCTGTCGGTGCGCGTCCCTGGTCCGACGCCGGCGCAGCCCGTTCCCTGATCGGCCGGCTCGACGGAGCCGGGGTTGGCGTTGACTGTGGTGGTGGCCGCGGGAGAGCCAGGCACGGTGCCGTCCTTCCGTCTGTTCGTTTCGGTGCTGCGAGCGTGCGCCTGCCCCCGCAGCCGACCCGCACACACGCGGGAGCAGAACCGAGCCCTTCTGCCCTGACGCGGGGGGGCGTACGTCCCCCGCCCCGGTGCCTTCCGGCCCCTGGCCGCGAGGGGCAGGCCGTGGTCGGGCAGCCGCGGCGTAGTGCAACGGGGGGAGGCGGGCGAGGCGCTGAGCGTGCTTCCCGGTGGCGGGGCCCATCCTGGGATGTCCTGGGGTCGGCGGGGACCCGTCCGTCCCGCCGCACCGAGCCCGTCCCGCGAAGGTCCGCCCCGGAAAGCTACGGAGACCCATGTCCGCGCCCGTCGCACCTGAAGCCACCGCCGCGGCCCTCTTGCGCCGTCCCCAGCTGTGGCTGGTCCCCACGATCCTCACGGGGCTACTCGCCCTGCTGCTGTCCCTGCTGTACATGGGCGGCATCGTCAATCCGCAGGCGGATCTGGACGACCTGCCCATCGCCCTGGTCGACGAGGACGCCGGGCAGCCACCGCCCCGGCAGCAGCAGAACCTGGGCGCGCAGATCACGGCGGCCATTGCCGCCGACCCCGCGGGCGGGAAGGCCGGCTGGCGTGTGCTGACGCGTGCCCAGGCCCAGGACCAGCTCGACTCGGGCAAGGTCTACGGCGCACTGGTGGTCCCCGCCGACTTCACGGACTCCGTCACGGCCCTCACCACCTCCGGGGCCACCCGGCGGCCGGCCCTCACGGTGCTGACGAACCCGGGCAAGGGAAGCCTGGGCTCCTCGCTCGCCAGTCAGATCACCACGCAGGCCGCCCACCGCGCGTCGGAGTCCCTGGGCCGACAGCTCACGGCGGCCGCCGGGGCGCAGGCGGCCCCCACCGCGAAGCTGCTGCTGGCCGACCCGGTCGAGGTCGTCACCCGCGTCGGCCATCCGATCGGCGCCCACAGCGGCCTGGGCCTGACGGCCTTCTACTACACCCTGCTGCTGGTGCTGGCCGGATTCATGGGCGGCAACGTGATCAGCAACGGGGTCGACACCGCCCTCGGGTATGCCGACAACGAGATCGGCCCCTGGCACACCCGGCGCCCGACCGTGCCGATCAACCGCACCCAGACGCTGCTGCTGAAGATGGCGATGACGGCGGGCATCACCCTGCTCAGCACGGCGCTGGTGCTGCTGGCCTGTGTCGTCGTGCTCGGCATGGACGCCTCGCACCTGCCCCTGCTGTGGGTCTACTCCTACTGCGCGGCCCTCGCCGTCGGTCTGGGCGTGCAGGCCATCAACGCCGCCTTCGGCGGTATCGGACAGCTGGTGTCGATGTTCGTCTTCATCGTGCTGGGCCTGCCGTCGTCGGGGGCGACGGTCCCGCTGCAGGCGGTTCCCGGCTTCTACCGCTTCCTGTCCCATTTCGAACCGATGCGCCAGCTCAGTGACGGGGTGCGCGCGATCCTCTACTTCGACGCCCGCGGTGACGCCGGGCTCACCCGCTCCTGGATCATGATCGCGGTCGGTACGGTCCTCGCCCTGCTCTTCGGGTTCGCCATGACCGCCTACTACGACCGCAAGGGCCACAAGCGCCTCACACCACAGCCTGCCTGACCGGCATCGCTCATGTCGTCGCTCATGTCGTCGCTCGTGTCGTCGCTCGTGTCGTCGCTCATGGTGATCTCGCTCATATCCATGACGGCCGGAGGAGCTTTTCGCCGGCCTCGACACGGTACGGGTTACCCCCGGTCAGGCGGCTGAGGGCCGGAGCCGGCACACGCAAAGACCAATGGAGCGGGGCTCGCACCTCCCGAGCGCCACATTCCTGTGTCAGCGACCATAGTTTTTTGGGCCTCTGAAGCGGATATATTCTTTCGTCGGTACGGCCGCCGGGGCGCGGCCGGACCTCGACGAGACCCACCCCCTTCAGACGGCAGGGTGGGCGTGGAGTGACGAGGAGAAGACGTGGGAGACGCGGCTTGCGTGCAGGCGCTGCCCGACCGGGACGGCACCCGCATCATCGTCTGCTCCGGTGAGTTCGACATCGACTCGCACGGCGCCTTGGCCGAGGCCATGAACGCCGCCCGCCTCGACGGGGTGAAACGCACCGTCCTGGACATGCATCTCGTCTCGTTCGCCGACTCGTCCATGCTCAATACGCTGCTCGTCGCCCACCGCCGCCAGCACCTGGTCCTTGCAGGGCCCTTCTCGCCCCAGATCGCGCGCCTCCTCACCGTCACCGGCACGGACAAGGTCCTCACCCTCGCAGCGGACCTCGCCGACGCCTGCACCCCCTGAGCGGCGCTTGCGCCACCCCGCCCGTCCGGCATGCCCCGGCGCCGGGGTGCACCGTCGTTCACCGGCGTGCCCGCAACCGGATACGTCCTGCCCCGACGACCAACCGCTGCGCCCATGGGCGGCGTTGAGCCGGCACCGACCGGCACCGGCCGGGCGGACCGGGGAGGAAGCGTCCCGGGACACGGTCCACGGTGATCCACCATGCGGACAGCGGTTGCACGTGCCCGCGCGGCGCCGACAGGATACGGCCATGGCCCCCGTCCTGGTATCGCGTCGTCACGTAGACCTGCTGCGTGTCTCGACCATGCTGTGTCGGGCCGACTTCCCCCGTACGCACGGCTGTTGATCCGCTGATCCGCCGCGCCTGACACCGTACGGACATCTCTGCGCGCGTCCCCGCGCCGTCTCCTGCCTGCCCTCCCGCCCGTGTCCACGTGCCCGCGCCGCTGTGCGGCGGCACGTCGCTCGGTGCTGCTCCGACGAGGTCCCCCATGACGCACGACCCCCTGCTCCACTGGTTCCTGCCCACCGGCGGCGACGGCCGCGATCCCGGTGGTGTCACCGCCGTCCAGGGCCGCACCGGGGCCGCCACCCGGCGTCCCGCCGACATCCCGTACCTGACCCAGGTCGCCCGCGCCGCCGAACAGGCGGGCTTCCACTCGCTGCTGACCCCGGTGGGGCTGGGCTGCGTCGACCCGTGGATCCTCAGCTCCGCGCTGGCGCAGCACACCGACCGCATCGGCTTCCTCGTGGCCTTCCGCGCGGGCTTCGCCAGCCCAACCCTGATCGCGCAGCAGGCGGACGCCTTCCGGCGGTTCGCGGGCGGACGACTCGCCCTGAACGTGGTCACCGGTGGCGATCCGGCCGAACAGCGGGCCTACGGTGACCGGTTGGGGCACGACGACCGCTACGCCCGCACCGAGGAGGTGATGCAGGTCCTGAGGTCGCTGCTGGAGGGCCGGTCCGTGGACCACGACGGGGCGCACCTGCGGATCGAGGGGGCCCGGCTCACCGGTCCGGCAGTGCAGCACCCGATACCGCTGTACTTCGGCGGGGCCTCGCCCGCCGCCGAGGAGGTGGCCGCCCGGCAGGCCGACGTACAGCTGCTGTGGGGCGAGCCGCCGGCCGCCGTCGCCGCGCGGGTGGACCGGCTCAGGGAGCGGGCCCGGGCGGCCGGCCGCAGGGTCCGGTTCGGGCTGCGGCTGCACGTCATCAGCCGGGACACGGCGGCGCAGGCGTGGTCGGAGGCGGACCGGATCCTCGCCGGGATCGATCCGGAGGCCGTGCGGGTGAGCCAGGAGCGGTTCGCCGCCATGGACTCCACCGGGCAGGCCCGGATGACGGCGCTGCACGGCGGGGACGTGGACGCATCCCGCCTCACGGTGGCCCCGAACCTGTGGGCGGGCATCGGGCTGGTCCGCGAGGGCGCGGGCACGGCGCTGGTCGGCTCGCACGACGAGGTGGCGGCCCGGCTCGCCGAGTACGGGGCCCTGGGCATCGACGAGTTCGTCCTCTCCGGTTACCCGCACCTGGAAGAGGCGTACCGGGTCGGCGAGGAAGTGGCTCCGCGGCTGCGCGCTCTGGCCGGGCCGGCGGCCGCCGCATGACCGCGCTCACGACGGCGGCCGACCCGGGCCGCCTTCCGCGAACCGCCCCGGATGAGGAAGGGGCCGCGTCCCCCCGGCGGGACCGGCTGCGCGATGCACTGCGCTGGGGTGCGCTGCGGCTCACGGCGCTGGCGGTGCTCCTGGCCGGCTGGCAGACCGTGGTGTCCGCCGAGGTGTGGCCGCGGGTCCTGGTGCCCTCGCCGGGGGACGTGTGGCGGCAGTTCGTCCTCTCCTCCACCGTGCACGAGGGGGTCCGCGGCTACGGGGGCCACCTGCTGGTCGAGCACCTGGGGGTGAGCCTGGGCCGGATCGGCACCGGCACCGCGTACGCCGTCCTGGCGGGCGTGCCGCTGGGCCTGCTGATCGGCACGGTCCGGCCACTGGCCGTGGTGCTGGAGCCGGCGGTGACGTTCCTGCGGACCCTGCCGCCGCTCGCGTACCTCTCGCTGCTCGTCATCTGGTTCGGCATCGACGAGGCTCCGAAGATCTGGCTCCTGGTGATCGCCGCCCTGCCGCCGATCGCAGCGGCCACCGCGGCGGCCGTGCGGACGGTCCCGGAGCAACTCGTCGAGGCTGCACGGGCCTTGGGTTCCGGACGGGTCGCGCTGCTGTTGTCGGTCCGGTTGCCGTCCGCGCTGCCCGAGATCCTCACGGGCATCCGCATCGCCGTCGGGGTCGCCTACACCTCGGTCGTCGCGGCGGAGACCATCAACGGCGTCCCCGGCATCGGCGGGATGATCCGCGACGCGCAGCGCTACAACCTGACCGCGCTGGTGGTCGCGGGCATCATCGCCATCGGCCTGTCCGGCATCGTGCTGGACGCGCTGCTGCGCCTCGTCGAGCGCCTCGCCGTCCCGTGGCGCGGTCGCACCTGAACCCCCTGGCCCCGCCCCCTTCCTGCCCCGCTCCCTCCCCTGCCCCTTCCCGTACGCCTTCCGACGGAGACCGACCATGCCCACCGCCCTGCCCCGACGCGCCCTCCTGTTCACTGCCGCCCTCGCCCTGACGGCCTCCGCCACCACCGCCTGCGGGGGTGGCGGGGACGCGGCCGGCGGCTCCGCCGGGCGGACCACCGTACGGATCGCCTACCAGGCGATACCCAATGCGGACCTGGTGGTGAAGAACCAGCGGCTGCTGGAGAAAGCCCTCCCCGACGTGGACGTGAAGTGGGTGAAGTTCGAGTCCGGGGGCGATGTGAACACCGCCGTGATCGCCGGCTCGGTCGACCTGGGCCTGGCCGGGTCGAGCCCCGTCACCAAGGGCCTGTCCGCTCCGCTGGACATCCCGTACAAGGTGGTGTGGATCCACGACCTGATCGGGGACAACGAGGCGCTCGTCGCCAGGCCCGGGATCGGCTCGGTGCAGGACCTGGCGGGCAAGAAGGTGGCCACGCCCTTCGGTTCCACGGCTCACTACTCGCTCCTCGCCGCCCTCACCGCCGCCGGCGTGGAGCCGTCGGCCGTCCAGAGCATCGACCTCCAGCCCCAGGACGCCCTCGCCGCGTGGAAGCGCGGGGACATCGACGCCGCGTACGTGTGGACGCCGACGCTCGGCGAACTGGCGAAGGACGGCAAGGTGCTCGTCAGCAGCCGTGAACTGGCCCGCCAGGGCAAGCCCACGGCCGATCTGGGCGTGGTCACGAACGCGTTCGCCGCCCGGCACCCGGAGGTCGTCACGGCCTGGATCAAGGCGCAGGACCAGGCCGTCGCCCAGGCACGGACCGCCCCCGACCAGGCGGCGAAGTCCATCGGTGCGGAGCTCGGACTGCCGGCGGAGGAGGCGAAGCGGCAGCTGTCGGAGCTGGTGCTGCTGAGCGCGAAGGAGCAGACGGGACCCGAGTACCTGGGTACGCCGGGAGCCCCGGGCCGACTGGCGGAGCACCTGCACGACGCGGCGGTGTTCCTGAAGGGCCAGAAGGCGGTCGACGCGGTGCCGGACCAGGCCGTGTTCGGGCGGGCACTCGCCGTGGAGGAGCTCGGCCGTGCCGCGAACTGATGCCCCGGCTGCCGCTCCCGGTACGCAGGGCGCGACCGGGGGCCCGGCCGTCGACCTGACCGGGGTGTCGCTCCGGTACGGCTCGGCGAAGCGTCCGGTGACGGCGCTCGAGGGGGTGGACCTGCAGGTCGGGCGGGGCGAGTTCGTCGTCCTGGTCGGGCCTTCCGGCTGCGGGAAGACGAGCCTGCTGCGCGTGGTGGCGGGCTTCGAGCGGCCCTCCTCGGGCCGGGCCCTGGTCCGGGGTGCGCCACCGGCGCCCGGCGTCGGAGCCGGGGTGGTGTTCCAGCAGCCCCGGCTGTTCCCCTGGCGCACGGTCGGCGGGAACCTCGGCTTCGCGCTGGCCCGGCACGGGGTGCCGCGGGCCGAGCGGGCCGCCCGGATCACGGAGCTCCTGGAACGGGTCGGGCTGGCGGGCATGGCCGGCCGGCGGACGTGGGAGCTGTCGGGTGGTCAGCAGCAGCGGGTGGCGCTCGCCCGGGCCCTGGCCGCGGAACCCGGGCTCCTGCTCATGGACGAGCCGTTCGCGGCGCTCGACGCACTGACCCGGGAGCGCCTCCAGGAGGAGGTCCGGGCCCTGGCCGGGCGACTCGGCACGACGGTGCTGTTCGTGACCCATTCGGCCGAGGAGGCGGTCCTGCTCGGCTCCCGGGTGCTCGTCATGGCCGCGGGGCCCGGCCGGGTGGTGGCGGAGCTGGCGGTCGGGCTGGACCGGGCGCCGGGCACGGACGTGGCCGCGCTGCGCTCCTCGCCGGAGTTCGCCCGGCTCCGCGGCCGGCTCACCGAGGCCATGCGCGGCTGAGCAGCTGCGGACCGGTACGGCGTGGTGCGCCGCGCACGGGAAGGGGCCCGGACTCTGTCGAGTCCGGGCCCCTTCCCGTGGGGCGGGTCAGGCCGGTCGGCCGCCGAACGGGGCGCCCGTGCCGTAGTACGTGCCCAGTTCCTCGCGGTACCCCGCGTCGCCGAGGTGCTGGTCCCGGTGGAACTCCGGGGAGTCCTTGATCTGCTCCTTGGTGCGGTCGACGTAGACCTTCTGCTCGTCCGCGTCGATCCGGATCACGGTGCTGGCCGGCAGCAGGACTTCCTTGCCGAAGATCCACACACCGGTGTCCACGACCAGATAGGCGTCACCGACCTCGTCGGAGTGCTTGTCGACCTTGCCGATGCTGCCGTCGGTCGCCTCGACCTTGTAACCGGTGAGGTCGGTGCCGGCCAGGTGGCCCGTCGTCGACTTGTAGCTCCACACATGCTCAGTCACGCGAAAACAACTCCTCCGGTCTTCGGAAGGGCGGGGGTTTTCCCTGTCCTTCCTCTTCTCCGTATGTGGTGCGCTCCGTATGCGGTGCGCGGCGGGCTTCCCGCTCCCGCCTGGAATCCGCCTGCCCCGCCCCCCGGGGTTCATTCGCCCGGATGCGCGGAGCCGTGGGCCGGGCGGGCGCCCTCCTCGGGGCGCCTACTCCGGCAGGGAGGGCGTGATCTTTGCGGCGTGCACGGTGAGCCGCCCGATGCGGGTCTCGTGGTTGGACGCCGTCGTGCTGGGGTTCGCCGCGGCGTCGGCCCGCACGTCGTGCAGGTACCAGGTGGTGCGCGGGACGGATTCCCCGGCAGCCGTCTCCTCGATCGTGACGTGCTCCGGCGCGCTCACGCCGTCCGCCGACAGGGCCCACTCCTGCGCCCCGGGCACATCGGTGAGGACGCAGTCGTCCAGGGTGAGGGTCAGCTCCTGTCCGGGCAGGCCGAGGTCCCCCTGGGGGCCCAGGCCGGTGATCTCCCCGCAGGTGAACCGCTCTCCGCGGACGGTGACGTGGTAAGTGCTGGATGTGTTCGCAACGGATTCGGTCATGTCCCTCGCCTGCCCCGCTCGGACGGAACACAACCCGGGCTCCCGCCGTGACATGAGTGCCCCCGCGCTGGAAATCCGGGAGGACATGACACGCACACCACAGCCGGACCACGAGGGTGACCGCGCACGCGGAGGCCCTGACCCCGGCCACGAGGCCTACACCGACGCGGGGCCGGACGCCCGGGTCGAGGAGCGCGCACCGGACCACCTGCACGCGCTGCCGCGGCGTTCCTGGAAGGCCGCGCTGCGGGGCACCGTGAAGGAGTTCCAGAAGGACGAGTTGGCCGACCGGGCCGCCGCCCTCACCTACTACGGGGTGCTGGCGCTCTTCCCGGCCCTGCTGGTGCTGGTCTCCCTGCTCGGCATCGCCGGCGAGTCGGCCACCGCGAAGGTCCTCGCCAACATCCGGAAGCTGGCTCCCGGTTCGGCCCGGGACGTGATCAGCGACGCGGTGGAGCAGTTGCAGGGCCGCAGCGGTGTGGGCTCGCTGGTCGCCGTCGTCGGCCTGCTGGTCGCGGTGTGGTCGGCCTCCGGGTACATCGCCGCGTTCATCCGCGCCTCGAACGCCGTCTACGACATGCCCGAGGGACGTCCGGTCTGGAAGGTGCTGCCCCTGCGCCTGGCCCTCACCGTCACCTTGATGGTGCTCGCCTGTGCGAGCGCCCTGATCGTGGTCTTCTCCGGCGGGCTGGCGCAGCAGGCGGGCACCGCCCTGGGCGTCGGCGACAGCGGGCTGCTCGTCTGGTCGGTGGTGAAGTGGCCGGTGCTGGTCGTGCTCGTCACGATCATGATCGCGCTCCTCTACTGGGCCGCCCCGAACGCCAAGGGCCGCGGGTTCAAGTGGGTGACCCCGGGCAGTGTCCTGGCCCTGGTCATCTGGATGGCCGCCTCGGCCGGCTTCGCCTTCTACGTCGCCAACTTCGCCTCCTACAACAAGACGTACGGCACCCTTGCCGGCGTCGTCGTCTTCCTGGTGTGGCTGTGGCTGACCAACCTGGCCGTCCTCCTCGGGTTGGAGTTCGATGCGGAGACGGCCCGTCAGCGGGCCATCGCCGGAGGGCTGCCCGCGGACGAGGAGCCGTACGTCCGGCCCCGTGACACCCGGGCGTGGAGCGAGGAGGACCGCGAGCGCATCGAAGGGCCGCACTGAATGCGGGCGCTGAGCGGCCCGGTCCGCCCTGCCGCCCCGGAGAACGGGCCGGACCGCTTGGACTGCCCCTTCCTGGGTATTCGCGCCGTGGCCGGAGGGCACGAGACGAGAAGGAGAACACCGTGAGCACGACTGAACGGCAGGCACCCGCCTCCGACGACTCGGTGGGGGTGCTGGTGTCCCGCGCCTCCCAGCAGATCTCGGAGCTCGTCCGCGAGGAACTGCAGCTGGCACGGGCCGAGATGGCCGAGAAGGGCAAGCGGTTTGGGCTCGGCGGCGGCCTGTTCGGCGGCGCCGGCATCGTCGGCCTCCTGGCCGCCCAGGCGTTGGTGGCGACCGGTATCGCCGCGCTTGCCCTGGTGCTCCCGGTGTGGGCCTCGGCCCTGATCCTGACCGTCGTCCTGGCGGCGGTCGCGGCGGGGATGGCCCTGGCCGGGAAGAAGCAGATCGCCCGGGCCGGCATCCCCGCCCCGGAGCAGACCATCGAGAGCGTCAAGGCCGATCTGGCCCAGATCAAGGAGAAGGCACACCGATGAACGAGGCGAGCGACCCGATGAACGACCGGTCCCGCGGCGACCAGCCCACCCCCACGCCCACGCCCGAGGAGCTGCGGGAGCAGGTCGAGCACACGCGTGACGACCTGGGCCGCACCGTGGAGGCGCTGGCGGCCAAGGCCGACGTCAAGGCCCAGGTGAAGGAGAAGACGGCCGCCGCCAAGAGCCAGGCCGCGGAGAAGGCGGCCCAGGTCACGGACCAGATCCGGGAGAAGGCCACCCAGGCCGCGCACCTCGTCAAGGACAAGACCCCGGACCCCGTCCTCGACAAGGCCGCCCAGGCGGCGGCGCAGGTCCGTGAGACGGCGGCGCAGGCCGGCCAGTTCGCTGCCGACAAGACCCCCGACCCGCTCCTCGACCGGGCCGGGCAGGCCGCCACGGCCGCGCGTGCCAACCGCACGCCGCTGATCGCGGCCGGTGCGGCGCTGGTGGTGTTCCTGCTGGTGCGCCGCAGCCGGGGGCGCAAGTGAAACCGTCCAAGATCGCTTATAAGCCCGTCGGCCTGGCCCTGGGCATGGTCAGCGGCATGATCGCCGGAGCCGCGTTCAAGCAGACGTGGAAGGTGATCGAAGGGGAGGGCGACGCCCCGGACGCCACCGACGAGGACCGCTCCTGGCAGCAGATCCTGCTGGCGGCCGCCCTGCAGGGGGCGATCTTCGCCGTGGTCAAGGTGGCCGTGGAACGGTCCGGCGCGGTGGCGACCCGGCGCCTGACGGGTACCTGGCCGGGCTGACCCGGACCGGCCGGGCCCTTGCGGCCCGGCCCGCAGCCCCCGGCTCCCGGCCCCTGGCACCCGTCCCCTGGCACGCGGCTCCCGTCGCCTGGCACCCGGGCCCGTCTCGAAGCCCCCGCTTCCGGCTTCCGGCTTCCGGCCCGCTCGTACCCTCCGTACACCGGCCCGCCGACCCCCGCACTCCTGCGGCGGTCGGCGGGCCGTCGCATGAACCCCGCGGCCCGCGCCGGCGCCGCAGGCCGCGGCCGAGGTGTGGCCGGGTCCGCCACGACGTCGTCCAACCGCCCCCGGTGCGACGGGCGGGGCACGCGAAGGGGCCGGGACCACATCTGTGGTCCCGGCCCCCGTGCCCCGCCCGGGGTCAGTTGTGGTGGTCGTGCCCGTAGTAGTCGCCGACCCGGCCCAGGTAGGACGCGTCTCCGCGGTGTTTGTCCTTCTCGTACTCCGGGGCGTCCTTGATCTGCTCCTTGGACCGGCTGACGTGGATCTTCTCGCCCTCCATGTCCACGCGCTCGATCGTGCCCGCGGGCAGCAGGACCTCCTTGCCGAAGATCCACGGGCCGGTGTCCACGACGATGTACGAGGATCCGACGTCCTCGGTGTGCTCGTCGACCTTGCCGATGTGCCCGTCGGTCGCCTCCACCTTGAAGCCGATCAGGCGGGCACCGGCCGGGTACCGCGAATCGGGACCGTAATTCCACAGTTCGGACATGGCTCCTCTTTTCCGGGCTGTTCCCCGCGCCGGGGAACGGACACAGCCATCTCTCCCCGGCGCGGTCCCAGCCCCCGCCGCTCTTACGCCACCTGCGGAGTCCGTCACCTGGACGGCCCCGCGGGCGGTTCTCCGGTGTGCCGTCCCCGTCAGCCCTCGCCGCCCGGCAGCAGCTCCTTGGCCTTGGCGACGGCGAACCCCCAGCCCTGCGACAGGGTCGGCTTGCCGGGGACGGCCACTTCCTCCGGGTTGGTCAGGACGTCCAGCAGGACCGGCCCCGGGGTCTCGAAGGCCCGGCGCACCCCGTCGTGCAGGTCGGCCGGGTCGGTGATGCGGATCCCCGTCAGGCCCAGGGCCGTGGCGACCGCCGCGAAGTCGGGGTTGTCGAGCTCCGTGCCGAACTCCGGCAGGCCCACCTGCTCCTGTTCGAGCTTGACCATGCCCAGCCGCCGGTTGTCGAAGACGACGAGCTTCACCGGGAGCCGGTACGTCTTGATCGTCATCAGGTCGCCGAGCAGCATGCTCAGGCCGCCGTCCCCGCAGAGGGCGACGATCTGCCGGTCGGGCGCCCACAGCTGTGCACCGAGGGCCTGCGGCATGGCGTTGGCCATCGATCCCAGGTTGTACGAGCCGATCAGACGGCGCTCGCCGCGCATGGTCACGAATCGCGACAGCCAGACGGTGGCCATGCCGGTGTCGGAGGTGAAGACGGCGTCCTCGGCTGCGTACGCGTCGACTGCCGCGGCCAGCGCCTCGGGGCGGATCTGGTGGTCGCGGTTGTCGAGGGCGGCGCGCAGCCTGCCCGTCCAGCGGCGTTCGTGCGCGGGGTCGGCCAGCTGCTGCTGGCCTTCCTGCCACTGGGCGAACTCCTTCCGGGCATCGTCCAGGTGGGCACGGTCCGGGACCGCCTTCAACAGTGGCAGCAGGGCCCGCAGGGTGGCGCCGACATCGCCGGCCAGGCCCACGTCCACGGGGGTACGGCGCCCCAGGTGCTCTTCGCGGGCGTCGACCTGGACCACCTTGACGTCCTGCGGGTACCACTCCCGGTAGGGGAAGTCCGTCCCGAGCATCAGGAGGGCGTCGCCGCTGTCGAGGGCGTGCGCGGCGGCCGGGTTGCCGATGAGACCGGTCTGCCCCACCTGGTAGGGGTTGTCGTCCTCGAAGCCCTCCTTGGCCTTCAGGGTGAGCACCATGGGCGCCGCCAGCAGTGCGGCCGCCTCCAGGACCTCGGTGCGGGCCTCGCGGGCGCCCTGGCCGACGAGCAGGGTGACGCGGGACGCCTCGTTCAGCAGTTCGGCGGCCCGGACGAGGGCCGGGTCGTCGGGGCGGGTGACGGCCCGGTCGAGGGCGAAGCGCGTGGGCCGGTCGTCCGTCAGCTCCTGGTCGCCCAGGTCGCCGGGCACGGTCAGGACGGCCACGCCGCCACGGGTCACGGCGGCGCGCACGGCGGATTCGAGCAGGCGCGGCATCTGGTCCGGGGAGGTGACGGTGGCCCGGTAGACGGCCACGTCGCGGAAGAGCAGGTCGTTGTCGACTTCCTGGAAGTAGTCGCTGCCGATCTCGGCGAGGGGGACCTGGCCGCAGATGGCAAGGACGGGGGCGTGGCTCTTGGCGGCGTCGTAGAGCCCGTTCAGGAGGTGTACGGAGCCGGGTCCCACGGTGCCCATGCAGACCCCGAGGGTGCCGGAGAGCTGGGACTGCGCCCCGGCGGCGAAGGCCGCGGCCTCCTCGTGCCGGCAGCCGACCCACTCCAGGCCGTCGGTGGTCCGGATGGCGTCGGTCAGCGGGTTCAGGGCGTCTCCGACGACTCCGAAGACGTGCTGGACGCCCAGATCCTTGAGTGCGTTGACGATCACGTGGGCGACGGTGCGTGCCACAGGAGTGCCCTCCGGTCCGAATGCGGCTCCCCGGCAGGTGCGCCGGGGCAGCGGGTGCAGCGGTCGGGGTCGGCCGCTCGCCAGTCGCCTGCCCATCCTTCGGGCGGAGATGCGAGCCGCTGCCCGGACGCGCGCCGGGCCTTTCCCGAAGGTGTCGTCCCCGGAGTCCGCCGGCAGACCGCGCTCGACGGGATGAGCCGTCGGGCGTCCGGCGCCCTCGGGCTCGGGCTCGGCGCTCGTGGGTGTGGAGGCCCGCCGACGAGGACAAGGGCGATCTGGAGCGGGTGTGCGTACGGGTGGATGGGCGGCTCGGGTCGCGTGGCTCGCCGCCGCGTGCTGCCGGCGGGTCTACGGTCGTAGGGACCTGTCCCCTGTGTACCGCAGATGAGGTTGCCGGCTGTGTCGACGTCGAGTCATGAGGTGTCCGGAACACCGTGCTGGGTGAGCCTGCTGGCCCGGGACCTGGAGGCCGCCCAGCGGTTCTACAGCGCCGTGCTCGGCT
The DNA here is from genome assembly GCF_046548835.1 of Streptomyces sp. cmx-4-9. Taxonomy (NCBI): domain Bacteria; kingdom Bacillati; phylum Actinomycetota; class Actinomycetes; order Kitasatosporales; family Streptomycetaceae; genus Streptomyces; species Streptomyces sp. cmx-4-9. The sequence goes on along the minus strand of NZ_JAEBEE010000002.1, from coordinate 805,942 downwards.
GGGAGTTCCGGTCCACGGGCCTCGGGGAGGGCGTGTCCGTCGCCTGCCACGACGGGGTTCCCGTGGCGGGCATCGGCGCCCTGGCCGGACGGCTCGGCATGTCGGTGGCGTGGATGCCGTACTTCGCGGTCGAGGACGCCGATGTCACGGCGGCCCGGATCCGCGAGCGCGGCGCCACCATGGCGGTCGGCCCGCTCGCCTTCGGCAGGGGACGGGCGGGCCTGGCGGCCGACCCCGCGGGCGCCGCCTTCGGGTTCTGGCAGGGCCGGGTGGTGCGCGACTGGACGGTCGGCCGCGAGGGCGGTCCGGCATGGCTGGAGCTGCGGACGCGCGACGCGTTCGCCGCCGCCATCTTCTACGGCGAGGTCTTCGACTGGAGCGGCGGCCCGCCCGGGTGCTGCACCGTCTCCTACGAGCAGGACCACGTGGTCTTGCGGCACGGCCACGACACCGTCGCCCGGATCAGCGGCGGCGCCCTCGACGAGGACCCCGACCCCCAGGTCCGCCCGCGCTGGCACGTGCACTTCCGCGTGCCGGACCTGGAGGCGGCCGTCGAGGCCGCCACCCGCCTCGGCGGCCGCACCGCCTCCCCCGTGGAGACCTCCCCCGCCAGCCGCTGGGTGGTGCTCGCCGACCCGGAGGGCGCCCTGTTCACGGTGGTCGCCCCGCAGGACGGCGGTTAGGTCGTCTCTTTCGGATCGTGTCGGCTCTGCCCGGGCTGTCCGGTGCGGTGCCTCGCACGGCGGAGGGGCTCCCGTGTACGGGACGTACAGGGGAGCCCCCACAACGCGGCGAGGTGCCGTGCCGGGCGGGCCGGGCCCCGACACGATCCGAGAGAGAAGGCCTGGCCGCCTGGTCCGGACGAGGCATCGTCCGGAGGAGACATCGTCCGGAGCAGGCATCGTCCGGACCAGGCGGCCACGGTTCAGAAGGCGTCCTGCGGATCTTCGATGATGTGCACGGCGGCTTCCTCCGCGGAGGCGGCTCCGGCGTCGATCCCTACGTCACGGGCGAGCACGTTGTTCTCGTGCGGAGAATCGGTGGCCGCCGCCAGCCGGCCCGCGCGGGCGTCGCCCGCCTGCGGGTCGACGGGCTCGCCCTCCCCGTCGACGAGGTCGCCGATGCCGTCGCCCGCGACGGGCTCCTCGTCGGGGACCTCGCGGGCGAGGCGTTCGTCAAGGGTCTCGCCCTGCTGCTGCTCCTCGCCGGTGGTCGCGTACCGGCCGTCGCTCGCGTAGGGGCGCTCGGGCGGCGAGTAGCCCTGGTCGAGGATGAAGTCGGTATCGGGCTCCCCCACGCTGTGGTCCATGTCGGGTTGTCCCTCGGACGTCTCGTCCTCCGGCTGGGGCTGGTAGACGTCGTCGCCGCGGGCGTCGGATGCAGTCATGGCGAATCCTTTCTTCGGCGCACCAGCGGTGCGGGGCGCGCTGCGGTCTCCCTCAGCGCCTCCCCGCACATCGGCCGATCATGCGGGCCGGCCGGAACCACTGTGACTCGTGCGGCCCCTGGTCACGCGGGCTGCCGGGGCACAGCGGCCGTGCGCCGGGACGTGCCGCGCAGCCGCAGCGCTGCCCGGTGCCGCCACAGGGAGGTGACGGTGAGGGTGAAGAGGCCGGTGAAGACGGCCAGGAGCAGCAGCGAGAGCCACATCCCGGGGCTTCCGGGATGCTGTCGGCCCTCCCATACGGTTCCTGCGGCCCACAGGGCGAGCCCCGAGGCGTAGACGGTCCGGATGCGACGCAACTGCCGTACGACGCGCGGGGCGAGGGGGGCGGGAGTCGGTTCCATGGCGGGCTGCTACCCCGAACGCGCCCCGGCTACCGTCGCCGGCCCGAAGATGTCCGCCGGGCCGGGCGCGGCGGCCCCCGCCAGTACCGCCCCCCGGGCGGGCCCGGAGCCATCTCAGCGCCGCCCGGGGCCTGTTCAGCGCGGTTCGGGGTCGGGGGAAGGCTCCTGCGCGCGGTCGTCCAGCCGGGCGGTGACGGGCGTGGCCGTGACGCCGTGCAGGAGCACCGATACCAGGACGGCGAAGGTGACCACGGCCCACAGCTCCTTGGCGGGCGCGGCGAAGTCGGCCTCGCCCAGGGCGTACGCCAGGTAGAAGAACGAGCCGATCCCCCGGATGCCGAAGACGGCGATGGCGGCCCGCTCCCGCCCGACGGCCCGGCCCCGCAGCTGGCTGATCCACCCGACGACGGGGCGGATCAGCAGCAGGAGCACCAGGGCGAGCGCGGCCCCGCGCCAGGTGAGCGCAGCGAGGCCGCCGCTGGCCAGGTAACCGCCGACGAGGAAGAGCACGACGGCGGTCAGCAGCCGTTCGATCTGGTCGGTGAAGGCGTGCATGACCCGGTGGTAGCGGTGGGCGCGCTCCGCTCCGCGGATGGTGCAGGCGGTGATGAACACGGCGAGGAAGCCGTAGCCGTGCAGGAGCTCGGTCAGCCCGTAGGCGGTGAAGGTCGCGGCGAGGGCGACGAAACCCTCACGGTGCTCGGACAGCCGCAGGGCCTTCCAGCCGGCCTGGAAGAACATCCAGCCGAGGAGCCGGCCCACGCCGATGCCGACGACCACACCCACGGTGCTGCGCAGCAGTACGTCGCTCCAGGCCCAGTGCCACAGCCCCTCCGAGGACCAGCCGGTCGCGGAGGCGGTCGTCAGGGCTATCGCGGCCAGGACGAAGGGGAAGGCGAGGCCGTCGTTGAGGCCGGCCTCGCTGGTCAGGCCGAAGCGGACTTCGTCCTCGTCGTCCTTCTCGTCGGTCGGCTCACCCACCCGCACCTCGGCGGCCAGAACCGGGTCCGTGGGCGCCAGCGCCGCCGCGATCAGCAGCGCGACGGCCGGCGGCCAGTCCAGCAGCCATGCCGCGGCAGCCGCGGTCAGCAGGATGGTCAGGGGCATGGCAAGACCCAGCAGCCGCCACGTCGTCGACCAGGCGCGCAGGCCGGGCGGCCGGTTGATGGCCAGCCCCGCACCCATCAGCGCCACCACCACGCACACCTCGGTCAGGTGCTCGACGAGACCCCTGTTGCGAACGGGGTCGAGGTCGGGCAGGGCATCGAGCGGCAGCAGGAACACCAGGAACCCGGCCGCGAGGAACACCATGGGCAAGGACAGCGGCCGCTTCGCGAGCGCCGTCGGCAGTATCGCCGCGCACAAGGCACCCAGCCCGGCGCATGCGTACACCACATCGATCCCCGTCAAACTCAATCCGACCACCGTTCCCGTAAGTGACTCCTGCCGCTCGACTACCCGCTCCGGCCGAGGTCAGCGGTGGAAACCCGGGCGTATCGCATGCCCGTACGAAACCGGCGGCCGGGACGGAGCCGGCAGCCGGGGGCGGAGTTGGCAGCCGGGACCGGGTCAGCAGTCGGGTTCGGTCGGCGCGGACGCCGCCAGCGTGCGCGCGGCAGCCTGCAGCTCGGCCTCCCACGCACCCTGGTCGAGGCCCAGCGTGTACTCGATGCAGCACCCGCAGGGCGGGAGCAACTCCGCGAAGGCCCGCTCCGCGTCGGTTGCACTCTCCGTCGCCCACCAGCCGTCCGACGCCACCTCCGCAGGGACGGTCTCTCCGCCGGCCAGCCGTACTGCCAGTCGGCGCAGGGCGTGACGGCGGGCCAGGCCGGGATCCGGCACGGCGAGACCGGCCTCGGCGAGTGCCTGCTCGAACGCGTCCCGGAGGTCACGGGCGTCCGCGGTACGGGGCAGCCCGGCCAGCTCGCGCACCATGGGGGTGTCCAGGCCGTCGGCCAGCGCCTCGGCCGCCCACATCGGCAGATCCTCCGGGAAGACCTCACCCGCGCGATACCGGCAGGCCATCACACCCAGAGCCGCACGGCTGATCGGCACGGCGGGTGCCGGAGTGAGCGGCGATACCGGCTCGGATGGCGTCCCCTGCGGCGTTCGCGTGGTTCCCATGATGCGTACGATGCCAGTGCCGTGCGCCCGGGCAGGCTCCCGGGGCCCGAACCGTGCAGCGTGGTCCGACGGCCATGGGTCCGCGCGGCGGCCCCCGGTCGGCGGGTGCGGCAACGGACCGGTCACGGCGAGGTGATACCCATACCGCATGGACAACGACCAAGCAGATCCGGCCGAGTTGGCGGCGCTCCGCGCGGCGTACGGTGCGGAGGGGACCGGCAGCGCGGCTCTGGGCTGGGAGGCAGTCCATGATTTCGAAGCCGGGCACGCCGTCGTGCTGCCCGAGCCGTACCGGACCTTCGTGGCCGAGATCGCAGACGGCTGCCGCTCCGGTCCGCCCGAGTACGGCCTCCTCCCGCTGGCGCAACTCCCCGACGACTGGAGCGGCGACGGCCGGCTCCGCGACCTCGGCCGGCCGTTCCCGCTGACGGCGGCGTGGATCTGGGAGGAGGACCCGGGCCAGGTCGCGGACCTCGATGCGACGCTGGAGCGGGTCCACCACCACGGCACGGTGGTCCTCGGCACCGACGGCTGCGCCATGGACTGGCATCTGGTCGTCTCGGGACCACACCGGGGACACGTCTGGCTGATCACCGACGTCGGCGCGGCGCCCTTCGGCGGACCCCCCGGCGACCCGTTCGGCTTCCCCCTTGCCGATCCCGGGTTCGCGAGCTGGGCCCTGAACGGGGCGTCGCCCAGGCCATGACCCTCCGCCGCAAGCCCCTGAGGAGTTTCCGCGTCCCGGGTCGCGTACGCCCCCGGCACGCCGCGCCGGTGGGCCTGCCGCCTAGCCGATCACGCCGGGGCAAGTACCTCGACCACACCCGACGGACGCCCGCGGAACGCGGACACGGCCCGGCCCGGTGGCTCAGTGGTGCTGAGGGGTCACACCGAGTAGGAGCGCCACAGTTTCACGGCCGTTTTCGGGTTGGAGGCCGAGTTGGACTTGTTCGCCTGCAGGCAGCGGTACTGCTTTCCCTGGTAGGAGACGCGGTCGTTCTCCGCGTACTGCCGGTTGACTTTCCAGTCCGAGAATCCTGCTGCCATGTCGTGGTGCCTTTCATCCGGCCGGCTCACTGCCGGGCCCCCGGAATCCTCGCACGCCGGAGCAGCGCCCGCCCCACGCGGCGAGGCTCCTTCGCCCAGCTCGCTGCGCAGGTAGGCACCGGTGAGGCGGGCGACCGCGGCGACCGGTTCGGGGTTCTCGCTCCTCGACGCACCGGCCGCCGCCGGCGACACCAGACCCGGCGTACAGCCCTATGAGCTGATGCGCGGCATCGGCAACCGCTGCATCGGACAGGACAGCGACCCCCGCTAACGACCCCCGCCGACTGATCGAGCTGCTCCTCCAGGGACTGCGGCAACCGCACCCGGCGGGAGGACAGCACGTCCGGGAACCCCCGATCCGAACCGTGGATCCGGCCGTGGATCCGGCCGTGGATTCAGCTTCGGTGCTCGGCAGTGGCGACCGCCGGGCTGACAAACGTCGGCCGGGATGAGAGATTGGTGCGATGCCGCACGCCGTCCCCTTGCCATCCCTTGACCCAGAACCGGTGGCTCTCGAGGCATCCACGCTCCTGGAGATGCTGGATCTGCTCTGGACCCGAGGTCAGGATGTTCTGACGGCGATCCCTCCCTCCCAGCTGCGGGCGCTGACCGTGATCGACGTACGCGAGGCCGTCAACCTCCGAGACCTCGGCCAGGCGCTCGGCTCCACGCCCCCCTCCGTCAGCCGCCTGTGTGACCGGCTGGAAGCTGCCGGACTCATCGAGCGCGCCCGCGCCACGGGCAACCGGCGGGAGCTGGAGGTACGGCTGGCCCGAGGCGGCCGGGCCGTGCTCGCCGAAGTGCGTGCCGCTCGGGCCGGCGAGGTGCAGGCCGTCCTGGCCCACATGCCCCCGGCCCAGCAGCAAGCACTGTTCGAAGGCATGGCGGCCTTCAACAGTGCAGCCCTCCACCACGCCGATGTCAGCGACACCGTCCCCGTCCCCGACTGCGGCGTCCCCGATATTGCATGAACGGATATTGCATGAGCGCCGGGTGCGCGACTGTTCAGTCGCTGCCCTCTTGAGCTCAGCGGCTCGGCGCGGGCGAACGCCGGCCGCGTCCCGCACAGCCGTCGGCGACGCGGTTCACTCCTGCCCTTCCTGCGCCTCCCCCACCTGCTGTGCCTCCCCGCCCTCCGCTGCCTCGCGACCGAACCAGTCCATGCACAGCACCAGGGCATCGTCCTGCGCATCGGCGGCACGGTGTGCGGCAAGCTCCTGCAGGATGCCGCGGGGCACTGCGGCGGCCGGCAGGAAGCTGGTGGCCTGGATGGCCCGGGCGAGCGCCCGCTCGCTGTACGCCTCCCCGCCGGCCGAGACCGCCCCGTACACCCCGTCACTGACGAAGACCAGGCGATCACCGGGCAGGGCGTCGAACTCCTGCGTGACATACGGAGTCTCCTCGAACATGCCCATGGGGAGCTGCGCTTCGAACTCGACGCGCTCGACCGCTCGGTCCCTCATGCGCCACAGCTGCGGAGAACCGGCGTCCACGACCCGTCCGCGGCCCGTCGCCAGCTCGAAGGACAGCAGCAGTGTGGAGACGTACTGGCTGCCTCGATAGCGCTCATAGATTGCCTGATCAGCCAGGGCAGCCTGGTCTGCGATGTCGATACCGGCCCTGCGGGCGTTGCGCAGCGCGTTGATGGCGAGGTTGGTGAGCAGCGAGGCGTGGATGCCTTCACCCATGCCGTTCGTGACGGTCAGGGTGAGCTTTTCCCCGGTGGTGGACCAGTCGAAATTGTCGCCGTGGATGTCGTAGGCCGGCTCCAGTTGGGCGCCGATCGCGTACTCGGGACGTGAGCAGGATCGGGCCGGGAGCAACTGCCACTGCATCTCCGCCGCCAGGGTGAGCCTGGATGCGCGGCGCGCTTGCAGGTAGAGATCGGTGTCGCGCTCGGCGACGACGATCTCGCGTCCCAGCAGCTCCGCCGACTCGGTCAGCTCCGCGACCACCTCGGACGTGCATGCTGCCTCGGGGAGACGCACGGTCAGGATTCCCAGCCGGTCGCCCCGCACGGTGACGGGCAGATGGAGATCGACGGCCCCGTTCTGCGCAGCGGACTGCAGGTACGGCTCCTGGCTGGCGAACGCCCTGCCTTCAGGACTGTTCTGGACGGGCAGCGGCTCGGCCGTATAGGGGAGGAAGGTGACGGGCTGCAGGCAGGTCAGGCTGTAGTCCGCCAACAGGAGGTCCACCGTCAGCGCACCGAACTGTTCGATCAGAGTGTCGCTCAGCGCACGCAGGAGATCGTCCGGAGCTGCCGCGCGTACCGCACGTTCCACGGCCAGGTAGTGCGTCATGATCAGCGCCATTTCTTCGAGACGATCGAGACGGTCGAGAGGGTTCACAGACGTGCCGGTCCCCCGCGCAGCCTCGTCCGAGGACGCTCGCACGACCCGCCTGGTCAGCGGCGCAGCACCGGCGAAACCGCATGCACAGTTGTCCCATGACAACCATGCATCCTTTCTCCCCCTCATGTCGAAGATCGGGACGGCGCCGCCGGGGCGTCGTGCGGGCGGGTGTGTCAGGTGCGGGGCGGGCGGGTGGCGGTGTCGAGGTAGAAGGCGTCGATGCTCTGGACGGCCTTCTCGAACTCGTCGAGGTTGACGGGCTTGGTGACGTAGGCGTTGGCGTGGCTGCTGTAGGCGCCGGCGACGTCTTCGGGTGCGGCCGACGTGGTGAGGACGACGACGGGGATGGTCTGGAGGTGCTCGTCCGTCTTCAGGACCTGGAGGAGGTCGCGGCCGTTCATGCGGGGCATGTTGAGGTCGAGGACGATGAGGTCGGGCCGGACGTTGCCGGGGTCGCGCAGGTGTTCCAGCGCGGCGATCCCGTCGGTGACCTGGACCAGGTTGCGTGCCCCGCGTTCGGAGAGTGCCTCTTCGATCAGCATGGCGTCGGCCATGTCGTCTTCGACGAGCAGGACGTCGTAGGCGCGGGCGGGGGCGGTCATCATCGGATGCTCCGTGGGTTTGTCGTGGGCGTGGTGGTACAGGCCGGGCCAGCGTCGTCTGGCGCCCTGCCGCGTGATGCCGCAGGCCTCTCCGAGTTGCGGGTAGCCGGCGCCGGCCCGAGCTGCGGCTGCCGCAGCGCCCTGCTGGAGGCGTTCGGCGGCCAGCCGCATGTCGTCCAGCACGCGCAGCAGCGCCAGTGGCTGCGCGGCATCGTCCCGTGAGGACGCAGGCGGCCCGTCCAGGCCCACCAGGCGGTGCGCGAGGTCGGCCAGGGCTGCCTCCACGGCGGCGGCCGTCTCTGGGGGGTTGCCCCGTGGTGTGAACTCATGGCCCGGCATACCCGCACTGTAGGCCCATCCCGGGGCCGTGGACAACAAAGGTTGTCCGGCGCACTACAGTATGCGGGCCGCCCCACGTTCGTGCAGCGGCCGGACGGCGGAGGGGTGCAAGATGACCGGGCAGGACGGGCTGCCGCCCGCACGGAGGCTGTCCGCATGGACAACCCGCCGCTGGCTTCGCGTCGGCGTGGCCGCATCCTTGATCCTCTTGGCGCTGCTGGGCGCCACGGGCGCCTGGGTACTGGAGCGCACGGCCTCGCTCAGTCAGGACCTGGTGGACACGAGGTCCCCCGCTCTGACCAGCTCGATTCGCCTGGAGTCGGCTCTGCTCAACCAGGAGACCGGCATCCGGGGCTACGGCTCGACCGGCCGCGCCGAGTTCCTGGAGCCGTACCGGCAGGGGGTCGCCGAGGAGAAGAAGCACAGCACCCGCATCGAGGAGCTCCTGCACGGGGACGCCGCCGGTCTTGCGGACTTGCGGACCGTCCGCGAGGCGGTGGAGCGGTGGCAGGAGCGGATCGCCCGGCCGATCGCCGCGTCGCCGGCCGGGACGCCCTCCCCCTTGGCGGCCGAGCGCGCGGTGGAGGGCAAGACGTCGTTCGATGCCGTGCGGACGGCGGTGACCGACCAGCAGGACAGGCTCCAGGCAGAGCGTACGCGTGCCCGCGATGAGCTGCTGGCGACCATGGACCTGCGCAACTGGGTGTTCCTGGCCATCGCGCTGGTCATCGTGACACTGGCCGGCCTGGTCTTCGAGGGTCTGCGGCGCGGAGTCACGACGCCGCTGGCGCAACTGGGCGCGGACGCCCGCGTCGTGGCCGGAGGCCACTTCGAGCATCCGATCACCCCGACCGGGCCGGCGGACCTGCGCCTGCTCGGCGCGGAGATCGACTCCATGCGCCGGCGCCTGGTGCGCGAGCTCGCGTTCGCGGAGGAGGCCCGGGGCCGGCTGGACGCTCAGGCGGCCGAGCTGAAGCGGTCCAACGCCGAGCTGGAGCAGTTCGCCTACGTGGCCTCGCACGACCTCCAGGAACCGCTGCGGAAGGTGTCCAGCTTCACCCAGCTCCTGCAGCGCCGCTACGGCGGGCAGTTGGACGCGAAGGCGGACCAGTACATCGACTTCGCGGTGGACGGCGCGAACCGGATGCAGACCCTGATCAACGACCTTCTGGACTTCTCCCGGGTGGGCCGCGTCCACCACACCCACCAGAGCGTGGACCTCGACTCGGTCTTGAGGCGCACCCTGTCGGCGCTGAGTGTCGGCATCGAGGAGTCCGGGGCGGTGATCACCCATGACGGCATGCCGTCGCTGGTCGCGGACCCCACGCAGATGGGGATGCTGTGGCAGAACCTGATCGGCAACGCCGTCAAATTCCGCCGTCCCGGGGAAATCCCGAGGATCCACGTGTCGGCCGAACGGGACGGGGAGTTGTGGCGGTTCGCCGTCACCGACAACGGCATCGGCATCGCCCCCGAATTCGCCGAGAAGGTCTTCGTCATCTTCCAGCGCCTGCACACCAAGGACGTGTACGACGGCAGCGGCATCGGCCTCGCGATGTGCAAGAAGATCGTCGAGTTCCACGGCGGCACCATCGCGATCGACCCCGACTACACCGGTGGCGCCCGGATCGTCTTCACCCTCGCCGCCGCGCCCACCCAGACCGTCGGCGCGGACCAGGAGGCCGGAACCGCGCAGTCGGAGCAGCAGCCGGAGCAGACCAGGCAGTCCGCGCAGACCGAGGAGCCGATGTGACTGCGACATCGCCGGTGCCCCACATCCCCGGCGCCGGTCGGTCCGGTGTCCCGCATCGGCAGGGACCGACCGCGGGAAGGCGCCGGCGCGCCCGGTGAAGGCCCCGGCGTCAGGTGCCGGACCAGCGGTCGGTCAGCCTGGTGATCGCTGCCGCGGTCCGGTTGAGCAGTGCGTTGTCCGACCGGACCGTCCGGTTCAGTTCGAGGTGCAGGAACCGGACGTCGTCGCCGGCCGCCACCTGGCCCTGCTCGTTCTCCGTTCCTGAGAGCCGGCACCGCTCCGTGGAGGCCGCGCACACCGTCAACCCGTCGCCTCGCAGTGCTGCCGTCAGGTTCCTGGCGTCCGCCGCCGCTCCGTCACCGGAGCCGGTGGAGACGACCGCGTCGCGGCCGGGGAACGACTCGTCGGCGAATCCGTGCAGCTGGATCCCGGGCAGGTCGCGCCGCATCAGCTCCTGGACCACTGCGTGGAACGCGGAGTCCGTGCGGTGGGCCATGTCCGCCGACTTGTCCTTGCCCGCATTGCGGTGGGCGCCGGCGAGCACCAGCACCCCTCCGGGCGCATCGCGCAGCACGCGTGCGCCCAGCAGCTCGGTGCGTGCATCGGCCAGGGGGTGGGGAACCTGCACCGACCACCGGGGGGGATGGTCGAGGTCCACGTACACCCGCCCCCAGCCCCGGTTGCCGGGGCCCGACTCGCTCACCCCGTCGGCGACCTCCGCGTACCGGCGGCCGCTGGCGGAGTCCGTGACGGTGTCCAGGGTGAAGTCGACGGTGGCGAGCTGCGCTCGGGCCGCGTCCTGGTCGCCGTCGAGCAGGAGGGCGACGCCCCGGACGAGAGCCGTCCGTTCCCCGCCGGTGGGGACGCGGTAGCCGCCGTGTTCGCCGAAGCCCGCGGTGAAACGGCTGATGCGCTGCGCGAGGTCGTTGTCGGCGGTCGGCGCGGACTCGGCCGGGGCCGCTGGTTCGGACGCCGCCGGTGGAGTCGCCCCGTCGGGGCGATGCACAAAAATGACCAAACCGGCACATGCCACGACAAGCGATGCGCACAGTAGTGCAATTGTTATGCGCATGGTGAAAGGGGCACTCATAGTCAGATGAAAATAGCGGAGTGGTGCACTCCGGCCACACCGCGGCTCGGACGTCAGTCCTTCCCGGTGGATCCGGTCCCGTCCCCGCCTTCCCGCACCCGCCTTCCCGTAATCCGCCCTCCCGCAACCCACCCCGCTCCTTCGTGCCACACCGGCTCCAGGACAGAACCCAGAGGAGCCTCTGTTGGCCGCAGCGCGTTCGATGCGCCGGCGCCGGACCCGTCGTAGAGCAGACATGTCCCTGTTGGGGGGCATCCGTCCGCCCATCGCCGTCCTGTCGGCGCTGCTGCTGGCTCTCGCCGCCCTCACCGCATTCCAGCTCGGCCATGTCGGCAGGGGAGCTGTGGCGCCTGCCGTCCTCACCTCCCAGCAGTACTTCGCGGAGGACGGGGCCATCGCCCTGCGCGCCTCGCTCGACGAGAGCATCACCGACATCAGCCGGACGGCTGCGCTCTTCAGCGCGGGTGAGCCGGTCTCGCCGGACTCGGTGCTCGACAAGCTCGGCAGCGTCTACCAGAAGTGGCGCGGCACGGCCGTGGTCGAGATCGCATCGGGGCGGCTCCAGGCGCAGCGGGGTGAGAACCTCGCACTGACGGCCCTCGACCTGGGCACACTGAACACTCCGGCCGGCCTGGCCCCCCGCCTGGTGCGGCTGGAGAACGGCGAGGTGCGTCTCCTCACCCTCGGTCTGCTGTCCTGGGAGGGCCGTCCGCAGCAGCTCCTCATCGCCTCCAGCAGCCTGAAGGTGCCGGGGGTCAGCCTGGGCAAGGACCGCGCCATCGCCGTCCTCGACGCCTCGGGCCAGGTCCTGGGCAGCCGAGGCACCGGCAGCTCGGAGCGCGAGGAGCAGCAGCTCGCCTCGTTCGCCAAGAGTGCGGCGCAGAAGGCGAAGCAGCACCCGCTCCAGTCGAAGGACCCGGGTTCCGGCGGTTTCGCCGGCGTGAGCGGCAGCCTGCTCGGGGATGCGACGGCCGGTCACCGCTCGGTGGCCGGCTACGCGAAGCTTGCCGGCCCGGCCCCCGGCGTCGGCACCGATGCGACCGCGCTGGGACTCACCGTCGTCTCGTTCGTCAGCGCCTCCGAAGGCGGCCTGGCCGTCACCGACTCCTTCTTCTGGATCGCCGCCGCCGGCGCGCTGCTGGTCCTCGGAGCGCTCGCCGTGGCCCTGCTCGTCATCACCGTGCAGCGCCCGCTGCTCCAGCTGTTCCTGGAGAGCCGCCGGATCGGCCGCGGTGACCTGCACCGCCCGGTCACCGTGCCCAAGTACGCCGAGACGGCCCGTATCGGGGTCGCTCTCGACCGCCTGCGCCGACAACTGCTCGGGGAGCCGGGCGCACCGGCGGACCACCCCCGACGGGGCCGCCGCAGCCGGATCGGGACGCGTGCCCTGGTCGCGGCGTGCGCAGTCCTCCTGCTGGCGTGGTCCGCGCCGCTGCTGCTGACGCTCAACCGCGCGGGAACCTCCGCCAAGGTGCCGCAGACGATCGTCGACGATCAGCGCGAGCGCACGGACACCCTCGCCGACCGGGTACGACGGGCCCTCAACGAAGGCCATGCCGACCTCACCTCCGTCGCCTCCGTCCTCTCCGCGAAAACCGGCCCCGCCGAGATGACGGCCGTCCTGGAACGCACCCGCAGCGAGCATGCGCGGTACGAGTCGCTCTACGTCCTGAAGGCCGACGGAACCGTGATGGCACGGGCTGGTGGCAAGCCCCACCACGCCGGTGCCAGGAAGACCGCGCGGGAACCGGTGACCGTGAGCGACAGCGGCAACGAGCCGCTGATCACCGAGTACGCCGATGCGCCGGCGCTCGGTGGCGCGGTGGTCGTCGGCGAGCTGCGCATCGACTTCATCAACGCGCTGCTCAAGCGGCCGGGGATGGGCGAGGTCCGGGTGGTCGACAGCAAGCACCGGGTCATCGGCTCCAGCACCGGATACCGCGCCTTCACGGGACTGCCGGACCCCAGGCTCGACGAGCTGGTGACGAGCGCCAACCAGAAGAGCGGCAAGGGTCCCGGCCCCCGCAGCAGCGTCCTGCGTCGCGGTGCGACCTCCATCGCCGCCGCGGCGCCCATGACCGGGGGCGGGGCGGCCCAGCCGCTGGAGTGGACGGTCGTCACCCTCCAGGACGCCAAGGGCCTGGAGATCCCCGCCTACACCACGCAGAACCGCACCGTACTGACCGGGCTGCTCGGGCTCACGTGCGCGGTGGCCTGCCTGGGCTGGCTGCACATCATCGTGGTGCGACCCCTGCGCACGCTCGCCGGGCGGGCGGAGGCCCTCGTGGACGGGGACCGCCGTACCGTCCTCTATCCGACCCACCACGACGAGATCGGCGCCGTCACCCGAAGCCTCGAAGTCATCCGCCAGCAGTTGCAGGAGCAGCGCAAGCGGGACGCCGGCGCCGCCGACCGCACACCCGGCCGAGCCGCTCCGGCCGGAAGGAACTGATTCACCGTGCTCTTCCTGTACTGCGTGCTGCTCGCCTGCTGCCTGATCATGCTGGTCGCCGGCATCGTCGAGCAGCGGCGGCACTTCGCCAACCTCGACCGGATACCCCACCGCGTCCTCGTCAACGGCATCCGCGGCAAGAGTTCCATCACCCGGCTGTGCGCGGGGGCGTTGCGGGGCGGCGGCCTGCTCACGGTCGCCAAGACCACCGGCACCGCGGCACGGTTCATCCACCCGGACGCCACCGAGGAGCCCGTCTACCGCAAGTTCGGCATCGCCAACGTCGTGGAACAGATCGGCATCGTCCGGCGTGCCGCCGCCTACCAGCCCGACGTCCTCGTCATGGAATGCATGGCGGTGATGCCGGCCCTCCAGGAGATCAACCAGTCCAAGCTGATCCAGTCGACCATCGGCGTGCTGTGCAACGTCCGTGAGGACCACGTCGCCGAGATGGGCCCCACGCTCGACGACATCGGGCGCTCACTGTCCCGTTCGATGCCGCACGGCGGGATCTGCGTGACCGCGGAGAAGGAGCGCTTCCACGTCCTCCAGGAGGAGGCCGATGCGCGCGACTGCACGCTCGTCTACGCCGATCCGGAGACGGTCAGCGACGAGGAGCTGCGCGGATTCAGCTGGTTCACCTTCAAGGAGAACGTCGCCATCGCGCTGACGGTGGCCGAGCTGCTCGGCGTCGACCGCCAGACCGCGCTCCAGGGGATGTACGACGCCCCGCCGGACCCGGGCGTGCTGTCCGTCGAGCGGTACGTGGCCCCGGGGGGCAAGCGGGTGCGCTTCGCCAACGTCTTCGCCGCCAACGACCCCGAGTCCACGCTGATGAACATCAACCAGCTGCTGGACCTGGGCGCCGTCGACCGCCCCCTGCACGTCGTGATCAACTGCCGGCCGGACCGGGTCGAGCGCAACGGCCAGATGGGCCAGATCGTGCCGGCGCTGATGCCGGAGAAGGTCTTTGTGATCGGCCACCCGGCCAAGAGCGCCATCGACGCGATTCCGGCCGAGTGGCGCTCGCGCGCCGTCGACCTCGGCGGTGACCAGCGCGACGGCGAGACGTTCATGCACGAGCTGCTCGGACACCTCGGCGAGAGTTCCTCCCTGGTGGCCATCGGCAACATCCACGGCCAGGGGGAAATCCTCCTGGAGCACCTCGCGGAACTCCCCGGCTTCGAGGAGGACCAGCCCGCGCCGCAGGAGCCCACCCAGAGTCCGCCCCAGCCGCAGTACGTCCCGCACCTCGACCCCTACGCGGACCTCACCGACGCACAGGAGGCGCGGTACACGCAGCCGCCGGTGCCGAGGCAGTACGTGCGGCCGCAGCCGTACGCGAACCCGGCGCAGCATGCACCGCCGCTGTACCCCCAGCCACACCACGAGCAGCAGCACCACCCCTCAGCCCCGCAGCAGCACCCGGGCCCGCACGGGTACGCCGCGCCGCAGCCGGAGCTCGAACAGCCTTGGCCGCAGCACGCGCAGCAGCCGCACGTCCCCCGCCCGTACGACCCGTACGACCCGTCGTACGACCCGTACGACCCGTCGTACGACCCGCACGACCCGTCGTACGACCCGCACCGGCACTATCCAGGAGAGCCCCGTTGATCCCCGCAGTCCTCACTCCGGAGATAGCCGCGATCGGCATCGCACTGGGCCTGCTGTTCTCCCTCCTGTGCTACCTCACGACGAACCTCTCCCCCGGCGGCATGATCACCCCGGGGTGGCTCGCCCTCACCCTCATCGAGGACTTGCAGCGGGCGGCGCTCGTCGTAGGCATCACCGTCTTGACGTACGTGCTCACGCTCATCACGCAGAAGTACGTCATCCTCTACGGCAAGCGCCTGTTCGCCGCCGTCGTCCTGATCGGGGTGCTCCTCCAGGCCACGGTGGTCCTGGTGCTGCAGATGAAGTTCCCGCTGCTCTACGCCAACCAGACCCTCGGCTTCATCGTCCCCGGGCTGATCGCCTACCAGCTGGTCCGCCAGCCCAAGGGCGCCACGCTCCTCGCCACCGGGTCCGCGACCCTCATGACGTACGTCGTCCTGACCTCGGGCATCCTGCTGGGCTTCCTGCCGCACGCCTGACCGACGCCCCGCCCCTGCCCGAACCGTCTGCCGTACCGCCCGGAGCAACGATGACCGCCAAACCCGCCCGCCCCGTCCTGCTCGTCCTCATGGTGACGAGCCTGCTGACCGCCAGCGCCTACTTCACGTATGCGCTGCGCAAGGAGGAGCAGGCTCAAGCACCCGTCGTGGCCCGCGTGTCCGACCAGGCGGCCCAGGGCGGCGCCAAGGGCGCTCAGGACGGGACCGAGAGGTGGGAGCGGTTGCAGAACCCGCAGCGTTCGGTGCTGCGCAGCGGGGACGGCGCCGTCCTCGCGACGTTCACGGACGGTGCCCGTACCGCGACGCTCACCGGCAAGAGCCGCACCTTCACCGAGCCGGCCGCCCCGCAGACCCGGGTCGTCACCGACACGTGGGTACGCCTCCTGCCGGAGCCCTGGCGCGCCGGTGCGGAGCGGGAGCAGTGGTTCCAGGACTGGTTCAAGAAGTTCTCCGGCAGCGAGGAGGACGACATCTTCGCGATCGCCTTCCAGTACGGCGACAAGGCGCCGGTGAAGAAGGATGCGGCAGGCGTCCAGTACGCGGGCGACGCGGCCTTCGGGCCCCTGAACCCCAACGGTTCCGCCGGCAACGACCTGCGGCTGGAACAGTCGGACTTCTACGACTACCTCGGCATCCCGTACACCTTCCGTGACGGTACGACCGAACAACCCGAGAAGCCCAAGTTCCGTGCCATGGACTGCTCCGGTTTCATCCGCACGGTCTTCGGCTATCGCAGCCGCTTTCCGTTGATGTCCACCGACACGCGCGGAAACGGGCTGCCGCGTACCGCCAACGGCATGGCGCGCGCGAAGACCGGGGTGGAGGTCCTGCCGCTGAAGGGTGTCACCGCGCAGGACCGGCCGGCTGCCGTTGACGTACTCCAGCCGGGCGACCTGGTGTTCTTCAAGCTCGACTCGCGAACCGCGGATCGCCTGGACCACGCCGGCATCTACCTCGGCAACGACACCGAAGGCCACAAGATCTTCATCTCCAGCCGCGAGGAAGCCAACGGCCCCACCATCGGCGACAAGGGAGGCGCCTCCCGCCTCGATGGGAACGGCTACTACGCCGCCGCCCTGCGCAGCGCCAAACGCCTGTGAGGCGTTGCCCCCTGGCACGAACCCGGCAGGCCGTCTAGGCCGGCTCGGTTTGCCGGTCCGGCGGGGCTGCCGCGGCTTCCGCTTCCTGCGGGTGATCGGGCCCGAGGCCGGCCCTCGTGTCGTACCGGGTGTCCAGCGCCGTCGCGGCGGCCTCCGGCAGCACGAAGTCCGCGGGGCGGGGTGCGGGGCGCTGCGCCTGCTCCGAACGGTAGAGCAGCGCCATGCCCGACAGGACGGCGACGAGACCGGCACAGAGCATCGTGGCGCCGGTGGGCCAGGGCAGCCGGCCGGCCATGGTGTCGTCCAGGAGGTGGACACCCAGGGTGGCCGTCAGCGCCTGGAGGGACACGAGGCCGATCCCGGTCAGGGTCGTCGCCGACCACACCCACGTACGGTCCCTCGCGACCACCAGCCCGGCGAGGACCAGACAGGCGCCTGCCAGGCCCAGCATCAGCCACACCCGGGACCCGGCGGGCGTACCCGACAGCTGTCCGGGCACGTAGGCGACGGCGGACACCAGCAGTGCCGCAGCCACCGGCCAGCGCAGCATCCGGCTCGGCGTGCTCTTCTGCACCTCGGTCACCAGGACCTCGTGCGGCACCTCGCCGACGCCCGCAGCGGGCTCCGACGGCGCGAACTCCGGGTCTGGAGCGGGGGGAACGGTACCCGGCTCCGCGGCGGGGGCGGGACGGTGGACGGCGACCGCGGGCGCGACGCCGGTCTGCGCAGGTGACGCGGCCGGGAGAGGCGTTGCGCCCGGCTCACCCTCGGGCTCGCCTTCAGACGCGGCCACGTCCGGCTGGGACCGCTGCTCCTGCCCCTCGGCAAGGAGCACGGCGAGCGCGATGACGTCCTCGACGGGACGGGACACGGCGGCGGCGCGCAGGGCCTGGTCGGCGCTGTCGGGGAGCTGACCGGTCCGTCGCAGGAGCGTCACGAGGTCGGCGATCTCCTCTACGGGCCGCAGGGCCGCGGCCGTCTCCAGCAGCATGCGCAGACTCTCGGCGTCCTCGGCCGTCGTCCGCCGCAGGCCGTCCGAACCGTCCGCTTCCCCCGCCGGCGGGACATCGGCCACCGGGGCGTCCGCCGCCCCTGGGGCGGATGGCGCGGCCGTCGCGGCGCGCGGCTGACCGTGCTCGTGCTCGCGCCCGTGCTCGTGCTCGTGCTCGGCCCCAACCTCGGGTATGGCGTGGTCACTCATGGCACTCCGTCCGAACAGGCCGTGTGCGAAAACGCCCCCAGGGGCGCCGTCATCGCAGCACGCGACTGACTGCTTACACCACGCAACTGTGCGCCCCGGCGGAACCCTGCACCATGCGGAGTAAGGCAAACGGGTCAGACCCCGGTACCGGCGCGGGCAGTGCAGGCGGTTCGAGGAGCGCAGCCGCCACCCGGGCCGGTCCGCCGGGCAGCGGTACGCGGGCGCGGACGGGAAGCCCGGCCCCGGGAGGATCTGCAGCGCCGGGGTCCGTGAGTCGTTTCGAGCGGTGCCGTCTTACGGTGGAGGGTGTGGCGGTCCGGCGCGAGCGGCCCCGACCGTCACCCCGTGGGCACCTGCCCCTCCCCTCCCCCTCGAGGCAGGTGCCCACCCCGCACCGCGGGCGGGCGCCGGGTCACGTACTGTCACATCAGGTGCACGATGACGGGGGAACGCAGATGGCCGAGCAGAGCAGTCCGGCGGAAGGCGCCTGCGGCGCGTCCGTGAGCGTCATCCGCGTGGCCGGTGACCTCGACCAGGACGCCGCTTCCACCCGGCGCCTCGATGCCTCGCTGGGGCAGGCCGTCTCCCGCGCCGAGGAGCCGACGGAGATCGTCGTGGACGTCAGCGGTCTGACGTTCTGCGACTCGACCGGCCTGAACGTGCTGCTCCGCGGCCGAGTCGCCGCCGCGAGCCAGGGTCACACCATTCGCCTGGTCGCGCCCAACCCGCAGCTCGTACGACTCCTCCAGCGAACCGGCTCCATCAGCCTCTTCACGCTGAGCCCGGCCTCACCGACCACCTGAACCCCACGGGGCGCCCCGTCGAGATCGGCTCGTGCGGGCGAACGCTGACTCCCGGGTCAACAGCACGGAGCAGCGACCCTGGGGTCGCTGCTCCGTGCACGGGACCCGTCAGTGGCTCCCGTCAGTGGCTCCCGTGAGTGCGCTGCGGCTAGTTCCGGGCGCCGGTGCCGCGGTGGCCGGTGTCGCGGTCGCGGGCTCCCGAGGCGGCCGCAAGCGCGAGGGCGGTGGCGAGTATCCCGATGATCAGGTTGTTGGTGATCGAGCGGGTCTGGGCCACGTCCCCCGCAACGACCCAGGGCGCGACGCAGGTCCAGATGCCGATGGCGACCGCGGCCCAGGCCATGGAGTGGGTGCGCTCGTAGGAGTTGCCGAGGCCGCCGAGCAGCAGCATGTAGGCGATGCCGGTGATGAGGTTCGTGACAGCCAGGGTCACCGAGTCGTTGAACCCGGCGATCCAGGGGGACGCGGCGAGGTAGAGACCGGTCAGCAGCGCAAGGGCCTCGACCATCTGTGCGCGCGGTGTCGCCGCCGCGCGGTCGTGCCGTGCCCGCAGCTCCATCAGGTCGGGGTGCTCCTCGATGGGCGAGCGGTGGGTTGACGCCATGATGACCTCCACAGCAGGAGTGATGCGCGTGTTCTCGTGTCCCGCCTACCCATAAAGACGCAATAAACGGATGAATCCCTAAAAAGGTCTCTTTCGTAGACAAGAAGGGATCACCGGCCTCCCCGAACCAGGACCCTGCGCCACGACTCAGGCTTGACGAGACCGGAATTCTGCTTCCTATAATGCGAGGCATGGAAACGGCCGCGCCCCGGACCAGCTGGACCTTCGTCACCCACCATGCCCGGATCCTGGCGATGCTCTCGCGGGACCCGGAGCTGCGGATGCGGGACATGGCCGACGCATGCCAGATCACCGAACGGGCCGTGCGTGCCGTGGTCGCCGATCTGGAGAGCGCCGGCTACCTCACCCGGATCCGTCACGGCCGCCGCAACCGCTACCAGGTCACCGACGGCACCCACTTCCGGCATCCGGCCGAAGGGCCGCACGAGATCACACAGTTGATCAAACTCCTCGCCGACCTCGAAAGCCCCGGGCCGGCGGCCCGCTGAGACGCCAGGCTGCGCCCCGCGTCCTGTACGTGTTGAGTCCACGAAGGAGACAGGCCATGACGCACCCCGCCCACGAGCCCTCTCCCTGTGACGTCGCACCGACCGTCTCCGTAGAGGTCCTGCCCGGCCCGCAACGCACCACCGCCCGGATCATCGGAGAGATCGACGCAGACAATCAGCCCGGGGTCCGCGCCGACCTCACGGCGGCGCTCGAAGCAAGTGCAAGCGGTCTCGACCTCGACCTGTCCGCCCTGACTTTCTGCGACAGCGCCGGCGTGCACCTCCTGCTCGATCTCGACAGGCAGGCTGCCACCACGGAGAAGACCCTCGTCCTGGATGCAGTCCCCGCACAGCTGGGCCGTCTCCTGGACATCACCGGCACCCTGCACACCTTCACCATCCGCCCCGCGCAGCCCGCACCTCATCGGGACGGCCGCCCGTCTGCCGGCCGCTGCGGCGGCGCTCCCCCCGCGGACTCGCACGAGCACCGCCCCGCCTACGCCGACTCGGTGATCGCCTTCGACGACGAACCCTGAGCGTGCGGCGGGCGGGTGCATGCCCGGCGCCCGGCCTGCTCCTCGGAGTACGGCTGTCCGACCGGGACTTCATTCAGAACTTCATTCAGAGCGTGTGGCCGTGTGCCAGGAGCCAGCGGTGGACGGCTGCCTTGTCGGCGACGCTGATCGGGGCGGGCCCTGCGTGCGTGGGCCCCTCCTCTTCGTTGAACGCGGAGTCGGTGACGCGAGCCGTCACCCAGTCGGCCAGCTCGCGGGCGGCTGCGGTTGACAGTCGGCGGTTCTTCCAGTCCGTCTGCGCTTCGTGGGCGGCTGAAGCCTCGTGCGGTTGCGCTTCACGAAGCCACAGCGGCACGAGTCGGTCGACGACCTCGTCATCCGATGACGGGTCGGGCTGTGCGGGAGATTCGCTCACCCTGCCAGCGTGACGCCCCGGTCCGTCAGCGGGGCCGTCACGCACCGGAGGTTCCCTCCGATGGCCGCGGGGGGCCGAGGCCCGCGAGCCGGTTCGGCCCGGGTGGGCAGCCGCCGACAGCACGCGTGACGGTGACCTGGACGGCGACGGAGCCCGTGGTGCCGTGGCGGTCCAGGCAGGTCGTGGCTGCGGTGCGTACGTGTTCGCGTACGCGTTGGGCCGTGTCGGCGATGCGCCGGTCGGCGTGCAGGACGCAGCGCACCTCGATGCACCACGTGCCGTCCGCTGCGGGCGTGCAGCGGACGCCGGCGGTCTCGACGGGTCGGCTGGTGTTCGTGCCTGCGGCCGCATGTCCCGTTCGCGAGGCGGCAAGGGCCAGGCGTTCGGCGAAGGAGGGCTGGAGAGCGGCCACGCCCGGTACGGCGAGGGCGGCCTGAGCTGCCGCGCGGTGGAGGTCGTGGTGGAGAGCGGAGGGGTTCATGATGCGCTGCTCGCGTGGGGCGCCCTGTCGGGCAGGCGGGTGGGTTCGAGTGCGGCGTCGACCGTCAGGTCGACGGTGGCAACGGCGATGCCGAGGACGCGGTGAGCGGCCTGGAAGACGGCCCGGCGTACTTCCTCGATGCGCTCCGGCAGGGGGCGGTCGAGTGCGGCGGCGATGGTGAGGGCGACGGTGTGCAGTGTGTCGTCGCCCTGGGTGGGGATGAGGCGGCAGCTGGCGGCGCGGGCACCGGGGACGCTGTCCACGGCCTGGCGCAGGATCTTGGCGGCTGCGCTTTCGGCGATGCGCAGGTCGTGTGCGGGGTCGTCCAGGAGCAGCAGGGCGCCGAGGCGGGTCTCCGCCCGGACCGCGTTGATGATGCGGTGGGCGACTGCGCGGCTTTCGGGCGGTGCCTCCTCGCGTAGGGCAAGGGTTGCCCGGTCCAGCGCTGCCAGCGCCTCCACGGCCCACGGAAGCAGGTCGGGGCCATCGGCGCGCTCGGCCGCCGCGTTCCCCGGGCCGGCCCTCTCTGCGCCGTCCGGGTCTCTGCCGCCGGGGCGGTCCGGGTCTAGCGCCATGGGCTCATCGCCTCCATCAACGCACGTCGTGCACGGAAGAGCCTGCCGCGCACCGTCTTCTCGCCGACGCCCACCAGGCGGGCGATCTCCTCGTAGTGCAGGCCGTGGAGCTCCCGCAGCACCCAGCAGACGCGCAGGTCGGGGTTCAGCTGCAGGAGTGCGCGGACCAGGGCGGCCGTCGCGGCGTCGGCCTCGGCGATCCGGGGCGGTGAGCTGCGCGCATCCGAGGCAGGGGGGTCGCTGAGGGCGTCCAGGGGTTCGGGGCGGTGTCGGCAGCGAAGGATGTTCAGGCTCCGGTTGGTCACGATGCGGTACATCCAGGTACCGAAGGACGAGCCGTGCCGGAAGCCCGGGAGCTGCCGCCACGCGCTGAGGAAGGCCTCCTGTACGGCGTCCTCCGCGTCGGCCCGGTTGCCGAGGAGGTGCAGGGCCAGGGCGAGCAGACGGCTGCTGTGCCGGCGGACCAGGAGGGCGAAGGCGTCCTCGTCCCCTTCGGCGGCCCGTACGGCCAGCGTGTGGTCGGTGAGACCGGCCCCGTCGTCGCCGCGGTGTGGGGCGTCTGCGGCTGGTTGCAGGGCAGGCCCGGGCGCCGGCGGTGGGGGTTTGAGCTGGTGGCGCATCGCGTCTCGCCTTCTCCCGGCACGGTCTCGCGGCCGCGGATGCCCTTTCGATGGTAGGCCGCAGACGGCCGCATCGGCCGCGTGAGGAATGCCCGGGTGCGGTGTCTAACCATGCGAGGGCGTCGGCACGGCGCCCGGACCGACAGCCTGGGGAGGTCTTCATGTCGGACACCATCGACCCGGTCGCGGGCGGCAGCAGGACCGGTTCCGCGGACAAGACCCTGACGGGGCGCAGCGGCCCCGGGACCGCACCCGAGACACGGGGCCGGACATCGATTTCAGACAGTGTGGTGGAAAAGATCGCCGGCATGGCGACGCGGGAGGTCCCGGGCATCCACAAGCTCGGCACCGGAGTGGCCCGCACGCTGGGCGCCGTGAAGGACATGGTCCCGGGCGGTCGTCCCAGCGTGAGCCGGGGCGTCAAGGTGGAGGTGGGCGAGCGGCAGACCGCCGTCGACCTCGACGTGGTCGTGGAGTACGGCGTCGCCATCGTGGACATCGCCGGGGACGTCCGGACGAACGTCATCACCGCGGTGGAACGCATGACCGGTCTTGAGGTGGTCGAGGTGAACATCACCGTCGACGACGTCCACCTGCCGGACGAGGAAGACGAGGAGGAAAGCGAAGGCGAAGGACGCGTTCAGTGACCTGTCCCTGTTCGCACTTCCTCCGCTTCCGGTGCGCACAGGGCGGAGAGCGGACTGACGAAAAGCGTGGGTGAGTGAGATGAGCGCAGCAACAGTGGGTCTGATGGCCGGCATGGCTCTGGGTTTCGCCGCATTCTTCGGCGGGTTCTGGGCCTTCCTCCTCGTTGCGGTCCTGGGCGCGGTGGGTTTGGTGGTTGGCCGCATGCTGCAGGGTGACCTGGACCTGTCCGAGCTCGTCCGTTCACGGGACCGGCGGTGAGCACGCAGCCTGCCGCACCCCCCGAGGACGCGGTCGAGTCGGGCGGGCCGGCGGCGATCCCGGCGGCCGAACGCGGCGCGACGGTGATCCCGGACAAGGTCGTGGCCCGTATCGCGGTCCGTGCGGCCCGTGAAGCGATGGCCGGGCTGGCGGACAGCGCAGCGGGCAGGTCGGCCGCCCCACGGGTCTCGGTCACGACCGGGGACGGTGCGGCCCGGCTGGGCCTGTCGATCGACCTGCCCTATCCGTCGGACCTGACCGGTTCCGCGCTGCACGTGCAGGAGTACGTCGGGGCGAGGGTGTCCGAGCTGACCGGGATGCGCGTGTCCGAGGTCACCCTGGTCATCGAGCACCTCCTGCCGTTCCGGGGGATGGACGACAGGCGCGTGCAATGAGGCGCGGTGCCTGCCAGCGGAAGGAGCCGGCATGAACCAGGACCGGGAACGCGCACCGGAAACGGACACGCAGGAGGACCGGCACGCCGGACCCGCGCATGCGCCCCGCTCCCCCGCACCTGAGGGCGGGCCCTCGCCCGGCGGGCCGGCCGGGGGACGCTCCAAGGGGGTTCACCGGCCGTGGTCTGCGCGCCGGATTCCCGCCGCGGTGACGGCTCTGGTCATCGCCCTGGTGACCGCGGTACTGCTGTTCGACGTGGTCAGGGTCCGGACGGGCGGCTCCGCTGCCGCCTGGCGTACCCGCCTCGCCGACGAGGTGTCGAGCCGCCCCGTGGACGACGTGTGGATGCGGGTCGGCGCAGTGGTACTCGTCCTCCTGGGTCTGTGGCTGTTCGTCCTGGCGGTGACGCCGGGACTGCGTCACAAGCTGCCCCTGCAGCGTGCCGACGCTCACGTGCGGGGTGTCATCGACCGCAAGGCTGCGGTTCTGTTGTTGCGGGACGCGGCCATGCGGGTGCCCGGCGTCAGCGCTGCCCGCGTCCGCGTGGGGAGGAACCGCATCGGTGTCCGCTCCGACGTGCGTTTCCGAGCGCCCGCCGACGTCAAGGCCGATCTGCTGGTTGCGCTGCGCAAGGAACTCGACCGGCTCTATCTGGCTCGTCGGCCGCGGATCAACGTCCGGGCCCGGGCCCGCAGGACGTGACGCGGCTGCGAGGCGCCCCGTCGGCGGGCCGAGGACAGGAGAGGGTCTCATGAGGAAATCTGCGATCAACCGGATCCTGCTGGCCCTGGTGGGCATCGTCCTGATGGGTGCGGGGCTGTTGATGCTGGCGGGCGGCTTCGACGTGTACCGGGAGTGGCGACTGGCGCCTCCGTCCGGTTGGCCGCTGACCCGTGGCGAGGCCGTGCTGCTGTCCGCTGCGGACCGTGACCGGTGGACGCGGGAGGGATGGTGGTGGCCCGTGGTCATCGCTGCTCTGGCGGTCGTCCTGCTGCTGGCGCTGTGGTGGCTGCTGGCGCAGCTGCACCGGTCCCGTCCGGGCCCCGTGCCCTTGCGCGGGGAGCCCGGCGTGGCGGGAGCGGAGCTGCGGGAGAGTGCTCTGAGCGAGGCGCTGGCCGCCGACGTGCGGCGTCAGCCCGGCGTCGCCGGGGCGCAGGCTCGGCTGGTCGGTACGCGCAGGCATCCGACGGCCGATCTCGATGTGACCTTGAGTCCCGACGGGGAGCCGCAAGCCGTCATGCGGACCCTGTGTGAAGGTCCGCTGGCTCGGGCGCGGCAGTCCACCGGTTGGGCGGACCTGCCCGCGCGCGCACGTCTGCGCGTGACGCCGCACAAGCCGCACCGCGCAGCCTGACGGCCTTCAGCTGTGGTCCGCAGACCGTCGGTTGCCGATCGGAGAACCGCGAGCGAGGGGCGACATGAGTGCCAGGGAGAAGGCGAAGGCGCAGATCGAGCAGGTCTCGGGGAAGGTCGTGCGCAAGGCGGCCTGGGCGGTGGGCCGGAAGAGGCTGGCTGCCAAGGGCGCTGCTCTGGAGGCGCGCGGCAAGGCCCGCCGCCTGAAGGAGAGGGGCAAGGACGTACTGCGTTGACGCCTGGGCGCAGGGAGGAGCCCCCGGCAGCACACGGGGCGTGCGGCGTACGGAGGGTCGGGGCGTACGGGGTGTACGGAGGGTACGGGGCGTACGGTCAAGGGCAGCCGGGGTCACCATGGTTGGGGCCGGCGGGCTCGCGTCGCCGCCGGTGGCGGCCGTGGGCGCATCCGGCGGTGTCAGGTGGGGGGCGGGAGCAGCGGGCCGAGTGGCCCGAGGTCCAGGTTGAGGTCTTCGAGGGCGTAGCCGTGTTCTTCGCACAGGTCGGCCAGGCGGTCGTGGAGGGCCATGAGGGTGGCTCCCAACTCCTCCTCCTGTTCGTCCGACAGGCCTCCGGCGTCCACGCGGCGCAGTGCCTGGCGCTCGATGAGCTGGCGCAGGAGTTCCACGAGGGTCAGGACGAGTTTGAGGAGGTCCTCTTCCACGGTGTCGCGGTCGGTGTAGAGGCGGTGGGCGGGGCGACGCGGGGACGGTTCGGGTGGGGGAGGTGCCTGGAGGAGGCGGAACGCGTGGGACATGGCGTCGCCGACGCCGTGCAGGTCCGTGTCCGGTCTCTGCGGCGCGGGTCCCTCTCTCTTCCCTGGCCCCTGCTGCGCACTCATGTCCACGGCTCTTCCTGCGCCCTCGTGTCACGCCCCTCCTCCGCGCCGCCCATGGGTGCCTCGGAGCTCACGGACACGATGAGTGCGCGCAGCGATATGCGGACGAGGTCGATGTCGGCGATGGACAGGACGATGTCGCCGGTGATGACGACGCCGCCGCTGAGCAGCCGGTCGAGGAGGTCCACCAGCGCGACTTGGCGGCCGGGCAGCGGTTCCTCGTGGTGCACGACGCTCATCGGCGCTGCGCCTGGTCAGGCCCGGTACGGGGTCCCTCGTCGGAGGGCGGCATGGCGAAGGAGTACGGGGCCCAGGGGCCGGTGACTTCGAGGCGGATGCCGTCGTAGGCGTTCGCGGCTTCCTCGATCTCGGTCGTGAAGCGCTGTGCGTGGGCGTTCGGGACGAGGTAGGCGTCGTTGAGCACGTTCTCCGCCGGACCGGTCAGGGCGCCGTTCTGGACGGGGTGGCTGACGCGGTGCGTGGCGTAGTGGGAGGCGATGGCCTCCAGCGCCGCGGCTGCTTGCCGGGCCTGGCCGTAGCGGGCTTCGACGGCGTGGTGCTGGGCTTTGCGCCGTTGTAGGTACGCCTTGCCGGGCGTGGTGGGGGCGGGGGCTTCGCCGTGTGCGGCGCGGTCTTCCTCCGGGGAGTCGGTGACGGGGGCGAGGTAGATCTTCACGCCGAATTCGGTGTGGGCGTCGAGCTCGGCGAGTCGTGCGGCGAAGACGTGGTGCTGCCGGCTGAGGGCCTGGCGGGCCCGGTCGTCGTCCTGGTAGACGGTGGCCATGCGCAGGGGCAGGACCGTGGCGCGGGTGGCGAGGGCCTGCACGACGTCGTGGTGGGCGCGGGCGACGTCCTCCAGCCACCGGAGGTCCTCGAAGTGGGTCTTCAGGTCGTGTTCGTTGAAGTCGTCGGCGGGGACGGGGCTGGCCGCGAAGGCGAGTACCGGGCGGGGGTCGTCCAGGGCGCCCATGGGGGGCTCCGTGGCGCCCATGGGGGGCTCCGGAGCGCCCGTGGGGGGCTCTGCGGTCAGGGGGTGGACCGTCATGCCGTAAATGCCGCGGAGGTCCGTGAGGGCGTCGCGCAGGGCCTCGGTGAGGTACGCAGCGGCGTACACGTAGGTGAGGGTGTCGCTGCTGCGGGTCATCAGGACCGCCTCCGGGGAGGCCTGCGGTCGGCGTCGTCCTCGGGCGTCGCGTCGGCGGTGCCCGCCACCGCCTCACGCGCCGTTCCGGTGCCCGTGCGACGCAGCTCTTCCAGTTCGGCGCGCAGGCGGCGGTTCTCCTGTTCGAGGGGGCTGCCGGTGTGCCGGGAAGAGAGGGACGGGTCGTGTTCCCACCAGTCGATGCCCATCTCCTTCGCCTTGTCGACGGAGGCGATGAGGATGCGGAGTTTGATGGTGAGCAGCTCGATGTCGAGGAGGTTGATACGGATGTCGCCGGCGATGACGATGCCCTTGTCGAGGACGCGTTCCAGGATGTCGGCGAGGCTGGACGTGCTCTGTCCGTAGGGCGCGGGGGCGGCGCGGGACGGGAAGGACCCGAGTCGGCCGGGGAGGGGTTCGGTCACGGTGACGGCTCCCTGTCAGGCACGTCGCTGGTGGAACGCGGTGATTTCCGCCAGCCGGTCCAGGAGCTCGTCCTCACGCCGGTCGAAGGTGTCCTCGTCGATCTCGTCGTTGAGCAGGCGTCGCTCCAGGTCGGCGAGTTCGCGCCACACGGGCGCCGGGTCGTAGAACTCCTCCTCGGCCTCCTCCGTGACGCGTTGCGCAGCCCAGACGACGGCTCGGACCGGGGCGATGGGAAGGGTGGCCAGGTAGGTCAGGAGGCCCATGGTCGTCGTCCTCCTCGGGTCGGGAGTGCGGTGGCTCCGGGGGCGGTGGCCGCATGTGTGCGGGTGCCCGGCGGTGTGCGGGGACCGCACGGTCTGCGGGTGACCGCACGGTGTGCGGGTGACTGCACGGTGTGCGGGTGACTGCACGGTGTGCGGGTGACTGCACGGTGTGCGGCGGTCACTGGACGAAGCTGTACGGGGGCAGGGGGCCGGTGACCCGGACGTCCACACCGTCGGCGGTCTGGTCGGCGAGCCCTTGGTGGGCGGTCAGGAAGTCGTCCTTCTTCTCGTGCGGGACCAGCAGGGAGAGGTTGAGGAAGTCGGGGTAGGCAGGGGGGTGGACGACGTGCTCGCGGGCGTACCCGGTCAGCGCCTGCAGAAGTCCCGCGCCGAGTGCCTCCTGGCGTTCCTGGACGTCGCGGGCGACGAGCTCTCCGAGCGCCAGGGGCAGCTGCGGATCGGGGTCCCCGGCGCGGATCCGGTCATTGAGTTCCCGGGCCTCGACGGACCCCGCCAGCACGTCCCGCAGCAGCAGCTCCTCGTCCTGCTGGGAGGCCCGGACGTGGTACTCGGCGCAGCCCTCCAGCCGTCCGAGAGCGGAGAGGTAGGCGGTTGTCCTGGCTTCGAGGGCCTCGCGCACGTCCGCGTCGTCGGCTGCGATGTAGCCGAACTGCATCGGCAGGATGACCGCGCCCGCCATGAGGTGCTCTTGGACCTCCTGGTGGATCCGCAGGTCGCGCCGTTTGGGCCGGACCTCCTCCGAGATGTCGCTGACGACGGCGGACAGGGGGCCGGCGGTGATGGTGCGGACCGGGGCCGGGTGGGCGCCGACTCCGGTCAGGCCGTCGGGACGGCGCGGATGCTCGCTGCCCGTGATCGCGTACACGTAGAGCGCCATCGCTCACTCCTTCTCGCGGCGTACCGGCCGCCGGGCGGGACGCCGGCGCCGCGGCGCGGCCTCCTCCTCTTCCCGCGCATCTTCCGGCTCCTCGTCCGGGGCGGAGCGCCCGGTCAGGGATTCGGTGACGGCATCGACCGCACCGCTGAGCGCGCCCTTGGACTTTCCGCGGGCGCCTCCCTCCATCAGGCCGCCGACGACTTCCGGCAGCTGGGCGGGGGCTTTGCGGCCGGCTTCGAGGTCGAGGCGGTTGCAGGCTTCGGCGAAGCGCAGGTAGGTGTCGACGCTGGCCACCACGATCCGTACGTCGATTTTGATGAGCTCGATGCCGACCAGGGAGATGCGGGCGAAGACGTCGATGACCAGGCCGCGGTCGAGTATGAGTTCCAGGACGTCGTAGAGGCTGCCGCTACTGCTTCCGCCTCTGCTCATGCTGCTGCCGCTCTGCGGAACCATGGTCATGGCGTCTCCTTTCCCGGGCGGCCCTACTAGGTCGGCCGGTCGATCATGCCTCGGCTGTAGCGGCGGGTCCGTTCGTAGGAGACCAGCGCTCCGTCCGGGTCGAGGGCGACTTTGTAGCTGGCCATCACGCTGGTCGTGTCGGGGATGCGTTCCAGCTCGACGACCTCCACCTGCGCTTCCCAGCCTCCCTCGGTCGGTTTGAGCGAGGTCACGGAGTCGGGTACGCGGCCGAGGAGTTGGGCGAGCTGCCCGGCAGCGGAACGCATCGCGGCGGCCGCGTCCGGGACGCCGGCCCGGGGCTTCTTGGCGGGCGGGCGACGCGGCCTCGCCCGGTCTGCGTCGTCGGCTTCTTCAGCCGGACGCGGGCGTGTACGGCGCGGTCGTGCCGGTTCTGCTGCGGCCATCGGTCACTCCACTGGGGGAACACCACTTGCCGAATACAGTGTCATCATATATGTAGATATCTCTCGCCTCGGGGGTGGGCGGTTTCCGGACCTCCTGAGCGGGGCGGTCTCCCTGCGTCGGCAGCCGAACACATACACGACCGCGCCGGCGTATCCGCGGACCCCGGACGTTCCCGGGCGCAAAGAAGGCAGCAGCCCGGGTGAAGGGATTGCAGCTCATGCAGGACACGACCAAAATCGCGCTCGCGGCCGCCGTGGCCGGGGGCTACGTACTGGGACGCACCAAGAAGGGCCGTGTCGCCTTCTCCCTGGCGACGTACCTCGCCGGCCGCCGCTTCGGTCTCGACCCCACCCAGCTCATGACGCAGGGCCTGACCAAGCTCAAGGAAACGCCGCAGTTCGCCGAGATCGGCGACCAGCTCCGCGGCGAAGCCCTCGACGCCGGGAAGAAGGCGCTGAGCGCGGCGGCAAACCGCAAGCTCACCGACCTCGCCGGCTCCCTCCACCAGCGCACCCTCGATCTCGGCAGCCCGCAGAAGGGCAAGAACCGGGACGAGGACGAGGATGAGGACCAGGAGCAGGAGGGGGGCGAGGAGCCGTACGAGGACGAGTACGACGACTCCTACGAGGACGAGGACGAGGGCGAAGACGAGGGCGAGGCAGAGGGACCGGGCGCGGGAGAGGAAGACGAGGAGGGCGAGGAGGACTACGCGCAGCCGCAGGAAGACGCGGAGGACGAAGAGGACGAAGAGGAACCGGAAGAGCCCGAGGACGCGGAGGGCGAGGAAGAGGAAGAGGGAGAAGGGGACTACGAGGACGAGGCCTACGAACCGGAGCCCGAGGACGAAGAGCAGGAAGAGGAGGAAGGAGAGGAAGAAGAGGAACCCGGAGTCGAAGAGGTAGAGGAAGAAGACGAGGAAGAGGACGAGGAAGCCGAGCCCCAGTCAACTCCCCCGCCCCGTCGTCGCAGCCGTCCTTCCCCCCGCTCCCGCAGCGGTGCCGCCTCCGAGCCGCCGCCGCGCAGGTCCACGCGCCGCCAGAGCCCCTCCCCCACCTCGGCGCCCGCGAAGAAGGCCGCGGCCAAGAAGACGGCGGCGAAGAAGACCGCGGTGAAGAAGACCGCAGCCAAGAAGACCGCCACCGGGAAGACCGGCTCCTCCCGCACCGCCGATCGCCCGGCAGCCGCCAAGAAGAGCGCGCCGTCCCGGAGCGCGGACCGCCCGGCAGCGGCGAAGCGGACTGCTCCGGCCAAGAAGACCGCCAAGAAGGCGGCAGCGCAGCCCGCCGCGAAGAAGGCGGCAGCGAAGAAGACCGCGAGCGGGCCCGCCCGCAAGACCGCGGCGAAGAAGACCCCGGCGCGCGCACCTGCGCGCAAGGCTCCTGCGACGAAGAGCGCCGCCAAGAAGCCGGCAGCGAAGACTGCAGCAAAGACTGCAGCGAAGAAGACGGCGGGCCGCAGGCCGTCCGCGCGGAGGTAGGCCATGGCACAGACACAGCGCTCCGAAGGACGGGACGACAAGTCCGGACTGGACCAGCTCATCGAGGAAGTCACCTCGTTCTTGAGCGCCCAGGCCGGTCAGCTGGCGGACAAGGCGACCGACAAACTCGGCAATGTCACCGACCAGCTCCAGGACGTAGCCGACGGCAAGGGCAAGCTCTCCGACGTCGCCGGCATCGGCGGCCGGATGATGCAGGGCGACTCCCCGGTGAAGGCCATGCTCGGGCAAGGCCTCGGCAACGTGAAGGACAAGGTGACCGATGCTGCCTCGAACCTGTTCGGCAAGGGCAAGAAGGGACGCAAGGGCGGCGGCAAGGTCATCAACATCGTCGAGTTCATCGACGTGGGCCTGCCCTTGCGCACGGTGTACGACCACTGGGCGCAGTACGAGGACTTCAGCAGCTTCGCCAAGGGAGTGCGCAGCGTCTCCCGCGGCGACGACACCACCAGCGACTGGAAGGTGAAGGTCGGTCCCTCGACGCGCGGCTTCAAAGCCACCGTCCAGGAACAGGTACCCGACGAGCGGATCGTGTGGACCTCCGAGGGAGCCAAGGGCACTACGCGCGGCTGCGTGAGCTTCCACGAGCTGGCGCCTTCGCTGACCCGCATCGTGGTCGTGGTCGAGTACTACCCCTCCGGCTTCTTCGAGAAGACCGGCAACATATGGCGGGCCCAGGGCCGGCGGCTGCGTCTGGACCTCAAGCACTTCCTGCGGCACGTCTCGCTCACCACGGACGAGGCGGAAGGCTGGCGCGGGGAGATCCGCGACGGAGAGGTCGTGCGCACGCACGAAGAAGCACTGGAGGAAGAAGCCCAGGACCAGGACGAGGAGGGCGCCGAGGAGGAAGGCGAGGACGGCGAGGACGGCGACTACGAAGACGAGTACGACGAGGAACCGTCCGACGAGGACGAGGCCGATGACGGCGCAGAGGAGGAAAGCGAGGAGCCGTACGCCGAAGAGGAGGACTACGAGGACTACGAGGACGAAGACCAGGGCGAGGACGGGGACGAGGAAGAGGCCCCCGAGGAGGAGGACGGCGCGGGTGCCGAGGACGATGAGGAAGAAGCCGAGACGCCTCGTCGAGCGCGTCGGCGGCAACGCCGGTGACCGCACCTGGACGGCAAGACCCGACGTAAGAGGATCTGACGTAAGAGGGTCTGACGTAAGGGGATGTGACGTAAGAGGACCGGCACCCGGGTGCCGGTCCTCCTGCACATCCCCACACGCTTCCCGGAACTGCTCAGTGCTTCAGCGTGTCCTTCATCTTCTGAGCAGTCTGCTTGGCATCTCCGGCCATCTGCTCACGCGCACCCTTCGCTTCCAAACTCTCATTGCCCACGGCCCGGCCGGTGGTCTCCTTCACCTTTCCCTTGGTCTTCTGAGCCACGTTCTTGGCCTTCTTCCCAGCCGCCATCCTCATCACCTCCGCGCCACACGGCAGCGTCATCAGAGCCTCCTTACACCTACCCCGGCATATGCCGTATACACGTGCAAAACGGAGACAACCGTATGGGGATTGCGGCGATCCGAAGGGTTCGGTATCCGAGGGACGCCGGGGCGCCATATTCGTGCGCTCCGCGGGCAGACGCCGTGCACCGACAAGCAAGGCTGGAATCGTGAAGCAAAGAGATCACCAGATGACACATCGCGAGGCACCACAGGCGGAAGACCCGTGGCAGCACTTCCGCGAGGTCCAGAACGCCATGGACCGGCTGCTCGCCCGTTCCGCCACCACCCGGCGCTCAACCCAGCGGGCCCACCACCAGCTCAGCCCCGCTGCGACCGAAGAATGCGACCCCGGATAGGAAAGACCCGTACCGCAACTGCCGCAGGTCGCCTCGCGTACCGGACCGATGCAGCGCGTATCCACCTTTCCCGCCCTCCCGAGAACACCCATGGAGAGCGCGGACTCTCGGGTCCGTTGCGGACGTCCTACAGGGTGCGGGCCGTGTCGATGTCCTCGGCAACGTCGAACAGGGTGCGCGCCTGGGTCAGTTGGAGGACGCGTTCCAGGGAGCGGGGCAGGGGGCCGACGAGGACCAGGGTGCTGGCGCGGCGGAGGCGGAACATTGCGTTCAGCATG
The DNA here is from genome assembly GCF_046548835.1 of Streptomyces sp. cmx-4-9. Classification (NCBI taxonomy): domain Bacteria; kingdom Bacillati; phylum Actinomycetota; class Actinomycetes; order Kitasatosporales; family Streptomycetaceae; genus Streptomyces; species Streptomyces sp. cmx-4-9. The sequence continues at coordinate 772,790 of NZ_JAEBEE010000002.1, read as the reverse complement.
GAGGAGTCGGCGAAGGTGATGCGGCTGACGTCCAGCACGATGCGGCCGATGGCGGGATCGGCGGTGGCGGCGGCGCCGGCCTCGGTGATGGCGTCCAGGGATTGCTGGTCGAACTCGCCGGCACACACGATGACGCGTGTGCCGTCGTCCCGGTCCGGCAGGACGAGGACCTGCTGCTCCCCCGACTGCCTCACGTCCTCCCCCTTGCCGTTCAACGCGTACCCGTGGAGACCCGCCTGTTTCAGGGCGTGCAGTACGGCCCAGGCGAGGTCGTCGGGGTTCGGCTCGGCGGGTTTGACCGCGGCCAGGTACGCGGCGATCTGAGCGGCAATGATCTTGGCTGTCTCGGTGTCGTTCATTGCGCCCTGCTGTCCTGTGGGATGAGCATTCGCATGGAGTCAGAGCGGGGTGGGCTGCGTGAGGTCACCAGCCGGTGCCGGGGTGGCGGTACGCGGGGCCGGCGCCGCTGCCGTCCGCCCCGGACGGGTTCATGCGTCGCACGCCGCGGTCAGCATGTCATTCCCTGCTGTGCGCTGTCGGCCCAATGGAAGGCCGCCTTCGTGCGGGTGACCTCGAACAATCGGGCGACCGCGCTCTGCAGCGGGCCGGCAAGGACCAGCAGGGTTCCGGTTGCGGTGTGGGCTCGGTGAGCCGTGAGCAGGGCGTGGAGGGCGGAGGAGTCCGAGAAGGCCACCTCGGACAGGTCGACCACCGTCCGTGAGGAGCCACTCTCCGCGGCCACCGTCAGAGCCCTGGTCAGGGCGGGGGTGCTGTCGTCATCCAGGTCGCCGTGCACGCGGACGACGGTTATGCCGTCGGGGGTGATGTCACTGACTACGTTCCCGTCTCTGTCTCCGGTCATCACGACAGTCTTGCGTACTCGCACCGAAGTCGTGAATCAACAGGCCTCTGCGGGCACCTCCACCTCATCAGCCACGGGGCTGTCATCCCTGCGAGCGGGAGACCCGGGCCGCGAAGGTGCCCAGACCGGTGGGGCGGCCTGGTAACACGGGAGGAAATTTCCACCCGCCGCCGGGTCGTCGGGCGGCCCTCTGCGTCGATGCGCCGATGCGCCGATGCGCGAAGTCTGCTTTTCGGGGCGGCGACTCGCGGACGATCACTGGAAGGTATCGTCGGTCGTCTGTTCAGGCAGGGGGAGCAGCTTCGGGGAGGAAGTCCGTGCGCCGTCGTCTCGTCATGTGCACCGTTTTCGCGGGCAGTTTCCTCGCTCTGGCGAATCCTTTCGCCGCTCAGGCGTCCACGGAGTCACTGAGCGTGGCTGAGATGGTGAGGGTTCTGCCGCACGGCAGGGAACTTCCCGGATACCAGGTGGCATCCGCCGGTGAGCACCGCCCGGAGAAGGGGCCCGAGCCCCCCTCACACGCGAACTGTTCTCACATCGACGATGCTCTTGCTCCGCGGGAGAAGGCGTTCCCCCCTTCGACCGAGGTTCTGCTGACCGGTCCGGGAGACAGCAGGACACGGGGCCGCGTGCTGTCCTTCGCCTTCTCCCAGGACGAGGCGAAACGCGTGATGGACCGGATCCGAGCCGCCCTTCCGAAGTGCGCTCACTACAACCTGTGGTGGGCCGATCTCTATACCCGCCATGGCCTCAAAGCGTCCCAGTCCCCCTACAACGCGGGTGACGAGGCCATCAGCTACCAGAGGCTCGACCCTCCCGCCGAGGACGAGGACGTCGGCGGCTCCCCGGTCACCTTCGATCCGGGACCGCTCCAAGAAGACGGCCCGACCATCACCTTCATCCGCACGGCCGGCGTCATCACCCAGTACCGGGACCCCCTGCCAGAATCGGTGGCCCGGGCCTTCGACCGCCGGTTCCGGCGGGCCGGCAGCTGACAGGCCCACGACTCAGGCCACTCTCCCCCGCCCCTGCCCCCGTGCACACGACTGCCGTCGTTCGCGCTCGCCGCAGCGGAGGCAGCCCCGGGATTCCCACCGTGTTTCGGGGTAGGCGCACCGGGACAGCGTCAGCGGCAGGCTCAGCGGCGAGCCCTGGCAGCAATCAGGGCGTCCTTCACCTCCCGCGCCACGCGGGCAGCGTCCTCAGGGTTGTTCACCACGTCCGTGTGGTTCATGTCGATGACGAGGACCTCGCTGGCGCCGTAGTGCCGGTGAACCCAGTCGTCGTACCCGGACCACAGCGTCCGGTAGTACTCGACGAGGCTCGCGTCCTGTTCGAAGTCGCGGCCCCGCAGCCCGATGCGGTGCAGCACCGTCTCGAAGTCCGCCTTGAGGTAGACCATGAGGTCGGGCGCCTTGCGGTACGGCAGGCCGTCGATCTCGCGCATCATCTCCTCCAGCAGTCCCTCGTACACCTGCATTTCGAGGGAGCTGATCCGACCCAGGTCGTGATTGACCTTGGCGAAGTACCAGTCCTCGTAGATGGACCGGTCGAGGACGTTGTCGCCCTGCTTGTACGCCTCCTTGATCGAGGCGAACCGCGTCTGGAGGAAGTAGAGCTGGAGCAGGAAGGGGTAGCGCTTCGCCTGGATCTCGTCGGGGGACGCGGTGTAGAAGAGCGGAAGGATCGGATTGTCTTCCACGCTCTCGTAGAAGACTTCGCTGCCCAGTTCCTTGGCAAGCAGTTCGGCCACGCTCGTCTTGCCGATGCCGATCATGCCTCCGACGCAGATCACTGGCATTCCTCACTTCTCCCGGATGGTCTTCTTGCAAGCGGGCGGGGAGGGCAGGCGGCCCCACGCCTCTACGACGCATGCCGAGGATCCGCCATTCCCGAAGGTCTGCATGATCAACGTCATAGGGTCCCCGCCGATCCGGGCGGAGGCCCCGCCCAACCCGTGACAACGGGTCATGCCGACCAACCGACCAACCGACCAACCGACCGACCGCCGCACCGAACCCGGGCTGCCGTACGTTTGGATCGGCCCGACCGCCTGACCGCCTGACCGCCTGATCTGCGGCTGCCGCCTACGGCGAGGAGCCGCCGCCCCGCGAGCCGCCATGAAGCATAGATGACGCTCCGCCCCAGGTCGGCCGCGCACAGGCCGCCCGTCGCCCGAGCATGGCCGTAGCTGTCGGATGGCGTCACTCCCGGTACGCCGTGGCGCGGGCGCCGAGCGGCGGACCGCACCTTCCGCGCGTGCCCCGAAACCGGAAATTCGCAGGCTGACCCCTCCCACCTGCGGTTTCGTCGCGAGGAGATGCGGACGGGAAGGGTGCGGCGGACAATCGGCGGGGGTGGGGGTACGGCGGCGGCGTCCTTGCGTCCGCCGCGTCTCCTCGAAAGGGAAGGTGGCTCCATGGTTTCCCGTTTCGCCCGTATTCGGCGTGGATGCACCGTGGTCTGCGCTTCATCGCTCCTGGTACTCACCGGCGCCATCGGTACGGCTGCGGCCGCCACCGCATCCGCCCAGGCGGGAGCGCCCGCCGTGCTGCCGCTGCAGAACGACCCCGGCAAGGTCCTCGCGCTGATCAACCAGGCCCGCACCGAAGCCGGGTGCCAGCCCCTGGCCGTAGACCCCGCGTTGACCGCGGCCGCACAGGAATACGCCAACGACACGACCACCAGCCACAGGGGCTCCGACGGATCGACCGTCGAGCAGCGGCTGAAGAAGGCCGGGGCGACGTTCAACGCATCCGCGGAGAACATCGCCTGGGGTTCAGGTGACGAGAAGACGCACGTGGACGGCTGGCTCAAGAGCGGCTTCCACGCACCCAACATCAAGAACTGCAGCTTCACCAAGACCGGAGTCGCCGTGTCCGGCGACCGCATCGTCCAGGTCTTCACCGACTGACCCGGAACCCGCAGCAACCACCACGTGCCGGCTCCGCACCACCTGCGGGGCCGGCACTGCCGTCCGTCTCGCGGCCGACCCCAGGGGCCACGGGGGGCGGTCTCCGGGCGGTCAGACGTCGACGTCGAACCGGCTCGGACACGGATCGGGAGGCACAGGGCATGATCGGGCACCTGCCACGCACATGAGGGCCGATGCCTCAGGCGGGGTTCGGCGGGCGGCGCGGGTCCGAGGAGGCGGCGCAGCGGACGCAGGTGGTCGCCGCGGGGCGGATCTCCAGGCGTTCCGGCGGAATCGTCCGACCGCAGCGTTCGCACTGTCCGTAGACGCCCTGCTCCAGCCGTTCCACTGCCCGGTCGAGCTCTTCGAGGTGCTCCTTGGCCCGCGCCAGCAGGGCGGCTACGTGCGCTCGCTCGAAGGCGGTGCTGGCTCCTTCGGGGTCGTGCTCGTCGTCCACCGCGACCAGGGCGTTCGCTGCGACGATCCCGTCGAAGTCACGGCTCAGCGCGGCCGTGCGCGCAAGCGTGTCGTCGCGATCGGCAGCAAGAAGCGCCCGTGCGGCGACGTACGCGCCCGAGCCGCTCCCGCCGCCCTCTTCGCCCGCGCCGCCGGCGCGGCCCTGCGGACCCTGCGGAGAAACCTCGCCCATGCGTGGCACAACGCTGGGCCCCGGCCCGTGATTCCGTCCTGGCGGGGTCGGGGCGGGGGCGTCCCGGCCCCTGCGGCTGCGGGGCGGGCAGAGGCGGCTAGCGCTGGTGCCCGTACCGCCAGAGGACGTGGACGACGCGAAGCACCGCCAGGGCTGCGGCCACCGTGGCACCGGCGGTCACGAGGAAGTCCTCGACCGCGGGAGGAAGACGCCAGACGGCGGCCGGGCCGGCGATCACCGCGAACGCGACGCCGCCGAGGAAGCAGGCGCTCAGCAGCGCGTAGCAGATCTCGACCGTGGTCGCGTCTCGTGCGGCCTGGCTCCGTCGGCTCGTCGTCATGCTCGGAGCATGGCACCGGGGCCGAGCGGGGTCCATGAGGTCAGCCGGCCAGGGTGGGCGTTTCGGACGGCGGCAGCTGCTCCTGCTGCGGTCCCGGCGGCGCGTGTCGCGCACGCGACACGCCGGGTGCAGATGCTGTGCGCATGGTCGGCCGCGCCCGGGGCAGGTGCACGACGGGCCGGTCACCGGCCCGTCTACTCCCCTCGGCATCCCGGGTGCGGCCGCCTTGCGCGTACACGCAGCATGTGCGGGAGCGACCCGGTCGGCCCGCGCGACCACGCGGGAAGGATGGAAGGTTGATCGTCGTGCAGATGACGGCGGACACGACGGGCGCCCCGTGCTGGTTCAGCCTCACGACCCGGGACCTGCCTGCGGCGGAGGCGTTCTACGGCGGCGTGCTGGGCTGGACCTTCCGTGAGGCCGGGCCGGGCCGGGACGTCTCGGTCGCCGAATCCGACGGAGTGCCGGTCGCGGCCCTGTGTGCGGTGTCCGACGGTTTCGCGGTGTCGGTGGCCTGGCGGGCGTACTTCGCGGTCGATGACGCGGACGCGGCAGTGACGCGGATCCGCTCCCGTGGAGGAACGGTCGGGGTCGGCCCGGTCGCGGGCTCGCCGTACGGACGTGCGGCGCTGGCCACCGATGCCGACGGGGCGTCGTTCGGCATCGCGGAGGGCGATGCCCTGTCCGGGTGGCGGTCCGGCGGCAAGGCCACGGCGTGGCTGGAACTGCACACGAGGGACGCGTTCGACGCGGCCCTCTTCTACGGCGGGGTACTGGGCTGGGCGGGCGAGGCCGACACGTGCTGCGAGGTGTCCTACGAACGGGAGCAGGTCGTCCTGCGACACGACGGGCAGGCCGTGGCACGCCTCGACAGCGGTCCGGTCGACGGCGCCTCCCCCCGGCCGCAGCTGCGGCCCCGCTGGGAAGTCCACTTCAGGGTGCCGGATCTCGACGCAGCCGAGGCCTTGGTCCTGGAACACGGCGGTACCGTCCTCTCCGACGCGTTCCGGCCGGGCCACGGCCGCCGGATCACCGTACGGGACCCGGAGGGCGGCCTGTTCACCCTCGATGAGGCGCAACCCGCCCGGCCATCGGAGCCCTTGACCGCGGCCGCGCTGTCCGCCGAGATTCCCTGCTTCCGCGAGGACGTCCTCGCCGCCAGTTGACCCCGTGGCCACGTGAGAGACCCGGGTTGAGAGCCCGGGTGCTCCCCGAAGGCGGCACAGAAGGCCGGCAGCAGTCAGTCCGCGCCGTACGCCAACCGGCGACCACGGCGCCGGGCCGACCCTCCCGACCGGCCGCCCCCACTGCGGGACACCCCTCGTCTGTGCGGAAGGCCCGGCACACCCCGCAAGTTGTCCTGTAATCCCGCGAGCCACCGAGATCACTACGGCGGCCGCAGAGCCGCAGTGCCTCTATTGGTACTGGCCTGGGGGCGTCACCCAGGGAGCAAACCGCTGATCGGGGCCTGCATCCTCGCGCCAATACCGCAGGACCGATTCCTGGACGATGTCGAGTCGCTCTGCGGCGATGAGGCACGAGACCGGCTCCTGCCCGCCGGCGTCAGCTTCGAAGGCGACCACGACGGGCGGCTCCTCTCCGAACTGACGAGTGACTTTCAGGAGCTCGTCGGGCGACAGGGATCGGAAGACCGGGTCTTGAAAGCCGGACGGACAACTGACGAAGATCGGATCGCCGAAGATCAGTTCCAGGCCGTGGTGGTAGGCCAAGTCGTGACCGGCGGCGAGCCTGAGCTGCCCGCCGTCCCAGGCGACGACGTCCCAGTCCCACCACGACCCTTCGGGAAGGTGGATCGCAGTATGCGTTCCCTCGGCATCCACCGGCGTCCTCCTCATCCCGCTCGAACAGATCAACAGGCTACACAGCAGCTGCGAGCGCGCGGCTTGACGAGTGAGGACCCTGAGGTGGCTGGGTAGTCCCGTTCACCGAGCTGAGCCCGAGGCAGTTCGGCAACCTGGTGACGGTGCTGCAGCGTGAGGGTGCGGACGCGGTCCGCAAGGGCCGGCCGTGAGCCTTCCGCTGGAGGACAGGGCACTGCTGGTCGCGGCGCACTGGCGAACGGACTTGACCATGCGCCAGCTCGCGCCGCTGTTCGGGGTGTCAAAGTCGGCGGCGGACCGCATCATCGACCACCTGGGACCAGTGCTCGCCCTCCCGCCCCGCAAGCGGTTCGCCGAGGACGCCGTGCTCATCGTGGACGGCACCCTGGTCCCCACCCGCGACCACACCATCGCCGAGCGCTCGAAGAACTACCGGTACTCCACCAACCACCAGGTCGTCATCGACGCCGACACCCGCCTGGTCGTCGTGGTCGGCCAGCCGCTCGCCGGGAACCGCAACGAGTGCAAGGCGTGGGAGGAATCCGGCGCCAAAGCCGCCGTCGGCAAGACCCCCCATGCACAACCTCGCCCTCGGCGGATAGGAGCGGCTCGCCCTGCGGCCCGCCATGCCCGAGGCGACTCAAAGATCATCTACGGGACAACCCTTGGGCATCAGCCTTGAAGGGCATTCTCCTACGCAGCTGCACGCGGGGACGAATGACGCGGTGCGGCAGCTCACTTGAGGGCATGATTTCCGTCCCGACGCAACCCTGGGAAATCACGGAACGCCCTCCCCCGCGAATCCACTGAAGGACACAGGACTGCCCCCTCCGCACATGCAGCCGAGGGCATGAAGTCCGGGAAAAAACAACGCCATTGACACAATAATTCACGCTTGACGGCGTCATGGAGTTTGTTTATGGTCCAGTCGTTCCGTTCCCGGAGATCGACAGGCAAAGGTGTCCATGAAAACGCCTCCCACGGTGCCGAAGTCTCGGCAGCACGTGATTCTCGCCGTCGTCATGCTGTGTTCGCTGCTGATGTGGCTGGAAAACACCGTCCTGAGTACAACGCTGGAGACTTTGGCAGACCCCGTCCGTGGGCTGGGGGCCGATCCAGGGGAGCTGCAATGGACGACGGGTTCCTACACGCTGACCTTTGCCACCTTGATGTTCACTGCAGGCGCATGGGGTGATCGGTTCGGCCATCGGACGGTCTTCTCCACCGGTTTGCTGGTCTTCGCCGGGTCTTCGCTCTGGGCGGCGTACGCGAGTGACGCGGGCCAGCTGATTGCGGCGCGAGCAGCGATGGGAGTGGGCAGTGCGCTGATCACACCCGCCAGCCTGGCCATCCTCATGTGGACCTTTACCGGTCCCGCACGAGCTGCCGCGATCGGCATCTTCTCGACGTCGGCCGGTGTGGGAATGGCGGCCGGTCCGGTATTGGCAGGGTTCCTGCTCGATCACTTCTGGTGGGGCTCGGTATTTCTGATCAATGTCCCGGTCGCAGTCTTGGCGCTGGTCGGCATTGCCGTACTCGTACCTGATTTCCGCAGCCACACTCCGCGGCCGCTGGACCCCGCCGGAATGCTGCTGTCGGTCAGTGGGCTCGCCGCGCTGGTGTACGGGCTGATCCGTGCCGGGCAGGTGGCTGCATGGAGTCGCCCCGACGTCTGGGCGCCGGTGATGGCGGGCCTGGTTCTCCTTTTCGTCTTCGTACGCGTCGAGCTGCGCACCGAAGCGCCCAGCTTCGATCCGCGACTGCTGGCGCAACGCACATTCGGCGGCGGCAATGCGTCTCTCGGACTGCTGCTCTTCGCCGTGGCCGCCATCACCTTCTCCCACGCGTTCTATCTCCAAGGCGCACTCGGGTTGTCGCCGATGAATGCGGGCCTGGCCAATATCCCCACCGCATTGGGTGCGCTCGCGGGAGCGCTCGTCGCCCCGCGCCTGGTTCGCCGGCTGTCGCTGCGGCTGGTCACCGTGCCGGCGCTGGCCGTGGCCGCGCTGACCATGGGCGGGTACGGATTCCTCGGACTCCACACCCCGCTCTCCTGGATCGAGATCCTGCTATTGGTCCAGGGCCTTTCGGTCGGCATGGTCATCGGCCCCGTCACGGCGGCATTGATCAGCAAGCTGCCGTTGGACCGGGCCGGTGCCGCGTCAGCCGTCACCAACACCGTGCGTCAGACCGGCAGTGTGATCGGCATCGCCGTGGGTGGCACGATCACGTCCCTCGCCTACCGCCGTGCGATCGAACCTGCACTGGCGAGCGCACCGGGTCCCGTCCAGGATCAGGCGCGGGTTTCGGCCGAGCAGGCGCGCCATGTCGCCGCCGCCCTCCACCAGCCCACCCTGGCCCGGGCCGCCGACGGCGCGTTCATCCACGCCCTGCACGTCGGCGCGGGCTGGATCGCCGTCGTCGCACTCCTCGGAGCGGTGGTGCTGTTGCTGGCCTTGCCTGCTGATGCCGGCGGAGAGCAACACGGCCTGACCCGGCAACCGGATGGCGAGGAGGTCCGCACTTCCGCCTGAGCCTCGCCAGCCCATTGGTCCATACCTATTGACCGCCCTCTCCGTCGCTCATACGATCCGGACCGGCACAGCCCCCACCTGTCCCCACCTCACCCGGAGCCGGGCGTCGCGCCCCCACGCGCGGGTCATGAACATGACCATGACGCCTCACCGGAAGGGAGCCCGGCATGTTCCGTCCGAGGTCGCGTCCTGCGCGCCGCACCGGCGACGTCCCCGCTGTCCAGGAGCCCGGCCGCGCCCGGCTCGCCGCATCCGCCCTCGTGCGTTCCCTTGCCGGGGTGGGCGTCGCCGCACTCGTCGGCGCCGGGGTCGCCGTGTCCGGCACCGGGTCGGCCGGGGCGGCCACCGCCGAGCTGCTGGCCAACTCCGGCTTCGAGAACGGGCTTTCCGGCTGGACCTGCTCCGGCGCGTCCGGCACCGCCGTGGCCGCCCCGGTGCACTCCGGCACCGCGGCCCTCAAGGCCACACCGTCCGGCTCGGACAACGCCCAGTGCAGCCAGGTCGTGAGCGTGCAGCCCAACTCCTCGTACACCCTGAGCGCGTACGTCCAGGGCAGCTACGTCTACCTGGGCGCCACCGGCGCCGGCCTCTCCGGCACCCAGTCCACCTGGACGGCGAGCAGCCCCTCGTACAGCCGGCTCAGCGTCGGTTTCACCACCGGCCCGAACACCACTTCGGTGACGGTCTACCTGCACGGCTGGTACGGGCAACCCGCCTACCACGCCGACGACGCATCCCTCGCCGGCCCTGGTGGCAGCACCCCCACGCCGACCACCACTCCCCCGCCGACCCCCACCACACCGCCCCCGACCACGCCCCCTCCTACGACCCCGCCGCCCACCACCACACCGCCCCCGACCACCCCGCCGCCCGGCGAGACCTGCCCCACGAAGCCCAGGCCGTCGGGCAAGGTCCTGCAGGGTTACTGGGAGAACTGGGACGGCGCCGCGAACGGTGTCCACCCCGGCATGGGCTGGGTGCCCATCACGGACAGCCGGATCGCCGCGCACGGCTACAACGTGATCAACGCCGCCTTCCCGGTGATCCTCTCGGACGGCACCGTCCTGTGGCAGGACGGGATGGACACCGGGGTCAAGGTCGCCACCCCCGCCGAGATGTGCCGGGCCAAGGCGGCCGGAGCGACGATCCTGATGTCGATCGGCGGTGCCACCGCCGGGATCGACCTGAGTTCCAGCACCGTCGCCGACCGCTTCGTGGCGACCGTCGTGCCCATCCTCAAGAGGTACAACTTCGACGGGATCGACATCGACATCGAGACCGGGCTCTCCGGCAGCGGCAACATCAACACCCTGTCCGCCTCCCAGGCCAACCTCGTGCGCATCATCGACGGCGTGCTCGCCCAGATGCCTGCCGGGTTCGGGCTCACGATGGCTCCCGAGACGGCGTACGTCACCGGAGGGAGCGTCACCTACGGGTCCATCTGGGGCTCCTACCTCCCGATCATCAAGAAGTACGCCGACAACGGGCGCCTGTGGTGGCTGAACATGCAGTACTACAACGGCAGCATGTACGGCTGCTCCGGAGACTCCTACCAGGCCGGTACGGTGCAGGGCTTCACCGCGCAGACCACGTGCCTGAACAACGGCCTGACCATCCAGGGCACCACCATCAAGGTGCCCTACGACAAGCAGGTACCCGGCCTGCCCGCCCAACCCGGAGCGGGCGGCGGCCACATGGCACCGAGCCTGGTCAGCCAGGCATGGAACGCCTTCAGCGGTTCACTGAAGGGGCTCATGACCTGGTCGATCAACTGGGACGGTTCGAAGGGCTGGACCTTCGGTGACAACGTCAGGTCACTGCAGGGACGTTGATCCGTTGCTCCGATGACCCGGTGACCCGGTGACCCGATGATCCGGTGGCCCGGTGGCACGGTCATCCGGTGACCCGGTGAGGCCTTGCCCGCCGCCTGTCCCGGCTCTCGGCGCCTCCTCCCGACCGGTCACGGCCCGTGCCTGCGCTGCTTCATCGGGAGGAGGCGCCGTCGCCGTCGGCTGCCGGTCCGTGGGCCGGCGGTGGGCCCGGTGCCGCCGCAGGGATGGACACGGTGAAGGTGGTGCCGGGAGGCGGGTGGGAGGGGCCCGCGGTGAGGGCGCCTCGGTGGCGATGGGCGATGTCGCGGGCAATGGCGAGGCCGAGGCCGCTGCCGCCGGCATCACGGGTACGGGCCTCGTCGAGGCGGGTGAAGCGTTCGAAGACCCGCTCGCATTCCTCGGGGGTCAGGGCGGCGCCGTCGTTGTGCACGGTGACCTCGACCGTCCTGCCGTCGTCCCTGACGTCGAGGACCACTTCGGTCCGTGCATGGCGGACGGCGTTGTCGAGGAGGTTGCGCAGCAGTCGGTGCAGTGCGAGGCCGTCACCGCGCACCGGAGCCTGGTCCGGGGCGGACCGCAGGGTGACGGGGTGGTCCATCTGCCGGTACTCCAGGACGAGTTCCCTGGTGAGCCCGGCGAGGTCGACCAACGCGTGGGGGGCGGCGCGGTCGGGCCGGGCCAGCAGCAGCAGGTCCTCGGTGAGGCCGTGGATGCGCCGGGTGGCGGCGAGCGCTTCGCCCAGTGTTTCGGCCGTGTCGATCCGGTCGGGGTGGGCGAGGGCCGATTCGAGCTGGTACTGCAGGGCCGCGAGCGGGGAGCGCAGTTCGTGCGCGGCGTCGGTGACGAAGCGCTGCTGCCGGTCGACGGTGTCTTCCAGCCGGTCGAGGGTGGCATTGGTCGTACGGGCGAGCGCGCGGATGGGGTCGCGGCCCTCCGGGACCGGGACTCGGCGGTCCAGGCTGGAGTCGGTGATCTCGGCGACCTCGCGGCGGATCGCCTCGACGGGCCGCAAGGAGCGTCGGGCGGCGGCCCAGGCCGTCACGGCGACGACCAGAGCGGCAACGGGGACGCCGGCGGCCAGCGGGGTGGCGAGCGTGTGGGCGACGTACTGGGCGACGTACGGGGTGGTGAGGACGTAGACGGTGGACCGGCAGGACCCGTCGGGATCCGCAGCACGGCCACAGGTGCCCGCGGGGGTCCGCACGGCGGTGGCGACCACCGTCACGGTGCGGTGCGCGAGGGCGTGGGCTTCGGAGTGGGCGATGAGGTCCTTGGCTTCGGGGTAGCCCCCGGTGACCGTTCGCAGGCTGCCGTCGGGGAGGTGGAAGCGGGCCCGTTCGTGCTCGTCGACCCCGGCCAGGCGGACGGTGCTGCTGCGGGGCTGGCCCACGGTCCGGCCCGGAGCCGGGTCCTCGGGCGGAGGCGGGAGCAGCTCGTGCAGGTTGACGAGGTCCAGCGCGCCTCCCGCCCCGGCGACGGGGCGGCCGGTCCGGTCGAGCTGGACGAAAGGCCCGTCGGACGGGCTGGCAGGGGTTTCCTTCCAGCCCGTGGCGGCCTGCTGGGCCAGCCGCAGGGACAGCTCGATCGTGCGCTGCTCGGAAGTCCGGTAGACGTCGTCGTAGACGTGGCGGTGGAACCACCACGCGCCGGCGCCGAACAGGACGAGGGCCGCCAGGCCGGCCATGAGCGCGGTACGCATCTGAGCGGGCAGCCGCCGAGCGGCGAGCAGGACGGGGGAACGACGAAGGCGTGCGCCTTGCGGCCGGTCCGCCCGTACCGGCCGGTCGGACCCGCTCGGCCCGCTCGGCCCGCCAGGTCCGTCACGGCGGTCACGGCGGTCACGCATCGCGGCGTTCCTGGTGGGGGTCCAGGCGGTATCCGTGGCCGCGGACGGTCTGGATGCTGTGGGTGCCGAAGGGGGCGTCGGCCTTCTTGCGCAGCGCGGAAATGTAGACCTCCACGATGGCGGTGCCGCCGGTGTAGGCCGGGTCCCACACCTCGTCGAGGATGGCTTCCTTCGACACGGGCTCGTCGGGCGTGTGCATCAGGCAGGCGAGGATCCCGAACTCCTTCGGCGTCAGGGCGAGCTCGTCCCCGCCACGGCCGGCACGGCGGGTGGCGAGGTCCACCCACAGGTCCCCGGCGCGCAGGACGGACCGGGGGCCCGCGCCTGCACCGCCCCGGCGCAGCAGGGCGCGTAGCCGGGCGAGGAGGACGACGGAGGAGAACGGTTTGACGAGGTAGTCGTCGGCGCCGGTGTCCAGCCCCTCGGCCTCGTCGTAGTCCCCGTCCTTCGCGGTGAGCATCAGCACGGGCGTGTCCACACCCGCTGCGCGCAGGGCGGAGCAGATCCGGTAGCCGTTCAGGCCGGGCAGCATGATGTCCAGCACGATCAGCGCGTGATCGCCGGTCAGGGCACGCTCCAGTCCGCGAGTCCCGTCGCCGACGAGTTCCACGCGGTATCCCTCGGCAGCCAGTCCTCGCCGCAGGGCGGGGCCGAGCTGGGGATCGTCCTCCACGACCAGAATGTCGTCCATGCGCCAAGGCTTGCACGCCGGGCGGTTCTCTTCCTGAAGGCGATCTTAAGAATCTTCAGGTGGCCTTTGGGTTTGCTTCCGCATGCTGCTGACCAGCCGGGCAGCCCCGCACCGGCCCGGATCGACGGCCGATGGCTGACGGCTCACGGCTGACGGCCGACGGCCGACGGCCGACGGCCGACGGCTCACAGCTCACAGCTCACAGCTCACGGCACCAGCCCCGCCGGGTCCACCGGTTCGGTCCGCCGAGCCCGGCCCATTCCGCCCGCGGACCCAGAAAGCGCTCCCATGTCTTCTTCCGTACGCACCCCGTCCGGCTGCCCCTCCCCGTCCGGCTGTCCTTCCCCGTCCCCCCACGCCCCGCGCCGCCGCCCCCCGCACCACAACCGGATCGGCCGTACCGGGCGCCGCCGTGTCGCCGCCGCCGCTCTGTGCCTCCTCGTCGGCGGCGTGTTCCTGACCGGCTGCGGGCAGGGGCGCACCACGCCGGCCGAGGCCCGCGCCGCGGGCGGGGGCACCGCTCCGGCGGGGGTGGACCCCTCGCCGGTGGACTGCCGGAAGGAGAAGTGCATCGCGCTGACCTTCGACGCGGGGCCAGGACCGCACACCCCGCGACTCCTCGACATACTCAAGGAGAAGAAGGTGCACGCCACGTTCTTCCTCCTCGGCAAGAACCATGTCGTCCCCCACCCCGAACTGGTGCGGCGGGAAGTCGCGGAGGGGCATGAGGTCGGCAACCACACCTGGACGCACGAACGCCTCGACCAGCTCGGCACCGAGCAGATACGCGACGAACTGGGCCGCACCCAGGACGCGATCAAGGAGGTCACCGGCAAGGCCCCCACCCTCATGCGCCCGCCGCAGGGCCGCACCAACGACAAGGTCGAATCGGTCGCCCGCTCGCTGGGTCTGTCCGAAGTGCTGTGGAGCGCCACCGCAAGCGACTACGCCACCACCGACACCCGGCTGATCGGTGACCGCATCCTCGAGCAGGCCTCGCGGGACGGCATCATCCTGCTGCACGACATCTACGACGGCACCGTCCCCGCCGTGCCGAGGATCATCGACGAACTCCGCTCGCGCGGCTACACGTTCGTCACCGTCCCGCAGCTCCTGGCCCCCGGCGGCCAGCGCCCCGGCGCGGTCTACCACCCATGAAGACCCCACGGTCACGGGTGCGGGTGTACACGTCGTGGGCGGCTGCCGGCACTGTGTCGCACCGATCAGAGCGCCGGCGGCCCGGAGAGGGATCGATCCATGACCGCAGGGGGTCCTGTGGGATCGGTGGGATCGGTGGGATCGGTGGGGCAATGCCACGGCGTCCGGGTCAGGCGGTCGCGAGCCGGGTGTGCAGGCGGACGGTGGTTCCGGTGCCGGGCGCCGAGCGGATCTCCACGAGGTCGCACAGCTGGTGGACCAGCCACAGGCCACGGCCCCCGTACTGGTCGTGCGTGGGCCGGGTCCTGCCCGCGAGGGGGTTGTCGATGTGGCCGGCGTCGCGGAACTCGCAGAGGAAGGCCGCGTCCTGCGTCCAGGTGCGCAGGGTCCCGTGCCCGCCGCCGTGACGGATGCTGTTGGAGGCGACCTCGGTGGCGGCGAGCAGGAGTTCACCGAGCCGGATTTCGGGGAGGCCCGCTGCCGTGGCGCACGTGGTGATCTTGTCGCGTACGGCCGTCAGCTCGCCCCGCGAGTACGCCAGTTCGTCGCAAGGCCCGCAGGGACTGGCGAGTTCCTCGAAGACATACGGGGCGTCCCGGTCGAAGTCCTCGCTCGGCGAAGCCGTGCCGTTGCGCCGGACGAAGGGATGGCAGCGGGCCAGGGCCTGGAGTGCCTCCCGGTCGTCGTCCGCCGTGTCGTACGGGCAGAGCAGCGACCAGGCGGCGCTCTGCGCGAAGGCCAGGTTCAGAAGCCACTCGTGGTAGCGCAGTTCGGCGGCCTCGGAGGGGGTCTGGGCCTGGCGCCAGGCGGATTCGCCGATGCCGCGCACCGGCCGCCCTTCGGCGGCGTGCCGGGCGATCTCGTCGTGCCAGACGGCGAGCAGTCGGCCGGGGTTGCGGCCGGGCGCGGCCGCGTCGAGGAAGGTGACCGACTTGGCGTCGGGGAGCTCGGCGCGCAGCAGTGTCTCGCGGTCGCAGGGAACGGAGATGAGCACTCCTTCCCGCGCCTCCTGGGCCTCCTCGATGAAACCGAGGGCGCCGCTGAGGAACTCGTCGTCGCCGAGATAGGGGTAGAGCTCGTGGCGGAAGCCGCCCGTCGAGTGCACGGAGGTGGTCATGCGAGCACCTCCACCGGGATCTCGGGCACGGCGTAACCGGAGAGTTCCCAGGACAGCTTGACGATGCGGTTGGCGCCTTCGATGACCACGCAGCGGCCGGGCAGATGTGTCGCGGCGTCGACCAGGGCGCGCATTCCGGCGGCGTCCATCAGCGTGACCTCGTCGAACCGGAGCCGAATCGAGGGGGTGCGCAGGGACGCGGCACGGAGCACGGTGCCGAATGCCTGCGCCCCGTCGGAGTCGATCACCCCTGACACCTTCCAGTCCTCACTTCCCGTTCTGAACATCTGGAATCCGGGCAGTCCCGGTCGGCTGCCCAGCGTCTGCGGGTGTACGCACATGACCTGCTCCAACTCCCCCGCACCCCAGGGGCCGGGAAGGTAGGCACACACGACGGTCGCGCCACTGAGGGCGGCCGACTCGTCGAGCCCCAGTTCCTGGTGCACCAGACCGGCGAGAGCCTCGGCCCCGGGCTCGCGGCACGCCAGGACGCGGGTCGAGGTGATGCCGGCCTCCTTGGCCCGCTGTACCTCGTGGTCCACGGTGAGGGCGAGTGAGCCGCCCTGCTCGCGCGCGTCGATCATCACGGCCGATTCCGGTACGGAGCGCAGTCGTCCCACTTCTTTCAGCGACGAGGTGGATCCGACGATCACGAGCCTGTCGCCGAAGAGGGTCCCGTCCGCGACGAACGGTTCCAGGCCGCCGGCGAGCCCGTGCCTGTCGTCGACCTTCCAGCAGACGTGGTCTCCCGGTGCCACCCCGTCCAGTGTCGCCAGGGCCTTCACTGCCCTCACTTCCACTCCTCGCCGCCACTCCGCCCGGGATCTGCTCAACTTCTCCAGTCTAGGTCGCCTGTCCGCCCGGCCGGAGCCCCGGACCCGACCGGGTCGCCTCTCGGGGGCAGGGAGCGGGGCCCGGCGGTCAGGTGACGGTGACGCGCAGGACGTACGGGGCGCCGCCGCTGATCGCCCGTGCCTGCTCCCACAGGTCTGCTGAGGAGAACCCCAGCGATCCCTGTTGCGCGGCGCGCGCGAGCAGCGGCCGTATCTCCGCGGCGGGCCGCCCGCGGTGCGTACGGGCGAGGTCGGCGAACGCCTGCTGGAACGAGGAGCCGCAGGTACTGGTGCTGTCGGTGAGAAGCCGGTCCAGGCTCCCCTTGCTCACGCTGATCTCGCCCATCACGTCCACTCCCTTCCCACCAGGACCGGCCGATCCGATCCCTCGCCTTCGACGCTACGGGCGGGGTCTGACAGCCGCGTACGGGACGACACGATCGGACCGGCGATTGGACCGGCGATCGGATCGGCATGATCGGATCGGCGATCGGATCGGCATGATCGGATCGGTTCGCAGCGGTCGGGTGCGGTCGGGGCAGCTGCTGCCAGGGTGGGACGCAGAAGGAGGCCTCATGATCTCGGCACTCAACCAGCTCGTGGGACTCGTCGAGGGGCACCTCGGCGAGGATCCCGACGTCCACGGGTTGGCCGGGTCGCTCGGCACGACCGAGTACCACGTGCGCCGGATGTTCTCTTCCCTGGCGGGCATGCCGCTGTCGGAGTACGTACGACGGCGGCGCATGACCGTGGCCGCCGGCGACGTCATCCGGGGCGAAGAGGACCTGCTGAGCATCGCGGTCCGGTACGGGTACGGCTCGACGGAAGCGTTCGGACGGGCGTTCCGGGCGGTCCACGGTGCCGGACCCGGTGACGTGCGCCGCGACGGAGGCCCCTTGCGCACACAACCGCAGCTCAGGTTCCGCCTGAGCGTCGAAGGGAGCATCCCCATGGACACCCGCCTCGTCAGCCGGCCCGCGTTCCGGCTGGTCGGACATGCCGCCCGCGTCCCGCTCATCCACGAGGGCGTCAACCCCCACATCCAGCGGCACATCGCCGCACTGCCGCAGGAGGAACACCTGCGGCTTAAGGCCCTCGCCGACACCGAACCGGGGGGTCTGCTGCAGGTCAGCCATGACGTCGATCCGGACGCGGTGGAGGGCAGCGAGCTGACCTACCTGCACGGAGTCGCCCTCGGCCCGGGCACGCCGACCCCGGACGACCTCGACGCCATCGAGGTGCCGGAGGGGATGTGGGCGGTCTTCCGTACCCGCGGACCGCACCCGCAGGCCCTGCAGACGGCGTGGGCAGCCACCGCGACGGACTGGTTCCCGTCCAACCCGTGGCGGCTGCGACCGGGGCCCTCGATCGTCGCCACCCTGGAGCGCGCGGCCGACTTCAGCACCGCGACCTGTGAGCTGTGGCTGCCCGTCGAACCGGCGTGACACAGGATGCCGGGCTCGGGCACCTCAGCGATCCGTCGCCCCCGCCGCCCGCTGCCTGCCGCTCCGCTACTCAGTCAGCCTCTGAGTACGCCTGCTCATGATCCACGCACTGACCGGCTCCTACCGTGACCTGCATGGAACCGAACCCGACGCCCACCGATGCCCCGACCGCGGACCTGCCGCGGTGGTTCAGCGGCTGCGCCATCGCCGCCGCTGCTCTCATCGCCCTGACGGTTCTGGGGGCTTGGGCCCTGGACGAGTTCGAGAAGGGGCTCGACGGCTACGGCCAGCTGGAGCAGAGCGGGCCGTCCGGCTCCGTGGCGGACCCGCTCGGCCCCGGCGCGACCGCCCGCTACGAGGACGACCTCAGGGTGACCGTCAGCCGGCCTCGCCCGGAGTCCGACGGCACCTACAGCCTGACCGTGACGTACGAGAACGGCACCGACGGGGAGTTGCACCCCGGCGGGGAGTCCTCCGACGCGGGCGTGTCCGAGTACGGTCCCGCGCCCCTCGTGGTCCGCGCGGGCCGCTCCCTTGACGACTACGCCTCCGGGTACAGCCTGACCTGGCTCAACCAGCAGGAGTCCGCCGCAGCCCTGATGCCGCCCCTGGGACCGGACAAGAAGCGCACCGTTACGGTCCGCATCAAGCCGAGCGGGAAGGGGATCCCGATCACCGTGGAAGTCGACCCGCCCACCGCCGGCTTCCGTGAGACCGCGCACTTCCAGCTCACGCTGGACTGAAACCCGTCCGCACCCCGCTCCCGAATGGCACACTCCGCGAGAGACGGCCTAAACGACCGGGGGGCGGCCCAGGCGGGTCATCTTCGCGACCGTACGCCACCGCATCGGCCGCCGGGCGCCACCGCTGGTCCGTACCCCTTCGGCGAACCCGCCGAACCAGGCCCGCAGCCCCGCCGTCGACCGGGTCCGGATCACGGTCAGCGTCATCCAGACGCCGAGGTAGACCGGTACGAGGGGGGCGGGCAGGTGGCGTTTGGCGAGCCAGACCCGGTTGCGTGCGGTCATCCGGTAGTAGACGGCGTGCCGCGCGGGCGAGGTCTTGGGGTGCTGGAGCACGAGCCGGGGTTCGTAGAGGATGTCCCAGCCTGCGTCGAGTGCCCGCCAGGCGAGGTCGGTCTCCTCGTGGGTGAAGAAGAACGCGTCCGGCCAGCCGCCGGTCTGCTCCAGCATCGGCATCGACAGGGCGTGGCCGCCACCCAGGAACGTCGTGACGAAGCCGCGCAGCATGGGGTCCTTCGCCCGCAGGCGGGGGATGTGGCGGCGCTGGGTCTCCCCCGTCTCGTCGGCGATCCGGAAGCTGACGATCCCCAGCCTGGTCGCCGCAGTCCCGCCTGCGCCCTCCCTTTCACCCCCTCCCCCCACCGCCGCGAGGTCACTCCCCCGGCCGGCTCCGTACAGGTCGGCGATGCGGCGGATGACGTCGACGGCGATGAGGAGCCCGTCGTCGTCCAGGTCCAGCAGGACGTCGACGTCACCGAACTCCCGGAGGCGCTGCCAGGCAACGTTGCGGCCGCCGGAGACCCCGAGGTTCTCCGGCAGTTCCACCGCTACCACTCCGTCCGGCAGTTCGGGCAGAACGCAGCCGTTGCCGACGACGACGATCCGGGAGGCGGGCTCGTCCTGGCGCGACACCGACTCCAGCAGAGCCCGCAGCTCCGGCATCCGATCGCCCCTCGTCAGGACGGCCACGCCCACCCTCGGTCGGTTCACACCCATCACGTCCTCTCCACACGCACCGGATGGACGGCGAGCGTACCGTCGTCCGACGCGACGCCTCGGCGGAGCGTGCGGGGTAGGGTCCGCACATGCACCACACCCGTGCGACCGGACCGACGGGCTTCAGGTAGCCCGCCAGGACCCACCTGGCGGTGGCTGCCATCGGAGTTCCCATGACACGCACCGCCCGCCACCTGCCCTCTCCGCACCACCGGACCGGGCCCGACAGCCTGCCAGGAAGCCCCTGGCACTCCGTCGTCCTCCACGACCTCAGATACAGCACCCAGTGCTTCACCCAGGCCGCCCGCGAGTCCACCAGGCCCGTACCCCGCCCGGTCCGCCGCACGGTGGTCGTCCACTCGTTCGCCCGCTACCGGCAGGACCGGTCCATCGTTCCCATGTCCGCGGGAGAGGAACGCCGGGCGCGGCAGCGGCTGCGCGCCCAGGTGGGGCTCCTGCTGCGGCTCGTGAACTCTTCCACCGGCCAACTCGCCCTCGACGCCGCGGACGCGGTGGACCTACCGCCGGCGCGCCACCGGCGCAGCTCCCTCTGGTTGGCCTGACCCCGGAGGACCGCCCCGCTGCCCGCCGCCCCACCGCCGCGACCGAGCCGATCCGTACGTTCCACTGAGCCGACGGCGGGCCCCGGCGGGGGCGGCCGCCTCCGAGGAGGGGGGCGGGGCGGGCAGGCGGAAGGGCCCGGACTCGGGAGTCCGGGCCATTCTCCGGGGCTGTTCAGGCGGGGCGTCCCCCGAACGGGATGTCCGGGCCGTAGTACGTGCCCAGTTCCTCGCGGTAGCGTGCGTCGGCGAGGTGCTGGTCCCGGTGGAACTCGGGAGCGTCCTTGATCTGGCCCCTGGTCCGGTCGAGGAGGATCTTCTTCTCGTCCGGGTCGATCGCGCCCACGGTGCTCGCCGGGAGCAGGATCTCCTTGCCGAAGATCCACACTCCGGTGTCCACGACCAGATAGGCGTCACCGACCTCGTCGGAGTGCTTGTCGACCTTGCCGATGCTGCCGTCGGTCGCCTCGACCTTGAAACCGGTCAGGTCGATGCCGGCCAGGTAGCCCGCCGTCGACTTGTAGCTCCACACATGCTCCGTCACGCGAAAACAACTCCTCCGGTAAACGGGAGGCGGTGGGAGCGCCCACGGCCCGCCCTTCGCCGTCTGCCATATGCCGTACGCCGTACGCCGTACACGGCGGCTGGTGGGCCGCCGAGAGGCCGTGTTCCCGGAGCCCCGGCTTCCATGCGTTCCGGCCCGGGCGCGGCACCTCCCGCGGCGGTCGGGGCCATCGCGTTCGGCCCGGCCGGCCGGGGGTAGGCGCCTGGCGTGAACTATGTGAATCCCGGCAAGGGGTACTCCCGCGACAGCAGGTACATCGACACCCGCATCACGGCCGACGGGCGGGACGGCTACCCGGTGGAGCCGGGCCGCTACCGCCTGGTCGTGAGCCGCGCCTGCCCCTGGGCGAGCCGGGCCGTGATCGTACGGCGGCTGCTCGGGCTGGAGGAGGCGCTGCCGATGGCCGTGGCGGGGCCCGTGCACGACGAGCGCAGCTGGACCTTCGACCTGGATCCGGGCGGTCGGGATCCCGTACTCGGCATCGAACGGCTCCGGGAGGCGTTCTTCGCGCGGGATCCGGACTACGACCGGGGCATCACGGTGCCGGCGGTCGTGGACGTCCCGACCGGCCAGGTGGTGACCAACGACTTCCCGCAGATCACCATCGACATGTCGCAGGAGTGGGCGCCGTACCACCGCGCCGGGGCTCCTGCGCTGTACCCGGAAGCCCTGCGCCCGGAGATCGACGCCGTGAACGAGGTGGTCTACCGGGATGTGAACAACGGGGTCTACCGGGCTGGTTTCGCCGGCTCGCAGGAGGCGTACGTCCAGGCCTACGAGCGGTTGTTCGCCCGGCTCGACTGGCTTTCCGACCGGCTCGCCACGTCCCGGTACCTCGTCGGCGACACGATCACCGAGGCGGACGTGCGGCTCTTCACCACGCTCGTCCGCTTCGACGCCGTCTACCACGGTCACTTCAAGTGCAACCGGAACAAGCTGACGGAGCTGCCGGTGCTGTGGGCTTACGCGCGGGACCTGTTCCAGACACCCGGCTTCGGCGACACCGTCGACTTCGAGCACATCAAGCAGCACTACTACCGGGTGCACTCCGACATCAATCCGAGCGGCATCGTGCCCGTCGGCCCCGACCTGTCGGGGTGGCTCACGCCGCACGACCGGGCCGACCTGGGCGGGCGGCCGTTCGGTACGGGGCTGCCGCCGGAGCCCGTCAGTCCCGGGGAAGCGGTGCCGGCCGGCCACAACCCGCTCGGCTGAGGCCGGGCGGCATCGGCGGCCGACGGCGCCGCCCGTCCGGGTGCGGGAGTCGTTCTTGGATGCCCGAGCCGTTCCCGAGCCCGGAGCCGCTCCCGCATGCGGGCCGCGACCCGGGCTGGGGCGTGGTCACTTCTTGTTGACGATGCGGCGGACGTTCTCCACGCTGCCGCAGTCGGCGGCGAGGTGCTTGTCGCGTTCCCGCAGGAAGGCGGCTCCCAGCTCGGCCCTCCGGTCGTCCGGCACGCTCTCCCGGGCGCCGTTGAGGATGGTCCGCTCCTCCTCGTCGAGGTGGTGGGTGACCGCCTTGACGAGTTCCTCCAGCCGCTCGTCCCACTCGTCGGAGCCGATGTCGTCCACTTCCAGCAGCTTGAGCAGCGCCTCGTTGCCCTCCTCGTGTTCCTCCTCGCCGTGTTCCACCTCCTCGTTGTCCACGTTCTTGAAGCGCTTGAGAGCGCCGTAGACCTCGTTCTCCTCCGCCTCGCCGTGGGCGATGAGCAGGGCCGAGAACTTCTTCAGCGCGGCCGCGCGGTCGGCCTCGACACTGCGCATCCGGCGGAACAGCTCTTCCATGGTGCGGTGGTCCTTGAGGATCAGCGCGACGACGTCGTGGTCCTTCACGTTCGCGGACATGTCTGCGGTCGCCTCCTTGGGCGGTTCAAACGGACGGGTTCAGAGGGATCTACACAGAGGTGTGGGTTCAGAGGGTGCGGGTTCAGAGGTGCGGGTTCAGAGGGACAGGCTCAAGGGGACGATGACAGGGGGGACGGGCCTCACCGGACGGTTCACCGGCCGGGCCGGTGTCCGGCTCGGTGATCGGGTGGCTCGTCTGCCGCATGCTCCCCGCCCGGCGGTTGAAACTCCCCCGAACTTGCCGTCCTCCGCTCAGTCCTCCGCGGTGTGGCGGACCCTGGCCCACAGCGGCAGCACGAACCAGCACAGCAGGTACCAGGCCAGCACCCCGGACACCAGCCACGGGACGAGGTGGTCGTGGGTTGCCACCCTCAGGACGAGGAAGAGCGCCGAGGTGCAGGTGGCGAGCAGCAGGACGATCCCGGCGACCGTGAGCCGGGAGGCCCACCTCACCGCGTGCGGCTTGATGCGGCGTCCGGAGACGATGCGGTGGAAGGACACCGGCCCTATGAGCGCACCGGTCGCCAGGGCGCCCAGCACGACGGTGCCGATGTAGATCGACTTGTCGGTTTGGGCGAGCCCTTGGAAGTGCGGGGTGAACACGACGGTGAGCAGGAACCCGAAGAGGATCTGCACGCCCGTCTGGGCCACCCGTATCTCCTGGATGAGCTCCTGCCACTGTCTGTCCGCGCGCTCTTCCCGGCTCTCGTCCCTGCCCTGCGGTTCCTCGTGCACGTCGCCTCGCTTTCCTGGTGCCTGCGTCACGGTCCGCTTGCCCCCGACCCGTCGTCACATGCTTGGCCGAATCCCCCAGTCGGCGTGCGCGAGCGCAGGGTTCACAGCCGGTAGAACGCAGCCGCGTTGTCGTGGAGGACGGCGTCGGCGTGGGCGCCCGCGGCCTCGGCCAGGAGATCGAGGTCCTGGTCGGCGAAGGGGCGCCGGGCTCGGGTCGAGGGGAGATCGGTACCGGCCATCAGGGCGGTGGGGTCGACCGCGAGCACGGCGCGGACGGCTGCGGCGACATCCAGTTCGACCCGCCCGAAGCCGGTGGCCTTGACGCGTACGCCGCGCTCGACGAGCGCCAGGAGGTGCGGCAGGCCGTCGGTGTGCAGGCCCAGGTGGTCGATGCTGACCGCGGGCAGCGAGGCCAGGGTTGCGGCGAGTTCGGGCAGGTCGCGGGAGTCGACGTAGAGCTCGGTGTGCAGGCCCGCCACCTCGTGCACCCGGCGGGCGAGGGCGTCGAGGTGCACCGGGGCCGCGGACCCGCCACGCCGCAGGTTGAAGCGGACGCCGCGCACTCCGCGCGCGGCGAGAGCGGCGATCTCTCGTCGGGCAGGTCGTGCGGGATCTGGGTGACGCCGACGAATCCGGGCCCGAGCCGGTCCAGTGCGTCCAGCAGGTAGCTCTGGTCGAGGCGCTGGAAGGACCCGGACACCAGGGCCCCGCCGGTGACGCGCAGGGCGGCGGTGCGGTCGCGGTACTGGCCGACGGTGAACTCCGGGGGCAGGTAGCCCTGGTTCGCGTGCAGCGGGAAGCGGTGGTCGATCACGTGGAAGTGGGCGTCGAAGAACGGTCGTCGGGGTGTCACGGGGTCCCTCCCTCACGTCCGGGGCCGACCCTGTTCCCGGTGGACGCGCCGGACGGATGCGCCGTCCCGGGCCGAGTACGTCGTCGGTCCACAGCATGATCGACCCGTGCCCGGCCTCCTGGGCCGTCTCGCCGGATCGGGTGAAATCCGGCGAAAGGCGCCCTGCGCGGGGGACTTCGTGGCAGGGTGGTATGCCGTCCAGCCGGTACGGGCGGACCCGAACCCAGGAGGTCTCGTGAGGGACGCACTGCAGCAGACGATCCGCCCGGCCACCCGCGCGCGGCGACGACTGGCCACCGTCGCGACGGCCTTCGCCGCAGCCGCGGCCCTCGCGGTGGCGGCCGCGACGCCGGCGAGCGCCTCGGTCAAGTCCACCTGCGGCACGTACATCTGCGTGGCCACCGCCTACCAGGGCCGCGACTTCGTCCAGGACATCACCGTCACGACGCGGGAGGGTCTGCCGGGAACCCTGCGGGCCTTCGTGGGAGACTTCCGGGCCTCCAAGGCCGGTGTTTCCCAGTGGCGGTTCGTGGTCAACCGCGAAATCCGGGCGTATCCGAAGCTCGCGGTCTGCGGAGGCCTGGACCGCAGCGGCCGGGTCATCGAGAACCACTGCGTCCTGATTCCCTGACGGGGCCTTGCGCCGGCTCTGCCCGGCCCGGCTCTGCTCTGCTATGCCGGGCTCGAACCAGTCGGTCAGCGATCGGGGCCCGTCGGCTGGGGTGCGCCCTGGGCACCGGATAATGGGGCGCCCAGTACCGATCCGAGGGACGAAGACCCCATGACGTTGACAGAGGGCCAGCGCGTACGGCTGGCGGCGGACACCCGGCTCACCGAGGCGATCACGGTCGCGGTGGCGGCCGGGGAGGACGCGGCGCCGGTGTCCGCCGTCGCCGGGTCCCTGTCCCTGGCGGCGGGCACCGAGGGCACCGTGGTGCGGGTGGCCGAGGAGCAAGAGGTGAGCCCCGAGGCCGAGGAGTACGAGCGGCTCAGCTCGCTCCTCGACGCCTTCGGGCGCGACATGCCCCCGGGGAGCAGGCGGCAGCTCGAAGAGAAGATCCGGTCCTTGGAGCCCGCCTGGACGGCGCACCGCGAGCGGGGGCCGCAGGTGCGCGTACGGGTCCGCTTCGACAACGGGTTCATCCTCGACGACGTGCTGGCAGAGGTTTTCACGTCCGCCTGAGCCGTCGGCCGCGACATCCCTCACCTCGCAGAGCCTCAAAGCACGGCTTATGGATTGTCGCCACGGGCCCTCCTTCGCTTATGCTCGGTTGGGCGGGGACCAGGGACGGACTGGCGACACGAGGGGCGGGCGCATGCGGACGATCGGGTTGATCGGCGGTATGAGCTGGGAGTCCACGGCGGAGTACTACCGGCTGCTGAACGAGCTCACCCGGGCTCGCCTGGGCGGCCTCCACTCGGCCCGCTGCGTACTCCACTCCGTGGACTTCGCGGAGATCGAGCAGTTGCAGGTGCAGGGCCGCTGGGAGGAGGCCGGGGAGGTCCTGGCCGGGGCGGCGCGCTCGCTGGAGGCGGCCGGAGCCGACATGGTGCTGCTGTGCACCAACACGATGCACAAGGTAGCGGACCAGGTCGGGGCGGCCGTGACGATCCCGCTGCTGCACCTCGCCGACGCCACGGCGGACGCCGTACGCGCGGCCGGGCTGCGGCGGGTCGGCCTGCTCGGCACCGCCTTCACCATGGAGCAGGACTTCTACCGGGGGCGCCTGGCGGCCGGGGGCCTGGAGGTCCTCACACCCGGCCCCGAGGGGCGCGCCCTGGTGCACCGCGTGATCTACGGGGAGCTCTGCCTCGGTGTGGTCGAGGAGGCGTCCCGCGGCGCGTTCCGCGAGGTCATTCGGGGGCTGGTGGCGGACGGGGCCGAGGGCATCGTCCTCGGCTGCACCGAGATCGAGCTGCTCGTCCGCCCCGAGGACAGTCCCGTGCCCGTCTTCCCCACCGCGCGGCTGCACGCCGAGGCCGCCGTCGCGGCCGCCCTGGCCTGACCGACTCCGTCCAGCCGGGCCGACGCGGGCTCCGGCGACGGCGCGACGCGGGTCCATCACGACGGCGCGCCCCGCTCCGCACCGCATGTGGCGCGGTGGGAAGCGGGGCGCAGGTCCGGATGGTCCGGGGGGGACCCCCGGTGGCCCGGATGCCGGATGCCGGATGCCGGATGCCGGGTGCCGGGTGCCGGATGCCGGGATCAGGCGGGGACTAACCGACGCAGCCGGGCACGGGGTTGGGGCTCCCGGTGCAGTTGGTCGGGAGGTTGTTGGCGATCGTCACCCTTCCGAAGGTGTTGACCGTTCCGGCGTTGAAGATGCCGCCGGGCGCCGTGTTGGAGCTGTTGCGGACGACCTCGGTGTCGGTCAGGTTGACCAGGGCGCCGGCAGCAACGTAGATGCCGCCGGCACTGAAGCCGACGCCGGGCGCCTGGTTCTGTGCGATGCGGCTGCGCTGGAAGGACACGGCCTCCTGGTCGGCCGCGTTGGTCGCGACGTAGGCCCCGCCGCCGAAGCCGCGCAGGGCCGTGTTCCCCTGGATGAGCGTGCCGTCGATCACGGCGGGGGCCGTGAGGTAGAGCGCGCCGCCGTGGGTGGCGGCGGTGTTGCCGATGAGGCGGCTCTTGCGGATGTGCAGCCCCTCGTTGTTGTGGAAGACCGCCCCGCCCCGACCGGCCGTGTTCGAGCGGATCGTGGCGTCGAGGAGGTCGACGGATCCGTCGCTCTGGTGGATGGCTCCGCCGTCACCGGGGGTGGAGTTGCCCTCGAAGAGCGCGCTCTTGACCGTGACGGAACCCGAGTCCGTGTAGAGGCCGCCGCCGCTGCCCTGCGCCGTGTTCCGGATGATCCGGGTCTTGGTGATCGTCAGCTTGGCGTAGTAGTTGTACAGGCCGCCGCCGTCGTTGCCCGCCGCATTCGCGGAGACGGTGCTGTCGCTGAGGGTGGTGATGCCCTCGTTGTAGAGGCCGGCGCCGTCGGTCACGGTCCGGTTCCCGGTCACGGTGGAGCGGTCCAGGTGCAGCCGGCCCGCCTCCCCGACCAGGACGCCGCCGCCCTCGTTCGCCCCGGTGAGGTTGCCGTTGGAGATGGTGACCTGGTTCAGGCGCAGGTCACCGCCGTCGGCGATTTCCAGGATGCGGAAGGAGGGGGCGGCGGCGGCACGGGTGAGGGTGGCACCGTTGCCGAGGATGGTCATGGGCTGGGTGATCGGCGGCAGGCCGTTGCTGTTGCCCTGATCGGCCGTCAGCGTGTACGTGCACTTCTTCGCCAGGCTCAGCCGTGCGCCGATCCGGGTGTTCGCCTCGGTGAGGGACCTGATCAGCGCGGCGGTGTCGCACGGCACCGCGACGGTCTCGTCGCGGTCGCCGTCGTCGGCCGCAGCCATCCCCGGGGACCCCGCCATGAGACCTGCTGTCGCCAGAACGGCCAGCACCCAGGTGCGACCGGGCGCTGCACCTCTTCTACGGCGACGGCAGGCGCCGACACCTTGCAGTCGGAACATCCCAAGCTCTCCTTGCGTGCGGTGGGACGCGGATGGAACACAGCAAGAAGAGATGGAAGCACAACAGGGTGGACATATAGTCATATGTCCTCTTCATCGGAGTGTTGGCCTTTGCCCGAGCGCCGCACCGCCCGCACCGCCCGCGCCCCCGCTCCCCTACACCCCGCACCGCGGCAGGGCAGCCGGCTCAGGGCTTGTTGGCCAGGGCGCCGAGGTACTGGTTGACCTGCTTCAGGCGCTTGTCCACGCTTTGCGTGCTCTCGGCCACCGCCAGCAGCGCCAGGGCCACGGCCCGAGCCCCGGGATCGGTGACCTCCTCCAGTGCCGCACGGGCCGCTTCGGCCGTCGTCCCGGGAGTGGATGCCTGTGTCACGGTCACGGCTGTGCCTCCTGTCCGGCCGACGGTCGGCCTTCCCCTACGTGTGCCCCCGACCGGACGGGCAACGCGCCCCTGGAGCAGCTTGATTGATGCTCCGTCAGTGAACGCGACGGGTCCGCGCGTCGGCGGGCGGTCCGCTGCGGCCTGACGCAGGGAACGGCGAGGCCCAAGGCAGGGGCCGGGACGGAGGCAGGGGGTCGGGGGCCGGGACGAAGGCAGGGGGCCGGGAGGGTCGGGGCCGCTCCCTGGTCGGCGAGCGGATCGTCGCCCCTCCTGCGCGACCTGCCCCGTGCGGGGGCGTCGCTTTCGCCGCGCCGCCCTGACAGTAGGGTTGGCCGAATGGACAGTTCCTCGCTCACACGTTCCTTCCGGCTGCTCGTGACGGGAGGCGGGACCGGCGGTCACACCTACCCCGCCCTGACGGCGATCCGTACCCTCCAGGGCCGCCTCGCCGCGACCGGCAGGACGCTCGACGTCCTGTGGATCGGGACCGCGGACGGCCTGGAGGCGCGCATCGCCCCCGCCGAGGGGATCCCGTTCAAAACGGTCGCCACGGGCAAGATCCGCCGCTCGGCGAACCCGCTCAAGATGCTGTCCGCGGCCAACGTGAAGGACATGGCGCGGGTGCCGCTGGGCGTGGCACAGGCCCGGACGATCGTGTCCGAGTTCCAGCCCGACGTGGTCCTGGCGACCGGCGGCTACGTCGCCGTCCCGGCCGGCCTCGCCGCGCGCCTGTGCAAGCGTCCGCTGGTCCTGCACGAGCAGACCGTCCGCCTGGGCCTGGCCAACCGCAAGCTGGCGGGCTCCGCCACGCGGATCGCGGTGTCCTCGGAGTCCTCACTGCCGCTGCTGCCGGCCGAGGTGCGCGACCGCGCAGTCGTCACCGGCAACCCGGTCCGCCCGGAGGTCCTCACCGGCCACGGCGACAAGGCGGTGCAGACGCTGAACCTGTACGGGTTCGACCGGCGGCTGCCGACCGTCTACGTCACCGGCGGCGCGCAGGGCGCCCAGCAGATCAACGGCGTCGTTCGTGACGTGCTGCCGTGGCTGCTGAGCCACGCGAACGTCATCCACCAGTGCGGTCCGGCGAACGTGGACGAACTGCGTGCCGCCGCCGCAGGCCTGGACCCGGTCCTCGCGGGCCGCTACCACCTGACCGGGTTCGTGGGGGCGGAGCTGCCCGACGTGCTGGCGCTGGCCGACGTCGTGGTGTCCCGGTCCGGCGCCGGCACCCTGGCGGAGCTGACCGCCCTGGGCAAGCCCGCCGTGTTCGTCCCCCTCGCCACGTCCGCGGGCAACGAGCAGGCGCACAACGCCCGGCACCTGGCCGACGCGGGTGCGGCGGTCGCCCTGATCGACGAGGTCACCCCGCAGGCCCTGGTGGACGCGGTCGGTCCGCTGCTGACCGATCCCGCGCGGCGGTCCGCCATGGCGCAGCAGGCGCGGGCGTACGGGCGGCCGGACGCGGCGGAGCGGCTGGTGGACGTCCTCCTGGCCGCGGCGGCCGGCTGAGGTCCGCAGGGACGGCTGCCCGGGGCCGCCCCGGGCAGCCGTCCGCCGCCCGCCTGAGGTCCCGGCGTTCAGCCGGGGCCCGGGCGGCCGGGGGGCGGGGCCGCCGGGTGCTCGCGGCGGGCGCGGGCCCGCACCACGTCCGGGTACCAGTTCGTGAAGCGCACGGCCGCGATCAGCGCGGCGACCTGGATGACCCAGCCGGTCCACAGGTTGTCGGGATCGCGCAGCACGAGGTCTCCGTAGGCGCCGGCGACCGCCGCGACGAGGAAGGCCAGCCCCCACGCACCGGTGATCATGTAGTTGGTGCGGAGGAAGACCGGGCTGTCCCAGAGGCCGGGTTCCACCTGCTCGCGGGCGTACTGGATCGTGAACGGCATCCGCACGGCCATGGAGCCGAAGGCGACCAGGAACAGGGCGATGTTCGACACCTCCCCCGCGTACGTCTCCAGCCAGCGGTGGGTGCCCGGCCCGACCAGGGCTCCTATCACCGCCATGACCGAGAAGAACACCAGGTCGGACACTTCGAGGATCTTCCAGGAGCTGCCCCGGCGCGTCACCCGCCCGGCGATGACGAGCACCAGCGAGGTGGCGAGGGCCAGACATACGGAGAGCTCGAACCGGCCCGGCCCGACCAGCACGGAGAAGATGATCCAGGGGGCCATGCCGAGGACGGGACTGTCCAGCCATCCGGCCGACGGCTGCCGGGAAGGGGAAGAAGCCGCGGATCCCATGGAAGGACCTCCCGTTTGCAGGGCTCCCTCCAGGCTGCCCCCGGGCTCCCGACTCCGCTACACGAGGGTGCGGCGCCCGCGCGCCGCCGCGGGTTGCCCGCCCGGTGCCGGCGCTACCTGCCGTCCTTGGCCAGGTTGTAGAAGAGCACCAGCAGGGCCACCGCCATCACCACCAGGTGGAACCATGCGGGAACCGTTGCCACACCGTGAACAGCCGCCCAGTTCATCGCGGCCTCCTCTCGTCTCCGCACACGGCGGCAGCCTCGTGGCTGCGCAGCACCGGTGCGAGTACCGCCCTCTGGAAGGCCGGCAGGGTGGGTGCCACCCGCCGGCCGACGTCCCGTAGCCGACAGCGCCTGATGTCGCTCATGGAACGCGTCTGCCCCGGATGCGCCCGCCAACGCAGCGGGGCCCGGGACCAATTGAGCGTCCCGGGCCCGGCCGGCGGTGGAGAAGCCGTCAGCGTCTGCGGGACCACCGGCCGGACCGGCCCGACCCGCCGGTGCGGGCGGCGCCCACCCCTGCCACGTGCAACGCCAGCACCATCAGGCCGAGGATCATGACGTTCCCGGAGGAGAACACGCTGTTCGTGGAGATCTCGGCCGCATTGATCAGGAACGCGATGAAGAACAGCACGGCTGCGCCTATACCCAGCATGAAAGGGCTCCTTCTGAAGAGAGGTGAGCACCGTCTGCCCCGTAACCGGGTCCGTAGACACGCGTGGACGTCCGCGGACGTCGACGGAAGCCGGTGGCCATCCGCGGCCGTCTGCGGGCAACGGCCGTGCGGCGCACGGCAGAAGGCCCCGGCCTCCTTGCGGAGGCCGGGGCCTTGATCGAGCGCTGGGCAGGCCTTGCACCTGCATCCCCCCACGGGAAGTGGGGTGTCTTTCCTTGGACCACCAACGCCGGGCCCGCTGCCGTGCACGACGACCGCGAGCTCAAGATCCACGATAGCATCTCCGCCCGCCGCACCGGCACTTCGGCGCGTCCGACCGGGCGGCGTGTCGCCGCCCCGCCCTGCGGGGGCTGCCTATCCTGCGCAAGTGGACGACGCAACGCAGGACAGTACGCACGGCATACGGATCAGGCCCGGCGGCCCGGCCGACGCACCGGCCATCCTGGACATGCTCGATTCGGCGGTGGCCTGGATGAACGCCCGCGGCAACACCGAGCAGTGGGGTTCGACCCCCTACTCGCGGCTGCCCGGCGGGGTCGAGCGGGTCAGGGGCTACACGACCGTCAACAGCCCGTTCATCGCCGAGTGGGACGGGACACCGGTGGGGGCCCTGGTGCTGGACACCGGGCCCAGCCCGAAGGTGGCGATCCCGCAGGCCGGGGAGCCGGAGCGGTACGTGCGGCTGCTGGTGTCCGACCGGCGCCACGCCGGCCGCGGCATCGGGGCCGCTCTGCTCGACCGGGCCGTCGAGGAGACCCGGCGGGCCGGCGTGGACCTGCTGCGGGTGGACTGCTGGGCGGGCGGTGGCGGCGAGCTGGTCGCGTACTACCGGCGCTGCGGTTTCACCCCCACCGAGACGTTCCTGGCCGGGACCTGGCCCGGGCAGGTGCTGGCCCGGCGCGTGGGCTGAGCGCGCAGCCCGGGGCGCCGGCACGGGACGTCCTGCCGGCCCAATCCGCGGCCCGGGCGGGGCGTGTCGAGGGGAACGGGCGGCCTCCTGCGGCCACGGTGGGGCGGTGGCCGTAGGACCCGACCCTGAGAGGCTCGCCATGACCGCTGACGCCGACCGCCCCCAGGACCCCCGCCGGCGCAGGCTGCTGCTGGCCGCGACGACCACCGCCCTCAGCGCCCTCGCACCGGCGTGCGCCGGGCCGCGGACCGGTACGGGGGGAGCCGTCCGTGCGCCCGCAACGCCGGCGGGCACCCGGCCGGCCTCCGCAGCGGCGCCCGCGTGCGTCCTGACGCCCGAGACCGGGGAGGGGCCGTACTACGCCCGAAACAGCAGGGCCAGGTCCGACATCGTGGAGGACCGCAGGGGGGTGCCGCTGCGGGTGGAGCTGCGCATCGTACGGGCCTCGAAGGGCTGCGCTCCGATGCCGCGGGTCGCGGTGGACGTGTGGCAGGCCGACGCCTCGGGGATCTACTCGCGGGACGGCGCGACCTACCTGCGCGGCACGCAGACCACCGACGCGGAGGGCCGCGTGTCGTTCCGCACCATCGTGCCCGGCTGGTACGCGGACATCGCCCCGCACGTCCACTTCAAGGTCCGGCCCGACCGGCACTCCGAGGTCGCCTCCCAGCTGTTCCTGCCCGAGGAGCTGCTGCGGCAGGTCTACGCGGGCGAGCCGTACTCCGGGCGCCGGGCGCCCGCGCACCCCAACACCCGTGACGACCGGTTCGCGGCCCACGGTCCGCAGATGATGCTGGCCCCGCTGGAGGAGGCCGGCGGGTACCGGGCCTCGTTCGTGGTCGGCATCGCCTGACGCGGGCCCCGTGGGCGTGGCGTGCCGTCCTGAACCGGGGCCGATGGCCTGCCCGGCGACCCCGCGGGGGCCGGGCGGTCGGCCGCACCCGACAGGCCCCGTCACCCACATGGACGCCCCCAGCCGCCCCCACACGGCTCAATGGGATGTCATGGACCCAAGGGCCGCCGGTACCCCGCTGGCCGTTAAGGAGGCAGCCATGTACGAGATGCGCATAGGCCCCGGCAACACTGCCACGGGCATGGCCTGGCACGTCACACCCAAAGCCCAGCAGACCGCCCTGTGCGGGCAGCACCTCCTGGAGACCGACCCCGCCCTCCACCCCACGACGGAGACGCACTGCCCGCCCTGCATGGAGTCCTTCCAGCAGGCCATGCAAACCGGTCACGCGGCCGCGTGACCCGCCCCGGGCGGCGCATCCCGCCGCCCGGTCCGAGCCGCATCCTCCTCGGGACTCCGGGCGGAGCCCCGCAGTCGGGCCCGGGGCGGCTCAGTAGCGCAGGGCCTTGCCCGTCTGCGCCGAGACCGTCCCGGACAGCTTGTGGGTGCTTCGGGCGGTCCCCTGGCCGCTGCCCTTGCCGGGAACGTCCGAGACGGTCACCACGACCGTGTCGAGGCGGTTGCCGCTCTCGTCCTTCAGGTCGACCTGCACCGCGAACGACTTCTTGGAAGCGTCCGTGTTCTGCACGGTGACGGGGACCGTGGTGTACCCGTCCCCGTCGGTGGCCGGGGCGCCCAGGGTGACCTCGTCCTTGGCGTCGGCCCCGTCCTTGATCTCCCCCATCTTGTCCTTCGCCACGGCGGCGGCCGATGCGGCGGCCGCCGTGGCCTCGGCGGCGGCGGAGGAGACCGCGTCTCCCGCCGACTGCACCGCCGACGCCGCCTTCGAGGCGGCTCCGGACGGGTCCGCGTCACCGTTCGAGCACCCCGCCGCGCCCATCGCCACCGCCGCCAGCACCGCACTGGCCAGACCACGCATCCACACGACCGCCATCACGCCTCCCAGAGTCTTCGGAACGCGTCCCAGTCAACGGCGCGGCGGCCGCGCTGCCCAGTCGGCCGGGCAACCGGGTGACGAGGAGCTGCGGCCCGGCCCGGGCCGCACTGCACCGACAGGCGCCGGCCTGCCGCACGCCCGGACGGCGCAGCCCTGGTGGACCGCAGCGGTGGCGGGCCCGAAGGATGGCAGGAGGGGCCGCCTCCGCCGCTGCCGGTCCGGGGCAGCGGCCGTCAGCCGGGAGTGCCGATGCGCCGTTACCCGCCGATCGCCGATCACGGCCTGATCGGGGATCTGCAGACCTGTGCGCTCGTCTCCTCGGAGGGCGTCCTCAACTGGTTCTGCTCGCCCCGCTTCGATGCGCCCAGCGTCTTCGCCGGGTTGCTCGACCACGAGCGCGGCGGCCACTTCGCCGTGACCGCGGACGCCCCCGAGGTCACCACCCGCCAGCTCTACCTGGCCGACACCGCCGTGCTCATCACCCGGTTCCTCACTCCCGAGGGGGTCGGCGAGGTCGTCGACTTCATGCCCGTCCGCGATCCGCACACCGTCACCGACCGCCACCAGGTCGTGCGGTACCTGCGCGTGGTCCGCGGGAAGGTCCGCTTCTCGGTGGAGTGCCGGCCCCGCTTCGACTACGGCCGCAGCGGGCACGAGCTGGTCCTGGAGGGTCCGACGGCACGGTTCACCACCCCGGCCGCCACCGCGTACCTGCAGGCGGACGGCGCGGTGCCGCTGGAGGCGGACGGGACGGACGTGCGCGCCACCGTCACCCTCCACCACGGCGAGCACGCGGCGCTCACCCTCACCGTCTGCGACACGGGAGGCCCGCCCCCGCCACCCGCGGACGCGGCGGGCACCCTCGAACAGTTCGCCGACGTGCGCCGGTTCTGGCACGACTGGATCGGCCGGTGCACCTACCGCGGCCGCTGGCAGCAGATGGTCAACCGGTCCGCCATCACCCTCAAGCTCCTCACCTACGCACCCACCGGAGCGCCGATCGCGGCCGCCACCATGGCGCTGCCCGAGCAGGAGGGCGGCGAACGCAACTGGGACTACCGCTACACCTGGATCCGCGACGCCTCCCTGTCCGTACGCGCCATGCGCGACCTGGGCTTCACCGAGGAGGCGGACGCCTTCCGCAGGTGGCTCGGCATGCGGTTGCAGGACGGGGGCGCGCCGGGCGGCGAGCCGCTGCAGATCATGTACCGGGTCGACGGCGACCCGCGGCTCGACGAGGAGGTGCTCGGCCACCTGGAGGGCTGGCGCGCCTCGGCGCCGGTACGGGCGGGCAACGGGGCCGCGGACCAGTTGCAGCTCGACATCTACGGCGAGGCCGTGTACGCCCTGGCCCAGGCCGGGCGGACCGACGACGTGGTGGGCTACGACGCGTGGATGCGCTCCGCGCAGCTGCTGGACTGGCTGTGCGAGCACTGGGACCGGCCCGATGAGGGGATCTGGGAGACCCGGGGCGGCCGCAGGGACTTCACCTACAGCCGCCTCATGTGCTGGGTGGCCCTCGACCGCGGGATCCGCCAGGCCACCGCGAACTCCCGTCCGGGCGACGTGGCGCGGTGGACCGCCGCGCGCGACGCCGTCATGGAGCAGATCATGACCCGGGGCTGGAACGCGGAGCGCCGGGCTTTCGTGCAGCAGTACGGCGCCGACGTCCTGGACGCCTCCCTGCTCCTGATGCCGCTCGTCGGCTTCATCACGCCGAAGGACCCGCGCTGGCTGTCCACCCTCGACGCGATGGACACCGAACTCGTGTCCGACAGCCTGGTGTACCGCTACGACCCGGCCGCCTCACCGGACGGACTGCAGGGCTCCGAGGGCACGTTCTCCCTGTGCAGCTTCCTGTACGTGTACGCGCTGGCCCGGGCCGACCGGCTGGAGCAGGCCCGCTACGCCTTCGACAAGATGCTGACCTACGCCAACCACGTCGGCCTGTTCGCCGAGGAGATCGGGCCCAGCGGTGAACAGCTCGGCAACTTCCCGCAAGCCTTCACCCATCTCGCCCTGATCACCGCCGCCCTCGCCCTCGACACCGGACTCGACCGCGCCCGGAGCCGTGGGCCGCGGCCGGACCGCGGGCCGGCTGCATGACGTGGCGGTCCGGCGGGGGCGTCCCGGCCGGTTCCGGAGTCAGCGCAGCAGCGTCACCAGCCGCCCGGCCGGCACCGTGCAGTTCGATGCGAACAGCAAGGGGGTCCGGCTCCAGCCAGTAGGCGCCGAGCAGTTCCGCGTACGCGACGGGTGCCCCGTCCTGGTGATCGTCCACACGTGCACCAACTGGCGAGCCGCTCCCGCGCCACGGGCACGGCCGCAAACGCAACACGAACGTGACCGGGCACACGGTCCCGCCGGCCGGGCGCCCCGGCCGGTCGGCGGCCCGGTCAGCGGCCGGCGCGGTGCTCGTAGACGGTGAGGGACAGCGCCTTCATGGCGGCGTGGGCCCGGTCGGCGTCCAGGCCGTGGTCCACGGCTTCGAGGGCGGCCGCAGCGGACACCCGTACGGCCGTGGGCAGGCCTTCGTAGGCGGAGACCCGGTAGGCCACGGTGCGGCGGGCCTCACGTTCGGCTTCGCTCACCCCGTCCGGGACGAGGGGGAAGACCGCGGCCTGGTAGGTGGCGATGCTCACGAAGACCGCGTCCGCCACCCCCTCGGCGTAGCCGCCGGCGGGGGCGGCCGCGGCTGCGTGCCCGGCGTCGCCCGGTACGGGTGGTGGGGCCGCGGGACCGGGCCGGAAGAAGGCTGCGACCTGGCGGCGGGAGAGGAACGAGCCGGCGCCCGCGCCGAGGCCGGCCGCCGCACCGGCGACCAGGGCCGTCGTCCGGCCGCCCAGCAGGAAGCCGAAGCACGCCCCGGCCACCGCCGCGGACGTCACCAGGACGAAGGTGATCATCAGGAGCATGCGGGTGGCGAGCGAGGACGTCATGTCCGGCAGTATGCACAGCGGCCCCGGCGCGCCCGGGGGCGCCCCGGGGCTCGGGCGGCCGCGCATCCCGGGGCCGAATTGATCAACTACCCGTCAGATCCGCGATGGGGACCGCCGAACAGGGCAAGGGCGGGGTATGACGCAAGCACTTGCCTCACTCCTGCACCTGGTGAGCCGACATCGGGAGCCGGCCGTCGTCCAGGCGCTCCGCTCCACGGCGGCGGCCGTCGTCTCCTATGTCGTCGCCCTCCGGCTCAGCAGCGAGCCTGCACCGCTCACCGCGCCGCTGACGGCCCTGCTGGTCGTCCAAGTGACCCTGTACACCACCCTCACCACCGGGATCCGACGGGTGAACTCCGTCGTCGCGGGGGTGCTCATCGCGATCGGGTTCAGTGCGCTCGTGGGGCTGACGTGGTGGAGCCTGGGGCTGATCATCCTGGCCTCGCTCGTCGTCGGCCGGCTGGTGAAGGCCGGGGAGTTCGTCCCCGAGGTGGCGATCAGCGCCATGCTGGTCCTCGGCGTGACCCGGGTGACGGACACCGCCTGGGACCGGGTCCTGGAGACGCTGATCGGCGCCGCCGTCGGCCTCGCCTTCAACATCCTCTTCGTGCCGCCGGTCTGGGTGCGGCCCGCGAGTGAGGCGATCAGCGACCTCGCCGCGCGGATGCACACCCTGCTGATGCACATCGGCAGGGAGTCGGGCTCTGCCACCACCGTGGAGCAGGCCGCGGCTCGGCTGCACGAGGCGCGCCGGCTCGACAACGACATCGCCCAGGTGGACGGGGCTTTGCGGCAGGCGGAGGACAGTCTGCGGCTGAACCCGCGCGTGCGTGAGGGGGTGCTCTTCCGGCTGGTGCTGCGGACCGGTCTGGACACCTTGGAGATCTGCGCGGTCGTCCTGCGGGTGTCCTGCCGTACGCTCACGGACCTTGCCCAGACCCGGGGGGACGAGCCGGTCTTCCCGCCGCGCATCGCCGAGGCCCTGCAGACGCTGTACGAGCACATGGCCCTCGCCGTGGAGGCCTTCGCCCAGCTCATCACGGCACAGGTCAGTGCGAACGCGGAGGCGGCCGAGGCCCGGCTGACCGAGGAGCTCCTCACGGCCCGCCGCAGCCGCGACCAGCTGGCGGCCCTGCTCCCTGAGCAGATGGCGCTGCGCCCCGGGGAGTGGCAGCTGTACGGAGCGCTGCTGGCCGAGGCGGACCGGGTGCTGGACGAACTGGGGGTGGAGAAGCGCTCCGAGCGGCTCCTCGAGGAACTGGACCGGCACTCCCGTGAGCAGCGCGAGCGCTACCCGCGCTTGCACCGCCTCGCCAAGTGGGCCCGCGGGCTGCGCCGGACGGGCCGCTGATCCGCCCCCGGGCCGACGGCAGGCGCCGATGGCGCCGATGGGCCTGCGAAGGGGGGAAGGAGGGGGCCGGAGGGGGGCCGGCCGAGGGGGCTGGGAGGTGTGGTCACTCCTTGCCACTTTCAACTTATAGCGCAGAGGGGGGCTTGCGGCAAGGCCCCGGTCGTCCCGCAGAATCGCCCGTCGAAGCCAGATTCCGGGCCATGGGGAGATCCACGCAGTGCACCTGACCACCAGCGCGTTCCACCTGTCCGACCGCCTTTCCGCCAAGGCCGATCCGGCGCTGATTGGCGCCGACGAGCGGCATTTCGCGGCGGTCTCGGCGAGCCTGGAGCAGGCGGTCGGTGAGCTGTCCGAGCGCCTGGCCGCCGCGCGCAGGGCGCCCGGCGGCATCGGCCGGGAGGCCATGGACCGCGACATCGAGATCCACCGGCTGACCGGCCGCCTGCGCACCCTGCGCCGTTTCGGCCTCGACCTGTGCCTGGGGCACATCGTGGGCCCGGACGACACCGAGCCGGTGTACATCGGCCGGCTCGGCCTGACCGACAGCACCGGGCGGCGGCTGCTGCTCGACTGGCGCTCCCCCGCTGCCGAGCCGTTTTTCGCGGCGACCCACGGCAACCCGATGGGGCTGGCGAGCCGCCGCCGGTACCGCTGGACCCGCGGCCGGATCAGCGACTACTGGGACGAGGTGTTCACCTCCGACGGGCTTGACGGGCATGCCGCGCTGGACGACCAGTCCGCGTTCATCGCCGGCCTGGGCGGCAACCGCTCCGCCCGGATGCGCGACGTACTGGCCACCATCCAGGCCGACCAGGACGAGATCATCCGGGCGGGGTCCCGCGGTTCCCTCGTCGTCGACGGCGGTCCTGGTACGGGCAAGACGGTCGTGGCCCTGCACCGTTCCGCCTACCTCCTCTACTCCGATCCGCGGCTCGGCCGCCGTCGGGGCGGCGTGCTGTTCGTCGGCCCGCACCAGCCGTACCTGTCCTACGTGGCCGACGTCCTGCCCAGCCTCGGGGAGGAGGGCGTGCAGACCTGCACCCTGCGCGACCTGGTCGCCGAGGGGGCCTCGGCCGCGGTCGAGACCGACCCCGTCGTGGCCCGTCTGAAGTCGTCCGCGGACCTGGTCGGGGCGATCGAACCGGCCGTCCGGCTCTACGAGGAGCCGCCCGGTGAGGGGATGACGGTCTCGACCCACTGGTCCGACCTGTGGCTGGGTGCCGAGGACTGGGCGGCAGCGTTCGACGCCGTGGAACCGGGCACTCCGCACAACGAGGCACGTGAGCAGATCCTCGAAGAGCTGCTGGCCATCCTTGCGGACAAGGACGACAGCGGCGCCCCGCCGGAACTGCTCCGCAGGTCGCTGCTGCAGGACCGGGACCTGATCGGGACCCTCGACCGGGCGTGGCCGACCCTGGACGCGGCGGAACTCGTCGCGGACCTGTGGTCGGTGCCCGCCTACCTGCGCCGCTGTGCGCCCTGGCTCGGGCCGGACGAGGTGCGGGCGCTGCAGCGGGCCGATGCGCGGGCCTGGACGGTCGGCGACCTGCCGCTCCTGGACGCGGCGCGGCAGCGGCTGGGCGATCCGCGGGCTTCCGGGCGCAGGCGCCGCAACGAGGTTGCGGTGGCCGCCGAACGGGCGCGCCGGGCGGACGCCGTGGAGAGCATGCTGCAGAACGTCGAGATCGACGAGAGCGAGGGCGCGCTCGGCATGCTGCGCGGTCGGGACCTGCAGGACACCCTGGTCGACGACAGCGCCCTGTCCGCGGCCGAACCGGACCTGCTCGCCGGGCCCTTCGCACACATCGTCGTGGACGAGGCGCAGGAGCTGACGGACGCCGAGTGGCAGATGCTGCTGCTGCGCTGCCCGTCCCGGAGCTTCACGATCGTCGGGGACCGCGCCCAGGCCCGGCAGGGGTTCACGGAGTCGTGGCAGGAACGGCTGGAGCGGGTCGGGCTCGACCGGATCACCGTGTCCTGTCTGAGCGTCAACTACCGGACGCCGCAAGAGGTGATGGCGGAGGCCGAGCCGGCCATCCGGGCCGGTCTCCCGGACGCCAATGTGCCGGTCTCCGTCCGCAGCAGCGGCATCCCCGTGGCCTACGGGGACGCCGCCGACCGGGACGCGGTCCTCGCGGACTGGCTCGGCGCGCACGAGGACGGGACCGCCTGCGTGATCGGCGACCCGGCCTTCCGGCCCACCGGGCGGGTCCGCTCCCTGACCCCCGCGCTGGCGAAGGGGCTCGAGTTCGACCTTGTGGTGCTCGTCGACCCGGAGCAGTTCGGCACGGGGGTCGAGGGCGCGGTCGACCGGTACGTGGCGATGACCCGGGCGACGAGCCGGCTCGTGGTCCTCACCCGGTCCTGACGCGGGGCGCCCGGCGCGGGGGCCTCACTGCGGCGGGGGGCCGGGCGGGCCGGGCTCCCAGCGCAGCAGGTCCCCGGGCTGGCAGTCGAGGGCTTCGCAGAGCGCGGCCAGGGTGGCGAACCGCACGGCTTTGGCACGCCCGTTCTTGAGCACGGCCAGGTTGGCCGGGGTGATCCCGACGCGTTCCGCGAGTTCCCCCACGGACATCTTCCGCCGGGCCAGCATCACGTCGATGTCGACGGTGATCGGCATCAGATGACCTCGTCCAACTCGGCTTGCAGGCCGGCTGCCTCGACGTCGCGGGCGACGGCCTGGGCGAGCAGGAGCCGGAGCACGAGCACGATGAGCGCGACCCCCAGCACCCCGACGCCGGCCCCGCCGATCAGCAGGACCATGCCCGGGGGGACGGCCTCGCCCGGCGCCAGCACCACCCCGAGTGCGAAGACCAGCAGGGCGCCCGCCACGGCTGCGCCGATCACGGCGTCGACGTACCGGAAGGCGGCGTTCGAGAACACGGTGCCGCGTTTCACCATCGAGACCAGCCGCCACACGCAGACCAGGACCACCTGGACCGCAACGACCCCCAGGACCGTGAGGACGAGGAGCGGGCTGCGCAGGTAGGCGTACTCCGCATCCAGATCCTCCAGGTCGGCGGCGAACAGCGGCACCATGACCGCCTGGACGAACACCGAACCCGCTGCCAGCATCACCAGCACGGCGCGCAGCGCGAGCACCGTCAGTCTTCCCATGACCCACTCCCCTGATCGAGCAACGATGGAAATCTATCGAATATCGATAGGTGAAGGCAAGTGTGCCGTCCGTGCGTACGAGGTCCCCGCAGGCCGCACCGCCGGCGGGGTAGGCGGCGTGCAGGCAGGTTCCGGCCGTGCCACCCTGTTCACAGGCCTCGGGAGGACACCGCCACCCGGACGGAGCGCGCCGTGAGAAGTCCGATCCGCTGCGTATCACCGCGGCCCGTGGCGGCCGCCTCCTGCGCCGCCCTGCTGTTCACGGCGCTGGTCTGCGGGACGGCGTCGGGGGCGGATCCGGCCCCATCCCCCTCCCCCTCTCCCTCGGTGTCGGGGGAGGACGGCCTCGGCCGGCTCGACCCGCGGATCGCGGAGATCATGCGGAAGCCGGAGTACCGCCACGCCCGGTGGGGGCTCCTGCAGACCGGGCCGGACGGCGGGCGTGCGGTGCACAGTCTCTCCGCCGACCAGTTCTTCATCCCGGGATCCACCGCCAAGCTGCTGAGCGTCTCCGGGCCGTGGCAGACCCTGGGCGGCGACCACCGCTTCGTGACCCCGGTGTACGCGGTCGGCCGGCGAAGCGGGGCCACGCTGACCGGCGACCTCGACCTCGTCGCGCAGGGCGACCTCACCCTGGGGGGCCGG
The DNA here is from genome assembly GCF_046548835.1 of Streptomyces sp. cmx-4-9. NCBI lineage: Bacteria > Bacillati > Actinomycetota > Actinomycetes > Kitasatosporales > Streptomycetaceae > Streptomyces > Streptomyces sp. cmx-4-9. The sequence continues at coordinate 730,812 of NZ_JAEBEE010000002.1, read as the reverse complement.
ACCCGGCCCGACGGCACCGTCGCCTACACCGACCTCGACCACACCTACGCCAACGACTTCGCCGGGGCCACCCTCACCCCGGAGAACCCGCTCGCCGGAATCGACCTGCTCGCGCAGCAGGTGCGCGAGGCCGGCATCACCCGCGTCGACGGCGACGTGGTCGTCGACAGCCGGCTCTTCCTCCCCGACCCGGGCCTGGACCCGGTCCCCACCCCCCTGATCGTCAACGACAACCTCATCGACCTCCTGACCACCCCCGGAGACCGGCCCGGGGCGGACGCCCGGCTGGACTGGCGGCCGAAGGTCGCCCCCTACCAGGTCACCTCGACCGTCAAGACCGTCGCCGCCGGGAAGCCCGCCGCGGTCACCGTGACCGCCTCCGAGGGCGGCACCCGGATCCGGCTGTCCGGCACGGTCGCCGTCGGCGCCGCGCCCCTGCTGCGGACCTCTCCGGTCACCGACCCGGCTGCCTTCGGCCGCACCGCGCTGATCGAGGCCCTGGGACGCGCCGGGGTGCGGGTGTCCGCCGACCCGACGGGTCCCAACCCGGTCGCCCGGCTGCCGCGCGACTACGCCGGCCGGCCCCGGGTGGCCGCCTACACCTCACCGCCGTTCGCCCAGTACGCCAAGCTGATCCTGAAGGTCAGCCACAACCTGGGCGCCAACCTCGGCATCTGCCTGATGGCGGTCACGGCCCGCAGCGACCAGTGCGAGGCGGGCTTCCCGGTACTGGCCCGCTTCCTGGACCGGGCGGGGGTCGACCGCAAGCAGGCGGAGCTGATGGACGGCCGGGGCGGCAACCCCGCCGACCGCGCCACGCCCCGCGTGCTGGTGCAGATGCTGGCGTACTGGCAGGGGACACCCGAAGCGCGGCTCTTCCGGGAAGCCCTGCCCGTCCTGGGGGTCGACGGCCTGCTGGCGGAGAACTGCCGCGACTGCCCGGCGCGCGGGAAGGTGTTCGCCAAGACCGGGGCGGCCGTCGGCGGGGACGCCCTCAACAACCGGCTGTCGGTCGGCGCCATCACCATCGCCGGCTACCTGGACCGGGGCGGCGGCCGCTTCGACACCTTCTACGCGGGTGTGAACGGTGCCACCACGGCGGGCGCCGACCCGGAGGAGGTGCTGGGCATCGCCGACGACCTCGCATCCATCGCCGCCTACCTCCAGGAGTCCTCGCCCTGACCGCCGGACCGGCCGTCCACGCGGCCGCCGGCGGGACCCGTGAAGCCGGCGGTGGCGCCTTCCGGCGGCGGTGTGCGGAACAGCGGCACCACGACCTGCCGCGGCGCAGGCGGGACCGGCCGGTGCAGGAGCCCGGCCGCGGACCGCTCCTCCTCCGCAGCGGAGTCGTCGTCCTCGTACCGGAACAGACACATGGGGACCTCCTTGGGGAACCTCGAACGTGCTCGGCGCCCGGACGAGGGGACGGCAGTCCGGGGCTCGTGAGGAAGCTATCCCCCCGCTCCGCCCCGACCCCCGCCCCCTGACGCGGCCTTGACGGCGTCCGCCCGCTCCCTGACACGTCCCTGACCCCCGGCCCCGCTCCCGCCCGCCGGCCCCGGCCTGCCGTGCGACGTGACGGAACCGGGCCGGACACGGTACGAAGTCCCCTGTGAACGAACACATCCAGTCCCCCACCATCCGGGTGTTCATCGCCCTCGCCCCGCCCGACGAGGCGAAGGACGAGCTCGCGAAGGAGCTGCGGCCCGCCTACGCGGCGTACCCGGACATGCGGTGGAACCGCATCGAGGACTGGCACATCACCCTGGCGTTCCTCGGCGAACTGCCGGTCGCGTCCGCAGCGCTGCTGCGGACGCCGCTCGCCCGGCTCGCCGCGGAGCGCACCCCCCTGCACCTGGCGCTGCGCGGTGGCGGGCACTTCGGCGAGCGCGTGCTGTGGAGCGGGATCGACGGGGACCTCGACGGGCTGCACCTGCTCGCCGGCGAGGTACGGGCCGTGGTCGAGGAGTGCGGCATCCCCTTCACGGGCCGGCCGCTGCGCCCCCACCTGACACTGGCCCGGTCCCGGCGCAACGATACGACGAGCGCCGTGGAGGCCGCCTGCGGGCTCGGTGCCTTCACGGGCCGGGCCTGGCCGGCCGAACGGCTCCACCTGGTCGGCAGCAACTTCGGCCGCGGCCCGGCGCCGATCCGCTACCGCGACATCAAGGCCTGGACCTTCGACGGCCGTCCCGAGGGGCCCTGACCTGGGCGGTACGGGACCTGGCGGGCGGCCGGCCCGGGGGGCTCCGTATGATCGAGGCGGTCCGCGGCCGCCCCTCCCCGGGCCTGCGCCGCGAGGCGGGCCCTGCCGACCGCGCGGCCCCGGGGCGGCACGGTCGCCCTCCTCCTGCCGATGTTCACCGCCGTGCGGACGCCCCCGCCGGCCAAGCCCCGAAAATGCGCCTCTTGAGCACCGACCAGATCACGCCCGACCAGATCCTGTCCGAGCGGACGCCCGAGCCGAGCACGCCCGGGCCGGCTGCCGCATCCGCACGGCAGCCGGCGCGCAGCCGGATACGGCCCCGCCTCGTCGGCCGGGCTCCCGCTCCGGTGCCCGGCACCGTCCTGCACAGCGTGAGCGGGGCCACCGCGGTCATGCTGGCCCTGGTGGCGATCGGCGCCCTGATCCATGAGCCCGTCCTGATTCCGCCGCTCGCCGCGTCCGCCGCGCTCATCCACAGCGTGCCCGGCATGCCGCTGGCCCAGCCGCGCAGCGTGATCGCCGGGCACCTGCTGTGCGCCGCCGTCGGGTACGGGGGCCTCGCCGCCTTCGGCAGTGCCTCCTGGGCGGCGGCCCTGGCGGCGGGCGCCTCGCTGGCGGTGATGGCCGTGGCCCGGACCCCGCACTCCCCGGCCTGTGCGACCGCCGTGGTCATCGTGTTGCGGGAGCCGGACCCGCGGACCTTCGTCCCGCTCCTGGCGGGGGCGGTCCTGCTGCTCGTGGTCGCCGGCTGCGCCCTCTCACGGGTCCGCGCGGGCGCCGTCCGCTACCCCGTGTACTGGTGGTGACCAGGGCGGTTACCGGCAGCCGAAAATTGTCGACGCCGACGGTTTAGCGCGCGGGGCCCGGGTCATACGAGGGTTACCGGAGGCCGGGGCGGTGAGCGGCCCGGGTTCCAGAGCGGCCCGAGCCGCGTGATGACCTCCCCCCTCATCACGCGGCCGGGGCTCGCCCCCTCCTTCAGGCCCCTTCGCCGAGGACAGTGCGGACCAGTTCCCGCTGCTCCTCCGTCAGCGTCGGCCCCTCCAGATCGAAGACCTGGTCGTCGACCGCTATCCGGTAGTGGAAGGAGTCGGCCGCCGACGGCACGGCCCGGCGCGCGAGCTGCTCCAGCTCCCGGGCGTCCCGCCGCTGCGAGGTGTCGATCCCGCGGGTCTTCTCGACTCCGGTGAATCCTCCGGAGCGGGTGACGGTGATCAGCATGATCGTTCTCCTTCGCCGGGGCCCGCCCTGTCGCGGCGCCCCCACCCGCCTGCCCCCGATCCCGCGGCCCTCCCCCCGCGGGGCCCGGTGGCGGGGCCGTCCGTCTCGAATTCGCCATTCCGTGGCCGAGGTCCGACCGGTTGGTTCGCGGGAGGGCGGGACGCGGGCGCGGTGGGATGCGGGCGCGGTGGGATGCGGCTCACGCGGGTGACAGGGCGGGGCGGGGGGTACAGAACGGGGAGCCGACGTCGGGGGGACTGATGGGCCGGGCACTTCGGGTGGGGATTCCCTTGCTGCTGCTGGGATTCACCCTGTGGTACGCGTCGTACTACACGACGATCGTGGTGTGGGAGCTGCGGAAGCTGTTCGCCTGGGTGGCGCTGCCGCTGGTGGCCGCGGGGGTTGCGGGCCTGCTGTGGCTGGCGCTCTGGTGGGTCCGGCGCCGGGCCGACCGCCGGGGAGGCGGGTCCGCGGGGGTGGCCCTCGGCTGGCTCGGCGCTCTCGCCGGTCTGCTGCTGGGCGTGGCCTGGCTGGTGTACGGGGCCTACCTGCAGGACCGGGCGTACATGGGCGGCGTGCAGATCGTGGCCGACCCGGTGCCGCAGCTGTCGGCCCGGGCGCCCTATGTGGTCGGGAAGGCGCAGGCGGCGCCGCACCTGGGCGATGTCACGGGGGAGATCGCCGACATCACCTACCTGCCCGACTCGGACCGCTTCGCCACGCTCGTCGAACGCAGGGGATGGCTGGCCGGGTACGAGGTCGGGCTCGTGCAGGACATCCCACTGGGCGGCAGCAGCCGCGAGCAGCAGCGCTGCGCCTTCGACGTGGACACGGCGGACGCGCGGGTCGGCGGGTGGTTCGCCCACAACCTCGGCCGCAAGATCTCCGCTCAGCAGCGGTGGGTCCGCTTCGATGCCGGGGACGTGTACGTGACCTGCTCGGACGGGGTGCCGGTGGTGGTCGTCCCGCTCAAGCGCCAGACCGGCTTCCTCGTCGTCACGGAACGGCCCGCCGGAGTGGCGCTCTACAACGGGCGGACCGGGCGACTCACCATCACCGGAGACACGCTGGCCGTTCCCGGGCCCTCCTACCCCCTGAGCCTCGCCGCCCGGCAGCGCGAGGCCACGGCCGCCGTGGGCAGCTTCTCCGACTGGTGGTTCGAGCGCAGCGGATGGGACGCGTCGGAGGACGGGGCGAACGAGGGCAACGAGTCGGAGTTCACCCTGCGCCACGGCGAGGGGTCCGGGAACAGTGCGTACGTCACCCCCCTGACCCCGCAGGGCGAGGCGAGTTCGGTGGTGGCCGTCTCCACCGTCCCCACCCGGCACCGGGGCGGCGGGCTGGCCCCGTTGACCGTCCACCGCCTGGACCCCACCTGGTCCTCGCCGAAGGCCCTGGTCGCACTGGTGAAGGCGGAGTACCGGGACGTCTGCTGCTACAACGACGACCGGGTGTTCGAAGTGGTCCCCACGGGCGGCAGCACCTGGACGGCGACGATCGGCAGCGAGCAGAACATCCGGTACCGCGTGGAGGGGCGGGGGGCGGTCGACGGGCGGGAGGCGACCTGCCTCAAGGGCGCCGACGGCACGCTCATCCGGTGCGCGTACGCGGCCCCGGGCTCGGCGGAGGAGCAGGAACTCCAGCGCCGGGAGAAGGAGAAGGAGAAGCAGAAGGCGGGCAGCGGTGACGGCGGCGCCGGCGGCGGGGCGGGCGACCTGGGGGCGTACAGCTCCGAGCAACTGGCCGAGCTGCACCGGCGGGTGTCCGAGGAGGTCCTGCGGCGCCTGAAGGCGGCCGGCTGAGGTACGGCGCGGACGGGGGACCCGCCGGGGGGTCCGGCGCGGGGCGCGCATACGATCGGCCGGACCCGACCCGCGAGGAGTTCCGCCCGGTGACCGCCGTCGTTCCGCCCGCCCGACCCGCCACCGGCCTCCTGCCGGTGCAGCCGCTGACCCGCTTCGAGGACGGCGAGGAGCTTCACTCGCTGCTGTGGCGGGCGGGCCGGGGCTGGCGCATGATCAGCAGCGCGGTCCTCGGCGGCGGCATCGGGGAGCGTTCCTGGGTGCTCAACGCCCAGGTGGCGCACGGCTACCGGCGCACCGACCCGGACCGGCACCTGTCCGCTCTGGCCCGCGTCGCGGGGGTGCGGGGCGCGGGAGTCGGCCTGATGACGGCCGCGGCGGTGTCCCGACCGGGCCGCGCGCACAGCGGTGGCGTCGAGGCCGTCGTCACCTCCGGCATCTCGGTGCGGGGCTGGGCCGCCTCGGCGGACGAGGGAACGCGGTTGCCGTCGGGGCCGGGGACGATCAACATCATCGCCGCCGTGCCCGCGGCCCTGTCCGATGCGGCGCTCGTCAACGCCGTGGCCACCGCCACGGAGGCGAAGGTGCAGGCCCTGCTGGAACTGGGCCACGACTGCTCCGGTACGCCCACGGACGCCGTGTGCGTCGCCGCGCGGACTCCGGTGCCCGGCGGCGAGGTGCACGCCTTCGCCGGGCCCCGGTCCCTGTGGGGCGCGCGGCTGGCCCGCGCCGTCCACGCGGCCGTGCACGAGGCCACACCCCGCGCGTGAGGGCCCCCGGCGCAGCGGCTGCGCCGGGGGCCCTCACGTACGGACGGGATCAGACCTCGTCGTCGCGGCGGCCGCTCAGCGAGTCCGTGACTCCGCGCGCGCCTTCCTTGGCCTTGCCCATGGCCTCCTGGGCCTTGCCCTTGGCCTGGTCCGTCTTGCCTTCGGCCTTCATCCGGTCGTTGCCGGTGACCTTGCCGACGGCCTCCTTGGCCTTGCCCTTGGCCTGGTCGATTTTTCCCTTGGCCTTGTCCGCCATGGCGAACTCCTTTCCGGAAGCCCGTTGCCGAGGACGCCTCGCCCACAGCGTGGTCAGAAGGGCGGTACGCGGTGCACCGTGCCGCCCGATGACGCGCTTGCCCAGCTTCCGCGGTCCGAACCCCCGCGGTCAGCGGCCGGCGGACGCGCCGTGGTCGCCGAGGCGGTACACGGCGAAGGCGCGGTCGATGACGGGCATGGCCACGTTGCGCACGTGTACGCCGCCCAGCGTCATGCCGTGCTCGGTGCCCAGGTGGGCGTGGCCGTGGACGGCCAGGTCGGCCCCGGTCGCGTCGATCGCCTCGGCCAGCAGGTAGCTGCCCAGGAAGGGATGGATCTCCGGGGGCTCTCCGGCCAGGGTGTCGGGGACCGGCGCGTAGTGGGTCAGGGCGACCCGTGCGTCGCAGCCGGCGTCCGCCAGTTCCGTGAGGGCCTCGTGCAGACGGTCGGCGCAGGCGCGCCCGTACTGCATGAACGCCTTCATCTCGGGCTCGCCGAAATCACTGCCGCAGCGCCCGGCGAAACCTCCGCCGAATCCCTTGGCACCGGCGATGCCCACGCGGTGCCCGCCGACCTCCAGGACCACCGACTCGCCTTCCAGCACGGTCACGCCCGCGTCGGCGAGGACCTGGACGACTGCCTTCTCCTGGTCGCTGTGGTAGTCGTGGTTGCCGAGCACCGCAACGACGGGGACGGGCAGGCCCGCGACCTCGCCGGCCACCACCTCGGCCTCCTCGGGGGTGCCGTGGCGGGTGAGGTCGCCGGCGAGCAGCAGCACGTCGGCGTGGTCGTGGACGGTCTCGAAGGCGGGCCGCAGGACACCCTCGCTGCCCGGGGCGAGGTGGATGTCGCCGACGGCCGCGACGCGGATCACGACAGGTCCTCTCCGTGGTCGGGTGCGCCCGTGCCCACGACGGACAGGTCGTGGCGCCAGGGCAGCGGGTCGAGGGCCTCGGCGGCCAGCCGCAGCACGGTGTCACGGCACGCGGCGTCGGGCACCGGGCCCCACACCAGGACGGAGCCGCCGCGCACCTCCACCCGTACGCCCAGTTCCGCGATGTCGGCCTCGGCCAGACGCTCGCACAGGTGGGCGGCCAGGTACTCCGGTGCCGCCGTGGCCTCGCCGTTCATGACGCCTCCTTGCGTGCGGGGATCACGTCCATGCGTTCGAGCAGGTAGAGGAAGGAGTCGGGGAGGGGGTCGGCGCGGTGGCGGCGGTCGAGCCGGTCCCAGTCGATCCGTTCGCGCAGCATCCGGGCCATCGGGAGCAGGTCGCCGAAGTCGCAGTAGTGCTCGCAGAGCGCGGACAGCCGGCTGTCCATCAGGTCGGTGGCGGCCAGTACGGGCATGCGGACGGAGTCCACGGCCCGCATCTCGGCCCGCTCCAGCAGGGCTTCGTCGACGGGGCGCCGGGCCAGGTCGAGGATGAGGTCGATCTCCTCCTCCCCGTCCCGCGCCTTGACCAGCCAGTCCTCGGGCGCGTCGACGTGCCGGATGCCGCCCTCGGCCAGCGCCTTCACCGCCACGTCCACGTCCTGCCGGCGCAGGCAGAAGTCCGTGTCGTGGCGGAAGCGGGCGGGGAGTCCGTGCGCGAACGCCGCGACGCTGCCCGCCAGCGCGAAGGGCACGCCCGAGTCCTTCAGCAGGACCGCGACGCGTTTGGTCGTCTCCAGGATCGCCTGAGTGTGGTCGCGGGGCAGGACGTCCTCGTCCGTCACGCTGTCCACCACCTTCCGTCGGGAGCCCCGGCTGTGGGTCGGGGGATGCGCTCCTTCCCCCGGTCGTCGGCGGCAAACGGCGGCAGCCGTGGGACGCGGGGCGCCGGGAGGTGTGAGGCGGGCGCCGACCGGATACCCCCTAGTGCTGTGAGAACCGACCGGTCCGGCCCGCGGACGCCGTCCGGTGCGAGGACCGCTACGAGAGGCAGGGGTTGCGTCATGGACGGCCACGCCGGTACCCGCTCGCAGGTGACGTTGCACGTCAACGGCGAACGGCACGGGCTCGACCTGGACCACCGGACCACGCTCCTCGACGCGCTGCGCGAGCTGCTGGACCTCACGGGTGCGAAGAAGGGCTGCGACCACGGCCAGTGCGGGGCGTGCACCGTCCTCGTCGACGGGCGGCGGCTCAACAGCTGCCTGCTGCTCGCCGTGGCGCAGGACGGGGCGCTGATCACCACCGTCGAGGGCCTCGCCCCGGGCGGGGGCGCGCTGCACCCGCTCCAGGAGGCCTTCATGGCCCGCGACGCGTTCCAGTGCGGCTACTGCACGCCCGGCCAGCTGTGCTCGGCCGTCGGCATGCTGGCGGAGGCCGCGGCGGGGGCTCCCTCGCTGGTGACGGTCACGGACTCCGGTGAGGGCACCGGATACGGGGCGGCGGGCGGGCTGCCGCCCGGGGACCGGGGGCCCGTCGCGCTGACCCGTGCGGAGATCGCCGAGCGGCTGAGCGGCAACCTGTGCCGTTGCGGTGCCTACCCGCGGATCGTCGACGCCGTGCAGGACGTGGTCGCGTGAAGCCCTTCGGCTACGTCCGGGCGCAGAGCCTCGCCGAGGCGGCCACGGCCCACGGGGGCCGCCCCGGGTCGGCGTACCTGGCGGGCGGCACCAACCTCGTGGACCTCATGAAGCTCGGCGTCGAGCAGCCGGACACCCTGGTGGACCTGACCGGGCTGCTGCCGACCGGGATCGAGGCCACCGCGGACGGCGGAGTGCGCATCGGCGCGGGCGTGCGCAACAGCGATCTCGCCGCCCACCCGCTGGCCGGCGCCCGCTGCCCGGTCCTCGCCCAGGCCCTGCTCTCCGGGGCGTCCGCCCAGCTGCGCAATGCCGCGACCACCGGGGGGAACCTGCTCCAGCGCACCCGCTGCGGCTACTTCCAGGACGTGGCCAAGCCCTGCAACAAGCGGGAGCCCGGCAGCGGCTGCGGGGCGCTCGACGGGATCAACCGGGACCACGCCGTCCTCGGGCACTCCCCCCTCTGCGTGGCCACCCACCCCTCGGACCTCGCGGTGGCGCTGGCCGCCCTGGACGCGGAGGTCGAGATCACCGGCGCCGGCGGACCCCGTACGGTCGCGTTCGACGGGTTCCTGCGGCTCCCCGGGGACCACCCGGAACAGGACACGGCACTGCGGCACGGCGAGCTCGTCACGGCGGTGCTGCTGCCGGCGGGCGCCTTCGGCGCGCCGTCCCGGTACCGCAAGGCCCGGGACCGGGCCTCGTACGCCTTCGCGCTGGCCTCGGTCGCCGCGGTGCTGGAGACCGAGGACGGGCGGGTCACCCGGGTGGCGCTGGCGTTCGGCGGGCTGGCGCACCGGCCGTGGCGGGCCCGTACGGCGGAGGAGCAGCTGCTCGGCGGTCCGGCGACGGCCGAGGCGTTCCGCACGGCGGTGGGGGCGGAGCTGGCGGCGGCCCGCCCGCTGCGCGACAACGCCTTCAAGGTGGTCCTCGCCCGCAGCCTCGCCTGTGACGTCCTGGGCCGGCTCGCCGCACCGCGGCAGGGCTGACCGGGCCGCCGCCCGGCCCGCGGCACGCATCCGGACCTGCACCCCGACTCCGATCCCGACCCGGCGAGAGACTGCGAGCACCCCGTGGACGACTCCTCCCCCGCACCGACGTCCGTTCCCGCCCTCGGTTCGCCCGCCCCACGGCGGGAAGGCCCGCTGAAGGTCACCGGCACCGCCCGCTACGCCGCCGAGCACACCCCCGCCGGCTGCCTGTACGCCTGGCCGGTGCCCGCCGCGGTGGCCGTCGGGCGGGTGGCCTCCGTGGACACGGCCGCGGCGCGGGCCCTGCCGGGGGTGGTGGCGGTGCTGACCGTGTTCGACGCGCCCCGGCTGGGTGCGACGGAGGACCCGGAGCTGCGGGTCCTGCAGGATCCGCAGGTGCCCCACAGCGGCTGGTTCGTGGCCCTGGCGGTGGCGGAGACCCTGGAGGACGCCCGGGCCGCCGCCGGCGCGGTGTCCGTGGTGTACGAGGAGCCGGGCGCGGCGCCGGACGTGGTGCTGCGGACGGACCACCCCGGGGCGTACGCGCCCGAGAAGGCCAACGGCGGGCATCCCGCGCGCCGCGAGCAGGGGGACGCCGGGGCCGCGTACGAGGCGGCGGCGGTGCGGGTGGACTGCGCGTACACGGTCCCCCCGCTGCACAACCATCCGATGGAGCCGCACGCGGCCACCGCCGCCTGGGACGCGGACGCGCAGCGCCTGGTGGTGTACGACTCCAGCCAGGGCGCCGGAGCCGTGCGGGCCGAGCTGGCCTCGCTGTTCGGCCTGTCCGAGGAGCAGATCAGTGTGGACTCGGAGCACGTGGGCGGCGGATTCGGCTCCAAGGGGACGCCCCGGCCGCACGTGGTGCTGGCCGTCATGGCGACCCGGCGTACCGGACGGCCGGTGAAGCTGGCCCTGCCGCGGAACCAGATGGGCGCCGTGGTGGGGCACCGCGCCTCCACCCTGCACCGGGTGCGGCTCGGCGCCGGGCCCGACGGGGCGCTGACCGCGGTGGCGCACGAGGTGACGACGTACACCTCGCGGATCGGGGAGTTCGTGGAGCAGGCGGCGGTACCCGCGCGGGTGATGTACGCGGCGCCGAACCTGCTCACGGCGCACCGGGTGGTGCCGCTGGACGTGCCCACGCCGTCGTGGATGCGGGCGCCCGGGGAGACGCCGGGCATGTATGCGCTGGAGTCGGCGATGGACGAGCTCGCCGACGCGTTGGGCCTGGACCCGGTGGAGCTGCGGATCCGCAACGAGCCCCCGGTGGAGCCGGACAGCGGCCGCCCCTTCAGCAGCCGCAGCCTGCCGGCCTGCCTGCGGGAGGGCGCCCGGCGCTTCGGCTGGCCGCAGGGGCGCGGGCCGCAGGCCCGGGACGGGCTGCTGACCGGTGCGGGAGTGGCGGCTTCCACCTACCCGGTGCTGGTGGCCCCCTCGCAGGCGAGGGCGTACGCCCTGCCGGACGGCAGCTTCCGGGTGGAGATTGCCGCGACCGACATCGGCACCGGGGCGCGGACGGTCCTGGCGCTGGTGGCCGCGGACGCCCTCGGGGTGGCCGCGGAGCGGGTGACGACCGTCATCGGGCACACCTCTCTGCCGCCCGCGCCCCTGGCCGGCGGCTCCTCGGGTACGGCGTCCTGGGGATGGGCGGTGCACGGGGCGTGCACCGCGCTCGCCCTGAAGCTGAACCGGCACGGCGGCCGGGTGCCGGAGGGCGGGCTGTGCGCGTCCGCCGACACCACGGCCTCGGCCAAGCAGCGTTCGCCCTATGCGCGGCACGCCTTCGGCGCCCAGTTCGCCGAGGTGCAGGTCGACACGGTGTCCGGGGAGGTACGGGTGCTGCGCATGCTGGGGGTGTTCGCGGCGGGCCGGGTGCTGAACCCGACGGCGGCCCGCTCCCAGTTCGTGGGGGGCATGGTGATGGGCCTGGGGATGGCGCTGAGCGAGCACGCCCCGCTGGATCCGGTGCACGGCGACTTCGCCGCGCGGGACCTGGCCTCCTACCACGTGCCGGTGCACGCGGACGTGCCCGACATCGAGGCGCACTGGATCGAAGAGGACGACAAGCACCTGAACCCGATGGGCAGCAAGGGGATCGGCGAGATCGGCACGGTGGGGGCGGCCGCCGCCATCGGCAACGCCTTCGCCCGGGCCACCGGGCGGCGGATCCGGGAACTGCCGCTGACCCCGGACCGGGTGCTCGCCGCCTTGGCCGAGAACGGCTGAAAACCGCCTGGGGCCGGCCTCGGGGGCCGTCGGCGCAACTGCCCGCCCCGGGCAGGCGTGAACCCGCCGCAGGAGTGGTAGACGCACAGCGTCCGCATTCTGATGGACAAGGAGGTTGTCATGATTGTCCTCGGCGTGATTCTGCTGATCCTCGGGTTCGTCTTCTCCATCTCGATCCTGTGGACGATCGGCCTGATCCTCGTCTTGATCGGCGTGGTGTTGTGGGTGCTCGGCGCGGTCGGGCACGCGGTCGGCGGCCGGAACCACTATTGGTGACGTCACGGCCCGCGGCGTGACCGAGGGCATCCTGACGGCCCCCAAGGGGGTGAAGGGGAGGGACGATCCGCACGGGTCGTCCCTCCCCCTCTGCCGTCCGGGCCGGAGCGGCCGAAAGCGGCGGCCTAGGCCAGCGGGGCGCCGCAGCAGGAGCAGACGGTCGCACCGCGCCCAATGGTGAGCCGCCCGCAGTCGGGACACACCAGGTGCAGCAGGCAGGCGGACTCGCCGCCCTCGTCCCCGGCCGCCCTCGCGGCACCTGCGGCGTCTGCGGCGTCTGCGGCACCTGCGGCGTCTGCGGCCCGTTCGGCCGTCCCCGCCCCCGACTCGTCCTGAGCCGGGGACCCGGCCCCGGTGCTGCCCCCCGTCTCGGCGTCCATGGCCACCCTCCCGTCTTCCGCAGCGGCGTGACGTACGCCGGTCCGAGCCTGCCGCCGCCGCGCTCCGGCCGCAAGGCGCCGCCGCGCCGGTGGGCGGGCGCGGCGCACGACGTACCGGCAAGCTGGAAGCAGCAACCGGCCGACGGTGTGCCCGGAGCGCCGTGCGCCGCGGCGGGGCGCCCACGGGAAGGGAGGACCCAGGTGAACAGGTTCGCGCGCCTGGCCACCCGGCTCCTGGACGCCCCGCGGGCCGTGGTGTGGGTGGCCGACGCCGACGGGGGCCCCGGCACCTGGGAGTCCTGGCCGGCCGCGTCACCATCCGACGAGGACCTTCTCGCGGGCTGCCGCCGGGTGGCCGAGCTGGGCTGCCCCGCGGCCTGGCGGATCTCCGAGGACCGGCCCTCCGCGTTCGCCGGGGTCCCCCTCGTCGGGCCGGGCGGCGAGCTCCTCGGCGTGCTGGCCGTGGCCGACAGCGCCTCGCGACGGTGGACGCCGGACGATCTGCGCGACCTCGGGGACCTGGCGGCCGCCTGCAGCGCCCAGATGCGGCTGCGGTACCGCTCCGAGGCCGCGCTGCGCGACCGCGAGCAGGCCGAGGCGGCCGCCGCGCTCGCCGAGGTGGCTGCGGACCGCATGGAGGTGCTCCTCAGCCGTGCGCAGCTGCTGCTGCGGGCTGCGGAGGACCTGGGCGAAACCACGGGCCCCGCCGAGGTGCGGGCGCGGGTCGGCGACCTGGTCAGCGGTGACCTCAAGCCGTCCTATGTGGGGCTCGTGCTGGTGGGTGAGGACGGCAGGCTGCACCGGGCGCCCGCGCCGGGTGGCGAGGGCGCCGCATCGGCGGAGGCGGGCGCCGCGTACGGGCTGGAGGCGGGCGATGCGTACGGGCCGGAGGCGGGCTGGCCCACTGCGCGAGCGGTCCGGGAGGGCCGCACGGTGGTGGTCGAGGACCCGCAGGCGCTCCGGGACGGATACGCCCCGGAGGCCGTGGCCGCCTTCGGCCACTGGGCCTGCACACGGCGATCTGCATTCCCCTGCCGGGCGTCCAGGCCGTCGTCGGCGCCCTGGAGCTGGGCTGGGACATCCCGTACACGATCGGCCCGGCGGAACGGGCCGTGCTGCTGGCCCTGGCCGGATACGCCGCCCGGGCCGTGGAGCGGTCCCGGTACCTCGACGAGCGGGTCTCGGTGGCCCGGCAGCTCCAGGAGGCCATGCTCACCGACCTGCCCGCCGTAGAGGGGCTGGAGACCGCCGTCCTCTACCGGCCCGCGGCCCGGCAGGACATGGTGGGCGGGGACTGGTACGACGTGTACCCGCTGCCGGGTCCCGACGGAGCCTGCGGCTGGTCCGTGACCGTCGGAGACATCACCGGGCACGACATGGCGGCGGCGACGGTGATGGGCCAGGTCCGCATCATGCTCCGGCAAGCCGACCACGACCATCCGGGCCGGCCCCCGCACCACGCGCTCGGCGCTCTGGAGGCGGCCTGCCGGCACATCGGCATCCCGGCGAGCGGCACCCTCGTCCATGCGCACCTCACCCCTCGGGCCGGCGGCCACTGGCACCTGGCGTGGACCAACGCCGGCCACCCGCCGCCCGTCCTGGCCCGCGCGGACCGCACCGACGAGACGCTGTGGGCCCACGACATCCTGCTCCACCCCTCGCTGCCCGCGGTGCCGCGCACCACGCACACCGTCCTGCTGCCGCCGGGCAGCACCCTCCTGCTGTACACGGACGGCCTCGTCGAGCACCGCGACGGGGACCTCTGCGAGGCCATCGCCGAGACGGCCCGGCTGCTCGCCGCGGCGGACCCGCGGGCTCCGCTGGACGGGCTGCTGCGCCACCTCGTGGACACCGTGTCGCCTCCGCACGCCGACGACGACACGGTCCTGCTGGCCGTGCGGACCGCGCCGCGTCCCTGAGGGCCCGGCTCCACCGGCCAAGTCCTCCCCGGCCCACACCTCACCGGCCCATCTCTTCCCGGCTCATCCCCACCCGTCTCATCCCTACCCTGCGGCGCCTGCCCGGGCGTACGGTGCGGGGGCGCCGTCTGCGCCGCTCCGGTGCGCAGGTGGCCGCGAGTGGCCGCCCCGGCCCGTGAGGAGTGGCTGACATGCCGGACGCCGGACCTGCCCCCGAGGACAAGGACCCCGTCCCCTTCGCCGATGCGATGGACGGCCCGATGTACGTGGTCACGGCCGCGGCGGACGGGGAACGGGCGGGCTGCCTGGTCGGGTTCGCCTCGCAGTGCTCGATCGACCCGCCGCGCTTCATGGTCTGGCTTTCGACCGCCAACCGGACCTACCGCGTCGCGCGGCAGGCCCCCTGCCTCACCGTGCACGTGCTGCGCCGGGACCAGCACGCCCTGGCCGGGCTCTTCGGCGGCCGCACCGGCGACGAGGTGGACAAGTTCGCCGGGGTGGAGTGGCGGCCCGGGCTGGAGGGGGCGCCGGTACTGGCCGACGTACGGGCCTGGTTCACCGGCCGGGTCGAGGAGCAGGTCCCGGGCGGCGACCACGTGGGGTTCCTGCTGTCGCCGGCCGAGCAGTCACCCGAGGCCACCGCCGCGGATGGCCCGCCCCTGCGCTTCGCCGACGTACGCGACCTGGAGGCCGGCCATCCGGCGTGACGGGGCGGGGACGGCCCGCGGGGCGCGGACGCGTCAGGCGGCTTCCTTCGCGGAGAGCGGCTTGGCGATGTCCTCCAGGGAGCGGCCCTCGGCCGCGACCGCGAAGAACACGGCGACGAGCCCCGCCGCCACCATGAGTCCGGCGCCGATGCAGAACGCGAGGACGGCGTCGGAGACCTGTCCGCTGGAGGTGAGTCCGGCGAAGATCAGCGGGCCGGAGATGCCGCCCGCCGCGGTGCCCACGGCGTAGAAGAAGGCGATGGCCATCGCGCGGGTCTCCATGGGGAAGATCTCGCTGACCGTCAGGTATGCCGAACTGGCTCCGGCGGAGGCGAAGAAGAGCACCACGCACCAGCAGGCGGTCATGGTCACCGCCGTGAGCATGCCGGCGCCGAACATCCAGGCCGTCCCGAACAGCAGCAGGCCGGACAGGATGTAGGTGCCGGAGATCATCGGCCGTCGGCCGAGGGTGTCGAACAGGCGGCCCAGCAGCAGCGGTCCGAGGAAGTTCCCGAAGGCGATGACGGCGAAGTAGTAGCCGGTCACGGAGCTGGAGACGTCGAAGAACGTGACCAGGATGGAGCCGAAGCCGAAGGTGATCGCGTTGTAGAGGAAGGCCTGTCCGACGAAGAGGGACAGGCCGAGCACGGCGCGGCGCGGGTAGGTGCGGAACACCGTCTTCGCAATCTCGCCGAAGCCGATGCTGCGGTGCACGGTCACCGTGATGGCCTCGCCCGGCTCGGGCAGGGACCGGCCCTTCTCCGCCTCCACCTGCTGCTCGACGTCGGCGACGAGTTCCTCGGCCTCCTCGGCCCGGCCGTGGAGGAACATCCAGCGCGGACTCTCGGGGACGTGGCGCCGTACGAGGAGGATGACCAGCCCGAGGACGACGCCGAGGCCGAAGGTCAGCCGCCAGCCCAGCCACGCCGGGAAGATGTCCGTGTTCAGGGCCACCACCGACAGCAGGGCTCCGGCGACCGCGCCGAGCCAGAAGCTGCCGTTGATGATCAGGTCGACGCGGCCGCGGTACTTGCTCGGGATCAGTTCGTCGATCGCGGAGTTGATGGCGGCGTACTCGCCTCCGATGCCGAAACCGGTCAGGAAGCGGAAGAGGAAGAACCACCAGACGGAGAAGGACAGCGCGGTCAGGGCCGTTGCCGCCAGGTAGAGGGCCAGCGTGATCAGGAAGAGCTTCTTGCGTCCGAAGAGGTCGGTGAGCCGTCCGAAGACCAGGGCGCCGAAGCATGCGCCCGCCACGTACAAGGCGGCTGCGACGCCGGTCACCTGAGCGTCGGTGATGGACAGTCCGCTGCCGTCCTCGGACAGCCGGCTGGCGATGCTGCCGACGACGGTGACTTCCAGGCCGTCCAGGATCCAGACGGTGCCCAGGCCGATCACGATCATCCAGTGCCAGCGGGACCAGGGCAGCCGGTCCAGGCGAGCGGGAACCTTGGTGGTGACGGTTCCCGCGCTCATCGGGTCAGTGGTCTCGGACATGGCCGCCGTCTGCCCCCGACGGGCGGGGGCAAACGCGCCGGCGAGCCGGTCACGCGGGAGCGCCCGCCGGTGCTCGTGTCGGCGCTTCCGCCGGTACGGGCCGGTGGATGCCGTGCCGTGCCCTGCCGGTCCGGTCGGGTCAGGCCCCGTCCGTCGCGGGGGTGAGGGCGGCTGCGGCCGCGAACAGGCGGGCGCAGCGCTGCGCCATGGCGTCCGGGGACTCGTCGGGGTGTTTGACCCACCAGCGGACGAGGGTGGCGACCAGGCCCTGCCACACGTAGGTGAGCGCGTCGGCGTCGAGCGGGTCGGTGGATCCGGCCGACCGCAGGAGCGCGGTGGTTCCGTCGGCCGCGAGCCGGTCGATGGCGGACCAGTAGTCGGCGGCCCGGCGGGCGGCCTCGCCGCCGGGGGGCAGGGTGGAGTCGTAGAGGACGAACCACGCTTCCCGCCGGCCCTCCAGCGCGGTGAAGATGCTGTGCAGCACCCGCAGGGGGGTGTGACCGGTGGCGGGGCTTGGGCCCATCGCGGCGCGGATGGTGTCCAGCAGCCGGTCGCCGACGGGGACAAGGCAGGCGAGGTACAGGTCCTCCTTGGTCCCGAAGTACTGGTGCAGCAGGGTCTTGGTGACGCCCACCCGCGCGGCGATGGCGGCGAGCGAGGCGCCCGCGTAGCCGCAGGTGCCGAACTCCTCCGTTGCGGCGGCCAGGATCTGCTGTTCGCGGTCCTGCCGGGGGACTCCCTTGGTGCCGGGTTTCGAGCGGGGGGTTGCCATGGCGGAATATTATCAGTAAGTAATTTACCGATCGGTAAGTTCTCGTTCTTGCCCGCTCTTCCTCGCTCTTCCTCGTTCCTGCTCGTTCCTGCTCGTTCCTGCGAATCCTGGAGCCCGCTCATGTCCGGACTGATGCAGCAGCCGACGTCCCGCCTCCGCTCCTGGTGGGGCTGGGGGTGGTCCGACGCCCATCCCGGTGACGCCGAGTGCACGGCCATGGGCGCACTGATACCCGGCACGCTGGCCCGCCCGCTCCCGGTCCCGCGGGTCTGCGACCTGGCCGTCCCGCCCCCGGCCGTGGAACCGCCCGGCAGCCTGGCCCACCTGGTCGACACCGACCCGCAGCAGCGTGCGGCCCACGCCATGGGCAAGGCGTACCGCGACGTCGTACGGGCCCTGCGCGGCCGGCCCGGCCGCTTCCCGGACCTCGTGGCCCGGCCGACGGACGAGCAGGAGGTCGCCGACCTGCTGGACTGGGCCGGCGACGGGCAGATCGCCGTCATCCCGTACGGCGGCGGCTCCTCGGTCACCGGCGGCGTGGAGTACCGCGGGGACGCCCACCGGGCCGTGCTGTCCCTCGACCTCACCGCGATGGGCCGGGTCCTGGAGGTCGACACCGCAGGCCGGTCCGCGCGCATCCAGGCCGGCGCCCTCGGCCCGGATCTGGAGGACCAACTGCGGCCCCACGGACTGACGTTGCGGCATTTCCCGCAGAGCTTCGAGTTCTCCACCCTGGGCGGTTGGCTCGCCACCCGTGCCGGCGGCCACTACGCCACCGGGCGCACGCACATCGACGACCACGTCCAGTCCCTGCGTGTCGTCACCCCGGCCGGCACCCATGCCTCGTGGCGGCTGCCCTCCTCGGGTGCGGGGCCCTCCCCCGACCGCCTGTTCCTCGGTTCCGAGGGAGCTCTCGGCGTGATCACGGAGGCGTGGATGCGGCTGCAGGCCCGCCCCGTCCACAAGGCCTCCGCCTCCGTCGCCTTCACCTACTTCCCCGCCGCGCTGGAGGCGGTGCGCGCGCTGGCACAGTCCGACCTCTCCCCCGCCAACTGCCGCCTGCTGGACGCCGGCGAGGCCGCCCTGTCCGGCGCCTCGCACCAGGGCTGCGCCGTCCTCGTCCTCGGTTTCGAGTCGGCGGACACGCCCGTCGCGGACCGCCTCGCGCAGGCCGTCGACCTGGCCCGGGCCCACGGCGGACGGTCCGCGGGCCCGGCAGCCGGGAGCGGCGCGGGCGGGGGTCCCGCCGACCGGGCCGTCAGCGCCTGGCGCGAGGCCTTCCTGCGGATGCCCTACCTGCGCGACGGCCTGGCCAGGATGGGCGCCGTGGCGGAGACCTTCGAGACGGCCGCCACCTGGGACCGGGTACCCGCGCTCATCGAGGAGGTACGCCGCGAGGTGGGCGCCGCGGCGCTCAAGGCCACCGGGTATCCGGCGACCGTCAACTGCCGCCTCACGCACGTGTACCCGGACGGCGCGGCGCCCTACTTCACCGTGCTCGCAGCCGGCCGGGCCGGTGACGAGGTGGCTCTCTGGGACGACCTCAAGGCCGTGGCGAGCGAGGTCCTGCACCGGCACCGGGCCACGATCACCCACCACCACGCCGTCGGCCGCGACCACCGGCCGGGCTACGACCGCCAGCGCCCGGACCCCTTCGCCCTCGCGCTGAGCGCGGCGAAGGGCGCCCTCGACCCGCGGGGCATCCTCAACCCGGGCGTGCTGGTCGGCTGAACCCCGCTTTCTCGTCAGCCATGTGACGGCCTCTCATGCCGTGTGCCTCCCGTGCGGGGGCCGGGCGGCCCGTCGGAGCCCCGGGAGCCGGTGCCGGGCGGGTCGTTCCCGGCCGGTTAGGCCGGAGGCCCTGGCGCGCCACCGCCGGGCTGTGGTTACCTGAGCCCATGACCGTACTCGTGACCCGCCGCCACGTGGACTACGCGCGTGTCACGACCACGAGTTGTCCCGCCGCCTGCTGAGACGCGGCGCCGCGGCCCCCGGGCCGTCCTCTCCCCCTGCCGGCGCGCCCGTGCCGCCCGTGGCCCTGCCCGGACACGGCCCGTGGCGCCGCCGCGGCTCCTGCGCACCTGCTCTCACCCCCGCATGACCTGCACGGCCGTCCCGTACGCCCGCCCGGGCACCGCACGCCACCCAGGAGAAGCATGAGCCAGCCGACCGACCCCGTCACCGCAGGACCCGCAGGTCCCGCGGCTCCCGCCGCTCCCGCCCCGGAGGGCGCGCCCACCGGACCCGACACGTCCGCATGGTCTTTCGAGACCAAGCAGCTCCACGCCGGCGCAGCCCCCGACCCGGCCACCGGCGCCCGGGCGGTTCCGATCTACCAGACCACCTCCTTCGTCTTCCGGGACACCCGGCACGCGGCCGACCTGTTCTCGCTCGCCGAGCCCGGGAACATCTACACCCGCATCCACAACCCCACCCAGGACGTCCTCGAACAGCGGGTCGCCGCGCTCGAAGGCGGCGTCGCCGCCGTGGCCCTCGCCTCCGGGCAGGCGGCCGAGACCCTGGCGATCCTGAACCTGGCGAGCGCCGGGGACCACGTCGTCGCCAGCGCCTCCCTGTACGGCGGCACGTACAACCTGTTCCGCCACACTCTTCCGCGGTTCGGCATCAAGGTGTCCTTCGTCGAGGACCCGGACGACCTCGACGCCTGGCGGGCGGCCGTCCGGCCCACGACCAAGGCCCTGTTCGCCGAGACCCTCGGCAATCCGCGCGGCAACGTCCTCGACGTCCGCGGCGTCGCCGACACCGCCCATGCGGCCGGCGTTCCGCTGATCGTCGACAACACCGTGCCCACGCCCTACCTCCTGCGCCCGATCGAGCACGGCGCCGACGTCGTCGTCCACTCGGCGACCAAGTTCCTCGGCGGCCACGGCACCACCATCGGCGGTGTCGTCGTCGACGCCGGCACCTTCGACTTCGGGGCGCACGCCGAGCGGTTCCCCGACTTCAGCGAACCGGACCCCAGCTACCACGGCCTGCAGTACTGGCCCGCGCTGGGCCCCGGTGCGTACGCCGCCAAGCTGCGCCTGCAGCTGCTGCGCGACCTCGGCCCCGCCATCGCCCCGCACTCCGCCTTCCTGCTGCTGCAGGGCGTGGAGACGCTGAGCCTGCGCGTGGAGCGCCACTCGTCCAACGCCCAGGTGCTGGCGGAGTGGCTGGAGCAGCGTGACGAGGTGGCGGTCGTGCACTACCCGGGCCTTCCCTCCAACCGCTGGTACGAGGCCGGCCGGCGCTACCTGCCGCGCGGGGCCGGAGCCGTGCTCTCCTTCGAGCTGCGCGGCGGCGCCGAAGCGGGCCGGCGCTTCGTGGACGGTGTGGAGCTCTTCAGCCACCTCGCCAACATCGGCGACGTCCGCAGCCTGATCATCCATCCTGCCTCCACCACCCACAGCCAGCTGGACGAGGAGCAGTTGGCCGCCACGGGCGCTGCCCCGGGGCTGGTGCGCCTGTCCGTGGGCATCGAGAACCCGGCCGACCTCAAGGCGGACCTGGAGGCCGGGTTCCGCGCGGCGAAGGGGGCGTCCTGAGCATCGGCGGGACAGGCTCCCCGCCGCCCGCGGGTCCCCCTCCCGCCACCGGGGCGTGGCAGGAGGGGGACCCGCCGGGACGCCGGCAGTGGCATGACCACCCGGGGCCCCTGCCCCTGGAGTCGGGCGGCCGGCTTCCCGGGGTCAGGCTGGCGTTCGAGACCTGGGGCCGGCTGGCGCCCGGGGGGACCAACGCGGTCCTGGTGCTGCACGCGCTGACCGGTGACAGCCACGTCGCCGGTCCGGCGGGGCCCGGCCATCCGACGGCCGGCTGGTGGGACGCCCTGGTCGGGCCGGGTCGGGCGCTGGACACCGACCGGTGGTTCGTGGTGGCTCCGAACGTCCTGGGCGGCTGCCAGGGCAGTACGGGTCCGGCGTCGCCCGGTCCGGACGGGCGGTGCTGGGGCGGCTCCTTCCCGCGGCTGACCCAGCGCGACCAGGTGCGGGCGGAGTCCGGGCTCGCCGACGCGCTGGGCATCGGACGGTGGGCCCTGGTGATCGGCGGGTCCATGGGCGGTATGCGGGCGCTGGAATGGGCGGTGTCGCGGCCGGGGCGCGTGGCGGCGCTCCTGCTGCTCGCCTGCCCGGCGGCGGCGAGCGCGGACCAGATCGCCTGGGCCAGCGCGCAGGTCCACGCGATCCGCGCCGACCCCGGCTGGCGCGGCGGCGACTACCACGACGCCGGACCGGGGCGGGGGCCGCACACGGGGCTCGGGATCGCCCGGCGCATCGCGCACACCACCTACCGCAGCGCCGCGGAACTGGAGGCCCGTTTCGGCCACCGCCCGCAGGACGGGGAGGACCCCGCGCGCGGCGGCCGCTACCAGGTCGAGTCCTACCTCGACCACCAGGCCGCCAAGCTGGTGCGGCGGTTCGACGCCGCCAGCTACGCCGTCCTGGCCGAGGCGATGAACACCCACGACGTCGGGCGCGGCCGCGGAGGCAGACGCGCCGCCCTCTCCCGGGTGGGCGCGAGGACGGTGGTGGCCGGGGTGGACTCCGACCGCCTCTATCCGCTGTCCCAGCAGGAGGAGCTCGCTGCCGGCATCCCGGGGGCGGGCGGGGTGCGGGTCATCGGTTCGCCGTACGGGCACGACGGGTTCCTCATCGAGACGGAGCAGACCGGCGCGCTGGTACGGGAACTCCTCGGCGGGGCACCGCAACCGCGCGGCGGCCCGCCGCCGCTCTGAGCCGGAACTCCGCCCCGGACACGGCGGAGCCGGTACCGGTGTAGATGCCGGTGTCGTGTCGGTGTCGGTGTCGGTGTCGGGGCGGGAGCTACGGGACTCGCCAGACGTTGGCGAACGCCGCGTTCTCGATCGAACGCCTCTGGCGCACGGCCTCCAGTTCCCGCACCGCGTCGTGCACGGCGGCCACCACCGTCGTCACCGCCTCGCCGCCCGGGGCCGCGTCCTCCTCGGACGCCCCGCCGCGGATCCCGAGGGCGCCGGCCAGGGCCAGCAGGACCGGCTCGTCCGCCTCCCAGTGGCTCAGCGCGCGGCGCCGGGCGGGCGTGTCGGCGAGTTCCATGCGCGTGGCCCCGAAGGGCAGCCGGCCGCGCCGGGCGTGCGTCAGCTGGCCGTCCTGCTCCAGCGCCGACTGGTAGGCCGCCGACAGGTCCCGGCCCCTGCGCCACAGCCAGTCCTCGACCGGCTCGTGGGGTTCCCGGCGGACCAGTGCCGCCGCCTCGCAGAGCAGCCGGTCCTCGGACGCCGGCGGCGGACCCGGCACGATGAGGTCACCGTCCAGGGCGACGGCCTGTAGGCGCAGGAGGTCGATCAGCTCGGCTCCCGCGAGGCACAGCGACAGGTCGCCCTGCCCCACGGAGCGCTCCGGCTGCGGCTCCACGGCCACGATGAACAGGTCTCTCGCCATGGTCATGTACGGCTCCTCGCAGTCCGGCCGAACGTGCTGCCCGTCGGGGGACGGTACTCCAGTATCGCCCCCGGTCCACGAGCCGCCGTCCGAGCGCCCACCACTGACCGGGCGGCGGCCGGTACGGTCCGGCGCAAGCGGCGCCCGGACCGGTCACGATCGGAGAAGCGCCCGCACGGGTGCCCGGCCTAGCCTGGCTGCTGCGGGTGCGGAGCACGCGCACGGCCGGACCGGGTGAGGCGACGGCGACGGAGGCGGGGTCCGCTCAGGCGGCTCCGCCCGACAGATGGAGACACGATGGACAGGGCCAAGAAGACGGTCGCGCAGTCGCCTGCGCCGCGCGGCGCCGGGAGCCATGACCTGATCCGCGTGCACGGGGCACGCGTGAACAACCTCAAGGACGTCAGCATCGAGATCCCGAAGCGGCGGCTGACGGTGTTCACCGGCGTCTCCGGGTCGGGCAAGAGCTCCCTGGTCTTCAACACGATCGCCGCGGAGTCCCAGCGGCTGATCAACGAGACGTACAGCGCCTTCGTGCAGGGCTTCATGCCGACCCTGGCCCGCCCGGAGGTCGACGTCCTCGAAGGGCTGACGACCGCGATCATCGTCGACCAGCAGCGGATGGGCGCCGACCCCCGTTCCACCGTGGGCACGGCCACCGATGCGAACGCCATGCTGCGCATCCTCTTCAGCCGGCTGGGGCAGCCGCACATCGGCTCGCCCAACGCCTTCGCCTTCAACGTCGCCTCGGTCCGGGCGAGCGGTGCGATCACCGTCGAACGCGGCAGCGGCACGAAGACCGTGAAGCAGACCTTCAGTCGCACCGGGGGCATGTGCACGCGCTGTGAAGGCCGCGGCTCGGTCACCGACATCGACCTCACCCAGCTGTACGACGACTCGAAGTCGATCGCGGAAGGCGCGTTCACCATCCCCGGCTGGAAGTCGGACAGCTGGTGGACGGTGCGGACGTACGCCGAGTCGGGCTTCCTCGACCCGGACAAGCCGATCCGCAGGTTCACGAAGAAGGAGATGCAGGACTTCCTGTACCGGGAGCCGACGAAGGTGAAGGTCGAGGGCGTCAACCTCACCTACGAGGGACTGATCCCGAAGATCCAGAAGTCGTTCCTGTCCAAGGACCGGGAGGCGATGCAGCCGCACATCCGGGCCTTTGTGGACCGGGCGGTCACCTTCACCACCTGCCCCGACTGCGACGGCACCCGGCTGAGCGCGGAGGCCCGGTCCTCGCTGATCGACGGGATGAGCATCGCCGACGCCTGCGCCCTTCAGATCAGCGACCTCGCCGCCTGGGTCGGGGGCCTGGACCTGCCCTCGGTGGCGCCGCTGCTCGCCACCCTGCGTCACACCCTCGACTCCTTCGTGGAGATCGGCCTCGGCTACCTGTCCCTGGACCGGCCCTCGGGCACGCTGTCGGGTGGTGAGGCGCAGCGCGTCAAGATGATCCGCCACCTCGGTTCACCGCTGACCGACGTCACGTACGTCTTCGACGAGCCGACGGTCGGGCTCCACCCCCACGACATCCAGCGGATGAACGGCCTGCTGCTGCGCCTGCGGGACAAGGGCAACACGGTGCTGGTCGTGGAGCACAAGCCGGAGGCGATCGCGATCGCCGACCACGTCGTGGACCTCGGTCCGGGGGCGGGTGCGGCGGGCGGCACCGTCTGCTTCGAGGGCACGGTCGAGGGGCTGCGCGCCGCCGACACCGTCACGGGCCGCCACCTCGACGACCGGGCCTCCCTCAAGGAGAGCGTGCGCAAACCCACCGGAGCTCTGGAAATCCGGGGGGCGAAGACCCACAACCTGCGCGGTATCGACGTGGACGTCCCGCTGGGGACGCTGGTGGTCGTCACCGGAGTCGCCGGCTCGGGCAAGAGTTCACTCGTGCACGGCTCGCTTCCAGCGGACGCGGAGGTGGTGTCGGTCGACCAGAGCGCGATCCGCGGTTCCCGTCGGAGCAATCCGGCGACCTACACCGGTCTCCTTGACCCGGTCCGCAAGGCCTTCGCGAAGGCCAACGGCGTGAAGCCTGCGCTGTTCAGCGCCAATTCCGAGGGCGCCTGCCCGAACTGCAACGGCATCGGCGTGGTCTACACGGACCTGGGGATGATGGCGGGCGTCGCCACCCCGTGCGAGGAGTGCGACGGTAAGCGGTTCGAGGCGTCGGTGCTGGAGTACCGCCTCGGTGGGCGCGACATCAGCGAGGTGCTCGCGATGTCGGTGGCGGAGGCCGTGGAGTTCTTCGGTTCCGGTGAGGCGCGCACCCCGGCCGCGCTCCGGATCCTGGAACGGCTCGCCGACGTCGGGCTCGGCTACCTGAGCCTCGGGCAGCCGCTGACCACGCTCTCCGGCGGCGAGCGGCAGCGGCTGAAACTGGCCACCCACATGGGGGACAAGGGCGGCGTCTACGTACTCGACGAGCCGACCACCGGCCTGCACTTGGCGGATGTGGAGCAGCTGCTCGGCTTGCTGGACCGGCTCGTCGACTCCGGGAAGTCGGTCATCGTCGTCGAACACCACCAGGCGGTGATGGCGCACGCCGACTGGATCATCGACCTGGGGCCGGGCGCCGGGCACGACGGAGGTCTGGTCGTGTTCGAGGGCACCCCCGCGGAGCTGGTCGCGGCCCGCTCCACGCTCACCGGCGAGCACCTCGCGGCCTACGTCGGCGCCTGACGGGCGGCCGGCACCCGGCCTCCGTCCGGCAACGGCCTCCCGGTCGCCGCCGGGTGTTTCGCGGGGCCGCAGCCCGCTCAGCAGCGGACGGGCCGGTCGGCCGGTCGGGCCCGGGGCGAGGGCCCCGCCGGCCGCAAGCCTCGGCCGGTAGGCCGGCACCCGGTCCGATGGCCTCCACGCCCCGGTCGGCCGGTCGGGCCCGGGCCGAGGGTCCCGCCGGCCGCAGGCCTCGGCCGGTGGGCCGGCGCCCGATCCGACGGCCTCCGCGCCGGTCAGGCGGCCTCCACACCCGGGTCGGCCCGTCGGGCCCGGGGCGAGGTCCCCGCCGGCCGCAAGCCTCGGCCGGTGGGCCCGCGCCCGGTCCGATGGCCTCCGCGCCGGTCGGTCCGCCGGGCCGGTGGCGCCACTCCGGCGGGCCTCGGCGCCAGTCCGTCAGCGCGGGTCCGGCGGGCTCGCCGCCGCCGGGACGTACGGCCCGCGCCGCGGGGCCTTCGGCAACAGCGCCCGGCGCGTGCCGGCAAGGCCCTTCGCCAGACGGCAACCCCCGTGACCCGCCGAGCCGCCGACCGGTGCTGGTTCTGGCCGTAGGCCGAGGCCGGCCGGCCGGCCGAGGGAGCCGGGGCGGGCGGGTCAGCTCCCCGGCGGCTCGGACCAGTGGAGGGGGAACCGCGCGGAGCCGGCGGCTTCGGTCCAGGTCAGGCGGCTCTCGACGACCGGGCGGCGCGCTGGCGGGCACGCCGCCCGGAGGCGGGTCAGCAGGAGGCGCAGGCGCAGCAGCGTCATCGGGGACTCGGCGGCGGCGACCATCACGTCGTCCACGGCGAGCCGCACGTACTGCTCCCAGGTGGGGACGGGCACGGTCAGCCGGACCGCTCCCCCCGGACCGGTGAAGGTGCCGATCGCCAGGTCCCGGCCGGCCAGGCGGGTCAGCAGGTCTTCGGTGTGGTCCAGCGTCTGCACCGCGGTGGCCGGGTCGTTGACCGCCGGGGACAGGGCGCGCAGGGTGATGTCCGCCAGGAGGCGCAGGGGCAGCCCGGGGTCCTGGTCGAAGGTGCGCTCCGGGCCGGTCCTCACCCCTTTGAGCACGGCCTGCGGCGGCACCCCCGGTCCGTGGATCCGGGCGAGCGGGGCGCCCCGGGGAAGGAAGGAGCCGGGGGCCGCCGCCAGCACGATGCGGCAGCCGTGGCGTTCCGCGGCGGCCGTCAGGGCGGGTACGTCGATCTGTTGGAGCACGGTCGCGTCGCCCGGCCACACGACGGTGGTACGGGTCCCGCCCGCCTCGTCTGCCTCGCTCGCCCCGTCCAGCCCGCCCGCCTCGTCCGCCTGGTCCGCCCCCGGCTCAAAGGTGTCCGGGACGTGCGGGGCGTGCGGGGCGTGCGGGGCGTACGGGCGGGCGTAGAGCGCGCCGATGAGCCGGTGGGCCCGCTCCGCGACCGAGGCGAGCGCGGGAGCGAGCTGGATCGCGGTGAAGGCGCGCGTCTGCAGGGTCCGCATGGCGGCGAGCGCCACCAGGGCGAACAGCACGGTGGCCATCGGGACGGCGACGGAGACCTGCTCCTTGTTGCCGGCGGCCAGTCCCGCGCTCACCGAGAAGAGGAAGACCCCGACGACGAAGGCGAAGGTCCACCAGACGATCGGGTCCTCCCGGAACAGTCCGAGGCGCGGCGTGAAGGTGCTCGCCGAGAACTGCACGACGAGGAAGAGCATGGAGTAGATGATCGCGACGAGGCTGACGATGCCGAACCCGATGGTGAACAGCATGGTCGACGCCCGTGCGGCGTCCACTTGCGGTCCCCCTTCGATGTGGGGGGCGAGCAGCCCGAGGACCAGCCCGACGGCGGCGCAGACCGCCTGGGCGAGGTTGCGGCGCATGGCCCGCGTCGGGCGGTGGAAGGCCCCGCCGGCGGGGCCGGCCGTGCGGCGCCCCCTTCCGGGCCGAAGGGGCGGGGTCACCTCAGCCGAGCCGGCCATGCGCACTCCTTCACGGGTCCCGCGGGAGGGGCGCCCGTGGCTGATGCAATCACGGGTGTGGCGGGCCCGAGTGGCGAAATGCCGGATACACCCGGATTTCCGTCATGGTTCTGGGCAAGGGCGGCGACGCCGCCCGCAGCAGTGCCCGTCCCGGAGGAGACCCGTCGTGTCCGAGCCGCAGAACGGAACGCGCCGCGCCCGCTTCGCCGTACCCGGCTGGATGCGCCGGCACACTCCCCTGCTGAGCCGGGTACTCGGCCAGTTCGCGGAGGTCCGGGTCCTGGACTGCGCCACCCGGCTGGCCGCCCAGGCCTTCCTCGGGGCGCTGCCGGCCGTCTTCGTCATCGGGGCGCTCGCACCGGACTGGCTCCAGGACCAACTCGTGTCCTCGCTGCGCAGAACGCTCGGGTTGCAGGACGCGGCGTTGGACCAGGTGCGGGACGTGTACGCCGGCACGGACCCGACCGCGCTGGCCGGCACTGGCGCGGTCGGCGTCGTGGTGACGCTGGTGTCCGCGACCGCGTGCAGCCGGGCCCTTCAGACGACGTGTGAACGCTCCTGGCACCTGCCCAAGGCGGGGGCGAGGCTGACGGCCTGGCGGTGGGCGGCCTGGCTCGGGATGTGGCTGGCCGCCCTGGTGTTCCAGGGAGCGCTCCAGACGGCCTTCGGCACCAGCCGCGTGGTCGGCTTCGTGCTGGCGGCGGTCAGCGGGGTGCTCCTGTGGTGGTGGACGCAGCACCTGCTGCTGGGCGGCCGCGTCCCGTGGCTGCCGCTGCTTCCCGGGGCGGTGCTGGCGGGGTTCGGGGCGGAGTTGCTGGTCCTGGGCTCGAAGGTCTACATGCCGGGGGCCGTGGAGCGCAGCATGCAGGAGTTCGGGCCCCTCGGCTCCGTCTTCGTGCTGCTCTCCTGGCTGATCGCGCTCTTCTTCGTCATTGCGGCCGCCATCGCCGTCGGCCAGGTCCTGGCGCACGAGCCCTGGGCGGTACGCCGGCTGCACACCGGGGCCGCGGCCGGGCCGGGCGGAGCCCCGTAGTCCTCGGGCCGGGCGGGGGCTTGCGGCTACCGGCCGGGCGGCGGGTCCTTGGCGGGGGTCGCCGCCGTGGCCCGGCCCGTGGCCGCGAGCAGTGCGAGGACCGCGAGCACGGCCAGGAGGATGAGCACGAGCAGCAGGACCGTCAGCACGGTCGGGTGGTTCCACAGGGCGAACACGAGCGCCAGGACGAGGAGCACGCCCGTGGTGAGGGCGCGCCGGTGGGCGTCGGCGAAGGTGCCCGCCGGGCCCGTGGTCAGCCCGTGGCCGGCGCCCCAGCCCGCGGCGGAGTCGGCCGCCCGGTCGGCGGTGCGGCGCAGGCTGCGCGGCAGCCGGCCGGCTCCGGACAGCCAGGCTCCGAGGGCCAGGACCACGCCGAGGACCACCGCGGTGCGCAGGGCGGCCCGCAGGAACCGCACCAGCGTGTCGAAGACGGCGGCGGCAGCCGCCGGGGACTGCACCTGTTCCGGCAGGTGGTCGAGGTAGTAGCGGCGCCCGAGGGCCAGCGCCCCCGCGACCAGCAGGCAGGCGGCGGCCGCGGCGAGGGCGGTGGCGGCCAGGGCCCGGCGTCGTCGCCGGGCGAGCAGCACCCCGGCCGCGCCCAGCAGCACGGTGAGGACGGGCAGCCAGTTGCCGACCCGGTCCAGGAGGTTCACCAGCCCTCTGATCTTGCCCAGCTCGGCGGACTGGAAGAGCACCATCTGCTTCTCGACGGCGGGGATCTTCGCGGCGGGCGAGAGCCCCGCGTCCACCAGGTCCTCCTTCACCTTGTCCACGGCCGCGCCGACGTCGAGGGTGACGGTGCCGCCCTCGACCCCCAC
This sequence comes from Streptomyces sp. cmx-4-9, assembly GCF_046548835.1. Classification (NCBI taxonomy): domain Bacteria; kingdom Bacillati; phylum Actinomycetota; class Actinomycetes; order Kitasatosporales; family Streptomycetaceae; genus Streptomyces; species Streptomyces sp. cmx-4-9. Next base: position 701,361 of record NZ_JAEBEE010000002.1, on the reverse strand, counting down.
CGCGCCGCGGCCCTGCCCGGTCAGTGCGTGCACCACGGCCGTGTGGGCGGCCCGGTTGGCGCGCGTCCACACCGCCTCGAACCGGTCGCTGCCGACGAACCGGGTCGCGGCCTTCGAGACCACCTGGTCGGCGGCGGAGTCCAGCTGGGGCCCCAGCGCCTTGACCGCCGTGCCGACCCGGGGCGGCAGACCCTGCTTCTCCAGCCAGGCCGCCAGGTCCGCCGTCACGCGGGGCCCGTCCACCTTCACGTCGGCCGCTTCGGTGATCCGGTGCACGGCCGCCGCTTCGATGGCCGGGTCGGAGGCGAGCGGTGTGACGGTGGAGACGTACCGGTCGGTGTCCAGCACGATGTCGTGCACCCAGACCGTGATCAGGGACAGCGGCACGAGAAGGCAGGTCAAGGTCAGCAGCACGGCCGACAGGACGCTCCGTGCGGTCCGTCCGGACCGCGAGATGGTCCGGCCGGGAGGCGGCGGGGCCGCTTCGCCGCGAGGTTCGGACGGCAGACTCATGGCACTCCCGGCGACGACTGCGGACGTGATCCGTTTCCGCTCATTGCACACGCTCCCGCACCGGTGCGCGCGTTGTGCTGGGCCTGACGGGCGGCGGCCTGCCCTGTCGCCGCACCGGCCGGGCGGCGGCCCCGTCACACGTTCTTCATGCCCCGTGCATGGTCCCCGCGCGTTACCCACCCCATGATCGGCATCGGCGGGACGACCGCGGCCTCCCGGGCCCCCGGTCGGCCGCTGCCTTGCCCTGCCCTGCCCCTGCCCCGCCACCGCACCTCACGCCGTTTCACCTCGCCTCACATCACGTCACGTCACCGAGGAGCTGCCCCCATGCCCAGCCGCCGTCGCTTCCTGGCCGGGTCGGCCGCCACGCTCGGCGCGGCCGCCGTACCCGGGACCGCCGCGGCCGCCGCGCCGGAGCCTGCCCCGGCGGGGGCCACCGGGGCCGGTGCGGCCGCCCCCGCCGCCTCCCGGCCGCCGAATCTCGTCGTCGTCCTCGCCGACGACCTGGGCTACGGGGAGCTCGGCGCCTACGGGCAGAAGCTGATCGGTACGCCCCGGCTGGACCGGCTCGCCGCCGAGGGGCTCCGCTTCACGGACGCCTACTCCACGGCCGCCGTCTGCGCCCCGTCCCGCTGCTCCCTGCTGACCGGGCTGCACACCGGGCACTCCACGGTCCGGGCCAACCCCTCCGGGGTGCAGGGCTCGCTGAACGCGTCCGACACCACGTTCGCGCAGGTCCTGCGGGCCCGCGGCTACCGCACCGCGGTCGTCGGCAAATGGGGTTTCGGACCGGAGGCCGCGGACCAGGAGAGCCATCCGGCGGCCCGCGGGTTCGAGGAGTTCTACGGGTACATCGACCACGGCCACGCCCACCAGTACTACCCGCAGTACCTGTGGCACAACGCGGTCAAGGAGACGATCCCGGCGAACGCGGGCGGCGCCAGGAAGGTGTACGCACCGGACCTCATCGAGCAGCGTGCGCTGGAGTTCATCGGCGCCCACGCGGCCGAGCCGTTCCTCCTGCTGCTGACGCCGACCGTGCCGCACGCCCCCAGCGACGTCCCGGACACCGGCGCCTACGCCGGCCGGCCCTGGTCCGCCGCGGACAAGGGCCACGCGGCCCAGGTCGGCCGGTTCGACTCGCTGGTCGGCAAGGTGGTCGACCGGCTGCGCGCTCTCGGCCTGGAACAGGACACCGTCCTGCTCGTCACCAGCGACAACGGTCCCCACGAGGAGGGCGGGGTCAACCCCGACCTGTTCGATGCGAACGGGCCGCTGCGCGGCTACAAGCGGAACCTGTACGAGGGCGGGGTGCGCGTCCCGTTGCTGGCGTGGGGGCCCGGCAGGGTCCGCCAGGGCGACAGCGACCGTCCGACCTCCCTGACCGACATCCTCCCGACCCTCGCGGAACTCGGCGGCGCCCCCGCCCCCGCGGACGTGGACGGGCTCTCGGCCGCTCCCCTGCTCGCGGGAAGCCCCGATGCGGCCCGCCACGGGCACCTGTACTGGTTCCGCGACGAGAGCGGGGTGACCGCGCGCGCCGACGCCCAGGACAACAAGCGCGCCGGCTGGCTGGCCGAGGCGGTCCGCAAGGACCAGTGGAAGGCCGTCCGCTTCGCCCCCCAGCGCCGGCACGACCTTCCCGACGCCCAGTGGCAGGTCGAGCTGTACGACCTGGCCGCCGACCTGGGCGAGACCCGAGACCTCGCGGACCGGTACCCGGCCCGGGCCGCCGAGCTGGTGGCGCTGATGCGCTCCTCGTGGAAGGACAGCTACGCGCGGACTCCGTTCGGCACCCGTCTGACGCTGCCGCCGGCCATCGTCCCGGGCCGGGCCTCCACCGTGACGGCCACGCTGGCCAACGGCTCCGCCCGGCCCTGGACCGGAGCAGGACTGGTCCTGCGGGCCCCGGCCGGCTGGACCGTGTCCGCCACTTCGGCGACCACCGCGGACCAGCTCCCGGCCGGTGCCCGGCTCACCGCCTCCTGGCAGGTCACCGCGCCGGCGGCCGCCGAACCGGGACGGACCTGGGAGTTCACCGCGGAGGGCAGCGCGGTCACGCCTGCGGGCCCGGTCCGCTATCCGGCCCGGGGCGGCGTGGGGACGGCCCCGCCCGCCCCCGCCCGCGACTCGTACCTGTCCGATCTCTCCTGGATCAGCGCCGCCAACGGCTGGGGCCCGGTGGAACGCGATGCCTCGAACGGCCGGAACGCCGCCGGGGACGGCCCGCCGATCTCCTTCGGTGGTACGGCGTACGCCAAGGGCCTGGGCGTCCACGCGCCCAGCGACATCGCCTACCACCTCGGCGGCGCCGGCCTCCGGTTCACCGCCCTGGTCGGCATCGACGACTTCTCGGCCGCCCAGAGCGCCCTGGGGGCCACGCGGGCCAGGGTCTACGGCGACGACCGGCTGCTGCTGACCACACCCACCCTGACGGCGGCGGGCGGGCCCGTCCCGGTGGACGTGGACGTCCGGGGCGTCCATGTGCTGCGGCTGGTGGTCGAGGACGCCAATCAGCGCTCGTCCTTCGACCACACGTCGTGGGCCTTGGCCCGCGTCACCGTGGCCTGAGCCGGCGGACGGTCCCGCCGCCGGGGGCTGCGGCCCGTCCGGGCGGTTACGGAGCGATCGGGAGCTGCCGCTTGTGCTCGGTGAGGCGGTAGCGGCGGACGATGGTGTCGAAGGCGCGCGGGTCGACCGGCTTGCCCTCCAGGAAGTCGTCGATCTCGTCGTAGGTGACGCCCAGCGCGTCCTCGTCGGCCTTGCCCGGGTCCAGGGTCTCCAGGTCCGCCGTGGGGATCTTCCACACCAGTTCGGCGGGGGCACCGAGCAGGTCGGCGCACGCCCGTACCCGGCGCTTGGTCAGCCCGGTCAGCGGGACCACGTCGGCGGCGCCGTCGCCGAACTTGGTGAAGAAGCCGGAGACGGCCTCGGCGGCGTGGTCGGTGCCGACGACCAGCGCGTCGTGGGCGCCGGCCACCGCGTACTGGGCGATCATGCGCTGGCGGGCCTTGATGTTGCCCTGCACGAAGTCCTGGTGGGCGGCGTCGCGGAAGACGGTATCGCCGGCGAGGGCCGCTTCCAGTGCGGCGTCGCTCGCGGGCCGCACGTCCACGGTCAGCACCCGGTCGGGGTTGATGAATTCCAGGGCGAGCTGGGCGTGGTGCTCGTCGGCCTGGACCCCGTAGGGTAGCCGCATGGCATAGAAGGTGGCGTCGTGGCCGGCTGCGCGGGCGCGTTCCACGGCGAGCTGGCACAGCCGCCCGGCGGCGGTGGAGTCCACACCTCCGCTGATGCCGAGCACCAGGCCGCGCAGGCCGGTGGAGGTGAGGCGCTCGGTGAGGAAAGCCACCCGACGCTCGATCTCCAGCCGTGCGTCGAAGGTCTCCGGCACCTGGAGTTCCCGGGCGATCTGCTGCTGCAGGGCGGTGGACGCCGGCTTGCTCACGGCTGCTCCTCGTGGTCGTTCGTCGTACGGGGTGTGCTGTCCCGCCGACCCTAGTCGAAGCCCTCGGGCGGCGGGCCGCCGCCCGGGTGCGGGGACCACGCGGATGGGGGAAGCTGGGTACGGCCGTGCAGCAGGCGGCCGCGGCAAGGCGAGGAAGGTCCCCCCGTGAACGTCTCACCAGGTGAACGCCCCGCACGCGCGCCCCGCTCCCGGGCGCGGACGACGACCGTGCTGTGCGCGGCAGCGGTCCTGGCGGCCTCTGCCGTGATCTCGGCCTCCGCGCATGCGGGTGCCGTCGCGCCGGCGCCGGCCGCCGACCCCGTGGTGGTCGTGGACTGCTCCTCGAAGGCGCAGGTACGCCCCGAGGAGTACCTGCTGGCCTGCGGAGACGGCAACAACCGGTTGGTCGGGCTGCATTGGGACACCTGGGGGCCGGGGACCGCGACGGCCACCGGCACCGACATGGTGAACGACTGCCGTCCCTACTGCGCCGCGGGCCGTTTCCGCGCCTATCCGGTGACGGTGACGCTGAGCCACCCGGAGGCCTGGCCGGACCAGCCGGACCTGCGGCGCTTCACGACGGTCCGGATCCTCTACACGGACACCGCGCCGGACCCGGTGGCCAAGGACGTGACGTACCGGCTCGTGTACTGACGCCGACGGCGCCGCCGCGGCCGGATGCCGGCCGCGGCGGCGCCGTTCGTCCGGCGCGGGCGTGCCCCGCCGGCATGCGCCCTGCGGGGAGCAGGTGTCTCAGAGGGCGCTCTTGGAGGCCGTGTCGACGACGCACTCCTTGTACTCGCTGCCGTCACCCTTGCCCGGGTAGGGCGTCGTAGCCTCGGCGGGGGCGGACGCGCCCGCCTTGACCTTGAGCCCGGTGACGCGGGCCTGTGCGGGGGTGGCGCTGGTGGCGCTGTCCCCGCGGAACTTCATGGTGACGTTGTACGTGTAGTCCACGGAGCCGTTGTTGGTGACGGTGAGCCGGGCGACCAGGTTCTTGCCGGAGTCGTCCAGCTTGCAGGTGTCGATCTTGATGTCGCGCTCGGCCTTGTTGCTGCTGCCGGAGCCTCCGGGCACGGAGGAACCACCGGAACTGCTGCTGCTGTTGCCGTCGCTGTTGTTGCTGCCGCCGCTGGAACTCGAGCTTGAGCTGTGGCCCCCGCCGCAGCTGCCGCCGTGGGAGCCGCGGGCCCCGGTGAGTGCGACGACTGCGATACCGAAGACGGCGACCGCGCGGACATGGCGAAGCTTCACGTTCTACCCCGTTGGAAAGTCAGGAAACCGAAAACACCCGCTTGACGGGCACACGTCACCCTAACAGCGCGAGCCGGGCCCCTTGCCCGCCGCGCGGCCCGGCGGACGGGGCGGGGGCCCGAAGCGGACCGGGACACCGGGCGAGTACAGCACGCTGGCCGCGGGCGCGGCCGGTGCGCTCAGCCCCGCGGCGGCGATCAGGTCCTCGTCGCAGTCGAGGAGCCGGGCGCGGTGCAGCGGCCAGCTCGGGTGGGCGTTGGGCAGGTACAGGGAGCGTCCGAAGAAGGTGCTGTGCATGCCCCAGCGGGCGGTGAGGAAGTGTTCGAGCGCGGTGGGCTCCTCGATACGCTCCCCGATCCGTACGGAGATCCTGCTGCGGGCGCCCCGCGGTCCGGGCCACCGCCGGGCGCTGCCGTACGTCACGGTGCGGCCGTCGCGGTGGACCGACATCCGCGACCACACGTACGGCAGGCGGAACACGGAGCGTGCCACCAGCACGGGGATCAGGCGGGCGGCGTCGAGGGAGCGGAACACCACGCCCCGGCGACCGTGGCCGTCCACGGAGTAGAGGCGGACGTTGGTCTCCGGGAAACTCCCGAGGTAGGGGATGCCGGGCAGGCCCAGCCACCCGACGCGGTGCATCCGGAAGGCCACCAGGCCGACGTACGTGACCCCGTCCAGCGTGTCCGGCGCGGTTCCGGACGGAAGCAGCGGGGCCACGTCGGCGGGGTCGACGGCCCAGTGCAGAAAGGCCAGGTCGCGCCAGGCCTGGGTGAGGAGCGCGCGGTTCGCCGCGTGCGGGGCGACGGCCGTCACGGGTTCCGGTTCCACGGAGCGCGGATTCAGCGGCATGCCGCCAGTATCGCGGAGCGGGGCGGCGGACGGCGGGCGGCGGGCGGCGGGCCGCGGGCGCCGCGGGGCATGCGGCAGGGGCCGCCGGAGGCAGCCGGGCGGGGTGCTGGGGCGGCGCCGGCAGTACCGCTCGAACCCGCCTCGCACACCCGCAATCCATCGGGGGCAGTCAGCGTGAAGTCCGCACCCCCCGGGTATGCGTCCGTCACGGTGAGTACCCTTCACCCGTCGCGGCGGCCGGCGCCGCTCACGGTCCCTTCCCGGTGCCGTAACGGCCGTCCCCCACCCGAGGAGTCCTCATGGCCGTCCTCACCACGCTCGCCGTGGTCCTCGGCGCCTGGTGCGCCGCCAGCATCATGACCGCCGCGCTGTACACCGCACTGCGCAGCCACCAGGTCCGCCGGCAGCGGGCGACGGCGTGCGCCGTCCCGGGCGGTGCCGTCGGCCGGTGCGGTACGCAGGCGATCGCCGGGAGTTCACGGAGGTCTCGGGCGAACGCCCCCGACGTCTGGTGACCGACGGGTACGGTTCGGCCATGGATGCTTCCCGAACACCTGCACCGGCGGCAAGCGCCGGCCGGGACCGGACCCTCAAGGCCGCGGCACGCCAACTGCTGGCGGAAGCAGGGGCGGCGGGGCTTTCCCTGGAGGCCGTCGCCGCGCGTGCCGGGTGGTCCGCCGACGAGGCCGCAGCCGTCTTCCCGCACCGGGACGACCTGTTGACCGCGCTGGTGGTCGACGCCTACGAGCAGTCGGCCGCCGCGATGGAGCAGGCCGACCGGGACGCCACCGGGGCCGGGGCGGGGGCGCGGCTCCTTGCCGTGGCCCGGGCGCTGCGCGCCTGGTCCTTCGCCCACCCCGCGGAGTTCACCCTGATCTACGGTTCGCCCGTGCCGGGCTACCACGCTCCGCAGGACACCGTGGCGCCCGCCTCGCGCACCCCCGCGGTCCTCGCCGGGATCGTGCGCTCCGCCTTGGAGGGCGGGGAACTCGCGCCGCCCGAGCGCCCGTTCAAGGGCCCGTCGCTGCTCCGGCCCGAGGCCGTGGAGCTGTTCGGGGGCGCGCCCGAGGCCCCGTACGCGGACCTCGTCGAGCGCGGCATCGTCCTGTGGAGCAGTCTCATCGGCCTCCTCGTATTCCAGGTCTTCAGCCGTACCCACGACAGCGTCCGTGACGAGGCCGCGTACTTCGACTTCGCCGTCGCCGTGGCGGCCGAGGGCATCGGCCTGGTGGTCGCGCCGGCCGGGCACACCCGCGCCGACGGGTCCGCAGCTGCGCCGCACGCGCCGCACGGACGGGACAGCAGGCCGTGAACACCACCAGGACCCTCTGCTTCGTCATAGCGGCGCTCGCGTCGTACGCCGCTCTCGTCTACCGCCTGTGCCAGGTGAAGCGCAGTTGGCACGACAGCGCCTACCGCACCCTGCTCACCACCCTGCTGCTCCAGTGCCTCACCTTCACGATGGGCGCCGTCGCCATGGGGAGCGGGAGCTTCCTGGGAGTCGGCAATCTGGCCGTCCTCCTGATGCACGTGTCGGCGGTGCTGTTCTGCGTCAGCGCCCAGATCATCCTGCTGCGCTGGGCGGCCGCCACCGAGGAGGCGGCGCGCAGGGCGCGCTACTGGCTGATCGCGGGCACCGCCCTCAGTGCGCTTCTGGTGGCGCTCTTCCTCGTCGCCGACGGGACGTCCCGGCCCGCCGAGGACTTCAACACCGGCAGTGGCCAACCCCTGGTGCTCACCTACCTGCTGGTGTTCATCGTGTCCCAGGCGGTGCCGTGCGTGACGATCTTCCGCCAGTGCGGTCCGTACGCCCGGATGACCGGCAAGGCCTCGCTGCGGCAGGCCCTGCGGATGCTGTCGGTGGCCGCGGTGATCCTGTTCCTTTACTGCCTGTGCCGGACGGTCAACATCCTCACCGCTGCGTGGGGCGTGGACATCGGTGTCTGGCAGCTCGCGTCCAACGTGTTCAGCGCGCTCGGCATCGTGACGCTGTCCCTGAGCCTGACCCTGTCGTCCTGGGAGACGCCCGCCGCCAAACTGCTGGACTGGGCGCGCAGTTACCGTGCCTACCGGGCGCTGTACCCGCTGTGGCGGGACCTGTACGAGTCCTCCCCGGACATCGTGCTGGAGCCGCCGGTGTCCGCCGCCGTCTCCGATCTGGACTACCGGCTGCACCGGAGGGTCATCGAGATACGCGACGGGTGGCGGGACCTGCGCCCCTACATCGACCGCGCCGCGCACGGCGCGGACCCCGAGGGGAGTGAGGAGTACCGGCAGGCCTTCGCGGAGGCGGCCCAGATCAGGCAGGCGCTGCAGGCCAAGCGCGCGGGCACGATCCCTGACCACAACAAGGACGCGGGGGACTTCGACGACCGCGACACGGACAACTTCACGGCCGAGGTCGCCTGGCTCACCAAGGTGGCATCGGTCTACCGCCGGCTCGGCAGGGCGAGGTGAGGGCTCCCGCCCGGTCTGCCCCCCGTCAGGCCGGGCGGGTCTTCCCCCGCTGCTCCCCCGTGGCACCCCGGGTCCCCCGGATTCCCCCCGTGTGTACGGCCCGGGCCCTGCGAGTACCCCCGCCCAGGCCGGCCCCCATCCCCCGAGGGCCGGCCCGGAACGGGCTCCGACAACCACCAACCAACCCGACTACCCCCGTAAGCGAAGTTAGCTGTCAGCTATCGGCGAGGTCCACGGTGGCGGAATCTCGGCAGATTGTCAACTGACCGCTAATCTGCAAAACTGTTGGATAGCTGAGGGCAATGCCGAGGAGGTGACGGAAGGGAGATTCGCAGTGTCCGAGACTGAGGACCGGCCCATGCTGGCAGTACGTCTGGACGACCTCTTCAAGACGGTCCGTCCCAAGGGCAAGCACTGGACCAACGCCGAAGTGGCGGAGGAACTGAAGCGGGCCAACCCCGAACTCAAGGTCGGCGGCGTGTACTTGTCCCAGCTGCGGACGGGCAAGCGCTCCAACCCCTCCCCGGACCTGCTGGCCGCCCTGGCGCGCTTCTTCGGCGTCTCGGTCGCCTACTTCTTCGACGACAAGGTCGCCGAGTCCGTGCTCAGCCAGGTCGCCGCCATCGAGGCGCTGCGGCAGGCGGGGGTGCGCTCCGTCGCGATGCGGGCCGCGGGGATGAAGAAGGAGAACCTCCAGGCCATCACGGCCATCATGGACCAGTACCGGCAACTGCAAGGGCTCCCGCCGGTCACCGACCCCGCGGACCCGGAGTGAAGCTCACCGGGAAGGGGAGGTCGGCCGACCAGGACCGCCGCACCCAGCTGAAGAAGCTCCGCAAGGACGGCGCGCGGCGGATAGCGGAACTCGCCCTGCCCAAGGGCGCCGACTTGGCCGAGCTCTGCCGCTACCTCGGCGAGATCCGCGACCGCCCCATCACGCTGGTCCCGATGCAGATGCCCGCGTCGCAGCCCTGCGGCATGTGGGTCGCCGCCCGCGACGAGGACCTGATCTTCTACGACGCCAACACGACCGGCGCGCATCAGGAGCACATCATCTTGCACGAGCTGGGCCACATCATCTGCTGCCACCGCGGGGCCGGTTGGCTGGACGAGGCGAGTGCCCGCCTCCTCTTCCCCAACCTCGACCCCGACCTCGTGCGCGACATGCTCCTGCGCGCCACCTACGACGACGTCCAGGAGCAGGAGGCGGAGGTCATCGCCTACCTCCTGTCCCAGCGGCTGAGCGGCGGCGGGCAGGAGCAGGGCGCGGCCCCGGACGGCGGCGCCCCCGGAAAGTCCGACATGCTCAGCCGGATCGAACGCACCCTGTTCTGACGCTCCCCCGCGGCCGGAGGGGCCCTGCCGTACGCCGGCCGCCCCCGGGTCGGCCCCGGGTCACCTCCCGGTGGCCGGAGCCGTGGCCGCCACCTCCTCGGCCAGCACCGACACGGCCCGCCGGATGTCCTCCTCGCGGTGGTCGCTGGTGAGGAAGAAGCGCAGCCGCGCAAGCCCCTCCTCGACGGCGGGGTGGAAGATCGGGTCGGCGACGATGCCCCGGGCGAAGAGCCGGTCCGCGACCTCCAGGGTCCGTGCCGAGTCGCCGAGCAGGCACGGGACCACCGGGGTGTGTGCGCTGGAGCCCGTCGGCAGTCCGGCCCGGGCGGCCAGCGCGCGGAAGAGGTCCGCATTGCGGTGCAGCGTACGCACCCGGTGGGGCTCCGCGACGATCAGCTCCGTGGCGGCCAGGGCGGCGGCGGCGTTGGGCGGGGTCAGGCCGACGCTGTAGACGAACCCCGGCAGGGTGTGCCGCAGCCACCGCACCGTCCGGGCCGAGCCGCCGAGGTAGCCGCCGCAGCTGGCGAAAGCCTTGGAGAGGGTGCCCATCCACAGGTCCACCCCCGACCGGTCGACGCCGAAGAACTCCCCGATGCCCCGGCCGTACGCGCCCACCGTGCCGATGCTGTGCGCCTCGTCGACCATCACCAGGGCCCCGTGGCGCTTCTTCAGCTCGATCACCGCAGGAAGGTCGGCGAGGTCGCCGTCCATGCTGTAGGCCCCTTCGACGACGATCAGTGCCCGCCGGAACCGGGGCCGGTTGAGCCGCAGCAGGTGTTCCAGCTGCTCCGTGTCGTTGTGGGCGAACGGGCGCCGCGCGGCGCCGGACAGCAGGCAGCCCTGCAGGATGCTGTCGTGGGCGAGCGCGTCGTGCACCACCAGGTCCCCCGGGCCGACGAGGTGCCCGATCGCGGTGACGTTGGTGGCGTGGCCGCTGACGAGGGTCAGGCAGTCCGCGACGCCGAGGAAGGCCGCGAGGGCCCGTTCCAGCCGGACCGTCAGCTCCCGCTCGCCGGAGAGCATCCGGCTGGCGGAGACCGAGGTCCCGTACCGGGACACGGCCGCGCGGGCGGCCTCGTTGACCGCCGGGTGGCCGGAGAGTCCGAGGTAGTTGTAGCTGCCGAAGGACAGGTAGGGGCGGCCGGCGATCACGGTCGTGTCGCGGATGGTGCCTTCGTGGACCCGGAAGTACGGGAAGTCCGCCCCGCCGGCGGTGATCGCGTCGAACCGTTCCTCGAACTGCGCCACCTCCGGGAAGGCGTCCACGCAGGTGGTCGCAGGGTCGGCGGCCTGCCCGGCTGCCGCCTCCCGCTGCCGGGGAACCGGTGCGCGGCGGGCGAGGGGTGCTCCGTGCGGCGGGGGCGGCGGGGGCGGCGACTGCGGCTGCGGGGGGCCGGGCAGGTGCGGGCCGACCAGGGCGGTCAGTTCGTCGATGGTGAGCCCGGGACGGAAGATCTCCTCGGTGGTGAAGCCGGGGGCGCGCCTGGCCAGTGCGACCTCCAGTTCCTGGAGCATCAGGGAGTCGAAGCCCAGGTCGGTGGTCAGGGCCATCCGTCCGCTGAGGTCGGACAGCGGGAACACCCCGGCCCGCGACACCGCTTCGAGGACCACGGATGCGCCGGCCCCGCCGGCGCTCTGGGCCGCTTGCGGCGCTGCGGGCTCCGGAGCGGGCTCCGGCGGGTCCCCGACGTCGCGGGCGGACGCGTCGACGACCCAGTGGTGCCGGGGCGCGAGCGGGCTCGGCGGCAGCGTGCAGGGGGGCGTGCGGTCCTGGTCGGGGAGCAGCCCCGGCCCGGTCACGGCCCGCCGTGCGAGCCGGTCCAGCGCGGCGGCGCGCTCCCCGGCCGGCAGCGAGCCCGGCGCCGGGACGGCGAGGGCTTCTTCGGGCCGGCCGGGCGGCGCGGTTCCCGCCACCTGCCCGGGTCCGAGTTCCCCGGTGAGGCCCGCTGCGACCGCCTCGGCCGCGGCCGTCAGCCGGGTGACGGCCTCGTCGGGGTCCCGGGCCACCAGGGCCAGGCGCTGCGCGAAGGGCGTCCGGCGGGCGAGCGTACCGGCGACGGCGGCGGGCGGCAGGCGGTCGTCGGCGACGGCCCGGGCGATCTCCCGGGCGTGCCGGGCCAGTCCCTCCCGGTCGCGGGCGGTGAGCAGCAGGAGGTGCGGCTCGGCGTCCGGTGCCGGGCGGGCCGGCGGCGCGGGGCTCTCCTCCAGCACCATGTGGACGCCTGTGCCGCCGAAGCCGAAGGCGCTGACCCCGGCCCGCCGGGGCCCGTCGGCCGCCGGCCAGGGCGCGGGCTGCGTCGCGATGGTCAGCCCTGCGGCGTCGAGCCGGGTGCGGTCGGCCAGGGCGAACGGCGGCTGCGGCGGCACCACTCCCCGGTGGACGGCCAGGACGGCCTTGACCAGCCCGGCCATTCCGGCGGCGTTCAGTGCGTGCCCCACCACGGCTTTCACGGCGCCCAGGTAGGCGGGCGCGGCCCGTTCACCGCGCAGTTCGTGCAGGACGGCGACCTCGACGGGATCCCCGACCCTGGTCCCGGTGCCGTGCGCCTCCAGGAAGCCCACGGAGCCCGGTGCGAGGTCCGCGTCGCGGTAGGCCCGGCGCAGGGCGCGCAGCTGCCCGGCGGCCTGCGGGTGCATGCCGCCCTGCACCGTGCCGTCGTTGGCGCTGCCCACGCCCCGGATCACGGCGTAGACCCGGTCCCCGGCCTCCAGGGCGTCGGCCAGCGGCCGCAGGACGAGGACCCCGGCGCCTTCGCCGAGGACGAAGCCGTCGGCCTCCGCCCCGAAGGGCAGGCACCGGCCGCTGCGGGAGACCGCTCCGATCCGGCTCAGCCCGATCAGCAGGTCGGGGGCGAGGATCAGCTGGGCGCCGCCGGCCAGGGCGATGCGGCTGCGGCCGGCGCGCAGGGCGTGCACGGCGTTCGCGACGGCCATCAGCCCGCCGGAGCAGGCCGCGTCCAGTGCGTAGCTCTCTCCGTGCAGGTCGAAGACGGAACTGATGCTGTTGGGACCCATGTTGAGCAGCAGGCCCGCCACGGAGGTGCCGTGCAGGGCGTCGACGGCGCGGACCGCCTCGGGCCAGCGGGGATCGGGCACGCGGGCGCCGAACTCTCCGCCGGTGAGCTGCTTCATCCGGATGCGCATGGTGCTGAGTTCGCGGTAGCCGCTCTCGGTGAGGGAGGTGATCACCGAGGTCTCCTCCCGGTCGAAGCCCTCGGCCTCCCATCCCGCGTCCTGGATCGCTTCGCGGGCGAGGTCGATCAGCAGCCGGTGCTGGGGGTCCATCGACTTGGCCCGGCGGGGCGGGATGCCGTAGTGGGCGGCGTCGAAGTGGCCCACGTCCGGCAGCAGCGCCATGGTGTCGGTGGAGGCGGAGGAGCTGTCCCGGAAGTCGTCGCTGAGGAAGGCGGCGCTGCGCCAGCGGGTGTCGGGGACGGTGGAGAACTGTGCCTGCGGGGCCGTGAGGAGCCGCCAGAACTGGTTGAGGTCCCGCGCTCCGGGGAAGCGGCAGGCCATCCCCACGACGGCTATGTCCTCCCGCCGGGTCACGGCCGTCGTCCGGTGCCGGCCAGCCGCTCGCGCCACCAGTCCACCGTCGCCTTGACCTGTTCGTCCAGCGGGGTGGCGCGGACCGCGAACTCCTTCTCGTAGGCCCGCGTGTCGACGAGGAACGGGAGGTCGAACTGGTAGCGGACCTCCTTCAGTTCGCGCAGCATGGGCGAGAACACCGCGGCTGCCCGCAGGAGCGCCGGGGACAGCCCGCGTACGGGGACCGGCGCGGTCCCCGCCTCCGCGGCGAGGCGGTCCGTCATCTGCCGTACGGACAACGCCGGTCCGGTGGGCACGTGCCAGGCCCTCCCCCAGGCCCGTTCGTGCCCGGCGGCCTCGGCCAGGGCCCGGGCCACGTCGGGGAGGTAGGTCCAGCTGTGCGGGGCGTCGGGGTCGCCGAGTGTGGAGACGGGCTTGCCGCGCAGCAGGCGGGGAAGGACCCGGCCGGCCAGGTGGCCGCCGTCGGTCACGCCCGGGCCGAAGAAGTCGGAGGCCCGCAACTCCACTGCCCTGAGGCGCCCTTGGTGGTGCCGTTCCCGGGCGCCCTCCCAGACCGCGGCGCGCACCCGGCCCTTGGTTCCGGTCGCGGCGAGCGGCAGGTCCTCGGTCAGGGGCCCTTCGACGGGACCGTAGCCGTACAGGTTGCCGAGCAGGACCAGCACGGCCCCGGTCTCCTCGGCGGCCGTGTACAGCGCCGAGGCCAGCGGGGGCCACTTGCCGGCCCACTGCGGGTAGGGAGGGGCCGCGCAGCCGAAGACGGCGGCCGCGCCGCGCACGGCGGCGGTCAGCGCCGCGCCGTCCGCCGCGTCCAGTGCGATGTGCTCGATCCCGGGCTCCGGCGCGCGCCCCGTTCTCGTGACGACCCGGACGGAATGCCCCTGCGCGACGAGCAGGCGAGCAGTAGCGGCCCCAGCGGGCCCGAAACCGACAACCACGTGTGAGCTCACGGGCCGACCCTACGTGAGCCCGCGGACATCGCCCATGCGTTCCCCGGCCACGTCGGCCCGGAACCCGTCCGGCCGCCGGGTAATCGACTGGTGGGCCGAGGGGCGCGGGGCTACCGTCGCCGGGTGCCCCTGCACTTCCCCGACCGTACGAAGGACTGCCCGTGGTCGTGATCCGCCCCGCCCGCCCCCGTGAACTGCCCGCGCTGTTGGAGTTCCCCGACGACGCCGAGCGCAATGCGGCGACCCGCGCCTACCTCGGCGAGCTGCTCGCGGCAGGGTGCACGCGTCCCGAGTGGTGCCTGGTCGCCGAGGACGGCGGGGGCGCGCCGGTGGGCAGCGCGGTGCTGTGGACCCTGCCCGGGCAGGAAGTGCCGTATGCCGTCGTCCTGTTCGAGGCGCCGGGGTCTGCCGAGGTGGCGGCCGCGCTGCTGGAGTCGGCCGCCGCGACGGCGCGCAGCCTCGGTGCGGACGAGCTGGAGCACGTCGTGGACGCGCCCGCCCAGGCACCGCAGTTCCAGCGGGACCCGGAGCGCCGCGCGGAGCTGCTGCGCTCCGCCGGGTTCCGCGTCATCCGCGACGGGCGCCGGTTCCGGTGGGCGGCCGGGGCTGAACTTCCGCCCGTCGATGCCCGGTTGGACTTCCGCAGCCTTGACCGCCTCGGACCCGCCCCCTTCCTCGCCCTCCTGGCGGAGCTGCTCGGCGAGACGGCGGACGCCCGGCTGGCCGCCGATGTCGTGCGGTACGGAGCACGGCAGGCGGCCGAGCGGCTCTTCGAGGAGACGGCGGAACTGCGGCACGAGCCGCACTGGTGGGAGATCGGCTACGACGGGGACGGCACCCCGGCGGTCATCAGCCTTCCCGCGGAGAACCCGAGCGTGGCGGTGATCGGCTTCGTGGGTGTGGCGCCCGCCCACCGCGGCAAGGGGTATGCCGCCGCGGCCGTGGTCCGGGGCACACGGCTCCTCGCGGCGAACGGCGCCCGGGAGGTCCGCGGGGACTGCGACGCGGCGAACGCCGCGATGGCGAAGGCCTTCACCCGGGCCGGCTACCGGAACTTCGCCGAGCGGCTGGAGTTCAGCCGCCCGCTGTGAGCCCCCGGGGCCGCGGGCCCGGTCCGGCCGCCGCGCCCCCCGTCCCCGCCTCCGCCGCCCCCGCGGCGCGTGGCGGGACCGGCGGCCTATGCTCGGTCCATGCGCGCCCGCCTGCACCAGATCGTCGTGGACAGCCGCGACCCCGGAACGCTCGTCCGGTTCTGGGCCGCCCTGCTGGGCGGCGAACCGGTCGACCGGGGCCGCGGCTGGTCGCACGTCGAGCCGCCCGGCTTCGCCCGGCTCGCCTTCCAGCCGGTGCCCGGGGACAAGGCCGGGAAGAACCGCCTCCACCTCGACATCGCCGTCGAGGACGTCGCGGCGGCGGCGGCCGGGGCCGTACGCCTGGGGGCTGCTCCGGCGGGCGCTCCGGTCACCGACGACCAGGGGTCCTTCCAGACGATGTACGACCCCGAGGGCAACGAGTTCTGCTTCGTCGGCCCTTGACGTCAGGCCCGGCCGGCGGGGTGGCTCAGGCCGCCTCGGCCACCTGTACGAAGAGGCCGCCGACCCGTGTGACCATGTCCCCTCAGTCACATCCGTACCTCATGGGGGGACCATGCGCACCCGTACCACCACCGCCGCCACCGGCCTCGCCGCCGCACTCGCGGCGCTGCTCGTCCTGGCCGGCTGCACCTCACCGGGCACGCGCCCGGGGGCGGCGGACCAGCCGACCCCGCCGCCCGCGCAGAGTTCCGCGCCCGGCGGTCAGGGCGGGTTCGAGGGGCCCCGGCCGCAGGACCAGAACCTCCTCGCGTGGACCGGCGACCCCAACGACGCGGGGCACGTCACTGCGCAGTCGGCTGCCGGGGTCGGTGGACGGATCACCCTCGTACGGATCGTCCTGCGCGAGGAGATCACCTGGTCGAACATCTGGCTGGGGCTGGCCGGCATCGACCCGAACGCCCGTCTCGTCAACTGCCACCTCGGCGTGTACGACGCGGGCGGCGCCCTGCTCGCGACGACCCCGGACATCTCCCCCCAGCTGATGACGGAACCGATCGCCAAGCCGCTGGCCCTCGCCAAGCCGTTCACCGCCCCGCCCGGCACCTACTTCATCGCCCTGCTGCTGAACGGCGAGTGGGCCACCAACGCCCTCACGCTCAAGTCCACGGGCGCGGGCATCTCGGTCAACGCCGGCCTGGCGCCCCCGCAGCTGCGGTACAGCACCGTGCTGACCGGGCAGACCTCGCTGCCCGCCGCGGTGAACCTCGCCGAGCAGTCGCAGGGCATCATCAACACCGGCTGGGCCAGCCAGTGGTACGCCGTCTCCTGAGCGGCGGGAGGGTCAGCAGCCGCTGGGCGCGGACGGCGGGACGAAGGTCGCCGCGAGCACCCGCTCGGCCGTGACCTTGACGTCCATGGCGCCGCGGCCCGCGGAGGTGAAAGACGTCGGCATGGTGAGGTCGCCGGGCAGTTCCGCCTCCGTGATGTCGGCTCCGGTGTGGACGACCGACAGCGAGCCGCGGCAGGCCGCGGACTGCGGCGGCACGCTGCCCTCGACGATGCCGTCGGCCGGGCCGACCGTGAGGACGGGCCGGTCCAGGAAGACGTACCGGAACTCCGTGGCGGCCGGGGAGGGCCGGGGAGGGCCGGACGACGCCCCGGAGCGGTCGACGTCCACCCAGTAGCGGCTGAGCGTCAGCTTGACCGCGGCGCAGGGACGTTCGCTCGACTCGGGCGAGAAGTCCAGCCCGTCCCCGTCGATCTTGAGGGCTTTGCTGCCGTAGGAGCCGCTGCCGCTCTTGAGCCGGGCGAGGTAGGTGCCCAGTTCCTGCGGTCCCATGCCCGAGGTGTCCACGCACGGGGCTGCGGGCTGCGCGGAGGTCGGGGCGGGCGGCGCGGGTGCAGGGGTCGTGGCGGGCGGCGGGGACCCCGTGGAGGGGGAGGCCTTGCCGGCCGCGGCGGGTTCCGCGCCTCCCGAGCAGCCCGCCAGGGCGATCAGGGCCGCGCCGAGTGCGGTGGCGGCGGCCGTCCTGCTCCATCGGTGACGCACGGGCGCTCCGCTCCGGTGGTCGGGGTGTGCGGTCCCCGCCATGGTGGCAGGCGACCACCCCGGACGCCGGTGCTTCGCGACCTCCCGTGCCACCGAAACATTCTGACGTGTCATCAGGTCATCCGTCCCGGACTCTTGACTCTCCGGGCGGGGGTCGGGATTCTCGACCCAACATTTGCGCGGGCCATGACAACTTCATGTGCCGTCCGCCGACGTGAGACGTGAGTGATGACCATGACTGGACACCCGCACCAAAGGAAACGGCCGAAGATCCGGCGCAGTCCCCTCGCGGTGCTGACGCTCATCCTCGCCGTGGTGGCCTCCGTGCTCGGCGCGGCGGCCGGCTCCCCGGCCCCGGCCGCCGACCCCGGCTGGTGGAATCCGGTCGCGCGGCCCGCGCCCGACTCCGGGATCAACGTCACGGGCGAACCGTTCAAGGGGACCGACGCCCAGGGCCGGGTGCGCGGCTTCGTCGACGCGCACGACCACATCATGTCCAACGAGGGCTTCGGCGGCCGTCTCATCTGCGGCAAGCCGTTCTCCGAGCAGGGAGTGGCGGACGCGCTCAAGGACTGCCCTGAGCACTACCCCGACGGCACGCTCGCCGTGTTCGACTTCATCACCAAGGGCGGTGACGGACGCCACGACCCCGACGGCTGGCCGACCTTCAAGGACTGGCCCGCCCACGACTCCCTGACCCACCAGCAGAACTACTACGCCTGGGTGGAACGGGCCTGGCGCGGCGGCCAGCGGGTGCTCGTCAACGACCTCGTCACCAACGGGGTGATCTGCTCGGTCTACTTCTTCAAGGACCGCGGCTGCGACGAGATGACCGCCATCCGCCTGGAGGCTCAGAAGACGTACGACATGCAGGCCTACATCGACCGGATGTACGGCGGCCCCGGCAAGGGCTGGTTCCGCATCGTCACCGACTCGGCCCAGGCCCGTGACGTGGTCCAGCAGGGCAAACTGGCCGTGGTCCTCGGGGTCGAGACCTCGGAGCCCTTCGGCTGCAAGCAGGTCCTCGACATCGCGCAGTGCAGCAAGGCGGACGTCGACCGCGGCCTCGACGAGCTGCACCGCCTCGGGGTGCGCAGCATGTTCCTGTGCCACAAGTTCGACAATGCCCTGTGCGGGGTCCGCTTCGACGAGGGCACCCTCGGTACGGCGATCAACGTGGGCCAGTTCCTGTCCACCGGGACGTTCTGGCAGACGGAGAAGTGCACCGGCCCCCAGCACGACAACCCGATCGGCCTGGCCGCGGCGCCCGCGGCCCAGAAGGAGTTGCCGCCGGGCGTCACGGTCCCCTCGTACGCCGCGGACGCGCAGTGCAACACCCGGGGCCTCACCGACCTCGGCGAGTACGCGGTGCGCGGCATGATGAAGCGCAAGATGATGCTCGAGGTCGACCACATGAGCGTCAAGGCGGCGGGGCGCGCCTTCGACATCCTGGAGTCCGAGTCGTACCCGGGGGTGATCTCCTCGCACAGCTGGATGGACCTCGACTGGACCGAGCGGGTCTACAAGCTCGGCGGCTTCGTCGCCTCGTACATGAGCGGCGCCGAGGGCTTCAGCGCCGAGGCGAAGCGGACGGACGCGCTGCGTGACAAGTACGGCGTCGGCTACGGCTACGGCACCGACATGAACGGCGTCGGGGGCTGGCCCGGCCCGCGCGGGGCGGACACCCCGAACCCGGTGCGCTACCCCTTCCGCAGCACCGACGGGGGCTCCGTCATCGACAAGCAGACCACCGGTGCGCGCACATGGGACCTGAACACCGACGGCGCCTCCCACTACGGCCTGGTCCCCGACTGGATCGAGGACATCCGGATCGTGGGCGGACAGGGCGTCGTGGACGACCTGTTCAAGGGCGCCGAGTCGTACCTGACCACCTGGGGCAGCTCCGAGAAGCACCGCTCCGGGGTGAACCTCGCCGCGGGTTCCGGCGCCTCGGCCTCCTCGGCGCAGTGGTGGAACCCCTTCGTGGACTACTCGCCGGGGCGCGCCGTGGACGGCGATCCCGGCTCACGCTGGGCGAGCGAATGGAACGACAACCAGTGGCTGCGCATCGACCTCGGTTCCGCGAGCCGGATCGCGCGTCTGACGCTCGACTGGGAGGAGGCGTACGGCAAGGCCTACCGGATCGAGGTGTCGACGGACGACGCGAACTGGCGGACGGTGTGGTCCACGGAAACCTCTGACGGGGGCCTGGACACGGCCCGGTTCTCCGGGGTGTCGGCCCGCTACGTCCGTGTCCAGGGCCTGCGGCGTGCGACCCAGTGGGGCTACTCCCTGCGCGAGGTCGGCGTCTTCAGCAGCTGACGCGCGGCGCACCACCAGAGCAACGGCCGGGGCCGGCCGGATCAGCTCCTGATCCGGCCGGCCCCGCCCTGCACGGCAAGGAGAGGAACCACCATGGCTCGCAGGCCCTCGGCCGAACGGCGCCGCCAGCTGACCGAGGCCGCGATCCGCGCGATGACCCGGGACGGTGTCGCCCGGACGACGACTCGGTCGATCGCCGCCGAGGCGGGTGTGTCGCTGAGCGTCTTCCACTACTGCTTCGACTCCAAGCAGGCCCTGCTCGAATCGGTCATCACCACGATCACCGGCCACTACGTCGGCGTGGTGAAGGAGGCGATCCAGCCCAAGGCCACGTTGCGGGAGACCGTCCGGGCGGGCTTCCGGGCGTACTGGGACCACGTGGCAGCGCATCCGGGCGAGCACATGCTCACCTACGAGCTCACCCAGTACGCCCTGCGCCAGCCGGGCTTCGAGCACCTGGCCCGGCGGCAGTACGAGTTGTACGCGGACACGTACACCGAGCTCATCGAACACCTCTGCCGCGACCGGGACTTCGCGCTGCGGATCCCGGTGCCCGCGCTGGCCCGCTACCTGGCGGCCATGACCGACGGACTGACCCTGCACCTGCTCGTCCTGGGGCCCGAGGCGGCCTCCGCGGACCTCCTCGACTCGATCTCCGAGCACGTGGCCGGACTCGTCGGGGACCCTCCGGAAGGGGCTGCCTGAGCGCGGCCGGCCGGTCAGCGGCGCCGGGCCCGGTACAGGTCGCGGAGCAGGGCGATCTCGGCTCCGTGGTGCAGCAGTTCCTGGTTGACCCACCACACGATGTCCACGAACGGCTCCTCGGCGTCGCTGCCGTGCGGGTAGGTGGAGTACCCCACGGTGTCGAGCGCGGCGTCGTCGACGTCCAGCAGCGCCTTCCGCCAGGCCCGTGCGCCCTCGCTGAAGGCCTGCACCGCCTCCCCGGCGCCACCGGGCACCCGGTGGTCGTCACGGGTCAGCACGTGACGGCCGGCGGTGTGGTCGGCGCGGAGCGCCACCATCTCGCCGAGGTGGCTCAGCCGCCAGGCGAGCGTGGTGAAGGGCGGCGGCCACGGGTGCGGGTAGGGGGCCGCGTCCCGGCCCCAGTCCCCGTCGCGGGCGCCGGCCAGGAACGTCGCGCGGGCCCCGGGCCTGTCCGTGCGCCGCCGGACCGACCAGCAGTCGGGCACCGGCTCCCAGAAGAACTCCTCGTCCGTCAACGGGCCGACGCGGGTCTGCGCCCCGTCCCCGCTGTCCGTGACGGGGCCCGCCAGCCGTCCCGTGAGGCGCTCGCACGCGAAGTCGAACTGCTCCAGCAGCGGCGCCAGTCGGGCTGGGATCACGGATGCTCCTCGGTGGACGGCGGGGGCCCTTCGGGCCGGTGCGCGGCCCGCCACCCTGCCACGGTGCGGCCGCCGGGCGCACCTCCGTTTCCCCCGGGCCTACGGACCGGTAACTTACCGGGTGCCCCGGAAGGGCCCACCCGAGGGAGCGCCGGCGCATGGCAGACCACGATCTGACGGGTTTCACCCGGAGCACGTTCACCCATGGAGGCACCACCCGCCGGATCCTGCGCCGCGGCACCGGGCCGGCGGTGATCGTCATGGCGGAGATCCCGGGCATCACCCCCAAGGTGCTGGAGTTCGCGGCGCAGGTGGCGGACACCGGCTGCACGGCAGTGCTGCCGGTCCTGTTAGGCACCCCCGGGCGCGATGGGCACCCCGGCGCGCACGGCTGGCCGAGCGCCGCCCGGTACACCGCCGCCTCCCTGTGGCAGGTGTGCGTCAGCCGGGAGTTCACGCTGCTGGCCACCGGGCGGACCTCGCGGGTGGTGGGGTGGCTGCGCGCGCTGGCCGCCGCGGAGCACGAGCGCTGCGGCGGCCCCGGGGTCGGCGCCGTCGGCATGTGCCTGACCGGCGGCTTCGCCCTCGCCATGGCCACCGATGAACGGCTCCTGGTCCCGGTCCTGTCCCAGCCCTCGCTCCCGCTGGCCTGCACCAGGGGCCGGGCCGGCGCCGTCGACATCGCCCCCGCGGACCTCGCAGCGGTCCGGCGGCGCTGCGAACGGGATGGACTCCAGGTCACGGGCCTGCGGTTTCGGGGTGACCGGCTGTCCCCCGGGGCCCGGTTCGCCCACTTGCGGCGCGAGCTCGGCGACGCGTTCGTCGCCGTGGAGATCGAGGACGCGGCGGCGAACCCGGACGCCGTCCTGCGCCCGCACTCCGTTCTCACCGAGCACCTCGTGGACGAGCCCGGCGAGCCCACCCGCGAGGCGCTGGACACCGTACTCGACCTGTTCCGCACCCGGCTCCTGACGCAGGGACTCCCGGGTGCGGGGGGCGTCGTCGGGCCCGGCACGCCGCCCTGACCCGCCGGGCCGGCGGGCGGACGTCGTGGGTGTGGCGGGCGGTCAGCGGGTGAGTTGGCAGGCCAGGCCGTCGAGGACGAGTTCGAGGGCGTTGTCGAAATGGTCGTCGCGGATCGTACGGGGGTCCGCGGCCTGTGTGCCGGACTGCCCCTCGTGTGAGGCGGGGGGCAGCAGACGGGCGAGGAAGTCCGCTTCGGTCTGCCGGGAGCGGGCGACGGTGTTCAACCAGGCCAGCTCGGTGGTGACCATGCCGATGGCGTAGGAGTAGAGGGCGTTGATCGCGGTGCCGGGGTCGGGGAAGCCGGCGTTGGTGAACAGGGTGGACAGCCGCTGCGACAGGGCGCTGAGGTGGGGTCCCAGGTAGGCGAGGCCCGCCTGGCCCAGGACGGTGCACATCCACGGGTGACGCAGGGCGGTGGCCCGGAAGGACGCGGCGAAGTCGGTGACGGCCGTCCGCCAGTCCGCAGGGTCCTCGGGTGGCGGGGCGACCTCGCCGAGGACCTCGTCCAGCGCCAGTTCCATCAACTCGTCCTTGAGGGCGACGTGGCGGTAGAGCGAGGTGGCACCGGCGTTGAGGCGGGCGCCGAGCTTGCGCATGCTCAGCGCCTCGATGCCGTCCGCGTCGAGCATGGCGATCGCCTCCCGGACGATCAGCGCCCGGCTGAGGGCCGGCTGGCTCGGTGCGGGCTTGGCGCGCGCCCAGACGGACGGGATGGCGCCGGCCTTCGGCTGTGCCGCCATGCGGCTCCTCTGCTGATGCGTACGGTATTCGCATAGAGGGTATATCCCGCGCCTGCACGCGCCGCCGAGCTCCAGGGGGGCTCCCCCGAGACGGATGCGCAGGACAGATGCGCGGGGACACCTGCGCGGGGACAGATGCACGGAGCCGCCCGGCCCGCCCCCGAGCAGGTCGGGTGGCTCTGTGCTGTCTGGGCTGCCCGCCCCGCCCGGGCACCGGTTTCATGCCGGCGCCGCGCCACGGAACCGGGCCCCATGGCAGGCCGCCCGGAGGGAGCGGCACGGCCGCCCCCGGCTCCGCTCCAGCGTTGCCGCACCCCCCGGGCCGAACGGCCTCGCCCCCCCGGAACGAAGACGTCCGAACCGGCCCGGCCTGCCACGCGCACACTGTACGCAGCAAAGAACACCGTACGCAAATGAGCCCGGAAACCTCATGGACCAGCACGAAGAGGCCCGGCGAGTACGGGCGGCGAGGGGCGCAGGGGTGGCGGGCGCGCGGACAGCGCGCTTCGGCCGGGGGCCGCCGCCGGCAGCCCAGGGTGCGTGCGGACCAAGACCCGGCCCGGGCATCGGGCGCCCGCCCCACCCGGCGGCACGGACTCGCCCCCGGCCGCGTGAACCCGGCGGGCCGGGGAGGCAGCGGCGGCGGCGTGCCGGCCGGCCCGTGGTGGAGCCTCCGTCCGCGGGCGGCCGCCGGGGCCGGCCCTGACGCGCCGACGGCGCCGCGCAGCTGGGTGCGGGCGCCGCCGGACAGCGGGTGCGGCCGGCCGATGAGTGCGGCCGGACGGCGGGTGCGGTCAGGCGCGGATGATGTTCTCCGCCTGCGGGCCCTTCTGGCCCTGCGTGATGTCGAACGACACCGTCTCGCCCTCCACCAGCTCGCGGTATCCGTTGCCGGAGATGTTCGAGTAATGGGCGAATACGTCCGGTCCTCCCCCGTCCTGGGCGATGAACCCGAAGCCCTTTTCGGAGTTGAACCACTTCACGGTGCCGTTGGCCATGCCTGTCCCTCTGCCACGTCGGTGTGCGGCCCCCGGAGGCGGGCCGCGCCGCCCCCGGTCAGGGGCGCCCGATCCAGTCCTCCCCTGCCGGACGCCCCGCTACACCACCCCATCGGATCCCGTGCCAACTCCCCTGACGACGACCGCCGTCGGGGCCCCAGCCGCGGGCCGCAAACCGCCGGCGACGGCCCCGGGCCCCGATGGGCGGGTTCCGGCCAACCTCACTCCTCCCCGGGTCCGTGCCTGCGGCCTCCGCCGGATCCGGCCCCCCGGACGGGCCGCGGCTGAGGCCGTGACAAGGTCGGCCAGATCCCGCTGCTCCGGCCCGCCGGCTGCGCTGTACTCACTCCTCCCAGTTCCCCCACCCCCGTGGACCGCCCCCTCCGCACACCGCGGCGCCGGGCCGCTCCGCCCTGTCCGGGCACGGGTGAACCGGGGCCAGTGGCACGCCAGTTGATGCAATCGAAGGCAGTCGAAGGAGCCGCAGCATGTCCGAGAAGCACGCCGGTCCGCCGGCCGGGCAGCCGTCCCGGCAACCCGGGACGAGCACCACAGCCGCACCCGCCGCACCCGCCGTACTCCCCGAGCCCCCCGCCCCGGCCGAGCTCACCTACACCTGGGGCCGGCACCACCGGACGATGGAGGCCCTCTCGCTCGGGCAGATGGCCCGGCGCGTCCCGGCCGCCCTCACCCAGACCGCCCGCCTCGCACTCGCGGTCGACCGACGGGTGTTCTGCGTACTCGTCGCCGCCCAGGTCCTCGGCGGCCTCTGCACGGCCGCGGCGCTGGCCGCGGTCTCGCGGGCCATGGTTCCGCTGCTGACCGGCGGCGGCGTCGAGGAGCGGGTCACGGCCGCCACCGGGCCGCTGGTCCTCGCCGCCGCGATGACGGCCCTCGGCGCCCTGTGCTCCATCGCCACCGGCAGCGCGGCCCGCCGGCTGACCCCGCGGATGGCCACCCTCGCCGACCTCGCCATGGTCGACGCCCACATGGACGTGGAGCTCGCCGCCTACGACGCCCCCGACTTCACGGAGCGTTCCGAGGCCGCCGAGACCGGCTCGGCACGGTCCGCCATGCTGCTGCAGGACGCCCTCGGCTTCACCGGCGGCCTCATCGACATGGCTGCCGTCGCCTCCGTGCTGACCGTCGTGCACCCCGCGCTCCTGCCGCTGCTCCTGCTGTCGGTGGTGCCCCGGGGCCTGGGCTCCGTGTACGCCGCCCGGCTCGACCACACCCTGCACAACCAGACGATCGCCTCGCGCAACATCAAGCACATGATGCGCTGGCACCTCACCACGCCCAAGCTGGCCGACGAGCTGCGCGGCAACGCGATGCGGCCGTACGCCCACCACTGGTACGCGGCGGTCTGCGAGCGCATCGACTCCAAACTGGTCGGCTCGGCGCCCCGCTACCTGGCCGTGTACCTGGCCGCCGCGGCCGCATCGGGCCTGTTCGTCGTCGCCACCTACGGGGCCCTGGCCGCGCTCCTGCTGGGCGGGTACATGGCGCTGGCGGCGGCCGGCACCGCGATCGTCGCCATGCGGACCTCGACGGCGGCACTCGCTTCGCTGGTCGTCTACGGGGCGGCCATGTTCCAGCACGCCCTCTACCTGGGCGACTACGCCACCTTCATCGAGGAGGCCGCCGAGCGGTCCGGGCCGCGCGGCCCGCAGGTGGTGGAGGCCGCACCGGAGAAGATCCGGCTGGAGGAGGCGACGTACACCTACCCGGGCAAGGACGCGCCGGCGCTCGGGCCGGTCTCGCTCACCCTGGCGCGGGGCGAAGTCCTCGCCGTCGTCGGGGAGAACGGCGCCGGGAAGTCGACGCTGATCCGCCTGCTGACCGCGCTGACGGCGCCGACCACCGGGACGGTGTCCTGGGACGGCGTGCCCACTTCCGACGCCGATCAGCGCACGGTGTGGCAGCACGTCGGCCTGGTGACCCAGAGCTACGGCTCGTGGCCGTTCTCCACGCGGGAGAACATCACGCTGGGCCGTCCCGACCCCCGCGGGGAGGAGGCCGTCTGGGAGGCCCTGGACGCCGTCGGCATGCGGACGGCCGTCGAGGGGTTCCCGCACGGTCTGGACACGCTGCTCGCCCGGTCGTTCTGGGGTGGCCACGAGCCCTCGGGCGGCCAGTGGCAGCGCCTGGCCTGCGGCCGGGCCTTCCACCGGCGGCCGGGGCTGCTGGTCATGGACGAGCCGACGAGCGCGATGGACCCGCGCGGGGAGCACCGGGTGTTCGCGGGTCTGCGGGACATGAAGGAGGACCGGATCACCGTGATCGTCACGCACCGGATGGAGAACTGCCGGCTCGCCGACCGCATCGTCGTGCTGGACGGCGGCCGGATCGCGGAACAGGGCTCCTTCGCCCAGCTCGTGGCGGTGCCCGGCGGCCGGTTCCGGGAGCTGTACGAACTCGCGCAGGACCGGTGAGCCGCTGAGCCGCCGGCCCGGCGGGGCCGGGCTCCCGCGGCCGGGACCCGGGGGCGCGCGGCACGGGTAATCTACCCCGGTCAAGATCCACACGAGGGGGACGATCAGCAGTGAACAGAGAGCAGGAACCCGGGTACGGCAGCCAGGCCCCTCCCCCGGAAGGCTGGCACGCCGGCCCCGCCTCCGGTGCGGCGCCCTCGGGCGCCGGCGGCGGCTCCTCCCACCGGACCGCCTGGATCGGGGCAGGTGCGACCATGGTGGCCGCGGTGATCACGGTGTTCGGCGCCTACCTGCTGACCCCCGGCAAGTCCGCGGCGCCCAGCACCCCGCCGGCGGCGCAGCCCCCGGCTGCGCCCTCCCCCTCGGACGTGGTCGCGGCCCCGGCCTCGGCCCCGGCTCCGGCGGCCCCCGAGGCGTCGGGCGGCACGCCGGCGGCGGGTGCGCTCGGCCCCTCCCCCGCGCCGAAGACGGCCGGCACCGTCCGGTGGGAGGGCTCCCTGGTGATCGCGTACGCCGAGGACAAGGACCTGGATGCGCAGCCGCCGACCGAGTCCGAGGTCAACAGCGACAACGACTTCAGCGTCTTCGAGTTCGCCGGGCGCAAGCTCCGGCCCGAGCGCGGGGCGAAGGCGCTGGTGTGGACGGACACCGGCACGACGCCCTCGTACGCCGACTGCGCGGCCGCGGTCGAGACCCGGGGCACGGGCAAGGAGATCAGCCTGAAGACGGGCATCACCGTGTGCGCGAAGACCAATGAGGGCAAGGTCGCGCGGTTGACCGCCAAGGAGACGGCCGGGCAGGCTTCCGACACCCGGGGCACCTTCGACGTCGTGGTGTGGCAGGGGTGACGGGTCCGCCCGCTCCGTAGTGGTGGGTTCCGGCCGGCGGCCCGATCATGGGGTCATGGGCGCCGAACGTGACGGCGGCGCCGGCCGGGGTCCTTCGACCACGGCCCGGCGCGCCCTCCGCACCACCCTGGCCGCGTGTGCCGGCTTCTTCCTGTTCCTCTACGGGCTGGATGAGCCGGTGGCGGCCACCTACGCCCTGTTCTCGGCCGTCTCGATGGCGGCCCTGTCCCACATTCCGGGGACCGGGCCCCAGCGGGCGGCCGTCCTCGTCCGGACGACGCCGCTGGTCTGGGCTCTGGTGACCGTCGGCACCCACCTCGCCGTACGGACCTGGAGCGCCGTGGCCGGGATGCTGGTGATCGGCTTCCTGCTGGCTTTCGCTGCCGCTGCCGGGCCGCGGGCGGGCGGCGCCGCTCCGGGGCTCCAGCTCCTCTACATCCTGCCGTGCTTCCCGCCGTACGCCCCCGACACCCTCGGCGAACGGCTGGTGGGCGCGACCGTCGGCTTGGCGCTGCTGATCCTCGCCGAGCTGTTCGTGCTGCCCGAGGTACGGGGTTCCCCGTACCTGCGGCTGGCGGCCGACGCCGCCGCCACCGCCGAGCGCTGTGTGGCGGAGGTGGGCCGCGCGCCGTTCGTGCTGTCCGCCGCTTCGGCCGCGGCCGCCCGGGCGGCCGGCGAGAGCCTGCGCCCCTTCCGTGTGGAGGAGGCGGAGCGGCCTGCCGGTCCGGGTCTGCGGGACCGGGCGCTCGCCCACACGGGCCTGGCGGCGCGCACGCTCCTGGGACGGCTGGTGATCCTGCCTCCGGCTCCGGCGGTACGGCCGCCGCCGCAGGAGATGCCCGCGGTGCTGCCCGCGGTCCGCGCGGCCGTGGCGGAGGCTGCCGCCCTGCTCGCCGAATCCCCTCCGGGGGCGGCCGGGCAGGGGGCGGCGGCGCAGGCCCTGCAGCGCGTCCGGGAGGAGGCCCGGTCGGGGGACGGGCGCCCCCCGAGTGTGGCGTGGGGCCGGCGGCGCGCGGCCGTGCTGGAGGTCGCGGACGCCGCCCTGGCCTTCTCCACGGCGGCCCGGCTGGCGGTCGGGGGCCGCCGGGCGCTGTCGTCGGCCGCGTCCGATCCGGGCCGCTTCTGGTACGCCGCGCTGTGGGCGCCGCGCTTGTGGTGGCACCGGCTGGCGGCGCACGCGGTCCCGCGTTCGGTGTACTTCCAGAACGCCGTGCGGATCAGCCTGGCGCTCGCCGCCGCCCGCACGGTCGCCGGGGTGGAGTCGCTGCCCCACGGCTTCTGGGCGATGCTCGCCGTCCTGTCGCTGACCCGGACCACGGCGGCCCAGACCCGTACGGCCGTGCGCCACGCGCTGGCGGGCACGCTGCTGGGGGCGCTGGCCGCCGCCGCCGTCCTGGCCTCGGTGGGCGGGAGGACCACCGTCTACGCGATCGCGCTGCCGGTGGTCATGTTCGTGGCGTTCCTGGTGGGGCCGGTACGCGGCGTGGGCTGGGCGCAGGGCATGTTCACCGTGGTGGTGTCCTTCGCGTTCGCGCAGCTGGCGCCGGTGACCTGGCGGCTGGCCGAGGTCAGGTTCATGGACGTCCTCATCGGCAGTCTCATCGGGATCGTGTTCGGCCTGCTCGCGTGGCCGCGGGGCGCCCAGCTGGAGCTGCACCGGGCGGTCTCCCTGCTGCTGGCGCGGGCCGCCGAGACCGTGGAGGACACGACGGCCGCGGTGGCGGCGGGCCGGCCGGGGAAGGAGCCCGACGACCGGCCGCTCCAACTCGCGCTGTCGCTGGCGGAGTCGGCGTTTGCACAGTTCCAGAGCGAGCCCCGGCCGGCCGGGGGCCCGGTCTCGGACTGGCAGGCGGCCATGATGACGGGCCACCACGTGCTGTGGGGTTCACGGCGGCTGCTCGTCCGCGGCGGCCAGGCTCCCGGGCCGCAGGACGGTGTGTGGCTGCGGGAGCACGGCGCCGCGGTGGCCGCCGGCCTGCGTCAGGCGGCGCAAAGGGCGCAGCGGGCGGAACTCTCCGGCTCCGACGGACCGCACGGGTCCGTCGGAGCCGGTGGCCCCGCTGCCGTACAGGGGCCGGACCGGGCGCAACCGGTGGACGGGTCACGGGCGGACCCCTCGCCGCCGGACCCGGTGCCCGAGGTCGGTCCGCCGCGGTTCTTCGCCGCTGTGACCTGGCTGGATTCGCTGGGCAACGATGTCGTCCGGATGGCGGCCGCCGGCCGGCCCGTCACGGCCTGAGGGACCGCCGCGGGCGGGCGCGCACCTGCGCCCGCCCGCGGCGGGCAGGTCATGGGCGGTCCGTGGTGGACGACTCACCCGCGGGAGTACGGGACCGGGCCCGGCGGGCAAGCGCGGTGGGACGGGACGGGACGGCTCAGGGGGCCATCTCGTACGCCCCGGCCAGCGCCTCGACGCGCGCCCAGACGCGGGCGGCCCGGTCCTCGTCGACGACCGGGCGGCGGACGGCGCCGAGCGCCCAGCTCTGCTGTTCCGCGGTGGCCGAGTCCTTGCCGTACAGCTCGACGGCGTGGCCCGAGAAGTCCCGTACGAGGACGGAGAACAGCTCGTCGAGCACGTCCTGGTCCAGCCCGGACAGCTGTGCCTGCTCCAGGATCAGCTGGCCGTGCACGACCAGGGCGAACAGCTGGCCCACGGCCAGCAGCAGGTCGAGGTCGCGGCTCTGCTGCTCGTCGGGGGCGGCGGTCGTGACGAACTCGCAGAGGGCGTCCGCCTGTTCGCGGAAGCGCGCGACGTTGGGCACGTCGGCGTACGCGTCGTAGGCGGTGCGCCAGTCGTGGAAGCGTACGGAGCCGAGGCCGCGGGCGGGGCCCTGGCGGAAGAGGAAGGCGTCGTCGGCCGCGTCGAGGCGGGTCGGCACGGGCGCGTAGCCGGCCGGGTCCAGGAGGTGGTTGCGCAGGAACTTGAGGATCAGGGCGAGGTTGACGTGGACCGTGCCCTCCAGCTTCGGCAGGCCGCGGATCTCGACGGCCGCCTGGGCGAAGTAGGTGTCCTTCTCGAAGCCCTTGGCCGCGATGACGTCCCACATCAGGTCGATGACCTTCTCGCCCTCCGTGGTCACCTTCATCTTGGTCATCGGGTTGAACAGCAGGTAGCGGCGGTCGTCGGGGCCGGCGGAGCGGAAGTAGTCGACGGCGCGGTCGCTGAACAGCTTCATCCCGACGAGGCGGACGTAGGCGTCTGCCAGTTCGCGGCGCACGTGCGGGAAGGCGGTGACCGGACGGCCGTACAGGATGCGGTTCCGGGCGTGCGTGACGGCTTCGTACATCGCGTGCTCGCAGATGCCGATGGAGGCGGTGCACAGGTTGAACTTGCCGACGTTGACCGTGTTGAGGGCGGCGTCGAAGGCGGCGCGGCCGGTGTGCAGGACGTCGGCGGCGGCGACCGGGTAGTCCTCCAGCCGGAACTCGCTGACGTACTTGGAGGAGTCGACGACGTTCTTCACCAGGTGGTAGGCCGGGTGGCGGCTGTCGGCGGCGAAGAACACGTAGCCGTCGGGGCCTTCCACGTCGGTGCGGCGGCCGAAGACGGAGACCAGGCCGGCGGCATTGCCGTTGCCGATGTAGTACTTGGAGCCGGTGGCCCGGAAGCCGCCGTCGGCGGCGGGCTCCAGCAGCATGTCGGTGGAGTAGATGTCGGCGCCGTGGGTCTTCTCGGACAGGCCGAACGCGAACACCTCCCCCTCGGCAAGGAGTTCGGCCGCGCGGCTGCGGGCGGCGGCGTTGTCGCTCTGCCAGACCGGGCCGAGGCCGAGGATGGTGACCTGCCACGCGTACCAGTAGTCCAGGCCGTAGAAGCCGAAGACCTCGTTGAGGGCGGCGATGCGCGCCGTGTCCCAGCGCTTGTCCGGCTCGTCCTCGCCGGCGGCGGCGGAGGGGGTGAGGAAGGTGGCGAAGAGGCCTTCCTTCGCGGAGAACGCGAGGAAGTCCGCCAGCCAGGCGCGGGACCGGTAGTCCTCGATCAGCCGGCGCTTGCCGCGGCTCTCGAACCAGTCGACGGTCGCGCGCAGCAGCCTGCGGGTCTCCGGGTCGAAGTGCGCGGGGTCGTAGGTGTGCGGGTTGAACAGCAGCGGGTCGGTCATCGGGGGTCGCCTTTCGGGGGTCGTGGGCCCGGCGGTACTCGGCGGTACTCGGCGGATCGGGCTCGGGGAGGTCGGTCAGGGAGGCCGGGCAGGGAGGCCTGGCAGGTGCGTGCACGGCCGGTCGGTGCCGGGCCGCGGGGGGGGGGGTGCGCGGCGGTGCGGCCGCCGGGCGCCGGGTGGGCGGCCGTTCAGTGCCCGGCGAGCCGGTGGAGGGTGTCCAGGACGTCCTGGAGCCAGGCGGTCTGCATCCGCTCGTAGGCGATGCCGCCCCTGAGCACGACGTGCTGGAGCTCCCGTCCGGCGTCGGGCACCGCGGGGGCGTCGGGGCCGGTGAAGTCACGCCGTTCCCCGGCGAGGTAGTGCGTGAGCCGGTCGGCGTGCACCCGCTGGTGCCGTTCGACCTCGCGGATCAGTCCGGCGGGGTCGTCGAAGGCGGCGCCGCGGATCTTCACGGCAAGTTCGTGCCGGACGGTGTCGGGCTGGATCGGCTCCTGGAGCCAGGCGGCCAGGGCGGAGCGGCCCGCGGCGGCGACGGAGTACTCCTTCTTGTCCGGCCTGGCCTGCTGCGGCACTTCGAGGACGTCGAGCCAGCCGTCGCCCTCCATGCGCTTGAGCACGCGGTAGATCTGCTGGTGCGTCGCGGTCCAGAAGTAGCCGATGGACCGGTCGAACCGGCGGGCCAGCTCATAGCCGGAGCCCGGCTGCTCCAGGAGGGAGACGAGGATCGCGTGCTCGAGTGCCATGCCCCTGATCCTTCTATGCAACTCGTTGCATGGACAAGCGCCGCAGCCCGGGTGAGACGCGGCTCACGCCCCCCGCAGGGGTGGGCTTTCTTAGCGGATTGTTAGATCTCCGTGCCGGTCCTTGTCTGGCCCCGCCGCCGGCTCCATGCTCTGGGCACCTCACCTCCTCCCGTCCGGGACCTCCCCTGGAGCCGCCATGTCCGCCACCGCCGCCCTGCCCTCCCGACCGCCCGCAGACGAGCGCAGGAAGCGCCGCACCGCCCTGGTCGGCGGCTCGCTCGGCAACCTCGTCGAGTGGTACGACTGGTTCGTCTACGCCAGCTTCGCGATCTACTTCGCCGACTCCTTCTTCCCCGGCGACAACCCGACCACCCAGCTGATGAACACCGCCGGGATCTTCGCGGTGGGCTTCCTGATGCGGCCGGTCGGCGGCTGGGTCCTGGGCCGCGCGGCCGACCGGCACGGGCGCAAGAGCGCCCTCACGCTCACCGTCACGATGATGTCGGTGGCCGCCCTGCTGATCGCCGTCGCCCCGACCTACGGACAGGCCGGATACGCCGGCGCCCTGGTCCTGCTGCTCGCCCGGCTGCTCCAGGGAATGAGCATCGGCGGCGAGTACGCGGCCAGCGCGACCTACCTCACCGAGGTGTCGGAACGCGGCCGGCGGGGCCTGGGCTCCTCGTTCCAGTACGTGTCGATGACCTGCGGCCAGCTGCTCGGCCTCGGCATCCTGATCACGCTGCAGCACACGCTCACGACGGTCCAGTTGGAGAGCTGGGGCTGGCGGATCCCGTTCCTGGTCGGAGCCCTCTTCGCCGTGGTCGTCTTCTGGCTGCGCCGCAGGCTCCAGGAGACCGACGCGTTCACGCAGGAGCCGGCCGCCGGGGACGGCCCGGACGACGGTGCGCGCGGGACGCTGAAGCTGCTGTGGGAGCACCGCCGGCAGGCGGGCCTGGTCATGGCGCTCACCCTCGGCGGCACCGTGGCCTACTACACGTACACCACCTACCTCACCAAGTACCTGGTCGGCAGTGCGGGCATGGCGAAGACGACCGCCACCCTGGTCAGCTTCACCGCCCTGACCCTCTTCGCCGTGCTCCAGCCCTTCGCCGGGATGCTCTCCGACCGGATCGGGCGGCGCCCGCTGCTGATCACCTTCGCGGTGGGCTGCACCGTCGGCACCTACCCGATCATGACGGCCCTGGGTTCGGCGACCTCGTACGGGGAGGCGCTGGGCCTGTCCCTGCTGGCGCTGGTGATCGTCACCGGCTACACCTCCATCAACGCGGCGGTCAAGGCCGAGCTGTTCCCGACCCGGGTGCGCGCCCTGGGCGTGGCCCTGCCGTACGCCGTGGCGAACGCGCTGTTCGGCGGCACGGCGGAGTACGTGGCCCTGTGGTTCAAGAACAGCGGCCGCGAGACGATGTTCTTCTGGTACGTCTCCGCCTGTGCGCTGGTCTCGCTGGTCACCTACGTCCTGATGCCGGACACCCGCAACACCGCACTCAGCCGTGCGGAGGCCGAGGCCGACGCCGCCTCCGGCAGCGGGAGCGGCAACGGCAGCGGGGCTGCGCCCGGTGGCGGCGCAGGCCCCGACCGGGCCGCCTCCCCCACCGGGGCCGCGGGCTGACCGGCCGCGGTGACCACGACCGGCGGCTCCCGTAAGCTACCGCCCGGCTCACGGCTGACGGGACACCCTCTATGCACGCGCTGCTCGTCGAGGACGACGACCGCATGGCCCAGGCCCTGGGCACCGCGCTCGCCCAGCGCGGGCACACCGTCCGCAGGGCCGGCCGCGCGCTGGACGCCCTGCGGCACGTCCGCGAGGCCGACTTCGTCCTGCTCGACCTGGGTCTGCCCGACCTGGACGGGCTGGAGCTGCTGCGGCGGCTGCGGACCGTCTGCGACGCCCCGCTGATCGTGGTGACCGCGCGCTGCGAGGAGCGCGACATCGTGCAGGGGCTGCGGGCCGGGGCCGACGACTACGTCGTCAAACCCTTCCGGATGGCCGAGTTGATGGCCCGCATCGACACCGTGCGCCGCCGCACCGACCCGCACCCGGGGCGCGGCGCAGGCACCGGCGGTCCCGTCCACTGCGGGGACGTCGAGGTGGACGCGGCGCGCCGGACGGTCACCGTGGCGGGGGTCGAGGTACGGCTCACCCGCCGCGAGTTCGACGTCCTCGCCTTCCTGGCCGCCCGTCCGGACGAGGTGCACTCCCGCGAGGAGATCCTCGACCGGGTCTGGGGCGACGCCTTCCTGGCCGCCTCCCGCTCGCTGGACGTCCACGTCGCGGGGATCCGGGCCAAGACCGGCCGCCCCGCGCTGGTGCGCACCGTCCACGGCTTCGGCTACCAGCTCGGCCGGCCGTGAGACGCAGGCTGCTGGCCGTCCTGACGGTGCTGATGGGGGTCGCGGCGCTGCTGCTCTCCCTGCCGCTGGCCGACGCGTACGCGCGGGGCCGGACCGAGCATCTGCTGCTGCAGCGGCGTTCGGAGGCGGTGCGGTTCGCCGACCTAGCCGACCGGGTGCGCACCGGCGCCGACCGGGCGGAGCTGTCCGCCGAGATCGACCGGTACGCGCAGGTGTACGGCGCTTCGGTGGTCGTCGTCGACACCGCGGGGTCGACGGTCACGCGGGCCGGCACCGACCGCTCGGTGTCCGCTGCGCCCGAGGGCGCCCAGGCCCTGCGGCGCGCCCTCACCGGACGTTCCACGGACCGGCTGGCGACCGTGCACCCCTGGGGCCCGCGGACCGCGGTGATCGCCGAGCCGGTGGGCCGGGACGAACGGGTCAGCGGGGCGGTGCTGATGGCCGTGCCGACCGCGGCGGCCCGCCGGGACGTGGGGGTCCGCTGGTCGCTGATCGCGGCCGGGGCCGCCGCGGCGTTCACGGCTGCGGCGCTGGTCGCCGCCGGGACCGCCCGCTGGCTGCTGCGGCCGGTCCTGGACTTGGACCGGGCGGTGGAGCGGCTGGCCGCGGGCAGCCTCCAGGCCCGCGCCGTGTCCGCCACCGGCCCGCCCGAACTGCGCCGTCTGCGGCTGCATTTCAACGCCATGGCGCAGGCGATGGCCGATTCCCTGGGCCGTCAGCGCGACTTCGTCGCCGACGCCTCCCATCAGCTGCGCAATCCGCTGGCCACCCTGGTACTGCAACTGGAGAACATCGAACCGCACCTTCCCGCCGGACCCGGCCGGGCGGAGCACTCCCGCGCCCTGGACGAGGCGGAGCGCCTGGAGGAACTCCTCGACGGGCTGCTGGCGCTGGCCCGGGTGGAGGCGGCGGTGGCGGAACCGGCCGACCAGGACGTGGCCCGGGCCGTACGGGAACGGGTGCGTGCCTGGTCGGGGGTGTTCGAGGCGGCCGGGCTCACGCTGACGGCCACCGGCCCCGCGGACGGGTTGCGGGCCCGCGCCCTGCCCGATGCGGCCGGGCGGGTCCTGGACGCGCTCCTCGACAACGCCGTCAAGTTCGTCCCGTACGGCGGCCGGGTGGAGGTGCAGGTTCTGGAGCACCGGGACGAGGGGTGCGTACGCGTCCG
The DNA here is from genome assembly GCF_046548835.1 of Streptomyces sp. cmx-4-9. Lineage (NCBI taxonomy): Bacteria > Bacillati > Actinomycetota > Actinomycetes > Kitasatosporales > Streptomycetaceae > Streptomyces > Streptomyces sp. cmx-4-9. Next base: position 665,826 of record NZ_JAEBEE010000002.1, on the reverse strand, counting down.
GGTCGCTGATGACGGGCCTGGCGTTCCGCAGGACCAACTGGGCCTGCTGCTGCGCCGATTCGCCCGTTCCCCCGGGCACCAGAACGTGCCGGGCAGCGGGCTGGGGCTGGCCATCGCCGACGAGATCGCCCGCGCCGGCGGCGGCCTGCTGCGGGTCGGGGCGAATGCGCCGCACGGCCTGGTCGTCGAACTGCGGATGCCGTCCGCCGGAGCCCGCCCCTGACGGGTCAGCCGTAGACGGACCGGTAGTAGGCCACCGCGCCCGGGTGCAGCGGGACCCGCCCGGTCGAGATGGCGAACCGGGGCTCCAGCCGGGCTCCCGCCGTGACCTCGCGGAGCAGGTCGCCCCAGTGTCCGTAGACCACCCGGAGCACCTCGCGCACGGCGGAGGACGGCAAACCGGCCCGGGCGAGGAGGTAGTTGCCGACCCCGACCGTCGCCACCGGCTCGGTCAGCCCGTACACCCCGGCCGGCAGGGTGACCGCCGTGTAGACCGGACCGTGGAGTGCGCGCAGCGCGCCGACGTGGCCGTCCAGTGCGAGGACCCGAACGGGCAGGGCCCGGGCGAGCTCCGCGAGGGCGGGGGTGGGCACGCCCCCGGACCAGAACAGGGCGTCGACGGCGCCCGCCTGGAGCGCCCGCGCCGATTCGGCGAGGCCCAGGCGCTGTTCGCGGACCGCCGCCGGGCCCTCGCCGAGTCCCGCGGCCCGCAGGATGCGCTCCGCCACCACCTGGACGCCCGATCCGACCGCGCCCGCCGCGACCGGCCGGCCGGCGAGGCCGTCCACCGAGCGCACCGGGCCGTCCGCCGGGACGAGGAGGTGCGTGTAGTTCACATAGATCCGGGCCAGCGCCGTCACCGCGACGGGGTGGGCGAAGGACGCGTGCCCGAGCGCCGCGTCCTCGGCCGTGTCCGCCATGGACAGGGCCAGGTCGACGGCGCCTTCGGAGAGTTCCCGCAGGTTGTCCACGCTGGCCGCGGTGCTCACCGGGGTGATCTCCAGCCCGCTGCCTGCGGCGGCGACGGCCTGCGCGAGGGCCTGTCCGAACGCGTGGTACGGGCCGCCCGGCGGCCCCGTCGCGAGGCGCAGGCGCCGCACCGGGTCCGAGGGCGCCGAGCACCCGGCGAGGGCCAGGGCGGCCGCGCCGAGCACGCCGCCCACCACCCGTCGACGGTCCGGCCCCCTGCTGGTCACGGCCGAAGCCTACGGGCAGGAGCGGGCCGGGCGGGAGCGGCGGCCGGGTCAGGCCGGCAGCCGCAGCAGCATCAGCGGGGCGGTGGTGGGCTGCGCCGAGCCGCCCGCGGGTTCCAGGGTCAGGCCCACTGCGCGGGCCCGCCCGGGATCTCCCTCCAACAGGACGGCTCCGTCCTGCCGCAGGAGTCCGGCCGGGCGCATGGCCCCGTTGTCGTCGAACCACAGCTGGTAGGTGCGTCCCTCGCCCGCCGCGGGCAGGCCGGTGCTGAGGAAGACGGCCTGGGCGAGCCGCGCCGAGCTGACGACGGAGGTACTGGCACCGGTGCTGGTGCGTCCGTGGACGCTCTTGGCGTCGGGCGCGGCCATCACGGCGGTCATGGCCTGCACCTGCCGGTCGGCCCGCTGGGCCTGCGCGCGGGCCTGGTCGGCCTGCTGGTGCTGCACGACGGCGATACCGCCGAAGGCGGCGGCCGCCGCCAGGCTGGCGGCCAGGGCGAAGGGGGCGGCCTTGCGCAGCCACACCCTGCCGAAGCGGACGGTGCGTCCGGAGGGCACGAGCGGCGGCAGCTGCCGGACCGTGTCCACGCGCTCCAGGACGCCCTCCTTCAGGTGCGCGGGAGCGGGCAGGGAGGCGGCAGCGGCCAGCCGGGCCGCCGTGGCCGAGAAGCCGCTCATCTCGCCGGCACAGGAGGCGCAGCGGTCCAGGTGGGCGAGGAACGCGTCGTGCTCCTCGGGGCCCAGTGCGTCGAGTGCGTACGCGCCGGCCAGGGTGTGCAGGTCTTCATCGTGTTTCACGTGGTCACCCCCATGCAGTCGCGCAGCCGGATCAGTCCGTCACGCATTCGGGTCTTGATGGTCGGAAGCGGCGCCCGCAGCGTCTCGGCCACCTCGCGGTAGGTCAGACCCTGGTAATAGGCCAGTGTGACGGCTTGGCGCTGGAGTTCGGTCAGCGAGTGCATGCAGCGGCGGACCTGCTCGCTCTCCAGACGCGTCTCGACCTGTTCGGCCACCTCGTCGAAGGGCCGCTGCTGATCGCGCACCGCCGTGTTGAGGTCGCGGTCCGCCGCGGCCTGGGCCGACCGGACCCGGTCGACGGCCCTGCGGTGCGCGAGGGTGGCCACCCAGGTCAGCACGCTGCCGGCCTCCGGGCGGTAGCGGGCGGCCTGGCGCCACAGGTCGATCATCACTTCCTGAGCGACCTCCTCGGCCTGGGCGCGGTCGCGGACGACCTTCAGGGTGATGCCGAACACCGTGTTCACGACGCCGTCGTAGAGGACCGAGAACGCCTCCTTGTCCCCGCGGGCCACCTGCTGCATGACCTCTTCCAGTCCTCGGGCCCCGGAGTCGCCCGCATCCCGCGGCCGGCCGAACGGCAGGGGGCGGCTCACCGCAGCCGCTTCCCGTGCGGCGGCGGCGTCGCGCGCCGCCGTTCGGTGTCGGGGCGTGCGCCCTCGTGCATCCCTCGCATGGACAACCCTTCACTCCCGGACGGGACCGGCCCCGGGGGACGGGGGCGGCCGCAGGCTCGCCGTACGGCGGTCCCATCCTCCCTTCGGTGCCGGGGCCCGTACGGATTGCCCTGCCGCGCATCCTGGGCGCGGACGCGGGCGGGCCGGCCCGTTCGGGGTCAATCCTCGACCGTTGCGAACCCGTTCGGGGGAAGGACCAATCCGCCGTACGGCCCACACCGAAGCCCAGGTGTGAGCAACCACTGCACCCTCCTCCCCCGTGGCGCCCGCGGTGCCGCGCCCGGAGGGCGGGCGGCCGGTTCCAAGGGCCGGGCCGACCCCACCGGACCACGAGACCGCCGACGAGCCCGCCGACGAGACCGCGGTCCGAGCCCCCGGCCAGTCCGCTGAGCGTCCGATCCGCTGAGCGCCCGGCCACCGAAAGCCACTGACCACCGCTCTTACGAGAACCGTCACACCACAGGAGACACACCCCATGTCCAGCACCCTGCGCATCCGCCGCACCGCCCTTGCCGTCGCCGCGGCCGCCCTCCTGCCGTTCTCCCTCGCCGCCTGCTCCGACTCGGGCAGTGATTCCGCGGCGGGATCCAGCGCGGACAAGAGCGCCGACGCCGTCGCCTCCCAGCCGGCCACCTCCGACGCCCCGACGACCGGGGACCAGCCCTTCGGGCCGGCCTGTGCCGGGGTTCCCGCCGAGGGCGCCGGGTCCTTCGACGGCATGGCCAAGGACCCGGTGGCCACCGCGGCCTCGAACAACCCGGCACTGTCCACGCTGGTCACCGCGGTCAAGAAGGCCGGCCTGGTGGACACCCTGAACAACGCCAAGGAGATCACCGTCTTCGCGCCGACCAACGACGCCTTCGCGAAGATCCCGAAGGCGGACCTCGACAAGGTCCTCGCGGACAAGGACATGCTGACGAAGATCCTCACGTACCACGTCGTCGGCGAGCGCCTCGCGCCGAAGCAGCTGGAGAACGGCTCCTTCGACACCCTGGAGAAGACCAAGCTCACCACGAGCGGTTCGGGTGAGTCCTACAAGGTCAACTCCGTGTCGAACGTCGTCTGCGGCAACGTCAAGACGGCCAACGCCAACGTCTACATCGTCGACACCGTCCTGATGCCGAAGTAGCGGCCAGGGCGGCCCCGGGGACGAGCGGCAGCGCACCCGGTGTCCGGCAGTCCCCTCGGGGAGGGCCGGGTGCCGGGTGCGCTCGCGCTCCCTCCCGGAGGGCCGGGTGCCGGGACGCGGGGCCGCGCCGGGGTCCGGGCCCGGAGCCGGGAAGGTCGCAGGGGGCGCCCCCGGCGGCCCTCTCCCACGCCCCCCGTGCCGGCTCCCGTGGCGGTGGCGGACGTACGCCGGAGGGACCCGGTGGCCGGGGCTCCGCTTCCCGGTCCGGCCGGGCCCGGTCCGCGGCCGGGTGCGGTCCCGGGCCGGGCGGGCGAGGATGAGGGGGTGGAGGAAGCACAGCCGCCGGCAGCGGCGGGCGAGCCGTCGTCGCCCGAGCAGCCCGCGGCCTTGGACGACCGGGCCCGCGATGCCTGAGGAGACGCCGCTCGACGACCTGGTCAGCGGAGCCGCCCAGGACGCCGGGGGATGGCTCGGCGCCCTCCGGGTGGCCCTGGTGGCCACCAGTGGCGAGGGGGTCGTCGTCCGCTGGAACCAGGGCGCACAGGAGCTGCTGGGCTACGCCCCGCCCGAGGTGCTCGGGCGGCACATCTCCGACCTGCTGCACCCGGGAGCCGACCGGAGCCTGGGCCGGTCCCTGTGGGAGACCGCCGCCACCGGGCGCGGGGTCATGGGCACGGTCACCGCCTGGCACCGCGACGGCCGTCCGCTGGAGCTGGAGATCTGGGCCTGCCCCGTGCCCGACCGGCGCCAGGGAGCCGCAGCCGTCCTGGTGTTCGCGGCCGACGCGCACGCCGCGCGCCGCATCCGTGGGTCTTCGGCGGTGTGGGACGGGCTGTTCGCCCGCTCGCCCGTCGGCATCGCCGTCCTCGACACCGAGCTGCGCTTCCTCCAGGTCAACCCGGCGCTGGAGACGATGAACGGGCTCTCGGAGGCCGCGCACGTGGGGCGGAGGCTCGCCGAGGTGCTGCCCGAGGTGAACGCCGGCGAGATGGAGGCGGCGATGCACCGGGTCCTGGAGACCGGTGAACCGGTCCTGGACCGCCGCCGCACGGGGCGGACCCCCGCCGATCCCGAGCGCGACCGGGTGTGGTCCTGTTCGTACGTGCGCGTCCAGGACCCCGGCGGCCGTCCGATCGGTGTGATCGCCTCCCTGCTGGACATCACCGCCCAGCAGCGCGACCATACCGAGGCGGAGGCCGGCCGGCGCCGGCTCGCCCTGCTGAGCGAGGCGAGCTCCCGCCTCGGCGACAGCCTCGACCTGGAGCGGACCGCCCAGGAGCTCGCCGACCTCGCCGTGCCCCAGCTTGCGGACGCCGTCACCGTCGACGTACTGGACAGCCTCGCCCGCGGCGACGAGCCGGGCATGGGGCTGACCGGGGGCACCGACCTGCGGCGGCTGGGCAAGGCGCCCCTGACCGGCTCTCCGGTCACCCGCATCCTCGCTCCGCTCGGCCGGACGCTGACCTTCCCCCCGACCGCCCCCTACACCCAGGCCCTCGCGGACCGGCAGCCGTTCCTGATCGCCCGCCTCGATGCCGAGACCGTCGCCCCGGCCTCCCGCCACACCCCCAAGCCGGCCCAACTGCTCGACACCGGCGTGCACTCGTTCCTGATGATGCCGCTGGTGGCGCGGGACACGGTGCTGGGCATCGCGACCTTCTACCGCACCGGGCCCGCCGGGCCCTTCGGGTCCGACGACGTCACGCTGGCGGGGGAGCTCGCCGCCCGCACGGCCATCAGCATCGACAACGCCCGCCTCTACCTCCACGAGCACGAGACCGCGGTGGTCCTGCAGCGCAGCATGCTGCCCCAGCACGTCACCCCGCCGCCCGGAATCGAGATCGCCCACCGCTACCTCCCGGCCAGCGACGTCAACGAGGTGGGCGGCGACTGGTACGACGTGCTGCCCCTCAGCGGGGGCCGGGCCGCCCTCCTCATCGGGGACGTGATGGGGCACGGCATCGCGGCGGCCGCGGTGATGGGGCGGCTCTCCGCCACCGTCCGGGCCCTGGCGCGCCTGGACATGCCGCCCACGGCGCTGCTGCACCAGATGGAGGCTGCCCTGGCCGACTTGACGGAGCCGATGCTCGCGACCTTCCTGTACGTGGTCTGCGATCCCGCGACCGGTCGGTGTACGGTCACCCGTGCCGGGCATCCCCCGCCGGCCGTGGCCGAACCGGACGGCGTCGTGCGCCTCGTGGCGACCCCGCCCGGTGTCCCGCTGGGGGTCGGCGGCATCACCTTCACCACCACGGAGATCACCCTGCCGCCCGGCAGTGTCCTCGTCCTGTACACGGACGGCCTGATCGAGGCGCGCAGCAGGGACATCGACGACCGGCTGAGGGAGCTGACGGGGCTGCTCTCGGAGCCCCAACAGCCCCTGGACCACCTGTGCGACACGCTGATCGCGCATCTGGTTCCGGCGTCCGCCGACGACGACATCGCCCTCCTGGCGGCCCGGATCGGCACGAACAGCCCCTCCTTGGGCGGGCGTTGAGGGTGAAGCGGGCGGAGGTGGTCAGCCGCGGCCGTAGGAGCCGATGCCGACGAGGCAGTACACGTACTGGTTGATGACGGTGGCACCGCGGCTGTAGCGGTAGGAGAAGGCGTACTGCGTCTTGGGGTTGTCGTTGCAGCGGTCGAGGTCCGAGGTGAAGGGGAAGCTCTCGATGACCCGGTAGTGGGCGTCGGACGCCGAGCAGGAGACCTCCTCCACTCCGGTGACGCTCTGCGGGGTCGTCGAGTCCGGCAGGGTTCCGTTGAGGCAGGTCCCCTTGTCGAAGGGACTGGGCTCCGCGGTCGTGGGCGACGCCTCGGGCCAGGCCGCCGTGTCGGCGGGGGCGGGTACGGGGTCGGCAGCCGGGGCGGAGGAGGAGGGGGTGGTCGCCGAGGGGTCGGAGCCGGCCCCGGAGCCGTAGCTGTAGCTGGGGCTGGGGCTGGGGCTGGGGGACGCGGTCGCGGTCGGGGAGTCGGAGGCGGCGTTCCGGGAATCGTCCCCGCTGTTGAACGCGATGATTCCCACGATCACGGCGGCCAGCACGGCGCACGCCGCCAGGCATCCGCCGACGCCCTTCTTGTCACCGGGGGCGGGCGGGACGGACCCGGGGGCGCCGCCCACCGTGATGCGCAGCAGGACCTCCTGGTCCGCGAGGCGCGCCCGGACCAGGTCGCCGTGGCGGACGGAGGGGATGCGCAGCCGGGCGGTGCCCGTCCCCGTCGGGACGGTGAGGATCACTCCGTGGGCGGCCTGTCGGGGGGTGAGCGTGATGGGGATTTCCTGCGACGACACCGGCTGCTCCCGAGGGTGAGGGTCGTGCGGACGTTTCCTGCGTGCCCGTACGCAGTGTGCCCGTCGGCCCCGGGGTGACGCAGTCGTTCCGCAGACCGCGGTGCCTGCGGCGGGCGTTCAGCCGGGGGCGCCGCAGCGCTCACACGTGGTCGGTGGCGAAGAGTTCCAGGTGGCCGCACTGCCGGCAGCGGTACGCATCGATGCGGCGCCGGGGCCGCCCCATCCGCTTCGCGCCGCCGAGCCACCCGAGCTCCAGCGGCCCGGCGATCCAGCGGGCGAATCCGCGGGCGCCCTCGCCGGCGTCCTCGACGAAGCCGGGTTCGAGACCGACGGCGCCGCAGTACGTGCACCGTACGTCGGGTACGTCCTTCACCGCAGGCACCCCGTGCGGCTCCGGGCGCATGCCGGCGGCGCTCCGCGTGCCGGCCGGCGGCCGTGCGGTCCCGCCGGGCAGGAGGGGGCGGTCCCGGGCTTCCCCGCGCCGGATCCGCCGTCCGGGACGGTCGTCCGCATCGTCTCCACGCCGTGGCCCCGGCGGGTCAGCGGGTGCGGCGGGGCCGGTGGGGGCCGCCGCGGTGCGGGTGGCGGCGGGGCTGCGCCTCGGGGGCCGCATCCGGGGAGGAGAAGCCGCCGGGGACGGCCACGCGCGCCGGGGCGGCAGGGGCGGCGGCCGGGGCCTGTCCGGCCGCAGGGGCGGCGCCCGCGGTCGCGCCGGCGGCTGCTCCACCGCCTGCTGCACGCCTGGCGCTGCCGAGGATGGCCGTGTGGGAGATCAGCGGGGCGCAGGCCTGGCAGATCTCAGCGAGGGTCCACACCTGCCCGACGGCGGGGTTGTGGATGAGCACGAGCAGGGGGACGCCGGTGCAGCCGGTCCGGGTGTCCTCGTGGTAGGCGCACTCGGCGGCGCGGCAGGCGCAGCCGGCGTTGGGCCGGACCGTCGCGAGCCGGGCGTGCGCCCGGACGTGCTCGGCGGCGAAGCGCCGCATCGCCGCGGTGTCCTTGGAGCGGGGCGGCATGCGGCAGGCGTCGGTGCTGCAGGCGACGGAGACCGTGTGGTCTCCGTGGCCGGTGAGCCGGACGGTCCAGGTCCGTCCGGCGACACGGGAGGCGGGAATCATGCTCAAAGGGGTGCCGTCCGTTCACGTATGCGGTGGAGTGCCCACTGTTGGACAGATTCGCGTGTGGGGACAGTGGATTTCACACGGCCTCGACCCGCCGGTCACGGGCCCGTGCGGCGGGCGGGGTTCGGGGTCGGACCTCGCGCCGAGGAGGGAGCACACGGTGACCGAACACGGCCTACTGTCTTTTTCGCACGTGCCGGGTCGACTGTCAACGGCCCGAGACCCCGGCGCGCGGCGGGCCGGGGACGGTTGCGCAGCGCCCGCGGCCTGACGGACCCTCGACGCCGCCCCCGGGGCGCTTGCGCCCTCGTCGTGACAGGTCAGGGCATGTTCCGGCGGCGCGGCGGCGGGGGAACCGGATCCCCACCGGCCTGCCGCGCCGCCGAGCCGGGCGCCCCGGGTTACCGTCGGCGCCATGGACGGTGATCGCCGAGGGTGGCTGCTGTGTCTGCTCGCCGGGGCGGTCTTCGCCGTCTGCATGGCCGGCACCACGCTGCCCACCCCGCTCTACGGCCTCTACCAGGACAAGTTCGGGTTCTCCGAGCTGCTGGTGACGGTCGTCTACGCCGTCTACGCCTTCGGGGTCATCGGTGTACTGCTGCTCGCGGGCAACGCCTCCGACACCGTGGGCCGGCGCCCCGTCCTGCTCGCCGGGCTGGGGTTCGCCGCAGCGAGCGCCGTCTGCTTCCTGTGCGCCACCGGCCTCGGCTGGCTGTACGCGGGCCGGCTGCTGTCGGGGCTCTCCGCCGGGCTGTTCACCGGGGCCGCCACGGCGTACGTGATGGAGCTGGCGCCGCGCGGCGGCTCCGCCCGGGCCACCTTCGTGGCGACCGCCGCCAACATGGGCGGGCTGGGCTGCGGTCCGCTGCTCGCCGGGATCCTCTCGCAGTACGCCCCGCGGCCGCTGTACCTGCCGTTCGCCGTGCACCTCGTCCTGGTGGCGGTCTCGGTCGTCGTCCTGACCCGGCTTCCGGAGACGGTCCGGGAGCGGCGCCCGCTGAGTACCGTACGGCCGCAGCGGCCCGGTCTGCCCCCGCAGGTGCGGGCGGTGTTCGGGCCTGCGGCGCTGGCCGCTTTCGTGGGGTTCGCGCTGTTCGGGGTGTTCACGTCGGTCAGCCCGGCCTTCCTCGGGGAGTCGCTGGGCGTGCACAACCGGGCCGCGACAGGGCTGGTCGTCGCCCTGGCCTTCTTCGCCTCCACCGCCGGACAGCTCGCGGTCGGCCGGGTCGGGGTGGGGCGGTCGCTGCCACTCGGCTGCGCCGCCCTGCTGGCCGGGCTGGCCCTGCTCGCCGGCGCGCTGTGGTGGGAGCAGCTGGCGCTGGTGGTGCTCAGCGCCCTCGTCGGCGGGTGCGGGCAGGGGCTGGCCTTCCGCGGGGCACTGTCCGCGGTGGCCGGCGCCTCCCCTCCGGACCGGCGCGCCGCGGTGATCTCGACGCTGTTCGTGGTGGCGTACACGGGCATCTCGGTGCCGGTGATCGGCGTGGGGGTGCTGGCGGAGCCGATGGGCCTGGAGGGCGCGGGGCTGGTGTTCATCGCGTGCATGGCCGTGCTGGTGTCGACCGCGGGCCTGTACCTGCTGCGCCGTCCGGTCGGCGCAGCGGCCTGACCCGGTACGCGGTGGCACCCGGGGCGGCGGGCCCGGATCTGCCACGGTCCCTCCCGGTATGATCACCAGGCCGTTGCCCGGTGGCGCCGCCCGCGGTCCGGCGGTACGGGGACGGGACGTGGGGGCCTGCACGCCACGGGGGACGGCGTACGGGGCGGGCACGGGAACACGACAGTTCGGGGGGACGTCGAATGGGTCTGCGGATCAAGATCGGGGCGACGATCGGAGCCACGGCCGCGCTCGCGGTGCTGGTGACCGGAATACAGGTGCCCTCCATGCTCACCGAACGGGAGCGGGAAGCCGCCCTCGACCGGCTGCGGTTCGCCGAGCGGGTGTACGAGCAGTCCGGCCGGGCCGCCTACGGCGCGCAGCTCGATCCGCCCGGCATGCCGGCGCCGCTGCTGGAAGGGCTGGCCCGGGGGCACCGGAGCACTTACGTACAGGACACTCCCAAGGGCAAGCGGATCTGGGCGGGCACGGCCACGGGCGGCCACTACCTGGTGATGACCACTCGGCGCAGCCCCGCCGTCGGCGAGGTGGAGCAGGTGATGTGGAAGTCCGGGGCCGTCGGGGTGGGGGTCGCCGGGCTGGTCGGCGTCGCCGTCGCTGCCCGCTTCGGACGCAGGCTCAGGGTCTCCGCGCGGACCGCCGAGCGGATCGCCGAGGGAGAGCTCACGGCCCGTCTGCCCGAACACGGCCGGGACGAGATCACCGCCCTGGCCCGCACGGTGAACGCCATGGCCGACGCGCTGGGCAGCCGCCTGCAGGCCGAGCGCGAGGTGACCGCGAACATCGCCCACGAGCTGCGCACCCCCGTCGCGGGCATGCTGGCTGCGGCGGGCCTGCTGTCCGACGGCAAGGCCGAGAACATGGTCAGGGAACGGGCGGAGCGGCTCCGGGACCTCGTGGAGGACATCCTGGAGGTCGCCCGGCTGGACAACGGCGCCGAGGAGGCCGACCTGCGCTGGGTGGAGGTGGCGGGGCTCGCCCGGCGGGCGGCGCGGGCGGCCGCCGAGGGGCGTACCGCTCCCGGCGCACCGGTTCCCGGTGTGCGCGTGGACGTGGTGGAGGACGCCCGGGTGCGTACCGATCCGCGGCGCGTGGAGCGGGTGTTGAGCAATCTCGTGAGCAACGCGCTGCGCCACGGCTCCGCTCCCGTGGTGATCGAGGTGGCGGGCCCGCTGGTGCGGGTCCGCGACCAGGGGCCCGGCTTCCCCTCCCACCTGCTGTCCTGTGGACCCCAGCGCTTCCGTACCGGTGCGGCCGGTACGGGGCTCGGCCTCGGCCTGACCATCGCCGCCGGACAGGCCCGCCTGATCGGCGCGGGGCTCCGCTTCGGCAACCCGGAGAGCGGCGGCGCGGAGGCGGTCCTGGACCTCGGGGAGCCGGCGGCCACCGACACCGGGGCGGCCGGCTCCCGCCCCGCTCCCGCTCCTCCCGCCCCGTGACCCGCCCGTGACCGACCCCGGCGCGGGCGGCCGCCGCTCCCGCCCCGACGGCGGCCGCGCGGCGTTCACCAGCGGACGGGCAGCTCCCGTACGCCCCGGATCAGCATGCCGGGCACCCAGGACAGGCCCGCGTCCTCGGCCTCGGCGGCCAGGCCGGGGAACCGCTCCAGCAGGGAGCGCAGTGCGATCCGCCCCTCCAGCCGGGCCAGCGGCGCACCGAGGCAGTGGTGCAGGCCGTGGCCGAAGGCGATGTGGCCCCGGGCGTCGCGCCGGATGTCGAAGCGGTCCGGGTCCTGGAAGCGTGCCGGGTCGCGGTCCGCGTCGGCCATGGTGATCAGTACGACGGAGCCCGACGGGATCACCGTCCCGCCCATCTCCACGTCCTTCAGGGCCAGTCGCTGGGTGCAGGTCTCCACCGGGCCGTCGTAGCGCAGCATTTCCTCGATGGCACCGTCCAGCAGTCCGAGGTCCGCGCGCAGGTCGGCGAGCTGGTCGGGATGGGCGAAGAGGGCGCGCATCCCGTTGCCGATCATGTTGACCGTGGTCTCGTGGCCGGCGATGAGCAACAGGACGCACATGCCGATCAGTTCGGCGGCGGAGAGCCGGTCGCCGCCCTCGTCGACGGTGTGGATCATCCCGCTGAGCAGATCGTCGCCGGGTCGGGCCCGCTTGGCCTCGATCAGCCCGGTCAGGTAGCGGGGCATCTCCTCGTACGCGCGGGCCTCCGCCTCGGGGCTGGTGCGGGCGACCATTTCGTTGGACCAGCCGCGGAAGGCGTCGCGGTCCAGTTCGGGTACGCCGAGCAGTTCACAGATGACGGTCATCGGCAGGGGGAAGGCGAAGGCGTCGATCAGGTCGGTACGGCGCTCCCCGTCGGCCGCCATGGCGTCCAGCAGTCCGTCGGTGACCTCCTGGATGCGCGGCGCCAGTGCGTCGATGCGGCGCGGGGTGAACTCCCGGGCCACCAGGCGGCGCAGCCGCGTGTGGTCCGGCGGGTCGGACATCAGCATGTGGGCGAGGGCCGGGTGGTCCTGATCGGCATTGATGATCTGGCTCATGTCCCCGGACCTGCGCCAGTCACGGCTCAGGCGGGGATCGGTGAAGGCCGTGCGGCAGGCTTCGTGCCCGACGACGAGCCACAACTCCTCACCATCCGGGGTGCGTACGTGGTGGACGGGGCCCAGTTCGCGAAGCTTGGCGTATACCGGGTACGGGTTGCGGACGAAGTCCGGGCTCAGTTCCAGCAGATCGACAACGGCAGGCTTGAGCGCCATTCCATTCCCCCTGAATCGAATGCGTGGCGGCGCCACATGTTGATCATGTGGCCCCCTCACGATAGACCCGGATCTGCGGGCCCCACGAACGGGTTCTGCTGCGGATGCCGCCCTCCGCGGAGTGGTCCGCCGAGGACGGTGCAGGACACGTGGTAACCCTGTCCCTGCGCGGGCCGTTGCGCAACCATGGAGGAACGACCGGGGCCGGAATGCGGGAGGGCCGGACGATGAGCGATGGATGGCGCGGGCTGGGGCGGCGACTGGGGCGCGGGCGGCGGTCCGGTGTGCCCGCCGCGGGGGCCGGGGAACCGTCACCGCAGGCCGGGGAACCGTCACGCCAGGCCGGGGGGCAGGCGCCGCGGACCGGGGAGCTGGGTGAGGGCGCCTCGTACAGCATGACCACCCGGGACGGGCCCGACGGGCTCCCCGTCATCGACGTCACCCTGCGCATGACGCCGGTGGCGATGGCGCGCTGGACCCTGAGCGCGGCGCAGGAACAGCACGGCGAAAACCAGCCCGAGACCCTCACCGCGGCCTTCGCCCTGGCCGAGGCCCTGTGGGCCCAGGCCGAGACGGATGAGGCGGTGGACCTGCTGCGGCAGGTCGTCGCCGGCCGCCGGACCGTCCTCGGGCACGGACACCCCGACACCCTGGCCGCGACCTCCTTCCTCGCCCGGGCGTTGGAGAAGCTGGGCGAGGCCGCCGAGGCGGACGCGTTGCTGCGGACGGTGTGGACGCAGTACGCACGCACCGTGGGAGAGGACGATCCGCAGACGTTGAGGGCTCTGGCCCACCTGGCCCGGCTCGCCCTGCTGCGGAGCCGGCCCGAGGAGGCGCAGCGGCTGGCCCGGCAGGCGCTGGCGGGCCGTGAGCGGGTCCTGGGACCGGAGCACCGTGACACTCTGCGCAGCCGCAACGACCTGGCGGCCACCTTCCGCGCACAGCGCCTGCCGGAGGAGGCGGAGCGCCTGTACGGGCAGGTGGCGAAGGACGCGGCGCGCCTGTACGGCCCCGCCGATCCGCTGAGTCTGGACACCCGGGCCAACCATGCGGCCGTCCTGTCCGACCTCGGGCGGTGGGAGGAGGCGGCGCGCAGCTACCGCGCCGTGGTGGAGGAGCGGGTCCGCAGCCGGCCGGGCCACGAGGACACCCTCCAGGCGCAGAACAACCTGGCCTCGGTGCTGCACGCCGCGGGCCGGGTCGCGGAGGCCGAGGCGCTGATGCGGACCGTGGTGGACAGCCGTACGGAGCTGTTCGGCCCCGACCATCCCGCAACCCTGCACAGCCTGAGCAGCCTCGCCGCGATGCTGCACCGCCAGGGCCGCAGGGCGGAGGCGGAGGCCCTGTGCCGCCGGATCGTCGCCGCGGCCGAACGCCGCTACGGCCCCGCGGACCCGCGGACCGCCCGCGCCCGGGAGAACCTGCGGACGGTCCGCGGGAGTTAAGCCGTCTCTTTCGGATCGTGTCGGGGCCCGGCCACCCTGGCACGGTCCGCAAGAGACGACCTGGTGCGGTGACCGGAAAGGTTTGCCGGTCACCGCACCAGGTCGGCGCGTCACACCCCCACGTGGACGTGGGCGGCCCACAGTGACGGGAACCAGGCGTAACGGTCGTGCAGGGCGGCCACGGCCGCGTGCAGGGCGAGGGCCACCTCGTCCCCGCCGGTGTCCGGCCGGGCGAGCGCGGCGTAGAAGGACTCGGCCATTTCGGGGCCTAGTTCGTCGGCGACGGGCCACAGCGTGCCCACCACATGGCGGAATCCAGCCAGTTGGAAGGCGCCGGTAATGTGGATGGACTCGTCCACCAGGTCGTGCCGGGTGGAGGAGGTCGCGCACGCCGACAGGAACGCCAGGTGCGCGCCGTCCAGCCGCAGGCCGGCGACGTCGGTGACGGTCAGCGGCCGGGTCGCGTGGTCATGGGTCAGGATGCGGCAGGCCGAGGGGTCCTGCGGGTCGGCCACGGCATGGCAGGCGAAGTGCGCGGACCCGGAGTGGCGCAGGGCGTCCAGCACGCTGTCCCGGGTCGCCGCCCCGTCGGCGAGGGTGAGGGGTGCGCCGGAGTCCGCCAGATACCGGCGGACGGCGCGGGCCTCGGCTTCCGCGTTCGGCAGCGCACCCTGGCCCGGCGTACGGGACATGGCGACGATCAGCGGCCGGACGCCGGTGCGGTCCGCGGGTGCTTGCCGGGCCCGCGCGTGGTGGAGGGCGGCGACGGTCGGGGTGTACGAGGACACCACCCGTTCCAGGGCGCAGCGCGGCCGGCCCGGGGCGGCGCGGGGGCCGTGGTATCCGGCGGCGTGCAGGGGCAGGAAAGCCAGTGGGCCCTGCGGGCACCACCAGATGCGCCGGGGGGCCGCGCCGGGTGCGGCGGGGGCGGGCGCGAGGCGGTCGAGTACGGGGCCGGCCACCGTGTCCCACAGCCATTCCAGCAGTTCGGACACGGTGTCCTGGCGTGCGAGCCGCTCGGCCACCCCGGTGCCCGCCGTGCCCGGGGACGGGGTGTCGACGGCGGTGAGGAACCCGGTGACGCGGTGGTGGACCTCCTCGGCGGTGGTCCTCAGCGGCACCACCTCGATCCGGCCGTCGGCCACGATCAGCGCGTCGCAGCGGACGCTGATGTTGACCACCACGACGGGGCCTCCCTCCCCGGCCCGGCGCACGATCTCGGAGGCTTCCGGCGGGCGCAGGAAGTCACCCAGGCCGGGCAGGGCCCTGATCTGGGCCACGAGCAGGTCCCATTCGACCTCGCGGACGCGGATCCGCTCGGACTCCTGCACTGCCTGTCCCGCTTGTCCCGCTGGTCCCGCGGACAGGGCGGTGCCCGTCGGTTGCGGGTCCTGCGCGTCGCGCAGCCGGACGAAGCGCTCGGCGAGTTCCGGTGCGCGTTCCCGCAGCCGGGCCAGGTCCGTCTCGCGGGACTGCAGGAGCCGGCCGAGGAGTACCCCGCGTCCGTGTTCGAGGACTTTCAGGGCCTGTTCGGGCCGCCCCGCCTGGATGGCGTAGGCGGCGGCCTCCGCGGCCAGGCCGTGTTCCCGGGCCAGGACGTACTGCTGGTCCGTCCGGGCCAGGTCGCGGGCGGCGAGCCGTGGCAGCAGCCGGACCGCCTCGGTCAGCCAGTGCCCGGCGCCCTCCCAGTCCTGCCGCGTCCCGCACACCTGCCCGAGCGTGGCCCGGGCGCGCAGCCGTGCGTGCACGGGGGCGGCATCCAATGCCACGGCTCCGCGCGCCACTTCCCAGGCCTCGTCGAGCAGTCGGCCGTCCTGTGTGGCCAGCGACAGCTTGTGCAGGGCCTCGGCGAGTGCACTGCGCGAGGAGATCTGTCCGGGGTGGCCGGCCGGGTAGCCGTCCACGACCGTGCGCAGCAGTTCCACGCATTCCTGCAGGTCGGCGATGTCCCCCAGGATCTCGGCCCGCGTGCGCAGCGCCTCGGCCAACTGGTGCGCGGTGGTGCGGTGCTGGTCCGAGCGGCCGGGCCACAGGGCGAGCGCCTGGCGCAGCAGCCCCACGGCCTCGTCCGCGTCGCTCGGGCCGGTGGCGCCGTCCGCGTCGAGGCGCACCCGCAGCAGCAGGGCGAGGTTCCCCAGCAGCGCCGGCCCTTCGAGGTCCCCGGGCTTTGCGCCTTCAAGGGCCTCGCGCTGCGCCGCGACCGCCTCGTCGAGGTGCGGGCGGTGGGCCGTGTGGTGGTAGCGGGCGAGGTGGGCGCTGCTGAGGGTGGACAGGACCGGTGCCCGGTTGGGGTCGCCGGGCGGCAGGACCGCCAGGGCGCGCAGGAGGTGGTCGACACACCGGTCGAGGTCGGCGAGGTCGTGCCGGCCGGTGAAGCGCTCCAGCAGGCTCTGGCCGAGTGCGCCGTGCAGGGCCGCGAAGTTCGGGTCGTCCGGCCCGGCTTCCCGTACCGCCTCCCGGAGCAGCCGTACGGCCTCGTCCAGGTCGGCCGGCGAGCCGGTGCGGGCATGGCGGTGCAGCAGGTGGGTGGCGAGTTCGGAGGCGGCGGCCCGGTGGTTGTCCGCGTTGTGGGCGCTGCGGCCGAGCGCGTCGAGGGCGCCGCGCAGGCGGTCCACGGCCGCCTCCAGGTCGGCCGGGTCGCCCGTGAGGTGGTGGCGGCCCGCGTGCGCCTTGCCCAGTTCGAAGAGCAGCACCCCGTGGTTGAGGTCCTCGTACGGGAGGGCTCGTACGGCCTGCGTCAGGGTCTGCACGGCCCAGTCGGCCCAGCGCAGCTGTCCGGAGCGCGCGGCGCGCTGCAGGGCCAGTTGGGCGACCCGGACCGTCATGACCAGCCGGTAGGTCTCGTCGAAGGACGCGTCGTCGGCTTCCGCCTCGACCTCCAGCACCCGCCGCAGCAGGGCAACGGCCTCGTCGAGTTCTGCGAGCCCGCCGTCCTGGCGGAACCGCTCGGCCAGCCAGCCGGCCAGGCTGACCGTCGGCTGCCACGGCGGGATGCCGCCGTCGCGCAGGACCTCCTCGCGCATCCGGCGCAGCAGGTCCACCGCTTCGTCCCGCGCCGGGCGGTCCCCGGTGAGGCGGTACCAGCTGTCCAGGTAGGCGGCCAGGTTGGTGCGGCGGGTCGTCGCCTCGCGGGTGCCGGGCGGGGTGTGGTCCAGTGCGGCGCGCAGCACGGCGACGGCCTCCCGCAGGTGCTCGGGGTCCCCGGTGAGGTCATGGAGTTCGTCCAGGACTTCGGCGAGTCCGGCGAGCCGGCCGGCCCGTTCGGCAGGGACCGCGGGCGGCGGCTGGAGGGAAAGGCGCAGCAGTTCGACGGCCTCCACCAGCGGGGCGGCGTCCCCGGTGTGCCGGTGCAGGAGGTGCAGCGCGGACCCCAGGCCGTGGAGGCGGTTCCCGGCGGAGGGGCCGCCCGCGGTGGCGGCGAGCGCGCGCCGGTGCAGGTCGACGGCCCGCAGCAAGGCGGCCGGATCGCGGGTGTGCCGGTACCAGAGGTCCTCCGCGTCGGCGAAGCCCCCCAGGTGCACGTCCCGGCCCCGGGTGCGGTCGGATCCGGCTTCCACGACCCGCTGGTGGAGCTCGCGGGCCCGCTGCAGTGCGGACAGGTCACCGGTACGGAGGTAGAGCCCGGTCTCCTGCAGACCGCGGCGGTGCAGTTCGTCGAGGGACCCGCGGACGGATCGGCCGAACAGCCGTTGCGAGCGGCGCGCATCGTCACCCATGGTGTCCACCGTACGGGCACATGGACCGGGCCGGGTACGGTTCCTCGGCCCGGTCCCCCTCAACTCCCTTGGTCCGCAGGTGGTTCGGGGGGGTGTTCGTACCGGGTGGGCGGCGGCACGCCCTGGCGCCAGTGCAGGCACAGCTCATGGGCCAGGGCCCGTTCCTCGCCGAGGCTGTCGGGCAGCGGCAGGTGGAGGGCCTCCAGCAGGTCGAAGCGGTGCAGTTCGATCGCGGCGCGGACGGCGTCCCCGTACCCGAGGGCGGCCTGGACGGCGCCGTGGTAGGCGAGCACGGCCACCGCGGCCGGGACCGCGGCGAGCAGCAGCCACCAGCCGGAGCGCAGCAGCAGCACGCCGCTGACCAGGGCCGTCGCCGCGCCGGTGACACACATCCGGGCCGCGCCGTCGAGCGAGTCCCGGCAGTCGTCGACCACCGCGCGCGCCTGGTCCCCGAGCACCGGGTACAGCCGCGGCCAGGCGACGGCCGCGTCCCAGCCGTACTCCCGGCCTGCGGTGTCGCGCAGCGCAGCCAGGACGTTGCCGAGGGCGGTCGGCCGCAGCAGGTGATCGGGGAGCGGGTACCGCTGCCGCAGCCGGGCCGCGGCAGCGCCCGCACGCTGCACCCGTTCCGGTGAGGCGTCGTGCGGCAGGCCGGCGGGTTCCGCGCGCGCGGCCAGCCGCGCCTTCCTGCGGCGTTGCAGGGCGCGGCCGGGCCCGGCGGCCGACGCCTCGGACGGGCCGCCCTCCAGGAGTCGTACGAGGGCGAGTTGGAAGGGCTGGAAGACCAGGGCGACCAGGGTGGTGCCGAGCGCGATCCACACCGCCTGCCCGGCGCCGATCCCGCCGGCGGTGTGCCAGGCGCGCCGGGGGGAGAGGTCCGCTCCGGGGGCGCCCGCCCAGACCAGCAGCAGGACGAACAGCGCGGCCGCGTAGGTCGGCAGGTAGGCCACCGAGAAGAAGCGCGCGGAGCCGTCGAGGGGCTTGGGGACCGCGGGGGCGAGGCTCACGCCGGGGTCACCCCCGGTCCGCGGGCGGCTCGGCGGGGAGTTCCATCGGCCCGTGGTCGCTCACCCGGCACACCGGCAGGTAGCGGTCGTCGTAGAAGGCGGTGTAGGCGCGGCTCCCGCAGGCGGCGCAGCGGAAGGCGATCACGCTGAAGCGGGTGGACTCCCCCGGCGCCGCCGCACGGGTCTCGTCGCCTGCGCCGCGGGAGGTGAGGCCGAGGACGACCCGCGCGTACGAGCGGGAGGTGGCCCCGGCCTCCTGCCCCCCGACGACCAGCACGACCCGGTCCAGATGCTCGTCCTCGGCGAGCAGCCGCCCCAGGGCAGCGGCCGCATCGTCCAAGGGAGTCTGCGCGGGCAGTTCGAGCCGCGGTGCGCCCTCGCCCTCGGCCCTCGGATCCACCAGCATGCCGTAGCCCATGCGCTGTTGCCGCCCTCCGCCGATGCCGATGTCAATGTCGCTGTCGCTGTCGCTGTCGCTGTCGCTGTTGCTGTTGCTTCCGATGCCGAGGCCCGTGCCGAGGCCGGTGCCCGACCGCCGTCCGCCGGTCCGTCAGGCCAGTCCGCCCGTACGTCGGCTCCAGCCCAACGACCCTACCCGCCAACGGCGATGACCGTGCAGGCCGGGACGTCACCCGGATCACGGTGTGGGGACGACGGGGGCGGGGGCGGCAGTCGCCCCACCCGCGTGGTCAGTCGGCCGGCGGGCCGGTCGCGGCCCGTGCGATCCAGGTGCTGACGGCGAGGAGCAGGGCCGCGCACAGGGCGGCCTTCCAGGGCGAGGTGTCACCCTCCAGCGCCGGGGAAACCCGACGCCCCGGATCGTAGGCGACCCGGACCTCGGCTCCTTCGGCGGCGACCGGCCGGTCGTCCTTGAGCTCGTCGGGGTAGCCACCAGGGCAGCGCAGCGCGAACCGGTGCACGGTCTTCGCCTCGGGGGCACCCTCACCGTAGGAAGCGGACACCGAGGTGCGGACCTCCGTGACGACGCAGGTGGCGCTCGCGGGGCGGGCGGTCGCCTGCTCCGCTGCCGCCACGGTCGCCAGCAGCCCGACGGACAGCAGCAGTGCGCCGAAGAACCCCCCGCTGCCGCCCACACGCAGCCCGTACCCCGCGCAGGTGGCAGCGATCATGACGGCGCCCCCCGCCACCGCGACCGGGGTCGCGGGCGGCGCGGCGCCCGCGAAGTACCAGCGGGCCCAGCCGAACAGGGCCGCGGCGGCCCCGCAGGGCAGCACCGCGGAGACCGACCAGGCCTGTGCCACCGCCGCCACCGACACGTTCACCACCCCCACCCCAGGACGCCCCCGGCCCTCCCCCGGTTGCCGTGCAGGGGATCATCGTCCCATGAGGACACGTACGTTGAGGTTCGATGTGTACGCCGACGAGGCGGGCCTGGCCTGGGTCACGGGGATCATCCGACAGGCCGTGGCCGCACACAGCGCGCGCCTCGTGCAGCTGAGCCTCGCGGACGGCGGCGCCGGGAGCGGCCGGCCTGCCGCCGACGAGCACCAGCACGAGCACGGGTACGAGGACGAGGACGAGGTCGACATCCTGGCGGAGCAGTGGGCCCATGAGCACCCCGGCCAGGACAGCGGGACCCGCACCTCCGTCGAGCTGTGCGTGCGCGTGCGCTGCTCCCTGCGGACCCGACGGGCCTTGCGCAAGGCGGTCCTCGAAACCCTGTGCCCCGCCGAACCGACGCCGCACATCTGCCGTGTGCCGTGGTCCGTCGGCCCGTAGCGCGTAGCCCGTAGCCCGTGGCCCGTCGGCACGGTGCCGGCCCCTTGCCGTGCGCTGCCGGTACCGTGCCCGCGCCCGCGGCCCGAGGGCGGAAAAATGCCGTGCCCGGCCGTGGTCGCCGTGCCTACACTCGCCGGACGCGCCGCCGACACGGGCGCCGCGTGCTCCGTACCGAGTGAGTGAAGAGAAGGGGAACCGGGCCATGTGCAACCGCCGCACCGCCGCCTTCGTTCCCCCGTCCCGCTACGACGTGATCCCGGTGTCCCGTGTGGCCCGGTGCCGGCTGCGCGGCCGCCACCGTACGCCCGTGACGTTCCCACAGCACTAGCTCCCGTCCCGCCCTCCGCTCCCGCCCCCGGCCGGCTCGCGCCGCCACGGCCGGAGCGGCCACGGCCGGGTGCCGGGGGCCGGGTGCCGTCGCGGGGAATCGCGCTGCCTGCCCTCCTCACCACTCGAAAGGCCTCGGGCCATGCGCAGCAACCGGCGACCTCTCGCCGCTCCTTCCCTCAGCACCGTCCGCAACCTGGGCATCCTCGCCCACGTCGATGCGGGCAAGACCACCGTCACCGAACGCATCCTGTTCGCGACCGGCGCGATCCATCGGCGCGGTGAGGTCCACGACGGCACGACCGTCACCGACTTCGACGCCCAGGAACGCGACCGCGGCATCACCATCTCCGCCGCCGCCGTGAGCTGTTCCTGGGGCGGGCACCGCATCAGCCTGATCGACACGCCGGGCCATGTCGACTTCGCCGACGAGGTCGAGCGTTCCCTGCGCGTCCTCGACGGGGCGGTCGCGGTGTTCGACGCCGTCGCCGGGGTCGAGCCGCAGAGCGAATCGGTGTGGCGGCAGGCCGACCGGCACGGGGTGCCGCGGATCGCCTTCGTCAACAAGCTCGACCGGGCGGGCGCCGGCCTCGACGCGGCCGTGGCCTCGATCCGGGAACGGCTCGGCGTCGTCCCGCTGGTGGTCCAACTGCCCATCGGCATCGAGGACGGTTTCACCGGTGTCGTCGACCTGCTGGACATGCGCGCGCTGCTGTGGCGGGCGGACGGCGACACCTGCGAGAGCGGCCCGGTGCCCCAAGAGCTCCAGGAGGAGGCCGAGCGCCGTCGCCGTCTCCTTGAGGAAGCGGTCGCCGAACTGCACGCGGAGGCCCTGGAGGAGTTCTGCACCACCGCGGCACTGAGCGGGCCGACGCTGGTCCGCGCCCTGCGGGAGCTGACGCTCGCCGGGGACGGCCTGGTGGTCCTGTGCGGCTCCGCGTACCGCAACCGGGGCATCGAGCCACTGCTCGACGCGGTCGTCGCGTACCTGCCGTCGCCGGCCGACATGGCGCCGGTCCGGGGCACGGCGGGCGCGGTCGGCGGCGCGGGCACGGTCGGCGGCGCGGAGCAGGAGCGCGCCCCCGATCCGGCGGAGCCGTTCTCCGCGCTCGCCTTCAAGGTGACGGCGACGCCGACCGGGCGGCTGACCTACGTACGGGTCTACTCGGGCACGCTGCGCAAGGGCGAGTCCATACGGGACGCGGCCACCGGCCGCATGGAGCGTGTCGGCCGCATCCTGCGGGTGCAGGCCGACCGGCACGAGGAGCGGGAGGAGGCGGTGGCGGGTGACATCGTCGCCGTGGTCGGGCTGAAGGCGGCCCGGGCCGGCACGACCCTGTCGGCTCCTGGGGCGCCGCTGGTCCTCGAACCGCCGCCGGTGGCCGATCCGGTGGTGTCGGTGGCCGTCGAGGCGGTCCGCTCCGGCGACACCGGCCGGCTCTCGGAGGCCTTGGCCCGCCTCGTTGAGGAGGACCCCTCCCTGGTGGTGCGGGCCGACCGGGAGACCGGCCAGACCGTCCTGTCGGGGATGGGCGAACTCCATCTGGAGGTCGCGGTGGAGAAGGTCCGCCGCGGCCACGGCGTGGACGTGGTGGTCGGGCGCCCGCAGGTGTCCTACCGGGAGACCGTGGTGCGCGGGGTGACCGGCCTCGTCCACCGGCACGTCAAACAGGACGGCGGTGCCGGCCAGTTCGCGCACGTGGTCATCGATGTGGAACCGCTGGAGGAGGCGGCGGGTTTCGTGTTCCGGTCGACGGTGGTCGGCGGCCGGGTGCCGGCGGAGTACGCGCGGGCCGTGGAGGCCGGCTGCCGGGAGGCCCTTGCCGAGGGCCCGCTCGGCGGCCATCCGGTGACGGGCCTGCGGGTCACCCTGACCGACGGGGCCACCCACTCCAAGGACTCCTCGGAGCAGGCGTTCCGCGCTGCGGGCCGCTTCGCGCTGCGCGAGGCGCTGCGCGCGAGCACCCTGGAGCTCTTGGAGCCGGTGGTCGAGGTCACGGTCACCGTCCCCGATGACGGGGTGGGCGCGGTGCTCGGCGATCTCGCGGCACGCCGCGGCCGGGTCTCGGGCTCCACGTCCGGTTCGGGGACGGCCGTGGTCACGGCGGCCGTGCCGCTGGCCGAGCTGTTCGGGTACGCGACCCGGCTGCGCGGGCGGACCCGGGGGCGGGGCACCTTCACCGCCCGGCCTGTCGCCCTCGCCCCGGTGCCGGCGTCGGTTGCCGCGGCCGTCCTGGCCCGTTAGCCGCCGGTTCCCGCCCCGCCCTACCCCGCGCCTGGGCGGGGTGGGGCGGGGACCGTCCTCCTGGCCGGATCGCGTGCTCGTGGGGCGGGGGCGGGCGTGCTCATCGTGGCCCGGAGGACAGACGGAAGGACAGACGGATCCACTGACACCGGCCGAGCGGGAGGCGCCGCCGACGGAGCAGTGCGGGCGACGGCCAAGCGGGAGGCGCCGCCCGCCGGAGCACCGCGGGCGGCTGCCTGGGCTCCCGGAGCACAAGGTTCGCCCGCGGCACGCCGGGCCGGCTGACGGGCCGACGGGCGGGCGGGCGGACGGGCCGACGGGCCGACGGGCCGACGGGCCGACGGGCCGACGGGCCGACGGGCCGACGGGCCGACGGGCAAGCGGACCGGCTAGCGGACCGGCTAGCGGACCGGCTGGCAGGCGGGCGGGCCGACGGGTGGGCCGGCTGACGGGCGGACCGGCTGGCGGGCCGGCGGGCCGGCTGACGGGCCGACGAGCAGGCGGGCCGACGGGTGGGCTGACGGGCGGGTCGGCTGACGGCCCGCGGTCACGCCGCGATGTCGACGGGCCGCCGGGGTCCCGGCCGGCCGCGGGGTCTCAGCCGGCCGCGGGTCCCCGGCCGGGCGCCGGCTCAAGGCGCTTGCGCAGCTCGTCGGCGTCGGCGAGGAACCACGTCTGGCGGCCGCGGTTGCACTCGCGGACGAAGTCGCGCAGTGCCGGACTGTCCGCGGTGTGGCGGGAGATGTCTCCCAGCACGGCAAGGCCCAGGCGGTAGTTGGCGAACTTCTGGATGATGTCGCCGGCGACCTTGGTCCGCAGCGCGAAGAAGGCTTCGTCGAAGCGGTCCGCCGGGACGGCGACCCATCGGGCGCCCGCGTAGCCGGCGTTCCCGATGAGGTCCAGGGCGTCCGCTTCGCTCCCGATGGCCGCTCCCTCGGCGCCGTACATCAGGACGGGTACGTCGTGGAACGTCTGCAAGGTACTCATGGGCCCGAGGCTAGCCACCGGGGCGGACGCCGTCGACGCAATTCACTGGCCCGCACGGGCGCAGGCGGGTGCCGTCGTCCCCCGGTCGGGTCCCGATGCCGCGTGGCGCGTGCCGTCCCGGCGGTGCATGCGGCACGTTGGTACGCGGCCCGTCGGCGCGGTCGGCGCAACGGCGGGGATCTGGAGGTACGTGGTGGGCGAGGACCGGGTGGATCTCTACGAGTTGGTGTTCGAGGGCGACGGCGCCGCGGAGGCGGCGGACACCGTCGTCGTCACGCGCACGGAGCAGAAGGGGCCGGGCGGCCATCCCGTCTACGCCGACGAGAGCGGGATCATCCGCGCGGAGATCAGCGACCAGGGGGAGGTCCGGATGCTGGCCTCCGGCGGCCAGCAGGCGCTCAGCCACCCCGTCCTGGCCCGCCGCCGCGACTCCTGACCGGCCCCGCGTGGGCCGGGGTGGTGCCCGGGTCGCCTTCGGTGCGCCGGCGGCGGACCCGGTGGGGGGTCGTGGCCCGCGGCATGCCGGCGAGGGGCAGGGGCGGTCCCCGGCAGGCCCCGGATCGACGGTCGAGCACAGCCCGGCCGCCAGCCGACGAGCCGACGCGGGCCGAAGCGGGCTGACGCGGACCGACCCGGGGTGACGGGCGGACCGCCCCGGGCGCATCCGGCACAGCCCCCATTGGCCCACCCCGGGGGACGAGCCCGACGCCATCGATTTGACTGACCGGATGGACATGGAGACGGAACAGAAAGCTCCGCCCGGCGCCTACCGGAACCTCGCCGTCGCGACGATCGGCTTCACCCTCACCTTCTGGGCCTGGGACCTCATCGCGCCGCTCGCCCCCGGATACAAGGACGGCCTGGGCCTCAGTGACATCCAGCTGGCGGTCCTGGTCGCCGTCCCCGTCCTGGTCGGCTCGCTCGGCCGGGTCCCGGCGGGCGCGCTGACCGACCGTTTCGGCGCCCGGGTGGTCTTCCCCCTGGTCTCGGCCCTGACGATCGTCCCCGTCCTGCTGCTCATCCCCACCCGCGACAGCTACGGCTGGACCCTCCTGGCGGCCTTCCTCCTCGGGCTGGGCGGGACCACCTTCGCCATCGGCGTCCCCCTCGTGAACTCCTGGTTCCCGCCCCACCGGCGCGGCTTCGCCCTGGGTGTCTTCGGCATGGGCACGGGCGGGGTCGCCCTCTCCGGGTACTTCACCCCCCGGATCGCCGCCCACGGCCAGAACCTCCCCTTCCTGGTCGTGGCCGGTGCACTGGCCCTCTTCGCCGTCGCCGCAGCCCTTCTCATCACCGACCGTCCCGGCCGGCCCACCGCCACCGTTCCGCTCTCCACCCGCCTCCGCGGCGCGGGTCGCCTGCGGGTCACCTGGGAACTGTCCGCCCTGTACGCGATCGGCTTCGGCGGCGTCGTCGCGTTCGGCGTCTACCTCCCGACGTACCTCAAGACCTGGTACGAGCTCTCCCCCACCGACGCAGGCACCAAGGCGGCGGGCTTCGCCCTGGTCACGGTCGTCTTACGGCCCATCGGAGGCAGAATGTCGGACCGGTTCCACCCGGCCCTGGTCACCGCCGGGGCGCTGGCCTGCGTCGCTCTGTTCGCCGTGGTCCAGGCCTTCGATCCGCCGCTGTACCCGCTGGGCACCGCCGCCATGCTGATCATGGCGGCCGGTCTCGGTGCGGCCGGCGGAAGCGTCTTCGCGCTCGTCTCCCAGGTCACCCCCCAGGCCCAGGTCGGCAGCGTCACCGGGATCGTCGGCGCCGTGGGCGGCCTCGGAGGGTTCGTCCCCCCGCTGCTCATGGGCGCGGTCTACAGCGCGAAGGACTCGTACTCCATCGGCTTCATGCTCCTGTCCGACCTCGCCCTGGCCGGCTGCGTGTACGCGTACGCCCGCATGCGCACCCTCGCACGCACCCGGGCCGACTCCACCCCGGGTCTCCTCGCCGGAACCGGCGGCCGGGGAGCACCACCCGGGTGAGGAGGGCTCAGGCCGCGGCGGGCGTACGGGACAAGGCGGTGCGCAGTGCGAAGATGCCGAGCAGGCCGCCTGCGGCGAACCGCTGGGCGGACATCGCGCGGGGCCGGGCGGCCAGGAAACCCGAGACCTGCGCCGCGCTCAGCATGATCAGGCCGTTGACGGAGATCCCTACGGTGATCTGCACGGCCCCGAGCTGGAGGAGCTGCGCCCAGTCCGGGCCGGCCTGCGGGTCCATGAACTGGGGCAGCAGTGCGGCGTACATGAGGGCGATCTTGGGATTGAGCAGGTTGGTCAAGAGGCCCATCGAGAACAGCCGGGCGTCGGAGACCGGGGGCAGGTCGCCGGCCGGGGCGAAGGGCGAGCGGCCGCCGGGCTTGAGCATGCCCCAGGCCAGATAGGCCAGGTAGGCGGCTCCGGCGAGCTTGACCACCGTGAACGCCAGCGGCACGGCGGCGAACAACGCCGACAGTCCGGCAGCGGCGGCCAGCAGGTAGCACACGAACCCGACGGCGGTACCGCTCAGGCTGACCAGGCCCGCCCTACGCCCCTGAGTGATCGCACGCGAAGCAAGGTGGATCATGTTCGGTCCCGGGGTCAGGGCCATGCCGAGTTCGACGAGGGCCACTCCCCCCACTGCGGCGAGACTGATCACTCAGCAACTCCTGTTCCCTGGCGGGCACCTGATGCCCTGACCACACCAACCGGCCATAACGGACAGTTGGCTTCATGCGACGCACCCGCACCGTCTGCCTCAGAATACGTTCCGGCCCGTGCACGACCGCGGGCGCCCCGACTTCAGGCGGATCACCGGGTTTGTGCCGTGCTCGTCCCTTTGGGGGCGTACGGGGGGGTCAACCGCGGGAAGGAAGTCGGCGACCAGGACGGCGAATTCCTCCGGGGCGAGGATGCGCACGCCCAGTTCCTCGGCCTTGGTGCGCTTGGAGCCGGCCTTTTCACCCGCCACCAGGAGGGTGGTGCGCTTGCTCACCGACGACGAGGCCTTGCCACCGGCCCGCTCGATCAGTTCGTTCATCTCGTTCCGGGACAATGTCGCGAGGGGGCCGCTCATGGAGCCGGTCACCACGACGGCCTCCCCCGCCAGCGGTGCGCCTGCCGAGCCCGCGCGGTCGATCGCATCCGTCGCACCGGACGCATCCGTCGCACCGGGCGCATCGGCCGTATCGGTCGCGGGCTTCTGCGGCCGGGTGACCTGCGTGCCGACGCGCTGAGCCTGGAGCTTGTCGAGAAGCGGGGCCAGTTCGATGAGTTCGGCCGCGATGACGCGGGCCTTCTCGGTGCCGATGCCGGCGACCCCGGCCAGCGTGTCCGCGTCGGCGGCCCGGATCGCGGCCATCGACCCGAAGTGCGCAGCGATCCGGCGGGACATGGTGCGTCCTGTGCCGCGGACGCCCAGGGCGCAGAACACGCGGCTCAGTGCGGCCCCGCGGGCCGTTTCGATCGCGGCCAGGAGGTTGGCCGCGCTGGTCTCACCCATCCGCTCCAGACCGAGGAGCTGCTCGCGGGTCAGGGTGAACAGGTCGGCGATGTCCTTGACCAGACCGGCCTCCACCAGCTGGATCGCGCGCGTGCCGCTGAGGCCTTCGATGTCGAGCTGGTCCCGGCCGGCCGCGTAGATCACCGAGGCCACAGCCTGGCAGCTGCGGCCGCGTACGCACCGCCACCGCTGCTCCGAGGTGTCGACCGCGTCGCCACAGCGGGGGCATGCCTCCGGGAAGACGATCGGGCTCTCGGCACCGGTGCGCTGGTCGACGAGCGGCGCCTCGACCCGGGGGATCACGTCGCCCGCCCGGTACACGAACACCTGGTCGCCGACCATGAGTCCGCGACGGGCGATGTCGGACGGATTGTGCAGGGTGGCGTAGGTGACCGTGACCCCGTCGATGACCACGGGCTCCAGAACGGCGCGCGGGGCGATGATCCCGGTCCGGCCGACGTTCCACTCCACCGCCAGCAGGCGCGTCACCTTGTGCTCGGCCGCCAGTTTCCGGGCCACCGCCCATCTCGGGGCACGCGAGCCGTTGCCGGCCTGCCGCTGGTCCTCGGCCGAGTCGGCCTTGACGACGACTCCGTCGATCCCGAAGGGCAGGTCTCCGCGCAGCCCGGCGATCGCGTCGATGCGCTCCTGTACCTGCTGCACGGTGTCGTAGCGCATCGGGGCGGCGGCCGTGCCGGCGGCCGTGTTCGCGCCGAGCGCGGCCAGCTTCTCCAGCAGGGCGACGTGGCCGAGGTCGTCCCAGCCGATCGCACCGTAGGCGAAGAAGGTCAACTCGATCCGGTAGGGACGGCCCTTGGCCCGGAGCGTGCCGGCGGCGCCGCTGCGCGGGTGCGCGAAGGGGGTGGCCTCGTGGGCGAGCCGGGTCCGGTTGGCCTCTTCGAACTGGGCGGTCGTCAGCAGGACTTCGCCGCGCACCTCGACGTCGATCGGTTCGGTGAGTACCGGCGGCAGACCGAGGACGGCGTCGGCGGCGTGGGTGATGTCCTCGCCGGCCTGGCCGTCGCCGCGGGTGAGGATCTGCACGAGCCGGCCGCGCCGGTACCGGGCGGCCACGGCGAGGCCGTCGAGCTTCGGTTCCACGCACCACCCGGCCACAGGGCGCCCGAGACGTCGTTCCAGCCCCGCCGCCCACTCGGCCAGTTCGTCGGCGTCGAAGACGTTGTCGAGGGAGAGCATCGGCACCGAGTGCGGCACGTCCCCCTGCACGGCCCCACCGGCGACCTTCCCGGTCGGCGACTCGGCCAGCACCTCGTCCGGGTGGGCTTCCTCGTACGCGGCGATGGCGCGCAGCAGCCCGTCGTACTCGTCGTCACCGAGCGGGGTGGTCCCGTCGCCGTAGTACGCGGCTGAAGCCGCCACGGCGGTGGTGACGGCCTTCACGTAATCGGCAGGCGAGGACAGGGAACTGTTTTCGGTCATGAACGTCATCATGGCGTCCCCCACTGACAACGCCGCCACCTGACCCGCGACGCCCCGGCGGACAACCGGGGTGCCACACGACGACCGTCTACGACGGCCCCCTAGGACGGGCCCCGGCGACGGTACCGGCACGGGCACGGGCACCGGCACCGGGTCTCGGCGGATCGCACGATCGCGCACCGCCACGTGCGGACATGTCGCCCGTTTCCGGCCGGCGCAAAGCGGGCTATGGTCTTCCGGTCACGGACGGCCATCGGATCGTCCGTCCAACCCAGGGGAGCCGACATGACTGATCTGAACTCGCTTCGGGCGGCCCTTGCGTCAGGTGAGCACGAGTTCGCCGACACCTTGGCCTTCGTCGCCGCGCACTACGCGTACCAGCCACAGGGGTTCCGCAACGGGAAGCTGGTCAACGCCGCGGGCGAGAACGAGGGTTCCTGCAAGACGCTGGGACTGGCGCTGCTGGAGGGGCTGACCGACCAAGAGGCGCTGCTGGCGTTCGGTGAGCACTACCGCAGTGTGCTGGCGACGCCGAACGGCACCGACCACGGCAACATTCGCAACCTCCTGGCCCATGGCCTGGCAGGGGTGCACTTCGACGGGGAGCCGCTGACCCGCAAGAGCTGAGCGGCACCGCACCGGCACCGGGCAGTTTCCCCACGTCACCCCGGACACCCCCGCACCCCTCCCTACCGGGACTCCGGGCCGAGCACCGCCTCCCGCACTGCATCGTCCAGAGCGTCCAGAGCGTCCAGACCTTCCGGCTCTTCCGGCTCTTCCGGTTCGTGCTGGGGGTACGCACGGGCCCGTTTGCCCTGGTACGAACGCACGGCGGCCCCGCGACCCGACGCCTCGATCCATTCCAGCAGCTCCGCGGCCGCCGGGGCGGCTTCGGCCGAGGAATGGAGGGTGTCGAGGAAGTCCAGCAGGGTCCTCATCGGCGCCGCGGCCATCTGCTGCGCCAGGCCGCGCCGCTGCTCCTCGGCCAGCGCTGCCCGATCCGCGGCGAAGGACTGTCCCAGGCCGGTGGTGTGGACGCTTCTCATGAGGTGTCCCAGGGGGATGCGGACGTGCTCCCCGCCGCCGCGGCGCGCGAGTTCCGCAAGGACGGCCACCACACGGCCTCGGGGTCGGTAGGCGCCCGCGGCTGCCGACAGACTCGGGCGGACGGGCATTCCGTCACGGACCAGGAGCGAGATCATTTCCAGGGCGTCGGCGGCCGGCCGGTCCGACTGCAGGAGGCACACGAGGAGGTCGTCGGACGCGCGCCCTTGGCTGCCGCGCCAGTAGCGGTGCAGTTCGGCCAGCTCGGGAACGGGCCGCAACCGGGCGGCACACCGGAGGAGGTGGGATCGGAAGGCCGTCTGGAATGGCCCGGTCCGTATCAGGTCGCCGACGTCCATGACCACGTCGAGGGGGCGGGCCTGGGCGACATCGCTGATCAGGGACTCCCATCGCGAACGTTCGCGGGTGTCGCCGAGCCACAGCAGGACCGCCACGATGTCCTGGGCGGGACGGGCCCACGCCACGTCGGCGAGTTCGCGGCCCAGCGCGCGGATGTCACCACCGGCGCGGTACCGGGCGAGGCGTACCAGTAACTCCTCCACCTCTTCCAGCTCCTGCATCGCCTCCCCGTCGTCCCTGCGCAGAGCGGCCAGCTCCTCCTCCATGGCCAGGACCCGCTCCTCCAAATCCCGGCAGCGGCCCTCGGCATCCGCCCGCAGAGCGGCGGTGTCGGCCAGGTCGGCACGGAGTTTCGCGATCTCCTCCACAAGGGTGTCGCGGGCGGTGGTGTGGTCGTCGAGCGCGCGGCGAAGCTCGACCTCGCGGCGGGTTGCGGCGGTCAGGTCCGCTGACCAGTCGCGGTGGAGGGAGTCGAGTTCGGCGCGCACCGACCTGACCTCGGACTCGCGCTTGACCAGCAGGTCGTGCAGCGCCTCCTCCTGACGGGTCAGCCGGGCGATCATGCGCTGGGAGTGCACCATCTCCTGACGGAGGGAGGCCAGTTCGAAACCGGCGGGGTCGGTGGCGCGCAGAGCCGCCAGGCGCTGGCGGTGCACCTCCCCCCGGGCCGCCTCCTGGAGCGGGGCACCGAGCTTGATCTCCACCTCACGGAGAAGGCGGTTGATGAAGTCCTCGGTGGCGACCCGGCGCCCTCGCAGGAACCGGGAGACGGTGGCAGCGTCCAGGGACACGCGGACCGCGTACGCCTCCTGCGAGACCCCCAGGATCTTGAACAGGCCTGTCAACGTCTTGCCGAGGGCCGCAACCTCGGGCACCTCGCCCCGCTCGACTGCGGACGAACTCGCAGCTGAGCGCGCCATGTCCGGCATCCCGGCCTCCCCCATCGCCTTGCACGGCCACTGGCAATCCTTGCGACTGTCGCAACGTACCCGGTCTTCCCCAGGCTGGCCTGGTCAGCCCACCCCTGCTGGAAGGACCACGACCCGTGCCCACCGTTTGGACTTCTGCCCTCGCCGGCGCCCGATGGGCCGCGCGCGTACTCATCGTCGGCTTGGCTCTCGTGCCCGTCACCCTCGTGACCCTGGCGTCGGTACCTGCTCTGCTGGTGCTGCCGTTCTCCCGCCGTCGCAGCGGGCAGGCCACGACCATCATGCAGCAGTTGATCGTCTGGACCCGAGGACTGCTGGTCACGAGCCGGGAGAGATGAGGCGGCGGGTGCATCCTGAACGCAGCTCGTCGGCTGCGCTTGATGCGAGCGGGGTGCCGGCGACTGCAGGCGGGGCACCCCTGAACCGTACGTCCCGCCCCGGTGGCGCGGGTCAGCAGGCCGTGGGGAAGCGCGCCGTCTTGGCCGTTCCGGCCGCGGCGCGGTGGTGTTCGGCGTTGATGCGCTGGGCTTCCTCCAGCTGGTCCTCGAGGACGATGATGCGGCAGGCCGCCTCGACGGGAGTGCCCTGGTCGACGAGCTCGCGGGCCCGGGCTGCGATGCGCAGCTGATAGCGGGAGTAGCGGCGGTGCCCGCCCGCGGAGCGCAGCGGGGTGATCAGCCGGTGGTCGCCGAGGGCGCGGAGGAAGTTCTGGGTGGTGCCGAGCAGGTCGGCGGCCCGGCCCATCGAGTAGGCCGGGTAGTCCTCGTCGTTGAGGCGGCCGAGTGTGTCGCCTGTGGTCATCGCACCTCTCTGTGTCCTACGTGGAGGGGCCCGGGCGCCGTACTGGCACCCGGGCCCCGAAGGAACTGCTACACCATCTGCCGGCCCTGATACTGCGCCGGCTCTCTGTTTCCGCCGCCCCGACCGATACGCCGTCGGGGGTGCGGGGATCGCGGATGCGTGACCGGAGACCACCTCACTATCGATGTCCTGCGGTACCCGGACTCGCGTGGCGTCCGGGCGATCCTGATGGCGGTCAATCCCTCCGTTCTACCCTCGGTGATCACTTACCTGCCTACGGGTACTTCAGATACTGCCAACTGCGGGTACTGCTCCACTCGTTACTGCTGGTGATGCGTACTGCTTCCACTCGTGGCCTGTCACAGCGCCACGCTCCGGCAGCCAGCCCCGTCGCCCATCCTGCATCTGCCCTGGCTTGGAACCCCACTGCCGAACTTCCCGGTGCGCGCGCCCGCAGCCGACGCCTTCACCGAGGTGCTGCTCACTTCACTTCACTGCTGGGTACTGCCGTCGGTGGCCCCTGATCACTGCGGGCCACCCGGTCCGGTCGTCAGCCCCGTCGCCATCCTGCAACCACTCGGCTTCGGAACTCCACCACCGCACCGTCCTGCGTACTGCACCTGCCGGTACTGCGTACTCCTGCCCGGCAGTTCGTCTCTGCCGGGCCCTGCGGTCTCTCTGGTGACGAGAGAAACCATAACCACACCACCGGGCAATGTCTACTCCGGCGGAGATAGATTTTTGTGTTGCAGGCGGAGAGGTAATCGAACGCAAGGGAACAAGGCGGGGCGGCGCCGTGCGGGCCCCACGCTTCCCCGGCGTCCGTGGGCACGGGCATGCGCCTGGGCACGGGCAGGCGCCCGGGCACGGGCACGGGCATGCGCTTGGGCCCGGCCGGGGCCCGCCCTACCGGGTGCGGGCGGCCTCGATGCCGTCGGCGATCAGGAACAGGCTCCGAGCCGAGGTCACATCAAGGACCCGCCCGAACTGCGGGGGTACAGGGCCGGCCACCACCAGTCGACCACTGCGCAGCAGAAGCAGCATCAGGTTGAGCATGGAGGAGTCGGCGAAGGTCATCGCCGCGATGTCCAGGACGATCCGCCGGACCCCAGGTGCTTTTGCAGCCACCGTGCAGGCTGCCCTGAGCGGGCCGAGGGTCTCACCGTCGAACTCCCCCGCACACGCGATGACGCGCACCCCGTCCACGTCGGGGTGCACCTCCACCCGCTGTTCCACAACCGCTCCCCGCATCGACCACAGGCCGCACCCACGACGGCTCCCGGCCACCGTACCCAAGGCACCACCGGGACAGGCCCGGTCCTCCGTGATCCGGCCCGGAGATTCACGGCGGGCCCGCATACGCTCGGCCCGCCTGCCGGGCCCCGCCCCCTCCCCCGGGCAGGGCTCAGCCGCATCCGGGGGCTCGCGCGGCACGCCGGGACTGAGGGGCGGCTTCGGACGTCGGTGAACAGCCGTCAGGGCCGGGACCGCGTGGCGGTCTCGGCCCTGACGGCTGTCCGTACGGGTCCGGCACGGTGGTCCGGCGCAGGCGCCGTCAGCGGTGGACGGGGTCCGGCATCCGGTCGTGTCAGGCGGGCTGGGGGTGGCCGAAGAGCACGTCGTAGCCGTGCGGGAGTTGGAGCAGGACCTCACGGGTGAGGACGTCGCCGGCGGCAGCGGCGGCCGTGGACAGGACCGCGCCGATGTCCCACAGGGCGGTCTTCTCGGTCGCGCCCTCGATCCAGGCCGCGGTGGCGCGGACGAACCGCTCCGGTGAGAGCGGCTCGGCGGCCTGCAGCGGGTTGAGGAGGATCAGGGCGTACGTCTCGGGCAGGCGGGCGGCGAGTTCGGCGCGCACGCTGCCGACCAGGTGGGCGCCCAGCAGCGCCAGGACGACGCGGGCGACGCGGTCGGCCTCTTCCACGGTCCCGTATTCGCCGCGTTCCTGGACGTGGGCCAGGAACGACTCCCTGAGCATCGGCATCACGTCACCTCCGGGGCAGGTGAGGAGGGCAGGGGTGCGGAGGGCGGGGCGCCGGAGGGGGTTTCGGCTCTCCCCCGCCCTCCGTGGCCGGCTGATGCTGGAGGACTCAGCCGGAGATCTGCTTGCGGCCGTCTCCGCGGCCGTCGGCGCTGCCGATGCTGATCTTGCGGGGCTTGGCGCGCTCGGCGATCGGGATGCGCAGGGTCAGGACACCCGCGTCGTAGTCGGCCTGGATGCGCTCGGTGTCGAGGGTGTCGGCCAGCATGATCTGGCGGGAGAAGACGCCGAGGGGCCGCTCGGAGAGGTCCATCTGCACACCCTCGGGCCGGCCCGTGGGGCGGCGCTCTGCCTTGACCTTCAGCATGTTCCGCTCGACGTCGATGTCGATGGCCTCGGCGCTCACGCCGGGAAGGTCGAAGGCGATGACGTACTCCTCGCCCTCGCGGTAGGCGTCCATCGGCATCACCGAGGGCTTGGACCAGGTTCCCGACGTACCCGAGAGCTGCTGGACGATCCGGTCCATCTCGCGGAACGGGTCAGTGCGCATCAACATCGCGAAACACCTCCAGTTGGTTCAGGCAGAAACTGCCAATGCGCTTCAACGTGCCTCCGTTGTACCATGTCATCGAACCGATGACAACTCCGACGTCACCTGAAGGGTGACACCCGGAATGTCGTCCTGATGGGACCTGATGATGGGAGGTCTGACCGTGGCAGCAACCGAGCAGCCGCTCTCACTCGACGCATCCCGGCAGCCGCCGTCCTTCGCCGTCGCCGCCGCGGCCCTGGAGTCCGTACGCGACCTCCTGGACGAGGCGGCGCGGGCCCCTCTCGACCCGCAAGGACGGCCGCCCGCCGACCCGGAGGCGGCGCTGGCGGCCCTGCTGTGCCTGCGCCGGGTCCGGGAGGAACTGGGGGGCTGGGAAAGCGGTCTGATCGCCGCCGCCCGGGAGGCCGGGGCGAGCTGGGCCGACCTCGCCGGGCCGCTGGGGGTGGCCAGCCGACAAGCAGCCGAACGCCGCTACCTGCGGCTGCGCCCGGGCGCAGCGGGCAGTACCGGGGAGCAGCGCGTACAGGCCACCCGCAGTTCGCGCGCCGCGGACCGCACCGTCGCGTCATGGGCCCGCGCCAATGCCGCGGACCTGCGCCGCCTCGCCGGGCAGATCACCTCGCTGAACGGCCTGCCGGCCGGAGCAGCCCCCTCCCTGCAGGACTTGAACCAGGCCCTGGCCGCCGACGACGCTTCCCGACTCGTCGGACCCCTGGCCGAGAGCCGCGCCCACCTGCGCGCCCAGGACTCCGAGCTGGCCGACCGCGTCGATGCCGTGACGCGGCACACCGACCGGCTCCGCCAGGACACCCACGACCAGCGCAAGGCCTGACCCGTCGGCCGCGACGGCCCCTGCGCGGCGCCCGCCGGCGGGAACCCCAGCGCGGTTCGGATGTCAACCGCCGTACGCGTCCGGCGGGCAGCAGCCGGAGGTAGAGTTGCGGCTTAGTTGCTGCATGGCAACTTTTTAGGTGATGAACAGTGGTCGGCAGTCGGTTCGACGACGGCTCTCCGCCGTGCCGCCGGTCCGCGCGCGTCAGTCCTGCGCGCAGGACTCGCGCGGTTCAGCGGATGCCGGGACGAGCGTCCGACCTGCCGGCCACCCTGTGAGAAACGACGCTCACCATGACGAATTTCCTGGCTGTGGAACGCGCTCTGCGCACGGCTGCGCCCCACGCCCTGCTGCACACGGTCCGGGCGGCGCTCACGACCCACTACGGCGCCACCGAGGTCGACCTCCTGCTGGCCGACTACAGCCTGACCGTCCTTCAGCAGGTCACTGCGCTTCCGCACACCGCGGAACCGCTGGCGGTGCACAGCACACCGCAGGGCCGTGCCTTCGGCAGCCAGGAGCCCTACAGCCAGTACGCCGCTCAGGGCAACGCCCTGGACCTGCACCTGCCGGTGACCGTGCGGGGAGACCGGCTCGGGATCCTCTCCGTACGCCTGCCCGAGCGCCTGAGCAGCCCGGAGGTCGTCGGGGAACTCGGGGACGTCGCGGAGCTGCTGGGGCACGAGATCATCGTGGCCGAGCGGGACACCGACCTGTACCTGCAGGCCCGCCGGGCGAACCGGCTCACCCTGGCGGCCGAGATGCAGTGGCAGCTGCTGCCCGGCCGGTCCTGCGCCCGCCCGGAGTACGCCATCGGGGCGCAGCTGGAGCCGGCCTACGACATCCACGGTGACAATTTCGACTGGTCCACCACCTCGGACACCCTCACCCTGACCGTCACCAACGGGATGGGCGAGGGGATCCAGGCCTCGCTCCTGACGAACCTCACGGTCAACGCCCTGCGCAACGCCCGCCGGGCCGGGGTGGGCATCGCGGACCAGGCGGCGCTGGCGGACCAGGCGGTCTACGGCCAGCACCAGGGACGGGAGTACGTGTCGACTCTGCTGCTGTGCCTGGAGCTGGCCACGGGGCAGGGCGAGGTCGTGGACGCCGGCTCGCCCCAGCTGTGGCGCTACCGGGACAGATCGGTGGAGCGGGTCCCCTTCGAGGCGCAGTTCCCCCTGGGCATGTTCGACGAGTCGCAGTACACGGCGCAGCCCTTCCGGGCCCGTCCCGGAGACCGGCTGGTCTTCGTCAGCGACGGCGTCTACGGGGCGGCGGACAAGGGCGGGGTGGCCTACAGCGAGCGCGCCCTGGCCCGCGCGATCCAGGCCACCAGCCTGCTGCCCGCTGCCGCGGTGCCCCGCGCCATCCTCGAAGCGCTGGCCGCCTACCGCGACACCGCCGCCGCCGACGACGCCCTGGTCACCTGCCTGGACTGGTTCGGCCGCCCGTCGGCGTGACGGGGTCCGTCCGGCACCCGCGGCAGGTGCCCGCGACGGCCGCGGGGCGACGCGGGAGGCGACATTGGTTTCACGATGCAATCGGGGCGTCTCCCGGGGGATAATTCCGCCACAGCGGGCACACTCGGGGTCATCCCTTCCAGCCGACGCCCCGTGACGGGCAAGAGCGCAGCCGGAGGGGTGCACCTGCTTACTGGGGAGTGACGGCCACCATGGACCGTGCGGGACCCGAAGACGCGCTGGCCGTCATGGCGCAGGATGTGGCGAAGGCCGCAGCCGCCCTGGTGGACCTGTGGGATCGCACCGCGCATGCCGCGTCTCCGCGGCTGTCGAGTCTGCAGCTGCGGGCCCTGATGGTCACCCGCCGCAGCCCCGGCATCAACCTCACCGGGCTGGCCGACGAGGTGGGTGCCAGTCCCCCGGCTGCAAGCCGGCTGTGCGACCGGCTGGAGGCCGCGGGCCTGCTGCGGCGCCGGCGCAACCCCGACGACCGGCGCGAGGTGGGTCTGGTCCTGACCACGCACGGCCACGACACGGTGGACGAGCTGCACGAGCGCCGGCGCAGCGCGCTGCAGGAGGTCCTCGCGGGCATGCCGCCCGCGGACCGCCGGCATCTGCTCGACGGCCTGCAGGCCTTCACCGACGTGACGGAAGCCCGCGAAAGCCAGGCCGCTTCGCATGGGGACTCAGGATGACGCGGGCGGGCGGCCGTGCCAGTCCAGGCAGACGACGACGGCGTCCTTGGCGAGTTCGGCGCCCCCGGCGTGCTGCATGAGTCCGTCGACGAGCGCGCGAGCGGTCTCGTGGGCCGAGGACCGGCGGGTGGCGGCGATGGTCTCCTTGAGGGCCCGCTCACCGAAGGCGCTGCCGTCCTGCGAGGGCAGGCCGTGGACCCCGCTGCTGACGATCACCAGGCGGTCGCCCGGGGCGACGGTGAAGTCCTGGGGGCGGTAGTCGGTCTCCTCGAACATGCCCAGGGGCAGCTGCGCCTCGAAGACCACCTGCTCCACCCGGTCGTCGCGCAGCCGGAACAGCTGGGGGGATCCGGCCTCCACCGCCCGGGCCTGTCCCGTCGCCAGGTCGAACCGCAGGAGGAGCGACGGCGCGTAGCGGTCACCGCCGTACTCGGCGTAGATGGCCTGGTCGGCGAGGCAGGCCTGGTCCTCCAGGGAGACCCCGGCCCGGCGGGCGTTGCGCAGGGCGTTGACGGCGAGGTTCGTCAGCAGCGCGGCGTCGATGCCGTGGCCCTGGCCGTCGGTGAGAGTGACCGTGAGGGAGTCTTCGGTGGTGCTCCAGTCGAAGTTGTCCCCGCCGATGGCGTAGGCCGGCTCCAGGTGGCCGCCGAGGGTGTACTCCTGGCGGTGGAACCCGCGGCCGGGCAGCAGCTGCCACTGCATCTCGGCGGCCAGGGTCAGGCGCCTGCGCCGGCGGGCCAGGCGGTAGAGGTCGGTGTCCCGGTCCGCCACCACGAGTTCGTGCCCCAGTGCGGTGGCGAAGGCTGCCAGGTCCAGCACGGCCGGAGTGCCCTGGGCCGATTCGGGCAGCCGCACGGACAGTACGCCGATCCGGTCGCCGCGTACGGTGACCGGGAGGTGGGCGATGATCGTGCCGGGGTCGTCGGTGACCTCCACCACGGGGGCCTCGGCGGAGAAGGCCCGGCCGGCGGGGGCGCCGTCGCGTACGGGTACCTGCGTCCCGGTGTGGGGCAGGCGGGTGACCGGTTGCAGCACGGTCAGTCCGTAGTCCGCCAGCAGGAGGGTGACCTCGTCGGCCTGGACGTAGGTGGCCAGGAGGTCGCGGGCTGCGGACAGCAGCGAGGTGGGCGGCGCCGCACGCAGGGCGCTTTCGGCGGCGCCGAGCCAGGCTTCGGAGTAGTTGCGCATGCCGTCATCCCTCATCGCAGTGGCCACCGTCGGACGCGGCGGGCAGTTCGCCGGCGCGGGCGCCGAGAAGGGCGTGTCCTCCCATCATCCCTCCGGGAGCCCGGGGCCGGCGCGCGTGGGGCGCCCGGGGCGGCAGCCCCCGTGCCGTACCCCGCGGCCCGGTTCAGGCGGTGTCCGAGAACGTGCCGCCGCGCGGGGGGACGTCGAGGCCGAGGAGACCGGTGGCCGCGGCGCGGAAGGCGGCCAGGCTTTCGGCGAGGGCGCGTCGGCTATCGGCGGGCATCCGTTGCAGCACTTCGGCGGTCCTGAGCGCGCGCGAGGCGCGGTTGTCCGCCAGGACGGTTTGTCCGCTCCGGCTCAGCGTCAGTTCGACTTCGCGGCGGTCCGTGCTGACCCGGGAGCGCTGGAGCAGTCCCGCGGCTTCCAGGCGGTCGCACAGGCGGCTGACGGCGGGCGGGGCGGACCCGAGCGCTTGTCCGAGGTCACGCAGATTGATCGCGCCCCGCTGTTCGATGACGGTCAGGGCGCGCAGTTGCGACGGGGGCACGGGACCGACGGCGGCTTCGTGATTCGGGCGCCACAGCACCTCG
Source organism: Streptomyces sp. cmx-4-9 (assembly GCF_046548835.1). Lineage (NCBI taxonomy): Bacteria > Bacillati > Actinomycetota > Actinomycetes > Kitasatosporales > Streptomycetaceae > Streptomyces > Streptomyces sp. cmx-4-9. Next base: position 626,477 of record NZ_JAEBEE010000002.1, on the reverse strand, counting down.
AGCAGTTCAGCGACGGCACAGGCCTCCAGAACCTCCTGCTCGTCGACGAGGGGGTGCAGGGCTCTGGGCATTGCCCCACTCTGTCAGCCGGGAGCCCGTTTGTCAGGCGCATAGGCCCCGGACCACCGGGGGCGGGTGGCGACAAGGGGACGGGGGCGGGCGGGTGGCGGCCTGACGGTGAGCGGCGGCGCAGGGAGGACGCGGTTGCCAAGGCCAGGCAGGAGGGATAGTTTCCATAGGGAAACTATTCTCTGACACAACGACATGATGAGGTGAGGGGTCCGCCCAGCGGGCCTCCAACATGTGGTGAATTCCACGAAGACGACACCGCCCGCTGCGACCGTGGAACGCGATCCGTGGGGCGATGCACCGTACCCGGTGCTGGTGGCGGACGGGCAGGCCGTGCTGCTCTTCGTCAACGCGGCCGCTGCGCTGATCTTCCCGGACGCCCGTCCCGGGTCCGCGATGGCCGAGGTGGTCCCGGCGTGGCTGGCGGCCGCTCCCGTGCCGCGCCCGCCAGCCACTGCCGCTGCCACTGCCGCTGCTGCTGCCGGGTACGCCACCGTGCAGGGCCGGGTCGCCGGTCGCGCCTACGAAGCGCACCCCACGGTGCGGGACGACGGCACCGTGGTGTGGTGGCTGGTCGACGACACCGACCACCGCCTGGCCCGGGAAGCCCTCCTGGTGGAGCGGGAACGCACCGCGTTCCTCACCGAGGCCTCGAACGTGCTGCTGTCCTCCCTGAACCTGCAGCGGTGCATGGACGTCACGGCCCGGATGGCCGCCGAGCACCTCGCCGACGCCGCGATCGTGATCGCCCCCGCCCGCCGGCGTGAATTCCCCGTGGTGACCTGCCTGCGCGGCGAAGCACCCGTCACCTCCCGTGTGGCGGCCGACCCGCAGGACGTGCCGGGGCTGGCGGAAGCCCTGCAGGGGTTCCCTCCGGTCCCCTCGCGGTGGATGGACCCGGCCGTCGCACCGGCCTGGCTGGTCCCGGAGGGGTTCGGCACGGCAGGGTCGATCGTGATCACCCCGCTGCCCGGACACGGCGTCCCCGCCGGTGCGCTGCTGCTGCTGCGGCGTGCGGGCGCTGCGACCTTCACGGAGACCGAGGAGGTCTTCGCCCGGCTGTTCGCCGCGCGGGCGGGGGCGGCGATGTCTGCCGCCCGCCTGTACGCGGAGCAGGCGGCGATCTCCGAGACCCTGATGCGGGAGCTGCTGCCGCCTGCCCTGCACCAGGTCGCGGGGGTCGGGTATGCGGGCGGCTACCGGCCCTCGAAGGACCACGAGCGAGTGGGCGGCGACTTCTACGACGTCCACCCCGCCGCCGCCGAAGGCGACGCGTCCCTGGTCGTCCTCGGGGACGTGTGCGGCAAGGGCCTGGAGGCCGCCGTGCTGACGGGCAAGATCCGCAACACGATGCACGCCCTGCTGCCCATGGCCGGCGACCACCACCGGATGCTGACCCTGCTCAACACCGCCCTCCTCAACACACGGGATGCCCGCTTCGCCACGATGGTCCTGGCCTCCGCGCAGCGTGACGGGAACGCGGTGCGCGTACGGCTGACCGCCGCCGGCCACCCCGCTCCGCTGATCGTGCGCGCCGACGGGCAGGTCGAGGAGGCGCCCACGTGGGGCAGCCTCGTCGGGGCGCTGCCCGACTTCCACGCCGTCTCCGCCGACGTCACCCTGGCGCTGGGCGAGTCCTGCGTCCTGTACACGGACGGAATCAGCGAGGCCCGCGGGGGCCCCATGGGGGGCGTCCTGTTCGGGGAGGAGCGGCTGCGCCGCGCCCTGTCGGAGTGCGCGGGCATGCCCGCCGAGGCCATCGTGGAACGGGTGCAGATGCTCGCCTCGCAGTGGATCGGGGGCGGGCGGCACGACGACATGGCGCTCGTGGTGATCTCCGCGCCGCGGACCCACCATCTCAGCGCCGTAGACGGCCACACCCGGGGCAGGTTCACTGCATGACCAACGCTCTCACCCTGGGACGCACCGTCCCGGCGCTCGGACAACCGGAAGGGCGCCGCGAGTCGCCCCGCGGCTCCGGCGCCACCCGCCGCACCGCCGCCCCCCTCACCACCACCGGGACCGCCCCATGACCATCCTGCCCCCGGGCGTCCTGCAGATGGCGTACACCGAGACCGGCAGCGCCCTCCACCTGGAACTGTCCGGCGACCTCGACCACGAGAGCGCCCACCAGCTCCTCGACCTGGTCACCGACGTCCTGCACCGCAACCCCGGTCCGGACGAGCTCCGTGTGGACTGCGCCGCCCTTGCCGGCATCGACTCGGTCGGCCTGTCCACGCTGCTGATGGTCCGTCGGCTCACCGGCGCCTGCGGCACCCGCCTCCACCTGGACCGGCGGCCCCTGCGTCTGGAGCGGCTCCTGGCCCTCACGGGAACCCTCGGCTACCTCACCGACACCGGTGCGGAGCACGCCGGGTCCGCCGCGCCGGAGTCCCGGCAGACCCGCTCCCAGCAGCCCGACCACCGCACCTGACCCGTGCACCGACCGGGCGGGACGTCGTCGGCTGGGGTGCGGGCCCCGTGCCGGGGCCCCGGTGACCCCCTCGTGTGGCCGGCCCCGGCAGGTCTGCGGGAGCGGCCTGCTTGGACGGCGTGCTTTCCGGGCACCCGCCCCGTATGAACCCCTCTGACGTTCCGGGCCCCTCCCACTGGATGCGGACGGCCGACTTCCCCTCCTTCCCGCCTCTGGCGGCCCCCGCGGACGTGGACGTGGCGGTCATCGGCGGCGGCATCGCAGGCCTCAGTACGGCGTGGGAACTGGCCCGCGCGGGCCTGGGTGTCATCGTGCTGGAAGCCGACAGGATCGCGAGCGGCGTCACCGGGCACACCACCGGCAAGCTCACGGCGCTGCACACCGCTGTCTACGACACGCTGCGCACCCGGCACGGCGCTGACGCCGCCCGCCTCTACGCCGCCTCCCAGAGCGCGGCAATGGCCCACGTCATCGAGGTGGCCGAGGAGCTCGGCGTCGACTGCCAGCTGGAGCGCCGTCCCGCGGTGACCTACTGCGAGGACCCGGGCGGGGTCGAGGCCCTGCGCGCCGAGGCGGAAGCGGCCCGGGCGGCCGGGCTCGACGCCTCCTTCGTCACCGGGACGGGGCTGCCGTATGCAGTGGCGGGGGCTGTGCGGGTCGAGGACCAGGCCCAGTTCCATCCGCTCGCCTACCTGCGGGGCCTGGTGGACGACCTCCTCGCGCGCGGGGGCCGCATCCACGAGGGCACGCAGGTCACGGAGGTCAAGGGCGGCGAACCGTGCCGCGTGACCACCGCGTCCGGGGTGTCCGTCCTCGCCCGTCACGTGGTCGTGGCCACCCACCACCCGGTCTTCGACCACGCCCTGCTGGCCACCCGCCTGACCCAGCACCGGGACCTGGTGATCGCCGGGCCGATGCCCGCGGACCTGGACCCCGACGGCATGTACATCACCGAGGAAGGCGGCAAGCGGTCCGTCCGCACCGCGCCGCTCCCGGACGGGCAGCGGCTCCTGATCGTCACCGGCGAGGCCTTCACGCCGGGCACCGCTGATGACACCGAAGCCCGGTACGCCCGCCTGGAGGCCTGGGCCCGGGACCGCTTCCCCGGCGTCTCGATCACGCAGCGCTGGGCCGCGCAGGACAACAGTTCCACCGACACCCTCCCCCTGATCGGGGGCCTGCCCACCGCGGGCGACCACGTGTACGTGGCCACGGGCTTCGCCGGCTGGGGCATGACGGGCGGCGTCATGGCCGGACAGCTCATCGCCTCCCTGGTGACAGGCGTCCGCCAGCCGTGGACCGAGCTCTACGATCCCCACCGGTTCGGCCCCGCACTCCGTTCGGCGCCCGCTTTCGCCAAAGCGCAGTGGGAGACCGGGAAGCACTTCGTCAAGGACCGCCTGGACACTCTGGGTGACGGCACCAACGGGCCCGTCAGCGGGCTGCGGCCAGGTGAGGGCACCGTCGTGCGGGCCGGTGGGAAGCCGTGCGCCGTCCACCGCGACGACCAGGGTGAGCTGCACGCCGTATCGGCGGTGTGCACCCACATGGGCTGCCTCGTCGCCTTCAACCATGCCGAACGGACCTGGGAGTGCCCCTGCCACGGTTCCCGCTTCGGCATCGACGGCGCCGTGCTGCAGGGACCGGCACTGGAGCCACTGGAACGGCGTACCCCGGAAGATCTCTGAGGCAGGAAACCCGCGCGGGCACGCGGTGGGCGGGCGTGCCCGGTACCGGCCATCTCGACACGGGAGGACAACGGCATGGATGCGAACCGAGGCGAACGGGAGAACGAGCAGCAGGCGGCCCCGCCGGTTGCGGACCGGGGCGTTCCGGTGGATGAGCACGGCCGCCGCCCGGGCGATCCGTCCCGGGTCGGCGCCGACGGGTACGCACCGGCCGATGCGGCCCGGGTCCGGCGCGCGAACGACACCCGTGAGCCGGAAGAGGAGAGAGTACGGGAGGACCGGTCCCTGCCCGGCGGCGCAGCAGAGTAGGGACGCGCCCGCCCCCCTCCTCACGTGCGCCGGGGTGCGCGGGCGAAGGGCCCGGCCGTCGGGGACGGCGTCGTGGCGGTCTTCCCCTGCGCCCGTGCCGCGGCCCGAAGGGCACCCGAACGGGGCAGGCGCCCCCACCGCCCTCACCCTCTCGGACGCCGTGCAGTTCGGCCCTGCGGACCTGTCCAGGCGGGCCGGGCGCTGGCCTGCCGAGGTCTCGGCTCACCTGGGCACACGGCGGAGCGGCGGGCCGGGGCGGGCGGGTGTGCCCGGTGGAGGGTGAGGCGCCGGGTGGGCGTGGCGCGGGTGTGGCCGGGGTTTCGTCGTCCGTCGCCCGGGTCACACGTGTAGGGGCCCGAGGGTCCGTCCCCTGCACCTGGAGAAGTGATGTCCGAGAAGAATCCGGTGAAGGCCGTCGCCGACAAGATTGCCGACGTCATGCGTGCCGATCCGGCAGGGGGCCCGGAAGAGGGGGTCCCCTGCAAGCCGGCCCCGGTCTCCCCGCAGCTCGCCGAGCCCACGGCGCCCGTGGAACCGATGCCGCCGAAGGCGGATCAGAGCGGACCCGAAACGGTCAGCCCGACCGGGCAGCCCACCGGTGCGGAGCAGGCGAGGATGGCGCAGAGCGGGGCGTACCTGACGACCGCGCAGGGCGTCCGGCTGCCCGACAGCGACCATTCGCTCAAGGCAGGACCGCGGGGGCCGGTGCTGCTGCAGGACCACCACCTGCGCGAGAAGCTCATGCACTTCGACCACGAGCGGATCCCGGAGCGCGTGGTCCACGCCCGCGGCGCGGCCGCCCACGGCGTCTTCCAGTCCTACGGGACGGCGCAGGCGGTCAGCAAGGCCGCGTTCCTGGCCCGGGAGGTGGAGACGCCGGTGTTCGTCCGCTTCTCCACCGTCCTCGGTTCGCGCGGCTCGGCCGACACGGTGCGCGACACCCGCGGGTTCGCGACGAAGTTCTACACCGAGGAGGGCGTCTTCGACCTGGTCGGGAACAACATCCCGGTGTTCTTCATCCAGGACGCGATCAAGTTCCCCGACGTCATCCACGCCGGCAAGCCCCATCCGGACCGGGAGATCCCGCAGGCGCAGAGCGCCCACGACACCTTCTGGGACTTCGTCTCCCTGCACACCGAGGCCACGCACCACACCCTGTGGAACATGTCCGACCGGGGCATCCCCCGCTCCTACCGGATGATGGAGGGCTTCGGCGTCCACACCTTCCGCCTCGTCAACGCCCAGGGCACGACGACGCTGGTGAAGTTCCACTGGAAGCCGAAACTGGGCGTCCACTCCCTCGTGTGGGAGGAAGCCCAGATCCTGGCCGGGGTGGACCCCGACTTCCACCGGCGCGACCTGTACGACGCCATCGAGGCGGGTGCGTTCCCGCAGTGGGAGCTGGGCATCCAGACGTTCCCCGACACCGACGACCAGATGTTCGAGGGCATCGACCTGCTCGACCCCACGAAGATCGTCCCGGAGGAGCTCGCCCCGGTGAAGCCGGTCGGGCTGCTGACGCTGGACAAGAACCCGTCGAACTTCTTCGCCGAGGTGGAGCAGGTCGCCTTCCACACCGGCCACCTGGTTCCGGGCATCGACGCGACGGACGACCCGCTGCTGGCCGGGCGCATGTTCTCCTACCTGGACACCCAGCTCACCCGGCTCGGCGGCCCCAACTTCCCGCAGATCCCGATCAACCGCACCCACGCCCCCGTCAACGACATGCTCCGCGACGGGTTCCACCAGACGGCCGTACACCGCGGCGTGGCCCCGTACAAGCCGAACAGTCTCGACGGCGGCTGCCCGTTCTTCGCCGGAGCCGAGACCGGGGCGTTCATCGAAGTACCCGTCGAGGTGCCGACCGGACGCAAGGTCCGCGAGGCTCCCGCCTCCTTCGACGACCACTTCTCCCAGGCCCGCCTCTTCTGGCTGAGCATGAGCCCGGTCGAGCGCGAGCACATCATCGCGGCCTACACCTTCGAACTCGGCAAGTGCTACGAGCAGGCCATCAAGGAGCGCACCCTCGGGGTGCTGGCCCGTATCGACCCCGAGCTGTGCGCGCAGGTGGCCGTCGGGCTCGGCCTGCCGGTGCCCGCCGCCACCGCTCCCCCAGCCGACGTCCGCCCCAGCCCCGCCCTGTCCCAGCTCGGCCGGACCTGGCCGCTGGACGGGCGGGTCGTCGGCATCGTCACCGGCCAGGTGCCCGACACGGCCGGCGTCCAGGCGGTCCGCGAAGCCGTTCTCGGAGCCGGAATGGTGCCCCTGGTCACCGCGCCCGCCGGCGGGGTGCTGGGCGCCGGCAATGATCCGGTCACCGTGCAGCGCACCTTCGCCACCGCCCGGTCCGTCGAGTTCGACGCCCTCGTCTTCGTGGGTGTGCCCGCGGCGGGCGCCGACGCCTACGGGGCGCGCGACGCCAAGGCGGGGGCGCCCCGGCCGCCCGTGAGCGACCCGCGGGTCCTGGCTCTGCTCACCGAGGCCTACCGGCACGGCAAGGCCCTGGTCGGCACGGACGGGGCGGAGGCCCTCTTCGAGGCCGCGGGGATCTCCGTGGGCGAGCCGGGCGTCGTCATCGCGGACAGCGCCCAGGGGCCGCAGCAGCTCATGGAGCTCCTCGCAGGTCACCGGGTCTGGGAGCGTTTCCCCGCCGCCATGTGACGCACCCGTCGGACACCATGCGCACACGAAGGCCGGGGCGGGGCGGCGCGCTCGGGGCTGGAGCCCCGGGCGGCGCCGCCTGCGCCCCGGCCTTGCGTCGTCCTGCGATCCGCCCTACTGGGCAGGGCCCCCCGTACGGGGGTCGCTGCGCACCTCGGCGGCCGTGTCCTGCCCGGCCTGGCGCAGCCCCTCGGCGGTTTCGCGGCCGGCGCTCTGCGCGTGCTCGCTCGTCGTCGCCGCGGCTTCCTGGGCCGTGCCCTTGACCGAGTCCACGGCCTGGGCCACCGGTTCCTTCAGCTCGTCGCGGACCTCGTGGACGGCGTCCAGAGCGGTCTGCTTCACCGGCTCCAGCAGTTCGTCGGAGTGCTCCCGCAGGCGCTGTCCTGCGTGCTCCTCGGCCTCCGTGGTCGGCAGCAGGGCGGCAGCGAGCATGCCGGCGCCGAAGGCCATCAGGCCGGCGGCGAGCGGACTGCCCTGGGTCTGTCGCTTGATCTGCGCAGGTGCCTGCTGGATGGCCTCCTGAGCGCTGCTGCCCGCCTCGCGTGCTGTCGAGCCGACGCTTTCGGCGGCCTGGTGCAGGCTGCCGGACGTCGTACGTGCCGTGTCCTGTGCGCTGCCCATGACCCGCTCCTTCACTCCGCTCACCCGGTGGCGCATCGAGTCGACTTTGCGCTGGGCCATCCTGCTCGGGGTCATCCTGTCGGCGAGGAGGTCGACATTGCGCGCAAGGTGCGCGCGCCGGTACTCCACATCGGTCCTCAGCTCGTCGGGTGTCGCGCCCATCGGGCATCCTCCTTCAAGGTCTCAACGGTCTGTTCCGGCTTGAGGTTGACGGTCCGCAGGCGTTCGCGCCCCTTGGCGTACAGGACGCCTCCCACCACGGCCCACAGGGCAGTGACGATCAAGGCGGCCCAGGCGGGGTCCATGACATTGGCCAGGGCGAAGACGAGGGTCAGACTGCCGAAGAGCAGCACGACGTGTCCGGCGTAGCCGGCGCCGCCGAGCATGCCGACGGCCTTGCCCGCCTTCGTGGACTCCTGCTTGATCTCTGCTTTCGCCAACTCGATCTCGTCACGGACGAGTTGGGAGAGGTCCTGGCCTATTTCGCCGATCAGGTCGCCAAGAGAGGGTTCTGCGGCTGCCGGCGGGGGCGGCGCGGGCGCCGCCGGTCGTTCCTGGGAGGAGAGGGCCATGCTCAGATCCCTCCCCCGGGCCGCGGGGTTCCGGTGGCCGGCGGGTTCGCCGGCGGGTAGGCCGGGGGCGCCGGTGTGACGTGCGGCGGCTGCGACTGGCCGTAGGTGTCGAGGGGGTCCTCGTACCCGGCGGGTATGCCGCTGCGGTCGGGCGCAGGGAGGCGGCCCGCTGCCGGGGCGCTGCTGCCGGTGACCGGACCGCCGGCGGGGGAAGTGCCGCCGCTGCCGGTGGTTTCCGAGGAGGCCGCGGCGCTGATGCCCTTGCCGGCTCGCGCGACGACGAAGCCGGCCAGGGCTGCTCCGGCGAGGAAGACGCCGGGGCGGCGCCGGGCGAAGCTCTGCAGGTCGCTGACCAGCCCGTCGGGGCCGCGGGTGTCCATGTGCGAGGCGACTTTGTGCCCGCCGTCGGCCAGCTGGCGGGCCACGTCGGCCATGGTGGAGTCGGGCTTGCCGTTCTCGCCCAGCTCGCGCAGCTCCTGCGAGAGCCGCCGTACGTTCTCCGCGAGGCGCTGTGTCTGCGTCTCGGCCTGGCCGGTCAGCTGCGTCCGCAGCTCTCCTACGAGGTCGCGGGCTTGCGCGGTGGCCTCACCGACGACGTTGGCAGCCTGTTCCTTGGCCGTCCCGCCTACTTCGGCAGCCTTGTCCCCGACCAGCGAAACGCTCTCGCCGGCCTTGTCCTGCACCGTGTGTGCTGCGGCCGTCGTCCTGCTCTCGTCCGGACGGCGCGCATTCTGGAAGTCACTCAAGGCTCCTCCTCCTGATGAATGGCGGTGATGCGTCTCACAGCACCGCCTGCCCTCCTTTCACCGCTTCACCCACCGATACCGGACTTGTTGTGTGCTGATCACACCGGGCAGGGGAGCCGAGCGGACGCCGCCGCCGGGCCCGGCCTGCCGCCCGGTACCAGGAAGCGGCCACGACGACCGCGAGTGCGGCTTCGACCAGGTCGCCGCCGTAGTACATGACCTGCGACGCGGCATGCAGGTCGGCGGGAGTGTACGCGGTGCCGGGGGGCGGCTTCGCGTACAGGGTCTTGGCGAGTACGGCGTGTGCGGCGCCGGCGCCGAACAGGGTCGCCCCGCGGACGCCGGCGCTCCAGCGGTGCCGTACGGGGTCGAGCTGGCAGAGCGCGAAGGTGTACAGCAGCCCGACGGCCAGGACGTGGGCGTGTACCAGTGCGTGCAGCCAGGGCTCGCGCAGCGCGGCGGCGAACAGGGGGGTGCGGTAGAGCAACCAGAGTCCGCCGAGGTCGAGGAGGGCGGTGAGCGGAGGAAAGAGCAGCCGGCCGGCAGGGCGCGAGCGGGCGAGACCCACCAGACCGCGGCGTACCGCGCCGGGAGGCAGGGCGCGCAGGGCCAGGCTGACGGGGCGGGCCAGGACGAGGAGGAGCGGCGCTGCCATGCCGGTGATCAGGTGCTGGTGCATGTGGGCGGTCAGCGGGGCGCCCGGCAGCGGTCCGGCCGCCGCCCAGGCGAGGGCGGCACTGCCGGCGAGGAATGCGGCGTCCCGCCACCAGGGCCAGACGTCTCCGCGCCGTCGCAGACGGCGTGCGGCCAGTACGTAGAGGGTGGCCGTCAGCAGGGCGCCCGCGGCGGGGACCATCTCGACGGGGCCGGGGCCGGGCGCGTATCCGGGATGAAGGTGCGCAAGGGTCACGAGGCGGGTTCCGTACGGCTCTCCCGTCCGGCGCGGACAGCCAGCGCGGCGCCGATGAGCAGCAGGAGGAGCCCGGCGATGTTCCAGGCCCAGTCGTAGGGCGTGACGTCCACGCGGTAGCGGATCTGGTGCAGGCGCAGGAGCTTGTGGTCCACGATCCCGTCGAACAGCTGGAAGGCCCCCAGGCCCAGGAGGAATCCTGCCCGGGCGTGCCGGGGGGCCAGGGCGCGGCGGCGGCGCAGATCGGCGTGGAGGAAGAAGCCGGCGACCAGGCCCAGCAGCTCGGCGGTGTGCAGCAGTCCGTCGGACAGCAGGCCGATGCCGGTGGTGGAGCGGTCGTAGAAGTGGTGCCAGTGCAGGATCTGGTGGAACACGATCTCGTCCACGGCGGCCATGACCGCTGCTCCGAGCAGTGCTCCGACGGCCAGCGACCGCCGGGGCAGCCGGTGCCGATCCTGTGGACCGGGCGCAGTCCGTTCCTGGCTCATCACAACAGTTCTCCCACCGGGCAGGGCGTCTTCGGACGCGGTGCATGTACCCGGTGCGGCCGTGCTGATCCCGGCGGGGGCCGCACTCGGGTGACCGCACCGGTCCCACGGGCCGGCGGCGTGCCGGGGTCCTGTACGTCAGAGGGCCGGGGCCGCGGGCAGGGTGGTGTCGCAGCCCGCTTCGGCCGCCGCGCGCCGGGCCGCCTCGCGGGCCAGCGCCGGCAGGGCTCCCGGCTCGCCGCGGTGTGCACCTTCGAACTCGGTGCCCGCGGTCACCAGCAGCGCGGTCACCCCGCCCGACCGGCCCGGATCGGCGCACCTGGCGGTCACCGTGACGGACCGGGCGGTGAACTCGAAGCGGCTGACGCCCGGTTCGGCGTCCTTGGACGCCACCACCCACAGCGAGAAGAACTCGTCCATGCGGTTCTCGCCCTCGAAGGTCACCTCCCGGCTGAGCAGGCACACCCGGTCCCCCGGCGATTCGGCTCCCACCGTCTTCCCCCTGCCCGCGAAGCGCATCAATGCGCCCGGGTCGACCAGCCCTTCGCAGGCCTCGGTGATGGCTGCCCGGCTGTCGGCGGGGCCGCCGAACCGGTCGTACACGAACCAACCGCCCGCCAGCGCGACGGCCAGCACCGCCAGCAGCCCCGTCGTGCCGATCCTTGCGACTCCGGTCCCGGCCATCCGTACTCCACCCCCCGTCGGCGTCCGCGCCCGTCCCCGGCACGGACTTCCTGACGGGAAGGGACGAGCCTGCGCCCGGAACGGTTCCTGGCGGAGCCCCTGGCCGGGCGGCCTCCCGAGGCGCAGGCCGCGGCTCCGCGCGGGCCCTACACGTGGCCGATGGTGGCCGGTGGCGGGGTCCAGCGGGCCTTGGGCGGGACGCTGGTGGTGACCCCGTAGTCGGCCTTGAGTTGTTCGGGGATGGCGTAGTGCATGACCCGTCCGCGGGTGAGTGAGGACAGTTCGAGGACGCTGGTCAGGGATCCGAGGCGGTCCAGGGCCCATGCCGCCAGCGGGGAGCGGTCCTCAAGGGATTCCAGCACGCCCAGCAGGGCGGGGGCCGCCTTGACGAGGGTGTCCCAGGAGGTGCGGGGCACCTGGAGCCAGTCGGCGCAGGTGTCGCCCATCAGGTAGCGGATGAGGGCCGGGACGACGGGGTCGAAGAGGGTGCCCGGTACGACCTCCTGGTAGAGGTCGATGAGCTGGCGGGTGAGGTTGGCGCCGTCCTCGCTCGGTCCCATGTGGCGGGTCATGTACAGGTCGGAGAACGCGCGGGCGTCCTGGAGCGTCTGCGGGGCCTGGGCCTGGTCCACGCCGAGGAGGGCGCCCACCACGCGCCAGGCGTAGTAGTAGGCGTCGGCGCCTTCGTTGCTCATGTGGATGCCGAGACGGTGCAGGGCGTCGAGAACCTGGATGGAGAACATCATCTGGCCGCCGATCATGTCTTCCTGACAGATCGGCGTGCCCAGGGCCGCGGTGTCCCAGCGGTCCTCGCGCCGGAGGTGGTGGCGGATGGAGGCGTGCAGGAGACGGACCTTCTGGGCCGCGGGGAGGAAGCGGCTGCCGGCTTCGAAGGCGTCGGGGCGCATGAGGTAGACGGTGAACTGGCCGGTCTCGGCCATGCGCTTGGACGGGTACTTCAGCGAGTGGGTGGCCGAGAGCAGTTTGGCGACGTGCGGAAGGACGTAGCAGGCGGGCATCGAGGCGAACGACAGGGCGGTGGAGATGTGCACGTTGTTGTCGATGAAGAACAGCCGGGCTTTCTCCATTTCGGACCAGTCGACCCAGTCGGGTGCCCTGCTGGTGGCGTGCAGGTACTCGCGGGCCACATCGGGCAGCCCTTCGGGGAGGTCCTGGCCGACCGTGGAGACGTAGCGCATGAGCGTGTTGAACGTGGCGACCTCGCCGCGCTCGAACAGGGTCGTCACGGTCGCGTCGGCGAGTTCGTCGCCTTGCGTGCGCAGGGCGTCCATGGAGGCCGGGGTGTACGTCATCGTCGCGCTCCGGGTCAGTGGGTACGAGTGGTGGCTTCGGCGGCCAGGGTGGTGAGGGCGCGGTGGGCTTCACCGGTCAGGTCGGCGGCGGCCAGGGCGTCATGGGCTTCGCGCTGCCGGGCGGTGATCATGTGCTCGATGCGGGTGACGGCGCCGGTGCGGCGGGCGATGTCCCGGACCCGTTGCACCTGCCGGTCGGTGAGGTCCTCCCGGCCGAGCAGGTCGTGGAGTTCACCGCGTTCGGCGGGGGTGGCGGAGTCCAGTGCGTGGGCCATCAGGACGGTCGGGCGGTTGCCGGTCACGTCGTCGGCCGGGTCCTTGCCGGTCTTCGCGGGGTCCCCGAACAGGCCCAGGAGGTCGTCGCGCAACTGGAAGGCCTCGCCCAGCGGAAGGCCGTAGTCGCTGTACGTTCGCAGGAGCCGCGGCGGGGCGCCGGCGAGGAGGCCGCCGATCTGCAGGGGGTGCTCAACGGTGTACTTGGCGGTCTTGTACCGGATCACCTTGACGGATGCCTCCGCGTCGGGGGCGCACCCGGTGCGCAGGATCTCCAGGCATTCCCCGGCCACCAGTTCGCGGGCCAGGACCGTCCACAGGGGCCGGGCGCGCTGGAGGAAGGCACCGGGCAGGCCGGAGCCGGCGAACAGCTGTCCGGCCATCGATATGAGCAGGTCCCCCACGAGCATGGCCAGGGCCGAGGCCCCGCCTCGCGCAGGGCCGCGGGCGGTGGCGCGGTCTGCGTCGTGGTCCGTGAGGGGTTCGCGCAAGGCGGTGTGCACGGTGGGGCGGCCGTGCCGGGTGCTGCTGCGGTCGATCAGGTCGTCGTGGACGACGGCGGCTGCGTGGACCAGTTCGATGGCGGCAGCGGCCCGTACCAGGGCGTCGCTGTCGGGCTGGCCGGCGCCGCGCCAGCCCCAGTAGCAGAAGGCGGCCCGCAGCCGTTTGCCGTGGCCGGTCGCGGCGTGCAGCTGGTCGCCGACCGGGCCGAGGGCCGTGTCGATGTCGGCCAGCGCTTGCGCTTCGGCGGCGACGAACCCGGCGAGAACCCGGTCGACGCGGTCTTTCAGGGGGGTGTGCTGGTCGGTCACGGGGTGGGGGTCTCCCGGGGGCGTGCGGCGACGACCGTGCGGGCCAGGACTTCCATGTGGGCCGGCGCCGTTCCCGCGTGCCGGTCGAGGAGGAGCCGGCCGCGGGCCTTGGTGTCCTCGTGGCCGTCGGCCACGAGATCTCCCAGGTCGGCGCGGCGCAGCAGGCCGACCGCGCTGCCGACCGCGCTGCTGATTCCGCTGAGGGCGAGGTCGGCGAGGCCGGCCACCAGGGCCACGGCTTCTTCGGCGGGGTTCGCCTCACGGCCACCGCGGCGGCCACGGCCGCCAGGGTCGCCAGGGTCGCCATCAGGGCCGGGGACGCCAGGGGGTGTCACAGACGGTCTCCTTCGGTGAGGGCGGTGCGATGGCCGGGCCCGGGAGCCGGGGGCATGCCGGGGGCCAGGAGCAGGGAGGCCCGCTCGAACACGCGGGTGCAGGGCGGCGGTTCGGGCCCCCGAGGCGGCCACTCGGTCGCCGGCGCCGCCCGCACCGGCCCTTCGGATGGGCGGGCTCGCCCGCCGACACCCGCACGGCGACCCGGTGACGCATGGATGTGCTCCCTGTGGTCTGTCTGCACCGCCCGGCAGCTGCCGGGCGGGGGCCACGAGGCGTGGACCAGGCACACCGGAAGACATCCCGCGTCCCCTGCGGCCCACAACGATCCACCAGTCGTCCGAGGCAGGGGAAGGGGCGCACAGGTGCCGGCCGGTGCAGAGGCAGGGCGCCCCGTGCGCGGGCGCGCAACCCGAAGCCGCGCAACCCCCCGTGCCGGCGCCCCCCTCGACGGCTGGGCCGGGGTCAGCCTGCCAGTCGGGCGAGGGCCAGGGCGTGAGCACGGTCGAGGGCGTCAGCGGCGGGGCAGGGGACGTCCGGCTGCACGCCGCCGCCCTCCCAGTTCGTTCCGGAGACGGGGTTGACGGCCCGGCCGACGGGGATGGTGGCTTCCAGGTGCGGGTGCACGGTCCAGCCCTGGCACGGGTGCGCACCGCCGCGGGTGGGCTCGCCGACGACCACGGCGCGGCCGAGCTGCTGGAGGTCGTAGGCCAGTTCCTCGGCGGCGGAGAAGCTGCTGCTGCCGGACAGCACGTACACCGGCTTGCTGCCGCCGAAGCGCGCGCCGGGGACGTGCGGCAGGCTCCAGGACTGCTCGCTGCGCTCGCCGCCGCGCCAGTGCATGGTGTTGAGATGGGTGCGCTCGTCGAGCAGGTAGCTGCTGACGAAGGCGACCGTGTCCGGGTCGCCGCCCCGGTTGGCGCGCAGGTCGATGATCAGCGCTCGGGCTCGGGAGGCCAGGGTCAGCGCGGCGCTCAGCGGTTCGGCGGCCCACTCCAGCGGGAACAGCATCGGCGCCAGTTCCACCACGGCGATCGCGCCGTCGAGCAGTTCCACCCGGGGGGCGCCGCCCAGCGAGGTGTCGAAGTCCCGGCGCATGGCGTCCAGGGTGGCCGCCCCCCGCTTCGGGGGCACCGGGTCGACGTGGTGCTTCAGCCGCAGATGCCTGTCCCCGTTGACGGACTGCAGGTCCTCGGTGACCAGACGGGCGAGTTCCTCGGCGTCGCCCACGTCGTAGGCGCCCTCGGCGAGGCGCCCGTGCAGCAGGCCGGTGAGTTGCTCGGCCACCTCCGGGAAAACGTAGTGCTCGGTGAGCAGCCGGACTGTCTCGTCGATGACCGGGGCAGGCTGAAACGTCGTCAGAGTCGTCATGGCACGGAGTAGAGCACTGCCCTCGGGAACGCATCAACGCCTTTACACGCCGCTCGACCTGCCTGATCGGCCGCGCAGGGGTGCCTTGCGGGTCTTCATCCCGGTGGCGATGAGCGCCAGCCCCGCGGCGATGACGCCCAGGTACGCGGGGGAAGGGAGGTCGACGACCTTGTGCAGCCAGCCCCACTCCGTGCCGAAGAAGGTCTGGGAGGCGTAGCTGACGAGCCCTTGCGCTCCGACGACGTAGCCGATGCTCTCGACGGTGTATCCGATGGTTGTTCGCACGGAGCAACTCTCTCCCGGCGGCGCCGCACGATCGTCCTCCCCAGGGCCGACTGCGCAGTAGGCCGAAGGATGCAGTCGCTCGCGGGCTGCGTCCGGGTATGGCGCCCCCGTGCCGCACCCCGGTGCCGCACCCCGGTACGGCGTCCCGCCGCGGCGGACGGGCGGACGGGCGGTCGGGGGCCGGCGCCCCCACTTCCGGCCCCGGCCCCGGCCCCGGCCCCGCGTCGGAACGGCGGGGCCTCGCCGGAGGTTCCGCCCGCCGCCGGAGCCGCGGCCCGTCCTCCGTCAGGAGGCGAGCATGCCCTCGCGGAGGCGGGTGAGGGTGCGGGACAGGAGGCGGGAGACCTGCATCTGGGAGATGCCCAGGCGCTCGCCGATCTGGGCCTGCGTCATCTCCTGGCCGAAGCGCATCTGCAGGATCAGCCGCTCCCGGCCTTCCAGCCGTTCCAGCAGCGGGGCGAGGGTGTGGAGGTCCTCGAAGAGCTCCATCGCGGAGTCGTCCTCGCCCAGCACTTCCGCCAGGGGCCGGGGGCTGTTGTCGCCGTCGTCGGCCTCGGTGTCGAGGGACTGGCTCGAGTGGCCGGCTGCGGCGACCAGGCCTTCCACCACCTCGTCCTCGGACAGCTCCAGGTGGGCGGCGAGCTCCTTGACCGTGGGAGACCGGTCGAGGACCGCACTGAGCTCCTCCTTGCCCTGCGCGAGGCGCATCCGCAGCTCCTGCAGGCGCCGCGGGACGTGCACCGCCCACGAGGTGTCGCGGAAGTGCCGTTTGATCTCCCCGGTGATGTACGGGAGGGCCAGGGTGGTGAACTCGTTGCCGAGGGAGGGGTCGAAGCGGTCGATGGCCTTGATCAGGCCGATGGTCCCGACCTGGATGACGTCCTCGATGTCCGTGCCGTCGGTGCGGTTGCGGAAGCGGCGGGCGGCGAACTGGACCAGGGACAGGTTCATCTCGATCAGCGTGTTGCGGACGTACTGGCGCTCCGGAGTGCCCTCTTCCAGCGTGCGCAGCCGCTCGAAGAAGACCTTCGACAGGGCGCGGGCATCGCCCGGAGCGACCTCAGTGGCGTTGACGACCTGCGGCAGAGGTGAGGGTGCGACCGGCTCCACGGTGTCCTGCGACGTGTCGGCCGACCGCTGCGTGGCGAGGATGTTCACTCTCAACTCCCTGAGGTGCTCTGCCGTGGAGCGGTGCGCAGAAGCGTCCCCACCACGGCGTCCTGTGTGGCTGCGCACAGAGCATCACCCCTCACCCCCACACCCGTCAAGCAATACGTGAAAACAATTTCCTATGTGTCGTGCAGCGGTGGTGACCGGCCGCATGGCATCGGGCCATGCCGCACCTCGGACCGCTCTGCCCCGACCACGCGCCGGCCCTCCTGGAGTTCGAGCAGCGCACCTGCTGGTGGACGACTCCGGCGAGATCCTCGGGCGGGTCAACCTGGTGGACGCGGCCGGCGGTTCGGCCGAGCTCGGCTACCGGATCGCCGAGGAGGCCGCGGGGCGCGGACCGGCCACGGCCGCCGTCCGGGAGGCCTGCGGGCTCGTGGTGACCGCGTACGGCCTGACCGGGCTGCGGGCCGAGACCACGCTCGACAACGCCGCCTCCCGCGCCGTGCTGGCCCGTACGGCTTTCACCCCGGTCGGGGAGACCGTGCTCGACGGCCGTCCGGGCCTCCGCTTCACCCGGGACCTCAGGCGCGGCGGGCCCGGGGGGCGGGCTGCGCCGGCCGGCCGCGGGCAACTCAGTCCTGGTGGCCGTCCGCCGCCGCGGAGGGGGGCATCCAGCCGCGGACCTGGTCCCGGATCTCGTTGCGGTGCACCTCGTACATGAGCCGGGCGTCGTCACTGGGCAGGGCGCCCGTGTCGAGCCCGCACGTGCAGGTCACCGTGGTCGCACCGGTGGTGGCCCGCCCGGACGGCGACGGATCGGCGCCGTGCTGCGGGTCGGGGTCGGCGCCGTGGTTCTCGAAGCGGAGGTTGTGGCGGAAGGGCTGCTGCTCACTCATGACCCCATCATCCCCGCACTGACGTGCCCGCTCCGCGCTCCGGCGCGCCCGGCCCCGCGGCCGGGCCCGCCGGGTGGCGCAGCAGCGGCCGAATGGCCGTCGGCGCCGGGCGTACGGCTCCCCCGGACCGGCCTTCCGGGCAGGTGCCGCGCCGGGGCCCGCACAGTGCGGCTCGGAGTCCGGCCGCCCGGTGTGCTCAGGTCGTGGGGTGCAGCCGGGTCGGGGCGGACCCCGCCTCCTGCGGGGTCGTGTCCGCGGAGCCGAGGGCGCTGCCCGCCAGCCAGGTCCGCCAGTCCAGGTTCCAGTCGCCGAAGCCGTTGTCGAAGGGGGCCATCTCCTCGCCGCCGCTGTTGACCACTTCGACGACGTCCCCTTCGCGGACCGTGTCGAAGAACCAGGCCGCGTCCTCGGTGCTCATGCCCGTGCAGCCGTGGCTGACGTTCTCCTCGCCCTGCGACTCCACCGACCAGGGCGCCGCGTGGACGTACTCGCCGCTCCAGGTGACCCGCGTCGCCCACAGCACGGGCAGGTCGTAGAACTCCTTGGTGCCGCGCTGGATCCCGACGGTGTCCCCGCGCATCCGAACCTTGGGCTCCTTGCCGAGCACGACCTTGATGCCGCTGCGGGTGAGGAAGCCCGCCTTGCCGGTGGTGACCGGGATCGTCCTGATGACGCGTCCGTTGCGGCGTACGGTCATCTCGTGGGCGGCGGAGTCGGTGACGGCCTCGATCCGGTCCCCGACGGTGAACTCCACGGGTTCCGAGGGGCCGCCGTACGCGTGGTCGCCGATCCGGACCCCGTCGAGGCCGCTGTGGACGCGGACCACGGTGTGCGCGGGCCAGTACGTGCGCGGCCGGAAGTGCAGCGTCGAATCGTCCACCCAGTGCCAGGCGCCCTCGACCTGCGGCTCCGAGGTCACCTCCAGTGCCTGTTCCAGGCGGGCCCGCGCCGCCGGGTCGCCGGCGGGCACCGGACGGCTGAGGGCCGCCGTCACGATCTGGCCGGCGCCGTACGTTCCCGGCCTCGGCCCGAACTCGGCCGTCAGCCTGCTCCCCGGCTCGGGCGGCGCGGTCCTGAACGCCATGGTCACGCCCACCGGGCGGCCCGCCGGGTCCTGTGCGCCGACCTGCACGGTGTAGCTCTCCCCCGCGCGCAGGGGTTCGGTGTTCAGCCAGCGCCCGCCGTCCCGGCCGAGGTGCCCGGCCAGGTGCCGGCCGCGCCCGTCGCGCACGGTCACGTCGGTGAGGTGCCCGGGATCCGCCAGGGTGATCTCCAGCGGCCCGCGGGCGTCCGTGGGCAGCGCCCCGGTACGGGCGGCCCGGCCGGCTCCGTCCACGTGCGGCTCCGGGACGAAGGAGCCGACGCCCCGGGCCGTGGCCAGCACCCGCTGCTCCCGCCAGGCGCCGCACAGTGCGGGCCCGAACGTGCCCGCCGTACAGCGGCCGGTGGGCGAGGCGTGGCCCTCGTCCACCGCCCGGCCGACGAGCAGCGTCAGGGCGGCCTCCGGCGGTCCGCCGGACGGCCGCGGGGGCGCGCCGTGCGCGGGGGCGCTGCCCGGCGCAGCGGCGACGGCCAGCATGGCCCCGGCCACGGCGGCTGCGACGCCCCACTTCTTGGTCGGTTGTGTCCATTGCGCCCGTGACGTGGTCACGTAGCCCTCCCAGATCTCACACGGCCCGATGGCAGCAGTAGAACGATCGGGAGCCGAAATGATGATCATGAACTCGGAATTACGGCCGAACGGGCACCCGAAGAGAACTCGTACGGAGCAGCGCCGGGCCCCGGGCGCCGCTCACCCGCCCGCATCCCCGCCGGCCGGCGGCGGCCCGACGACCAGGGAGCGCGGCGGCCGGGCGGGCGCGGACGGCAGCCGCAGAGGACCGCGGCCGGGGGTGAGGCAGCCGAGGACGCGCGGCCCCCGGGCCCCCGTGCAGCCGGGCAGGTTGCCGGGGAGGCCGTGCAGGGTGAGGAAGCCGAGGACGGCGAAGGCGTAGGCCTCTTTGGCGGCCACGGGCAGCCCCAGCGCGTCAGAGGTCAGCAGCCGGGTTCCGGCGGCGAGTTCCTCCCGGAGCATCGCCATCAGCACCGGATTGCGGGTGCCGCCGCCGGAGGCGACGACCTCGGTGGCGCCGAGCGGACGCAGGGCCTCGGCGACGGTCCGGGCGGTGAGCCGGGTCAGGGTGGCGAGGACGTCCTGCGGGGCGGCGCTCTCGAGCCGGCCAGCGCGGTGCGCAGGTAGCCGCGGTGGAACAGTTCCTTGCCGGTCGTCTTGGGGGCGGGCAGCCGGTAGTAGGGCTCGGCCAGCAGGCGCCGGAGCAGCGGTTCGAGGACCCGGCCGGCGGCGGCCAGGGCGCCGTCCTCGTCGTAGCCGAGGCGGCCGGAGGTCAGATCGTGCACCGCGGCGTCGAGCAGGGCGTTGCCCGGGCCGGTGTCGAAGGCCACGGGCCCGCCGGCGGCGGGCAGGGCGGTGAGGTTGGCGATCCCGCCGATGTTCAGGGCGGCCGGTACGCCGGGCCGTCCGCGCAGGAGCATCAGGTCGACCAGGGCCACCAACGGGGCGCCCTGACCGCCGGCGGCGACGTCCGCGGGGCGGAAGTCGGCGACGACGGGACGGCCGGAGGCCTCGGCGATCCAGGCCGGCCGGCCCAGCTGGAGGGTGCCGTACACCTGCCCGCCGTCCGCCCAGTGGTAGACGGTCTGCCCGTGTGAGGCAAGCAACTCGGCCCGGCCTGAACAGAGTTCGCGGTCGGCCAGGACGGCGAGACGGGCGAAGGCCTGGCCGATGAGCGTGTCGAGCCGGCACACCTCGGCCAGGGTGGTGGGGGCGGGCGGCAGCGCAGCGGCCAGAGCCCGTCGCAGGGGTTCCTCGTAGGGCGCGCTGACCATGCCGAGCGGGCGCAGGCGCAGGACGTCGCCGTCCTGCTCGAAGGTCAGGTCGGCCGCGGCGGCGTCGACCGCGTCGTACGAGGTGCCCGACATGAGTCCGATGACCTTCATCGCAGGGGCTCCCGGTGGCCGTTGCCGCGCAGGCTCGCGAGGGCGACCGCGCTCAGGGCGCAGGCGCCGGCCGCGTAGTACGCGGGAACGTCCGGATTGCCGGTGCTCGCGACCAGGGCCGTGACGACCAGGCCGGCGCAGCCGGAGAACGCCGCATTGGCCAGGGCGTAGGCGACGCCGAGCCCGGTGCAGCGCACCCGCGCCGGGAACATCTCGGCCAGCATGGCGGGCCCCGGGCCGGCGAGGAGCCCGACCGCGGCGCCTGCGCCGAGGACGGCGGCGGCCCGGGCGGCCGGCGGGGTGGCGGGGTCCTGCAGCAGGTCGAGGAGGGGCAGGGCGAGCACGGTGACGGCGAGGGCGCCGCCGAGCATGACGGGGCGCCGGCCGATCCGGTCGCTGAGCGCTCCGGCGGGCAGGATCGTGGCGGCGAAGCCGAGGTTGGCGAGGGCGGTGGCGGCCATGGCTTCCCGGAAGGATGCGCCGAGCGTGGACTGGAGGTAGGAGGGCAGCACCACGAGGAAGGTGTACCCGGCTGCCGACCAGCCCATGATCCGCCCGACGCCGAGGACGACGGCACGGGCGACCGGACCCGCTCCGACGGGAACGCAAACGGAGCCCCCGGGACCGGGACCCGTACCGGGGCCGGGTGGTGGCGCAGGGGGTTCCGGCAGGCCGGTGCGCAGCCACAGCGCGGCCAGGCCCAGCGGAAGGGCCAGCAGGAACGGGATCCGCCAGCCCCAGGCGTACAGATCCTGCGGGGGGAGCAGGGTGGCCACCAGGGTGGCGGTGCCGGCGCCGCAGAGCAGGCCGAGGGCGAGGGTGAACGACTGCCAGGCGCCGTGGCGGCCGCGGCGGCCGGGTGGCGCGTGCTCGGTCATCAGGGCCACGGCGCCGCCGAACTCCCCTCCGGCGGACAGGCCTTGCAGAATGCGCAGCAGGGTGAGCAGCCAGGGTGCGGCCGGGCCCAGTTGGGCCTGGGTGGGCAGAAGGCCGATCAGGGTGGTGGCCAGCGTCATGAGGCTGACGACTGCGACGAGGGCGGTACGGCGGCCGGCGCGGTCGCCGAGGCGGCCGAAGAGCACGGCTCCGACGGGGCGGAAGAAGAAGGCCAGGGCGAAGGAGGCGTAGGTGGCCACCAGCGGTCCGGCCCCGCCGCCGCCCGTACCGGTTCCGCTGCCGGCGGCGGGGGTGAAGAAGTGGGCGGCGATGACCGTGGCGAAGCAGCCGTAGACGCCGAACTCGTACCACTCGACGAGGTTGCCGACGGACCCGGCGAGCAGGGCGCGGTGCGGACGGCCGCGGACGGGGACGGGGACGGGGCCGGGGCCGGGCGGGTCGTCGGCGCGCAGCGCGAGAGGGGTCACGCGTGCTGGGTGCCCGGTCGGCGGCCACGGAATGCGCCGGGACGGCGCGGTTCAGCAGATCGGCGTCGGCCGGCCACCAAGCCGGGCCCACCGGGTGGGATCGCGCCCGCCACACCGAGCACCCGCCGGGCCGGGCGGCCGGGCCGGGGGCCGGGGGCCGTCAGGCCGGGGGGCCGAGCCGGGGGCCGGGCCGGGGGGCCGTCAGGCCGGGCCGGGTGGCCGTCAGGCCCGGCGGCCGCCAGGCCGGGCGGCCGTCAGGCCGGGCGGCCGTCAAGCCCGGCGGTCATCAGGCCCAGCGGCCGAGCCGGCTGGCCGGGCCGAGAGGCCGTCAGGCCGGGCGGCCGGGCCGGGGGCAGTCAGGCCGGGCCGGGGGCCGTCAGGCCGGGGGCCGTCAGGCCGGGGGGCCGGGCCGGGCGGCCGGGCCGGGCGGCCGGGCCGGGCGGCCGGGCCGGGCGGCCGCCAGGCCGGGCGGCCGGGCCGGGTAGCCGCCAGGCCGGGCGGCCGGGCCGGGTAGCCGCCAGGCCGGGCGGCCGGGCTTGGGTAGCCGTCAGGCCCGGTGGCCGTCAAGCGCGGCGCCCATCAAGCCCGGCGGCCGGGCCGGGTAGCCGTCAAGCCCGGTGGCCGGGCTGGGTAACCGTCAAGCCGGGCGGCCGTCAAGCCCGGCCCCCGTCAGACCCGGCGGCCAAGCCCGGCGCCCGTCAGGCCCGGTGGCCGAACCGGGTAGCCGCCCGGCCAAGCCGGGTAGCCGTCAGGCCCGGTGGCCGTCAAGCCCGGTGGCCGAACCGGGTAGCCGCCCGGCCGGGCCGGGTAGCCGTCAGCCCGGGCGGCCGTGCCCGGTGGCCGTCAGACCCGGTGGCGGGCCGGGTGATCGTCAAGCCCGGCGGCCAGGCCGGCTGGCCGTCAAGCCCGGCGCCCGTCAGACCCTGCGGCCGAACCGGGTAGCCGTCAGCCCGGGCGGCCGAGCCGGGCGGCCGTCAGGCTGGGTGGCCGTTGGTGTCCGTCTGGTCGGCCTGGTCGGAGAACGCGCTCACGAAGACGTCGTAGCGGCCGTCGGGGCGACGGGTGAGGACGGCCCCGTCCTGCCAAATTCCGTTCTGCGTCCACCACGGGCTGCCGGGCGGATCGCCCTGGTTCTGGTGGATGTCGCGCATGCCGGGCCCCTGGCCATAGGGCCGGCCGAAGACCAGGATGCGCCGGCCCGGTACGAGGACGGCCTCCACGGCCCCGGTGGCGTCGAGGGGCGAGCCGCCGACCCAGGGCCGGGGCGGGCTCAGCCGGTCGCGGAGGTGCTGCAGCCAGGCCGGCGGGCGGCGCGGGAAGAGGCGGCCGGGGCGGTCGACCAGGGCCGGGTGCCGTAGGAGGTCGAGGGCGCCCGAGCCCGAGCTCGTCGCGAGCCGGTGGTAGCCCGGCGGGAGCGCGGGCACCGGTTCGAGCACGGACGCGGCCAGGGTGAACACCTTCCACCGGATTCCGACGGAGGGCTCCGCGCTGTCCACGTCCACGGCGCAGTGGTGGCGTCCCTCGGGCGCGTCCACCTCGAAGCGGACGCGGGACCAGCGCCCCAGAGCGTCGGGCTGGTCGCGGTCACGGCGGTGCAGGGTCCCGGACAGCACACCGTAGTCATCGAGCGGCATACCCCGAGTCAACCCCACCCCCGCCCTGCACACCAACGCCGCCGCTCCTGCACCACACCGGGCGACGCACACCGGGGAAAATGGGGCTGCGGGGCGGGGCGCCGGCCGTGTTACATGGGCGTCATGGTGTCCACCGACCGCTTCCTGGCCTTCGCCGCCATGTCCTTCCTGCTGATCATGGTTCCCGGGCCGAGCGTGCTCTTCGTGATCGGCCGGGCGCTGGCGCACGGGCGCCGGGCCGCGCTGACCACCGTGGTCGGCAACACCCTCGGGGCGTACGTGCTGGTCGTGGCGGTGGCCCTGGGGGTGGGCACCGTCGTGGAGCGCTCGGTCCTCGTCTTCACGGCCCTCAAGCTGCTGGGCGCCGCGTACCTGGTGTATCTGGGGGTCAAGGCCGTACGGGGACGCGGGGAGTTGCACGCCGCCGCGTTCGGCGGCGGAGGCGGCCCGCGCCACGGCGGTCTGCGGACGCTGGCGGACGGCTTCGCGGTGGGCGTGGCCAACCCGAAGACCATGGTGTTCTTCGCCGCCGTGCTCCCCCAGTTCGTCGATCGCGGTCAGGGGCACGTGACCGTGCAGATGCTGCTGCTCGGCCTGGTCTTCAATGCGATTGCGCTGGTGTCGGACAGTGCGTGGGGTCTGGTCGCGGCCACCACCCGCACGTGGTTCGCCCGCTCGCCCCGCCGCCTGGCGATGGTCGGCGGCGCGGGCGGCGTCACCCTGATCGGCCTGGGCGTGACGGTCGCCGCGACCGGCCGCTCGGAGTAGGCCCTCTCCTGCGCCGTCCGGGAGGCCGGTCGGGTTCCTGTCCGGGTCGCCTGCGTTCGGGCTGGTCAGCGGCGCCTCTTGGGCTTTCCGATGATCGCGGTCGGCGGCCGTGGTGGGGACAGCACATGGTGCACCGCCAAGCCGGCGGCTTGGATGGTCCAGGTCAGAGCGGGGACGTCGCCGTGCCGGGCAGCGGGGGACGGCGTGGGACGGCGGGGCGCCGCCGCGGCGCACCGCGCGCCCGGCCGGCTCCGCGAACCGCCCACCGCGGGCCGCCCAGCGCGGGCGGGCGGGCCGCGGGCCGCGGCTGCCCTCCGGACCCCGCACCGTCCCGGGCGCCGCAGCCGCCCGGCCGCAGCGCCGGTCCGCCGCCGTACGGGTCCGACCCCCCTGGGCCGGAGGAAGTGAGTGACACCGATGCCGGAGGGCTCCACACCCTGGCCGCAGGAGTTCGTCGACCGCTACTGGGCGGCCGGGCACTGGCGGGGCAACACCCTGGACAACCTGCTGCGCGACTGGGCCCTGCAGTACGGCCCGCGAACGGCACTCGTGCACGGCGACACCCGCCTCACGTACGCGCACCTGAACCGGCGCGTGGACCGGATGGCAGCCGGGTTCCGGCTGCGCGGACTGCGTCCCGGGCAGCGGGCCGTCGTCCAGCTGCCGAACGTCCCCGAGTTCGTGGTCACCGTCTTCGCCCTGATGCGCGCCGGCCTGGTCCCCGCCCTGTGCCCGGTCACGTACCGCGCCCCCGAGGTGTCCCACCTCGTTCGGGTGACGCAGGCCGTCGCCTACGTCGGTCCGGCGACCTACCAGGGCTTCGACCACATCGCGATGGCGGCGGACATCTCCGCTCAAGGGCCCTTCCTGCGCCGGGTGTTCCCCTTGGAGGCGCCGGGCACCTCGTCCCCGTACGGCGGGTTCACCACCGACCCGTCGGGCTGCCACTACTTCCCGCTGGGCTCCGTCGACTCCCCGCCGGACAGGGCGCTCGCGCAGAGGGCCGACCAGGTGGCGTTCCTCCTGCCCTCCGACGGCCCTGCAGGAGCGCCCCGGCTCATCCCGCGCACTCACGACGACTACGCCTACCAGGCGCGGGCCGCTGCCGAGCTGGTGTCGCTCACCGAGGACGACGTGTACCTGGCGGCGCTGCCGGCCGCCTCCAATTTCGCCTTCGGGTGCCCCGGCATCGTCGGCACGCTGTCGGTCGGCGGCGCCGTCGTCCTCGTCGAGGACGCGGGGGCCGCCGCCTGCCGGGAGGCGGTCGGGCGCGCGCAGGTCACCCTCACGTCGGTGGAGCCCGGCGTCATCCGGCGGTGGCTCGATGCGCTGCCCGCCGCCGGCGCCGGTCCGGGCACCCTGCGGCTCGTGCAGGTCGGCGGCGCGTCCGCTCCCCTGGACCGGGCGACCGCCGGACGGGTGGGGCCCGAACTGGGCTGCCGTCTGCAGCAGGTCCACGGCACGGTCGAGGGGGTGCTCACGCTGACCCGGCCCGCCGATCCCGACGAGCGCGTGCTCGGTTCACAGGGCCGACCGCTTTCCCCGGACGACGAGATCGCCCTGGTGGGCGCCGACGGCCGGGAGGTGCCCGAAGGGGAGACGGGCGAACTGCTCGCCCGGGGCCCGTACGTCCCGCGAGGCTCCTACCGCGCACCCGGCCACGATGCCCATTCCTTCACCGCCGACGGCTACCTGCGCACCGGCGTGCTCGCGCGCCGCACCCCCGCGGGGGACCTGGTGGTCACCGGCCGCGTCGGGGACCAGGGGCGGCGGACCGCCGGCGTCCAGGACGGTCCGCCGGCGTCCTGAGGGGAGTGGCGCTGCCCTGCCCCGCCCTGCGCTGCCCTGCCCCGCCCTGCCCTGCCCCGCGCTGCCTGCCCCTGCCTGCGGCTGCCGGAGCGCGCGATTCCTCACGGGTCGTAACGGAGGCAATTCGACAGGTAGTAATTAGGTGAATCCTCGACTGAATTCCCGTCAATAAGCCGGCGACCCTTATCTCGATTTGATAACGACTGCCCCGAAAAGGCCTGGACCATTAACACGCTACGCGCATAACTCCCGCGCGGATAAACCTTTTTGACGGTTCGTCAAAAAACGTCGACAGGTAACGGAACGATTTCTCGAAGCCCGAGCCTCTTTGTCCGAATTCTCCGCGGCGTACGTCTGGCAGGCTTCCGCGCACCCAGTCTTCCGATCACGCTTTGAGGTGCCCATGACAGGACGACGCAGACGCCGTGAACACCGGCGCAGACCCAGGCGGTTGATGCTCCTGACGGCCGCCATGGCCTCGGCGGCGGTTCTGGCCGCCGGCATCGCCTACTCCGGCCTCGGCGACGAAGCCGGCGCGGCGGCTCCTGCCCTGGCCGCCGGAGCCCCCGCGGAGGCCGCCGCCCCCGCCTCCGCGCCCGCCCGGGACCAGGACCCCGAGCCCCTCTCCGACGCGCCCGCCAACGAGGACGCGCGCGGCATGGTCTACGACGGCCTCAAGGCCGCGCCGAAGGGCGACCCCTGCACCGGGGTGTACCGCACCGACGCCGGCCACTGCACCCACGGGCCCGACGCCCCGCCGAGCGGCGTCGACATCAAGAAGGACATACCCCCGGCCGTCAAGTCCACTGCCCCGGCTGCGGATCCGGCCAAGCCCGCCGCCGAGGACCCGGCCGCCGCGCAGGAGGGCGGGCGTCCTCAGGACACGCCCGCCGCCGACGCCGAGGCCGCCCGGTCCGCCGCCGCCCCCGCCCCCGCAGCCTCGGCGGGCAGCCAGGCCGTCGCGGCCGGCCCGGCCGGGCAGACCGTCCAGTGCGACGGCGACGGCAGCACCGGCAACCGCGTCCAGGTCGTGTACGTCCACGGGCCCGGCCGCGACCGCTACTCCGAGTACGTCGCCTCGTTCCGCAAGTGGGCCGCCGACGCCGACGTCATCTACGCGGCGAGCGCCCAGGAAACCGGCGGCGTACGGTACATCCGCTACGTGACGGCCGCCGACTGCACGCCGACCGTGCTCAACATCGAGCTCCCGGACTCCGCCCTGGCCGAGTTCAGTGCGACCAACCGGGCGCTCGCCGGCAAGGGCCTCGACCGCCGGGACCGCAAGTACATGATCTTCGCGGACACCCAGGTCTACTGCGGCATCGGCACCTTCGCCGGTGACGAGCGGCCCGGCCAGGCCAACCAGAGCAACTTCGGCCCGTCCTACGGGCGTACGGACTCCGGCTGCTGGGGCGGCCACACCGCCGCGCACGAACTCGGGCACAACCTGGGCGCCGTGAACAACAGCGCGCCCAACACCAGTCTGGGCGCCCACTGCACCGACGAATACGACGTCATGTGCTACTCGGACAGCCCGAACTACCCGAAGATGCGCAACGTCTGCACCAACCAGGCCGCCGAGAACATCCTGGACTGCAACCACGACGACTACTTCCACACCAGCCCGAAGGCAGGAAGCTATCTGGCCACGCACTGGAACATCGCCGACAACCAGTTCCTGATGCGGAACAAGGGCGGCGGCGGAACCGACCCCGGCCCGAACCCGGATCCGACGCCGAGCCCGACCAAGAAGCCGACGCCGACCCCGACGCCGACCAAGAAGCCCGGCGGCGGACCGGCCGTCACCACGAGCCAGATCCAGCCCGACTCCGTCGTGGTGAGCTGGCCGAAGGCCGAAGGCGCCGCCTGGTACCAGGTGATGCTCGGCGGCAAGCACCTGACCTGGGTGCAGTCCCCGGTGCTGCGCATCTACAACCTCCGGCCCGACACCGCCTACACCGTCGCCGTCTCCGTCCGCGACGGCTCCGGCCGGGACAGCGGACCGGGCAAGGCCACCTCGTTCCGCACCGCGCGGGCGGGCGGCGGCACGACGACCGCCGGGACCCGCTACGTGCTCGGCAACGGCAGCACCGGCATGGCCGCCGAGCTGTGGGGCGGCCGTACCGCCGACGGCACGGTGCTCGTCGGCTCCCGGGCCAACGGCTACGCCCAGCAGCAGTGGTTCTTCGACGACGCGGGCAGCGGGCAGGTCCGCATCCGGTCGGCGGCCTCGGGCAAGTGCCTGCAGCCGGGCGGCACTCCCGCGGCGGGCATGTGGGTCGCCCAGCAGCCGTGCGGCAGCAACGGCGCGCAGGCCTGGCGGCTGACGACCCGCGGCAGCACGGTGACCGTGACGGATCCGGGGGGCGGCTTCGCCCTCACGGTGAGCAGCCGCCCGTACTACGGGACCTGGCTGCTCGACCTCCAGCGTGCGGACGGGCGTCCGACGCAGGCCTGGACGCTCCAGAAGACGGGCTGAACCCGGCGGAGCGGGCCGCCGGCGCCGGCCTCCCCGGCCGGCGCCCCGGCCCCACCGTCCTGACTCAGTGAACCACTGCGGCGGACGGCCGCCCCTGCGGCCGTCCGCCGTCCACCCCTCATCCCACCGGAGGACTGCGACGATGCGCGCACGAATCGCCTTCCCGGCCGCCCTGACCGCCCTGACCGCCCTCGGACTCCTGCTGCTGGCCCCCGCCGCGGCCCACGCCCACGGCGACACCGTCAAAGTGGTGGTGACCGGGCAGCGGGAAGGCCGTGTGACCGCGGACGTCACCTGGGAGAACGACGGGGACGCCGTCGAGGAGGCGGTCGCCGCCACGGTGAACGCGGTCAGCGGGGACGGCACCCGCACCCTCGGGCCCTGGCGGCTCATCCGCGACGCCACCGCCCCTCCGGCGGGCTGGACCACCGCGGAGGCGCTGCCGCCGGGTTCGTGGAAGGTCTCCATCGACGTGGGCTTCCCCGACCTCGGGCACGGCGAGCAGGAGGTCTCCGTTCCGGTGGTGGACCCGGCCCCCGCCCCGAGCGCCTCGGCCGCCCCCTCCGCGTCCACGTCCGCGCCCGTGTCCGCGCCCGGCGTTCCCGAGACCCCGTCCGCGTCCGCGCCCGCGGGTCCCGCGGCCCCCACGGCGTCCGCGCAGCAGGGCGGGGGAGCCGGAGGCGCCGCCTCGGGGGGTCCGCTCTGGTGGACCACGGCGGGTGTCGCGGCCACGGCCCTGGCGGGGGCGGCCGTCGGCCTGCTGCTGCGGCGGCGCCGGGCACGGCGGGACCGGGGCGCGGCATGATGGCGGTGTGATCACCATTCATCTGAAGTACGAGATCGACGTCGACAAGCTCGCGGACTTCGAGGAGTACGGGCGCCGCTGGGTCCGGCTGGTGCACCGTTTCGGCGGGACCCACCACGGCTACTTCCTGCCCAGTGAGGGCGACAGCGACATCGCCTACGCCCTCTTCTCCTTCCCCGGCTTCGCCGCCTACGAGCAGTACCGCACCGACAGCATGTCCGATCCGGAGTGCCAGGAGGCGTTCGAACTGGCGCGCCGCACCCGCTGCATCAAGCGGTACGAGCGGCGCTTCCTCCGGCCCCTGGAGGGCACCGCCTGAGGAGACACCGCCGGAGCCGCCGTCACGGGGCGCCGGCGTGCCCGTCCTCCTCGGCGTGCGGCCGCCGGGGGTGCGGTCGGCCACGATCGTCATCGGCTGCGTCCACCCAGGGTGACCGGCGCCCGCTCCTCGCGGGTCACGTGCGGATCCACCTCCCCGCCCATGCATGATGGCCGCCGAAAGCCGCACCGATCCCGTCCTGCGGCGCCTCCCTGGGGAGTCCGTTTGCCTCCGCACGCCCTCCGCCGGTCCTGGCCCGTCCTCGGCTCCGTCCTCGTCGCCCTCGCGCTCGCCGCGGGCTGCGCAGGCACGTCCGGGCCGCAGCCGCGCGGGCACCAGGCGCCGCCGCTCCGGGCCACGGCCGACCTCCTCGACCCGGCACAGGTCGTCAGCCGCAACGGGGTGCTCCGGACGAGCATCGCCGTCGAACGGAAGAAGGTGCGACTGGCCGGGAGCGACGTGTGGGCGCTGACCTACAACGGGCTGTACATGCCCCCCACCCTGCGGCTGAAGCCGGGCGACCGCATGGAGATCGCTTTCGAGAACAAGCTCGACCAGGAGACGAACCTGCACGTGCACGGGATGCACGTGTCGCCCGGCGAAGCCGCCGACAACGTGTTCCTCTCCGTCGGACCGGGCGAGACGTTCGCGTACCGCTACGCCTTCCCGAAGGACCTGAGACCCGGGACGTACTGGTACCACCCGCACGCCCACTCCCTCTCGACGGCCCAGGTCGCCGGCGGCATGGCGGGGCTGGTCGTGGTCGACGGACTCGACGCCCACCTGCCCGAGCCGCTGCGCGGGATCACCGAACGCACCGTCGCGCTCAAGGACTTCCAGATCGACGGCGACGCGGTCAAGACCGCCGGCCTCACGATGAACGCGGAGACGACGCGTACGGTCAACGGCCAGGTGAACCCCCGCATCCGGATCCGGCCCGGTGAGACCCAGCTGTGGCGGATCGCGAACATCGGGGCCAACATCTTCTACAAGGTGGCCCTGCCCGGTTCGGTCTTCCACGTCGTCGCCCAGGACGGCTACCCGGTGAAGGAGGTGTACGGCGCCGAGTCGCTGGTGATCCCGGCGGGCTCCCGGTACGACGTGCTCGTCCAGGGCGGCCCGGCCGGCACCACGGAGCTGCAGACCCTCCCCTACGACTCCGGGCGCACGGGCGGACAGTTCCCGCAGGCCACCCTGGCCACCGTGGAGTCCGCGGGCGAACCCGTGGAACCGGCCGAGCTGCCGACCGCCTTCGCCCCGGTCGAGGACCTCGGCCAGGAGACGCCCGCGGACTCCAAGACCATCACCTTCACCGAGAACCGGGACAACACGCTCTTCTACGTGAACGGCAAGCAGTTCGACCACAACCGCGTCGACTTCCGGGTCAAGCTGAACACGGTCGAGGAGTGGACGATCAGGAACAACAGCCAGGAGGACCACTCGTTCCACGTCCACACCAACAGCTTCCAGGTGATGAGCGTCAACGGGCAGCCGCAGCCGGCCAACGGCTTGCGCGACACCGTGCTCGTCCCGGCCCGCGGAAACATCGTCGTCCGCACCCGCTTCCTCGACTACCCGGGCAAGACCGTCCTGCACTGCCACATCCTCAACCACGAGGACAGGGGCATGATGGCGGTGCTCCAGATCGACGAGTAGCCCGTCACAGCAGGCGGGCCATGCCGACCGAGTACGGCGCGGTCTCGGCGAAGCCGAACTGCGCGTAGAGGCGGCGGGCTTCGCCGTCGGCGATGAGCGACACGTAGGTGCCCTCCGGTGCGCGCCGTTCCAGCTCCGCGGTCAGCGCGGCCATGATCCGCTTTCCGAGTCCTCGGCCCTGGTGGTCCGGGAGCACGCAGACGTCGACGACCTGCAGGAAGCAGCCGCCGTCCCCGATGATGCGGCCCATGCCGACCGTCTCCCCCGCGTGCTCGACCGTCACGCAGTACCAGGAGTGGGGCAGGCCGATCGCCGCCCCCTCCACGGTCTTCGCGCCGAGCCCGGTCTCGCCGCGCAGCCGACGGTACGTCTCGATGCCCGGCAGCCCCGCGGCGATCTCGTAGGGCGGATCCTGGGGCGAGGTGGGCTTCCCGTCCACGTGTGGCCTTCCTTGGGACGGGGGCCTGCACCCCCTTCGAACACCGAGCGTCCACCGTACCGCCCGGGCGAACTGCGTTCCTGCGCGGGCGGATTCGTTGGAGCGGACCGCGGGTCCACCCGGCCGGACACGGTCGCCTTGCCCCGCGCCCGTGTCCCGCTGCCGCGGCGGTCGTTGTACGTGACGGTCAGCGAAGTGACACCAGACGGCGGGGCTCGTACGAGTCCCGCCGTCGGTGCGCTCCCCCGGACCTGGCCCCCGGCTCCCCGTAGGCTCTCGGCATGACGACCCATGACTGCATCGTGGTGACCACCACCCATGACGCCGAGGACCAGGCCCGGGGCCTGGCGGCCGCCGTGGTCCGCGAGCGGCTGGCGGCCTGCGCCCAGGTGTACCGCGTGGGCTCCGTGTACTGGTGGGAGGGGGAGGTCCGGGAGGCCGACGAGTGGCGCATCGACTTCAAGACCCGGGCCGAACTCGCCGCGCCGCTGGAGGCCTTCATCACGGAGCACCACGGGTACGACACCCCCGAGGTGGTCGGCGTACCCCTGGTCACCGGGAGCGCCCCCTACCTGGACTGGGTACGGGCCGAGACCGCCCGGGGACCGGCCACGGCCGCCCACCGGTAGCCGGGCCTGCAGGTCCGGACCCGCTGACCGCGCCGCCCTGCGGACCGCCGGGGCGGTGTCAGTCGGCTTGGGAGGGCTGCGGGGCGGGGACCGGGCCGGCGTAGCACCGGACGGCGACGGTCTGCCGAGGGCCCCACTGCTGTGCGACGGTGGCCAGGTGCTCCCAGCCCATCCGCTCGTACAGGGCGGCCGCCGCCGTGTCCGAGACCACGACATCGAGCACCGGGTGCAGGCCCCGGGCCCGTGCCTCCCGTACGGCCTGCGCCAGCAGCAGCGCACCGATCCCCCGGGCCCGCGCGGTCGGCGCGACGAACAGCCGGTTGACCACCGCTGCCCGGTCGGCGTCCACGCCCTCGCGGCTGCCCCACAGGCCCGGAGCCAGGTCGTCCGTCCCGCTGCGGGACAGGCCGACATGGCCGACGACACGGCCGTCCACTTCGGCGACCCAGGCCGCCAGCAGCGACGACGGCGTCAGCCAGCCGCCGGGGTCCTCGGGCCAGTTCACGGGATAGCCGCTGTGCCCGTGGACCGCGGCGAGTGCCTGGACACACGCGTCGAGGTCGCCGTCGAAGCGGCGCCGGACCCGGCAGGGCGGGCCGGCGGCGGGTGCGCGGTCGCTGTCCTTGTTCACCTCGGCATGAAAGCACGAGCGGCAGCCGGCGCCGGACCGCGATCGGGAGTGACTGGTGGTGTGACCAGTGCTGTGACCGGAAAGGTTTGCCGCCCGGGCCGGGTCGCGGTGTCCGGTGCGGTGCATCGCAAGGCGGAGGGCCACGTCTCGTACTGGACGTACGTGCGTGGTCCGACAACGCCGCGAGGCGCCGTGCCGGGCGCCGCGACCCGGTGAACCTTTCCGGTCACAGCACTAGACGGCTCCGCACACCTGGGCTGCGTACAGGACGACGAGTCCGACCACGCAGGCCACCACCAGCCATGAGCGGAGGCTGGTGTGCCGGGGTCGGCGGCCGGCGCGGTTCGGCCGGGGGCGGCCGGCGGGGCGGGCGGCTGCGGTCGGTCCGGCTGCGGTCTCGGCGAGCAGGCGGCGGCAGACCGCAGCGAGCTCCCCGGTGCCCGAGGAGAGGCGGGCGACGGCTTCCGAGCGGGCCGGGGCGGTGGTACCGCCGTCGAGGATCCGGCCGGCGCGCAGCAGGACCTCGTCCCGGCCGGCGCCGGTGGAGAGGCTGATCCAGCGCTGGACGTGCTCCCCCCGGATGACGACGCCCCCGGAGCGGTCCCGGTACACCGTGTGCTCCCGCCACAGCACCTCGGCCAATTCGTCTGCCGTCTCCCGAAGTTGCGTGCTCATCCCGTCTCCCCCACTCAGCAGCACCATCGAACAGACAGGGGACTCTAGTACCTGTCACTCCCCGCCCCGGAGGCGGGGCCCCGCACGCGTGCCGCTCCGCCGGAGCGTCGGGGCACGGGCCTCGTGGGGCGGCTGCTCGGGGTGCGGTTGCACTCCGCCGCGGGCAGGGGGCCGTTCAGGGCAGGTCTGCGGTCGGAGGGTCCACCTGGTAGACGTGGGGCGCGTCCGCCTCCCACTCCAGCAGCGGCACGTCCCCGAGGACCACGTCGTCCGGGTCGGGCAGCCCGGCCTGCCGCAGCAGGGCGATGACGTCCTCGTCCGAACGGGCCAGCCCCAGGTGCGCCTCACCGATCCCGGGGGTGCGCAGGGTCACCCGGCGCCCTCCCGACGGGAAGATGCGGTGCACGACGACGGGTGCATGGTGCATGCCACCAGCCTCGCCCCGGCGGGCGCGGCCCGCATCCGCAGGCGGGCGGCGGGCCCGCGGGGGCGCCGGCCGGCGGGTCCCGTACAGCGGCGGTACGGCTGCCGGGGACCTGCCCGCGGTGCGACTGCGGGGGGCGCCGGTCAGGGGGTGGGAACGGCCGGTGCGGACTCCGCGACACGGAAGGTCGAGGGGTCCGGGTAGGTGGCCTTCTCCGCCTGGAGGACCTCCTCCACCTGGGCCGTGAACTCGGGTCCGAAGAGGTCGACGGTCTGCAGCAGGCGCAGGCCGCGCAGCGTGGGGTCGAGCAGGGGGCGGCCCATCCGGGACCCGCCGCCGCTCACGGCGGCGAAGCCGGCCCGGGCCGCCGCCAGCCTGCCCTCCACCCGGTCCCCCAGGCCGGCGACCGCGTAGCCGGTGATCAGTGCGAGGTCCGTGAGGAACTTGCGGGCCCCGCGGGCCATCTCCTCGGCGCCCTGAAGGGTCTGGACGCTGCCGCCGGCCACCTTGAAGTCGTCGCTGATGCGCTTGGGGCCGCGCGCCTCGTACACCCCGAGCGCCTCTTCGAAGAGCCGTCCGGCCTCGTCCACCGTTCTCATCGCCGCCACCAGCTGGTCGATGTCGATCTCGCGCGTCACGCTGCCTCCCGGTCCGGAACTGTGCTGATCAGACCGTAGGAGGCGAAAGCTGCCTGCGGAACACCCCTGCCGCAGGTAAATGCCTGAGCCACGCGCCCGCCCCTGCCTGCGTGCATGCGCATCCCGCGCCGACCCCCCGGCATCGGCCGGGAGGCCGGCGGTGGGACCGGCAGCCTCCGCCGTGCCGCCCTGCCCGAAAACGATCCCCAACTCGGCCTGCGCTCTTGCCAGTTGGTATGTCCCTGCCAGCAATGCGCATGACAAACCGAAGGATCTTCGGTCGCTCGTCACCAGAGGGGAACCCCCACATGAACAAGCCTCTCGCCGGCGCCGCGCTCTCCCTGCTCCTCATGGGAGCCGCCGCCGCACCCGCCGTCGCCGCACCGGCACCAGCCGTCCCGGCGGTTGCGGTCACCTATGCCGGAACCGTCGCCCTCAGCAACTGCTCCGGCTCCGTCGTGCGCGCCCCGGGCTCCCAGCCCGACGACCCCGCGCTGGTCCTGTCCAACGGGCACTGCCTGGAGAGCGGCATGCCGGCCGCCGGTGAGGTCGTCAAGGACAAGGCCTCCTCCCGCTCCTTCTCCCTGCTGAACGCGGCGGGCACGAAGGTGGCGACCCTGCGAGCCAGCAAGATCTCCTACGCGACGATGACGGACACGGACGTCTCGCTGTACCAGCTGACCAAGTCCTACGCGCAGATCCAGAGCCAGTACGGGATCGCTCCGCTCACCCTCAACGACGTCCGGCCGGCGCAGGGTGCGTCGATCAAGGTGGTGTCCGCCTACTGGAAGCGGACCTACAGCTGCTCCGTGGACGGCTTCGCCTACCGGCTCAAGGAGGGCGGCTGGACCTGGAAGGACTCCGTCCGCTACACCTCCTCCTGCAACACGATCGGCGGCACCTCCGGCTCGCCGGTGATCGACACGTCGACCGGCAAGGTGGTCGCCGTCAACAACACGGGCAACGAGGACGGCGGGCGCTGCACGGTGAACAACCCGTGCGAGGTCGACCAGAGCGGCGCCGTGACGGTCCGCCAGGGCATCAACTACGCCCAGCAGACGTACATCCTGGTGCCCTGCATCGGCCCGGGCAGCACCGTGGACCTGAACCGCCCCGGCTGCACCCTGCCCAAGCCGTGAACCCGCCGCGCCGCCCGGCCCCCGGCACGGGCGCCGGGCGGCGCGGCACCGACGGGAGCGGCACCGACGGGAGCGCGGTCGACGGAGGCGGCGTGCCGGTCAGGCAGAGTCGGCCGGTGCGGCCGGACCCACCGGCTCCACCGGCTCCATGGGACTTGGCGGACCCACCGGACCCACCGAACCGACCGGACCCGGCTCCGCCGGCAGGAACTTGCCCGACTTGAGCCTCAGCTGCTCGCTGAAATACTGCTCCGCGTCGGGCCGCATCCGGGCGAGGGCGACCATGGCGGTGATGACCACGTCGCACACCTCGTCGTGGACGTCCTCCCAGCTGTGGGAGTGCCCCTTGCGCGGGTTGGTCCCCTTGGCCCCGATCACCGCCTGGGCCGCCTCACCGAACTCCTCGCCGATCTTGAGCACTTGCAGGATGTGGCTCTCCTGCGGGGGCATGCCCCGCTCGGCGTCGGCCGCGTCGAAGCAGGCGGCGAGTTCACTGACGGTGTCCCATGCGGCGGTCATGGTGCGGGGTCCTCCCTGTTCGCGCGCGGACGCGCACAACGGCCCCGGCAGCAGGCGGATTCGGCCTCCCGGCCCCCCGTCGGGCGGAGCAGCACCATACTCGGAGCATGGCCGACATCTTGACTTGCGCGCGCGGGCCCCGCCCCGGGCCCGCCGACTCCCGGGCGGCGTGAGGCGCGTGGAACTGCACATCGACCACCGCTGGCTGCTTGAGCGCCAGGAAGCCCTGTTCAAGGATGTGGCGGTCGCCGACCACTCGGCGCTGTCCGCCGCCGTGGCCCGGCACCGGGTGAACACGCCCAGCCTGCAGGTGGACTCCCCCGACGCCTACTGGCGCGCCGCCGCGCTCTTCGAGGCCATCGTCCTGCTCCGCCCGCTCCCGGCCGACAACGAGTTCTTCGCCTACGGGGTCGCGGTCGCCTACATCGAAGCGTCCGGCCACACGGTCGAAGCCCCGTACGCACACTGGCGTGACCTCGTCACGGCAGTCCGGTCCCTGCGCCTGACGGTCTTCGACGTGGCCGACCGACTGCGCTCCTGGCAGGCGGACTAGGCCGTCTCCGAGACGGCCTGGGGGTCCTGCCGACCGGGCCGTGCACGGGTTCAGCGCACGGCCTCGCGAGGTCAGCGTCTGCGCGCGGCCGGGCTGTTCACCAGGAGTGCGTCGCTGACGAGGCGGGCACCGCGGGAGAGCCTGCCGAGCTGTTCGAGCTCCACGGCGTACATCCGGATGGTGTTCTCGATGACGGACTCGGCCATTCCGAGCGTGGGCAGTTCGGCCCGGCTGGTCTGGAGCGCCACCCGGACGGCGCGCATCTCGTGCTGCAGCTGGAGCTGGACGTGCCGGGCGAGGAGGGCATGGTGGCGGGTCAGGGTCAGATAGCTGCCGTAGCGGGCCGGCAGCAGCTCGCGGAGCCAGCGGGTGGCCGAGCGTTCCCAGTCGTGGGTACCGGGCGCCTTGACCTGCAGGGGCCAGTCCGGGCTGCGTGTGATGGTGGCCGTCTGGGGCATTCTCGTCACTTCCGAGTGGTGTCGAACTCTGACCGAGATGGTGCTGGGGGCGGCCTCGGCCCAGGGGTTGACCGAGGCCGCCAGGGGAGCTCTTCGGGATCCGAGGGCCTGACTCGACCCGCAGCGTGACGTGAGGAGGAGTGCATCACGCTGCGTGTCCGTTCTAGGGGGACGTGGGGACGTCCTCCTTGGCATCTGGTGGATCCGGAGCGCCGCCGTCAGTAAACATATATACCGTCGAGTACGCAAGCGCATGAAAAATTTCATACGCTGAGTGGCGTGAATATATTCCACCGGATCACGCCCGGAAACTGCCTACAGGAAGAAACCGTGCTGGTCAGCGGCCTGCTCATAACTTTCGAGCCGGGCCTGCGTCCGCTCCGGGTCCGCGTCGGCCATGGCTTGAAGTAGGGCGGCGGACAGCATGCCGGGGGCGGCATACGAGTCGAAGACCAGCCGGGACCCCGTCCCCGCGGTCAGCGCCACGTCCGCCTCGTCCACCAGCGGACCCAGGGTCGGGTCCGTGATCAGCACGACCCGCAGGCCGGTGCTGCGGGCGGCCCGGACCGCGGCCAGGGTCTCCTTGGCGTGCCGCGGCATGGCGAAGGCCAGGACCCAGCTGCCGCCCGCCGCCCGGGACTGGAGCAGGGCGTCGAAGGCGACGCTGCCGCCGCGGGTCACCAGCCGTACGTCGGGGTGGATGCGCCGCGCCGCGTAGGCGAAGTACTCGGCCAGGGAGACCGAGATCCGCAGGCCGAGGACGGTCAGCGGCACCGACCTGGCCAGCTCGCGGCCGATGTCCAGCACCTGGTTGGTGTCGGCGAGGAGCCTGCGTACGCTCTCCAGGTTCTCGATCTCCGCGTCCACGGCGGCCTGGAGTTCGTTGCGGCGGATCTCCTCGCGGCTGTCCGGGGACCCGGCGACCGCACTGAGCGCGATCGGCTGGAGCACCTCGCGCAGGGCGGGGTAGCCGCTGTAGCCCAGGGAGACGGCGAAGCGGGTCACGGACGGCTGGCTCACGCCCACCCGCTCCGCGAGCTCGGTGATCGACAGGAACGCGGCCTCGGTGAGGTGGTCGATCATGTACTGGGCGATCCGCCGCTGCCCCGGGGAGAGCCGGTGGCCGTCGAACAGGGCCAGGAGCCGGTCGGCGGGGGCACGTCCCTGCTCCGATGACGGCTGCCCGCTCGGCGTGATCGCGGCCGCCTGTGCGCGTGCCTGCTGCTGGCCCGATGACACCCGAGGGCCTCCTTCTCATGTCACTCGTGTTCAAACATAGCTCACGCCCCGTGTTCGGCGTACCGGCCCGCGTACCGGCCCGCCTCCCGTCCGGGCCGGGCGCGCCGAGGGCGCGGCCGGTGCCGGCCGCGCCCTCGGCCCGGGACCCGGCTCTGCCCCGGGTCCGATCGGTCTCCGTCAGTTCCAGTAGCGGCCGTGGGTCGGGCAGGTCTGTCCCGTGCCCCCGCAGGTTCCGCAGGTCCTGCCGCTGCGGCCGCGGCAGGACGGGCAGTTGACCACGGGCCGGCCGTCCTTGCGGCACTTCGCCCCGCTGCCTGCGCGGCCGGCGGCGAAGAGGCCGCCGCCGGTCGTGTAGGCCCAGTCCTTGCCGTGGCGCGGGCAGCGGTAGCCGGCGGTGCACCGGCTGCACCCCCGGTCGCAGCACTTTTCGAGCGTCTCGCCGTGGCGGCATTTCAGCTGGCTCATGCGTTCACCATCCTTGTCCCCTTCTCCCTGTGTTCCGTCTCTCCGCGCCCGTTCTCCCCGGGTCCGTTCTCCCCGGGCCCCGTCCCGACGTGCCCCGTCGGCGCGGCGGCGGGGCGGACGTTCCTCAGCCGGTCTTCCAGCTGCGGGTCCGCACGCTGCACTGAGCGAAGCCCAGTTGCAGGCCGCCGGCGAGGCCGATGGCGTTCCCCATCCACCGGCGGATGGCCCCCATGCGCCGGTCGAGGTAGACCTCGCCGGTGCAGCCCCGGTCGGTGGGGGTGAGGTCGACGAGGAAGCGGAAGTACGTGTCGATCTTGTTGCCGGCCGTGACGGTGAGCCCGCTGCGGTCCAGCCGGCTGAGGTAGACGGCCGCGGCCAGGCCGGGCTCGGTCACCTCGAACACGGGGTCGCTCAGCTGCTCGGACACCCCACTGAAAACGATCTTCAGGGTGTCCTCCACGGAGTGCGGCGAGTCGAAACTGCCGATGCGCTTGGTGAACGTACTCATGGGAACTCCTCGGTCTCGGTGGCTTGCGCCGTTCGGCCGGCCCCTCCCGCCCCTCGTCCGGGGTGCGCCGGTCCCCCGATGCTCGGGCCGGCGGGTCCCTCGCGTCTGTCCCCGGATTCCATGACAGACGGGGCCTGTTGGGCGGTAGTAGTGATGGGGAGCGGAAAGCCGCGCAGGGCGCGATCCCGAGGGGGACGGATGACCGGGTGCGAGACGGCCGGGACGCAAGAAGGCGGGGAGCCGGTCCGGCTCGCCGCCGTGGACGACCATCCCGTGGTGCGGTGGGGGCTGCGCAGCTGCCTCGCCGAACTCGCCCCGGACATCGAGTGGGTGGGTCTGGGGGTGGACGTGGGGGCGCTGCTGGCCTCGGCGTCCGCGACGCCCTCGGTCGTCCTGCTCGACATCGAGCTGGGCAACGGCAGCCAGGTCGAGGAGAACGTCGCCCGGCTGCGCGAGGCGGGGGCGCGGGTGCTGCTGTTCACCCAGGAGCACCGGCCGGTGGTGGTCCGCCGGGGCATCGAGGCGGGTGCGCTGGGCCTGGTCCTCAAGGAGGACCCGGAGACCGAGCTGGTGGAGGCGGTGCGTGCGGCGCACGCCGGTGAGTCGTACGTGTCCGGGCGGCTGGCGCTCCAGATCGTCAACGACCCGCGGGGCCGGGTGCGGCTGAGCGAGAAGCAGCTCGCGGTCCTGAGCCTGATGGCACGCGGGATGAAGGTCCCGCAGATCGCGGCGCGCCTGTTCATGACCCCCGCGACGGTCGGCACCCACCGCAAGCGGGCCCTTGAGGCCTTCTCGCGCCCCGACGGCCTCCGGCTGGCCGACAACAGCGAGCTGGTGTGGCGTTCCGTGGTCGACGGGCACATCGAGCTCGCCCGGGACCCGCGGCGTGAGCTGGACGGGCACATCGAGCTCGCCCGGGACCCGCGGCGTGAGCGGTGAACCGGGACACCTACCGCTTCGGGGTGGAGTGCGCGCTCCAACGGTCGTATGCGGGGCTGGCGTTGCTGTTCGGGGCGGTGTGGTCGGCGGTGGCGCTCTCGTCGGCCGCGTCCGCCGGAGTCCGCGATCCGCTGACGGCGGCCGCCTCGGCGGTGTTCGTCCTGCTGCTGGCGGTCACGGCGCTCCGGGGCCGGCGCACCGCGCTGTCCGGCCGGCAGGACGCGCCGGCGGCCCTGGGGGCGGCGCTGGCGGTCCACGCGGCGTACGCCGTCGAGCAGCCGCAGGCGCTCTCGGTGGGCCTGCGGAGCATGGCGACGGTGGCCGCGGTGCTGCTGGCGGTGGGCTTCCTCGGGGGCCGGGCCGGCCGGGCCGTCGCCCTGGCGGCCATCGCCGCGCAGGTGGCGGCGGGCGTGCGTGCGGACGGGGTGTTCGGGGCGCTGGAGGGGGTTTGGCCGGCCGCGGCCTCCGCGCTGGCGGCCGCGGCGCTGGCCCCCGCCCTGCGCGCGGCGGGGCTGCGGGCGGACGCCGCGGAGCGGGACAAGCGGGCCGCGGTGGCGCAGGCCGCGCAGGCGCAGGCGGCCCGCCGGGCGCACCGGGAGTTCCAGCGCCTGCTCCACGACGACGTGGGCGCTGCGCTGCGGGCCGCCGCCCGGCCCGGTGTCCCGGCGCAGGAGCAGCGCGCCCAGGCACGGCGTGCCGTGGCGGGGCTGACCGCGGGCCCGGTCGGGCCGGACGGGGCCGGGGCGCTGGTCGATCTCGCAGGCCGCCTGGGTGAGGGCGCCGTCGCGGGGGCCGTGGCCGCGGCGGCGGCCGCCGCGGGCCGCGGGGCGGGGCCGCGGGTGTCGGCCGAGCTGCCGGACGGGCCCGTGCTGGTGCCCCGCGAGGTGGGCGAGGCCTGTGTCCGGGCGGCGACGGAGGCGTTGAGCAATGCCGGGCGGTACGCCGACGCCACGCGGGTCCGGGTGCGGCTGGACGCCGACGCGTCCGCGGACCCCGGCGACTCCGGGGGCGGCGTCCTGCCGGGAGGGGCGGTCGGCGTGGCCCTGACCGTCTCCGACGACGGCGTGGGCTTCACCCCGGACCGGGTGGGCCCGGACTCCTTCGGGCTGCGGCGTTCGGTGCACCAGTGCATGGGGGACGTGGGCGGCACCGCCGAGGTGATCAGTGCGCCCGGCCGCGGCACCACGGTGCGCCTGCGCTGGCGGCCCGCCGGGGCCCGGTCGCGTACGGGCTCCGGTCCGGCGCGGCCGCGGGGCCAGGCGGCGACGATCCGGGCCGCGATCGGCGACGTCCGGCGGCCGCTGGCAGCCGTGTGCCTGCCGTTCCTGGCCGTCATGGCCTGCGTCGCAGCCGTGCACGCACCCCGTACCCCGGGCATGGTCTGGTACCTGCCCTGGTACGGGCTGCTCGCGGCGGCCACCGGCATGCTGCTGGCCCGGGCGGACCGCGGTGTGGGGGGCCGGGCCGCGCTGGGGTGGACGGTCTTCGCGGTCGGCGGCTCGCTCAGCAGCCTGCTGGTGATGCCGCCGGAGGGCATCGCCGACTACACCTCCTGGCCGATCGGCGCGATCACCCCGCTGCTGACCCTGCTGGTGACGGTCCGTCCGCGGCGGGAGGTGCTGTGGGCGCTGGCGTGTGAGGAGGCGGGCATCGTCGTGCTGATGGCGGCGCGGCCGCCGGAGGGGGCTTCGTCGCTGCAGGCCGTGACGACGGCGCTGCCGGCCCTGGCCGCCCCGGTGATGGGGGTGGTGATGGGCGCCGTGATCGGCCGCACGGTGGCCCGTCTCGGCGGGGCCGTCCTGGACGCCGAGGCCACCCGTACGGCCGTGGCGGCCGCCGAGTCCGCGGCGCGGGCGCGCCGGGCCGAGTACGGCAGACGGCTGGCCGACCTGGACGACCTGGTCCTGCCGTTCCTGCGGGTGCTGGCCTCGGGCCCGGTGGGGGACCTCGACGAGGTGCGGGGGCGGGCGAAGCGGCTCGGGCAGTCGCTGCGCGACGAGCTGCACCTGCCGGGGGTCATGGACCGGCCGCTGCGTTCCCTGGTCAACGCGGCGCGGGGGGCGGGCTGCACGGTGACCGTCCATGCCTACGCCGAGGAGGACGACGGGCCGGCCGCCGCCGGGGTGCGCCCGGAGCTGGTGCGCGGACTGCTGACGGCCGCCCTCCGGGACCGTCACCCGCCCGCAGAGCTGGTACTGAGCATCCAGTACGGGGTGCGGCGGGCGGGGGTCAGCCTGCTGGCCGTGCCGGGCGATCCCGGCCGGGCCGCCGCCCTGCGGGCGGTGCTCGCGGGCGAACGGGCGGAGGTGGAGGACTCCCCCGACCTCACCTGGGCCGAGGTCGACGTCGACCTGACCGCGACCGGCCCCGCAAGCACCGACCCCACCGGCCACGCGGCCACCGGCCCCACCAGCCACGCGACCACCGGCCACGCGGCCACCGGCACCGGCACCGGCACCGGCGCAGCCGAGTCCGCGGGCTGATCCGGCGCGCCGGGGCGCGGCAGGCACGCGGCGGGACCCGCACACGTGGTGTGCGGGTCCCGGCCGGCCGCTCGGTTCACCGCTTGCCGGGGCGTTCCCAGCGGTAGAACTCGTTGGCCATCGCGTCCTTCGGGCTGCGCCACGTCTCGGGGTCGTGCGGGCTGATGTAGGCGGTGAGGCGGTCGCTCAGGTCGCGGAACTCCGGGTGCTCGGTGACCTGCGCGATGGCGGGTCCCGGTGGCCGGTCGGAGTCGATGAGGTGCAGGTACACGTCGCCGAACTGGAACAGGCTGCGCCGGGTGACGCCGACCAGGGCGGGCAGTTCGCCCGCATCCGAGGCCGCGAAGAGCTCGGCGATGTTCGGTGCCGCGTCCGGAGCCATCCGGGCGACGATGAGGGCGCGGTGCATGGGGGACATCCGGTGCTCGCCTTTCGTTTCAGACGCGGCTGACGGCGGGGGTGCGGCTCTCGCGCTCGCGCTGTTCGATCTTGTCCCGGATGAGGGCCATCTGGATCGGCGAGTTGCGGTTGATGTTGTCGGTCATCCAGGCGTCGTCGACGGGGGCGTCCGGCTTCATCGCGAAGTCCTGGGTCCACTTCATCCGGGTGCCGCCGGGCACCTTGAAGTACTGCCAGTGGATGTCCATGTGCGCGAAGGGGCCGGTCTCCACGCGCCGGGCCCGGACCGTGAGGGCTTCGCGGTCGACGGTCCGCTCGGAGACCCAGCTCCACACCTTGCCGTTCTCGTCGGGGTGCATGGTCAGGCGGAAGGTGGTGGTGTCGCCGTCCTGCTCCAGCACCTCCAGCGAGGCGTACTCGCTGAACAGCTGGGGCCAGTTGGGGAGGTCATTGGTCATGTCCCAGACCAGCTCCACCGGGGCGTTGACGGTGATCTCGTTCTCGGTGTGCCCTGCCATGTCAGGCTCCTGTCATCAGGCTGTTGTTGACGAGGTCGAGGAATTCGCGGGGGGTCTTGCAGCGGTCGGCGTCGGTGGGCAGGGCCCGGCCGCGCCGGTTCTCCAGCTCGCCGACGATGCCGAGCAGGCCCAGGGAGTCGAGGCCGTACTCGTCGAAGGCGGCGTCCGCGCGGTCCGCCATCTCGGCGGGGTTGACGGTGATGCCGGCGGTCTTCATCAGGGCCGCCAGCTCCTCCATGGTCAGTCGGTCGGACATCGGGTCTCTCT
Organism: Streptomyces sp. cmx-4-9; assembly: GCF_046548835.1. NCBI lineage: Bacteria > Bacillati > Actinomycetota > Actinomycetes > Kitasatosporales > Streptomycetaceae > Streptomyces > Streptomyces sp. cmx-4-9. The sequence continues at coordinate 582,145 of NZ_JAEBEE010000002.1, read as the reverse complement.
TCCTACGAGGGGACTGCGCGGGCCGTCCGGCTAGGCGGAGGAGGCCCGTGCCGTGCGCAGGACGAGCGCGGAGTTGGAGCCCATCCGGCCGCGGCTCAGGACGAGCGCGGTGCGCAGCTCGGCGGGGCGGGCGCCGCCGGTCACCAGGTCGAGGTCGTGGCACACGTCGTAGACGTTCGGGGTCGGCGGGATCACGCCGTGCTCCAGGGCCAGGACCGCGGCCGCGGTGTCGAGGGCGGGCGCCGCGCAGTAGGCCCTGCCGGTACCGGTCTTGGGCGCCGTCACCGGCACCCGCCGGCCGTGGGCGCCGAGGGCGTCGGCCAGGGCGGCCGCCTCGGCGGCATCGGCCTCGGGTGTTCCGAGGGCGTCGGCGAAGACCACGTCGACGTCTTCCGGGGCGCATCCGGCTTCGCGCAGGGCGCCGCGGATCGCGTGCGCCAGTCCTTCCCCGGACGGGTCCCGTCGCCGGGTGCCGGTGAAGGTCCCGGCGTGGCCCGCGAGTTCGGCGCGTACGGTGGCGCCCCGGCGCAGTGCCTCGGCCTCGGACTCCACCACGAACATGGCGCCGCCCTCGGCGGGGACGTAGCCGGCGGCCTTCGCGGTGAACGGCCGGTAGGCCCGTTCGGGGTCGTCACCGGTGCTGAGGCCCTCGTACTCCAGCTGGCAGACGATGGAATAGGGGGCGAGCGGGGCCTCCGTGGCGCCGGCCAGCATGGCGCGGCTGCCCTGGCGGATGGCCCGGGTGGCGTGGGCGAAGGCGTCGAGGCCGCCGGCCTCGTCGCTGGCCACCACTCCGCAGGGGCCCTTGAACCCGCGGCGGATGGAGATCTGGCCGGTGCTCGCGGCGTAGAACCAGGCGATCGACTGGTAGGGCCCGACGTAGCGGGGTCCCTGCTCCCAGAGCCGCTGGAGTTCGCGCTGGCCGAATTCGCCGCCGCCGGATCCGGCGGCGGTGACGACGCCGACGGAGAAGGGCTCGTCCTCGTAGTCGGCCCGGCCGAGCCGGGCGTCCTCCAGGGCCAGGTCGGCCGCGGCGAGGGCGTGGTGGGTGAACCGGTCCGTCTGCACGAGGAAGCGCTCCTCGACCATGGAACCGGGTTCAAACCCGCGTACCTCTCCGGCGACGCGCAGCGGCAGGTGTTCGCAGCCTGCGCGGGTGACCCGGTCCAGCACGCTGAGCCCGGACTGGGTCGCCTTCCAGAAGGCGTCCGCGCCGATGCCGTTGGGCGCGACGACCCCGATGCCGGTGATGACCGTAGGGCTGGTCACGAGACCTCCTCCTTCGGCCGGGTCATGACGACGGCCGACTGGAATCCGCCGAAACCGCTGCCGACGGAGAGCACATGGCGCAGGGTGCGACCGCGGGCGGTGCGGGGCACGTAGTCCAGGTCGCACTCGGGGTCCGGGGTCTGGTAGTTCGCGGTGGGCGGCACCACCTGGTGCGTCATCGCGAGCACGCAGGCGGCCAGTTCGATGGCGCCGATCGCGCCGAGGGAGTGGCCCACCATCGACTTGATGGAGGTCATCGGCGTCTTGTAGGCGTGCTCGCCCAGGACCCGTTTGACGGCGGCCGTCTCGTGGCGGTCGTTCTGCTTGGTGCCGGACCCGTGGGCGTTGACGTAGTCCACGTCGGACGCGGAGACCCGGGCCTGGTCCAGGGCGGTTTCGATGGCCCGGGCCATTTCCAGGCCCTCGGCGGTCAGCCCGGTCATGTGGTGGGCGTTGCCGAAGGTGGAGTAGCCGCCGATCTCGCAGTAGACGGTCGCCCCGCGGGCGCGGGCGTGTTCCAGCTCTTCGAGGACGAGGACGGCGCCGCCTTCGCCGAGGACGAAGCCGTCCCGGTCGGCGTCGAAGGGCCGGGAGGCGTGGGCCGGGTCGTCGTTGTTCGGCGAGGTCGCCTTGATGGCGTCGAAGCAGGCCACCGTGATCGGCGATATGGGGGAGTCCGAGGCGCCGGCGATGCACACGTCCATCCGGCCCTCCGCGATGGAGTGGACGGCGTAGCCGATGGCGTCGAGGCCCGAGGTGCAGCCGGTGGAGACGGTCTGCACGGGGCCGCGGGCCCCCGTCTGCTCCGCGATGGCGGAGGCGAGGGTGGCGGGCGTGAAGGCGCGGTGCAGATGCGGTCCCGCGAGTTTGTGGTCCACGTCCCACCAGGCGCCCGACTGGCTCACGGCCACGTAGTCGTGCTCCAGGCGGGTGGTGCCGCCGACGGCGGTGCCGAGGGAGACCCCGGTCCGCCAGGCCTGGTCCGTGTCGAGGTCGAGTCCCGCGTCGCGCACCGCCTCCCGGGCGGCGACCAGGGCGAACTGGATGTACCGGTCCGCCCGCGCGGCCTCTTCGGGTTCCAGGCCGTGCGCGGCGGGGTCGAAGTCCACCTCCGCGGCTATGCGGGAGCGGAACCCCTTCGGGTCGAAGAGGGTGATCCCGCGGGTGGCCGTACGGCCGTTGGAGAGCAGGTCCCAGAAGGCGGTGACGCCGATTCCACCGGGGGCGACGACGCCGACCCCGGTGACCGCCACACGGCGGCGGTTCACGAGACCGCTCCCGTGCGGTCCGGGGGCTGCTCCCAGGCGGTGCTCTCCGGGTGCGGGGCCTCCTCGGTGTCCACGTGGCCGAGTTCCGGCCGGGGGGCGAGCGGGCCGAGGTGGAAGACCATGCGGGCCTCGGTGTCGCCGGTGTTGCGGAAGCGGTGGCGTACGTTCAGCGGGACGAGGAGTCCCTGGTCGGTGCGCAGCGGGTGGGGCTCGCCGTCGAGGTCGACTTCCAGGCGGCCCGCCACCACGTACACGAACTCCTCGGAGTACGGGTGGTAGTGCTCGGCGATCGACTCACCGGGGGCCATGATCGCCATGCCCATGAATCCGCTGGTCGAGCCCACCGAGGTCGGGGTGAGCACGGCCCTCAGGTCGCCTCCGCGCCGGCGGTTGGGCGGCGTCTCGCTGAGGTCCACGATGCGTGGGCGCTGTCTGGTCATGGCGGGTTCCTCCTGGCGTGTGGGGAGCCTGGACGGGCTGGGGCGGGGACGGGGGTGCGATCAGGACTGCGCGGGGGCCCGGCGGTCGGTGATCAGGTTCATGGTGTGGCGTACGGCGCCGGCGCGCGCGCCGGTGCCGGGGGTGGTCAGCCGGTCCAGCACCGCCGCCTTGCGCGCGCCGTGGATCCCGAAGGTGGTCTCGGGCTCGGCGTCGAGCGGGCCGCGGACGTCGATGAGGCGGACGACGATGTCGTCGCGCTGGAAGATGCTGCTGCTCCGTACGGGGCTGTCCGGGCGGCGCGCGGCCTCCTCGTCCTGTCGGGCGAGGAAGCGGGCGAGCAGCGGGCCGCGGCCCGGGCGGGCCGGGTAGAACACGGCGTGCCGGGTGACGTCGGCGGACTCCGGTTCCGGGGCGGCGATGTGGTGGACCGCGGGGAGGGCGGCGCGCATGAAGAACATGCGCGCGGACTCCGGGTCGTTGAGGTCGCGGTCCTGTTCCAGGTACGGGTTGATGGCGTGCTCCACGGCGCGCACCTCGGGCTGCTCCGACACGTGGCGCAGGGCGGCCATCAGGTCGCCCTGGACCTCGACGGTGCGGACGACCCGGTTGCCGTGCATGAACAGGGAAGTCCGGCAGAGGCGGGTGTGGTCGTCGACGCGGGCCGTCGGGGAGGCGTAGTCGGAGAGGATCGCGGCGACCTTCTCCTCGCTGCCCGGCGTGACCGTGAAGGTGAGGGCGTGGCGGACGATGCCGGCGCCGAGGCGGGGGGTGGGCTGGAGCCGGGCGCCGGCGGGTCGGGCCGCCTGGTCGTAGCCGCGGCCCGTCTCCCGCAGCACGGTGAACTTGAGCGGGCGCATCATGCGGGCGCAGGCTCCCAGCGGCTTCACCTGTTCGGCGTGGTGTTCGCTGTTCACCCAGGCGAGGTACTGGGGCGCGCTCTCCCACTCGCTGGTGATGAGCCACTGCGAGGGGTTCTCGAAGGACTGGCACAGCTGGTCGCTGATGTGGCCCGGCACCGAAGCGATGTCGTGGCGGAGCTGTTCGTACGCCTCGAAGAACCGCTGCTGGGTCCCCTCGTGGAGGTCCATCAGCAGCACGACCCGGAGCATGGAGCCGTCGAAGGCTGACTGCGACACCCGTTCGGACAGGGTGGTTGTCATCTACTCACTCCTTCGTGAGGGGGTGGAGATCCATCGCGCACGGACCCCTCGTCCGTCATCGGAGGCGTCTGCCCGGGCCGGCCGCTGCCCCGCTCGGGCAGAGCGGGCCGGCACTTCTCGGGGGGAGCCGCTGTCGCTCATCGTCATCCGAAGGGGGACGTACCGCTACATGTCCGGATCAAGCGGGTGACAACCGGCGAATCGCTTGGGCCTCGTCACCGATCGGGGGCATAAAGAGTCCACTCCCCCACACAGAAAACAGGAGCCCGCAGCTGATGGAAGACAAAGCCGATGTTCGTGTACCGGTTCTCGTCGTGGGCGGCTCTCTCGTGGGCCTGTCCACCTCGCTGTTCCTGAGCCGCCTCGGAGTCAGGCACCTGCTCGTCGAGAAGCACTCGGGGACCTCGCCGCATCCGCGGGGCCGGGGCATTAACGCCCGGACCATGGAACTGTTCCGTACGGCAGGGGCGGAGGGTGCGATCCGCCGGGCGGCGGCCGTGCTTGAGGGCGTCCAGGGCATCCTGCAGGCCCAGTCGCTGACGGGCGGCGAGCTCAACTGGCTGATCAAGGAGATCGATCCGGCGGGTGCGCTGCGCCGGTTCAGCCCCACGGGCTGGTGCCTGTGCAGCCAGAACAACATCGAGCCGGTGCTGGCCGCGCAGAGTCGGGCGCAGGGCGCCGACGTGCGCTTCTCCACCGAACTGATGAGTTTTGACCAGGACGCGACGGGGGTGAACGCCGTCGTCAAGAACCGGGAGACCGGCGAGCACACCACCGTGCGCGCCGATTTCCTGATCGCCGCGGACGGTCCGCGCAGCCCCGTCCGGGAACAGCTGCGCATCCCGCAGACCGGCAGCGGCGAGCTGTTCCACAACGTGAGCATCACCTTCCGCTCCGAGGGGCTCATCAAGGTCCTAGGGGACCTGCGGTTCATCGTCTGCTACCTGATGCGTCCGGGTGCGGACGGTGCGCTGCTGCCGGTGGACAACGACCAGCAGTGGGTCTTCCACGCGCCGTGGCACCCGGAGAACGGCGAGACGCTGGAGGACTTCACCGACGAGCGGTGCGTGGAGCAGATCCGCAACGCGATCGGCGCACCCGACCTGGACGTGGAGATCGGCGGCAAGGCGCCGTGGCATGCGGCCGAACGGGTGGCGCAGCGGTACGCGGTCGGCCGGGTCTTCCTGGTCGGGGACGCCGCGCACGAGATGTCCCCCACCGGGGCCTTCGGGTCCAACACGGGTATCCAGGACGGCCACAACCTGGCGTGGAAGATCGCGTCGGTGCTGGACGGGTCGGCCGGGATGGAGCTGCTCGACACCTACGAATCCGAGCGGCTTCCGGTGGCGAAGGCCACCAGCGAGCGCGCCTCGGCCCGTTCCGCGGAGCACAGCCACCCCGGCTACGCGCCGCCGCCCACCATGGGCGGCGGGCCCGGCAGCGGGGTCCTTCCCACGGCCATGGGCTACTGCTACCCGGACGGTGCGGTGGTGGGCGGCGAGCGCGGCCGGGCGATCATCCCGGACGCGTTGCGCCTGACGGGTGACACCGGGACGCGGTCCCCGCACCTGTGGCTGACCCGGGCCGACGGCGAGCGGCTGTCCGCCCTGGACCTCTACGAGCGCTCCTTCGTCCTGCTCAGCTCCCCCGGGACGCCGTGGCAGGAGGCGGCCCGCCGGGCGGCGGCGCGGACCTCGGTGCGGCTGGACGCGTACACCGTCGGCACGGGCGCCGACCTGGTCCCGGAGGGCGGCGCCGACTGGGCGGAGCTCCACGGGCTGACCGCCGCGGGCGCGGTGCTGGTACGGCCCGACGGATTCGTGGCGTGGCGCTCGGAGGGCGCCGTGGACGATCCGGAGGCCGTGCTGGCCGACGTGCTCTCGACGGTGCTGCGCCGGGCGTGACCGTCTCCCCCTGCCTCCCGCCGGCCGCCCGTGCGGCCGGCGGGTGCGGCTCAGCAGCGGTGTCAGCGGCAGGCCCAGCAGCCTGCCCAGCAGCCGGCGCCCGGCCGGGCGGCGCGCCGCCGTCCGCTCTCGCGGCCGGCGTTCCCGGCGGCGTCCCGGTCCTGGGCGGTGCGGCGTGCGCAGCAGGCCACCACGACCGCTATCGCGGCCAGTTCTTCGGGCGCCGCCAGGCCCTTCTCGACACGGAGCAGGCTCGCCATCGGGGCATCCATCGACATGGGCACGGCCTCTCGTACGGGGGCTGCGCGTGCTTCCCGCCGCCGTGTGCGGGGCGGAGCGGCCCGGCGCGGGCGGGGGCGGCACGCGGCCGGCTCGGCGCACTGACGCACCGTGGTCCGCGCGAGCGGACCGGCCGGCGGGTTCCTGTCGGGTCACCGGGACTCCTGACGCGACCGACGCTACAAGCGCGCGGCTGCGGCGGCACTCCGGCGGGCCCCGGCCGCCGGCCGTCCGCCCCGCGCACGGGGCGGAGTTCGCCCTCCTTTGCGGGCACGGCCGCCGCACGTCACCGGGACCCGGCATGAGCCCCCACTGGCCCCTGGTCTGCCGGGGCTGTTCCGGGCAGCTGTACGCCGTACGGACCACGGACCACGCGGGCGGCAACACCGCGGGCCAGTGGGAGGTCGACCACGAGGTACCCGCGCTGATGTGCCCGTTCGAGGGCCTGCTGCCGCTGACCGGTACCGCGGTTTCGGTCCACGACCTGCTGGGGGCCCGGGAGGTGCTGGGGCCGCCCTGCTGAGTGCGGCGGGTTCGGCCGTACGGGTGAGGACGCCTGCGGCGCGCGGCTGCGCGGCGGGCGCCCCGCCGGCGGCGGCCGCGGATGGCCGGTGTCTGACGGCGGGTCGCCGGGGCCGGTCAGCCCGGATCCCGGCCGAGGTGGCGTTGCAGCCAGTCCGCGGCGGCGCGCCGGTAGAGCCGCCGGTTGTCCGCCCGCAGGAAATCGTGGCCCTCGTTGCGCAGCGTCAGCTGCCGCGCCGGCACCCCGCGCTCGCGCGCCGCGCGGACGAACTGCTCCGACTCCCCCGGCGGCACGTTGGTGTCGTGTTCGCCGTGCACGGCCATGACGGGCGCGCGCAGTTGGTCGATGCGGCTCATCGGGGACAGGGCGCGCAGCAGCTCCCGGTCGTGTTCGGGGTGCCCGTACTTGGCGGCGGCGGACTGCGCGATCCACGGTTCGGTGCCCGCGAAGAACGTGGCGAAGTCCGACATCCCGCAGACCGCGACCCCGGTGCGGAAGAGCTCCGGGTGCCAGACCAGGGAGGCCATCGTGAGGTACCCGCCGTACGAGCGGCCCATCACCCCGAGCCGCAGCGGGTCGGCGTACCCGAGCGAGACCGCGTGGGCGGCGCAGTCGGCGACGTCGTCGATCGCGGCGAACCGTCCGGCGCCGAGGTCGGCGTCCACGAAGGAGCGCCCCCAGCCGGACGAGCCGCGGACGTCCGGGGCGAACACGTCCAGGCCCCGGCCGAGGAGTTCGTGGTACAGCGGGTTGAAGACCGGCCGCTCCTGTTCCTCGGGGCCGCCGTGGAGGTGGATCACGCAGGGGGCCGGCCGGCCCGGGTCCCGGCCCGGCGCGCGGTAGTACCAGCCGCCGAGCACCAGTCCGTCCCGGGCCCGGCAGCGCAGGGGGACGGGGCGTACGGGGGGCGGGCCGGGCGGGACGGCCTCCTCGTCCCGGGCCGACCAGCCGGCGCGCACCGGTACGAGGGCGCCGTCCAGGCTCCAGATCCCCGGTCGGCGCCGGGACCCGGACAGGGCGGCGAAGAGTCCGCCCTTCTCCAGCGGGGTGATACGGGTCACCACCTCGTGGGGCAGGGCAGGGCGGTGGTACGGTCCGACGCCGCCGTCCGCCGGGGAGGCGGGGAGCGCCACGCTCTCCAGCGCGCTCGCGCCGTGCACGTTCCAGGCGAGGACGGCCCACCGGCCGTGGTCGGGCACGCTGAGCAGGTCGAGGGCGGACTCCTGGCGTTCCGCGGCGACGGCCGTACCCCGGCCGGCGCCCGCCTCGTCCAGCTGCACCCGCAGCAGGGCGGCGAACTCCCGGTCCGTGTCGCTGCGCAGCCACAGCGTGCGCGCGTCGGCGGAGAACCGGCCGATCCAGGGGTCGCCGTCGGCGACGTGCAGGGCGAAGGCGGTGCCGCCCGTCACGGTGTCGAGCACCAGGGCCTCGCGCCGGCCGCGCGGGCCGCGGCGCAGGAGCGCGAGGCGGCCGCCCGCGCTCATGTCGCACACGCGCAGCGAGGCGGCTCCCGCCTCGCGGTACAGCAGGACCGGTGCGTTCGCCCCGTCCGGGTCGACCAGGTACGCGGCCAGGCCGCCGCTTCGGGCGGGCCCGAGGTCCGGGAGGGGCGAGCGGCCCGCGGCCGGCCGGGCGGGTCCCGGTCCGCCCTGCTCGGGGCCGGCCCCGGGGGGCGGGGCGACCGTGACGGCCAGGGCGGTGCCGTCCCGCGTCCAGCACCCGAGGTGGGCCGAGCTGCCCGGTTCGGCGCCCGCCAGCACCTGGCGTCCCGTGCCGTCCGGCCTCACCGCCAGGACGCGGGTGTGCTCGCCGCCGCCCGGCGCCGAGGTGTAGGCGATCCAGCGCCCGTCGGGCGACCAGGAGACCTCGGTCACCGGCTCGGGGTCGCCGTCCAGTACGTGGGCCTCGTCGCTCCCGGCCGGCCCGCTCCACAGCTGCGGGACCCCGGCCCGGTCGCAGATGAAGGCGACGTGCTCCCCGGTGGGGTCGGCCGACGGGTACCAGCAGCCGTGGGCGGCCAGCAGGGTCGGCGGGTCGGGGCTGCGCCGGTCGGCCAGCCGGACCGGTATCGGGGCCGGCACCGGATCGGGCGCCGGGGCGGGCGCTGCCGCGGGGGCGGGCCCAGGCGCCCGCCCGGAGGCCGGGGCGGGCGCCGTCGGCCCGTGGGCCGACGCGGGCGCGCGTTCCAGGGGTTCGGTCTGTTCCAGGGGCATGGCCGCCTCTCCCGGCACCGCTCGGGGCACCGACCGTTCAGTGGATGCCGTGTGCCTGCAGCCAGATCTCCAGTGTGGCCACCTGCCACAGGGTGTTGGCCCCGCGCCGGGTGCGGTGCCGGTCGGGCGCCGCCAGCAGTCCGGCCACGTTGCCCTGGTCGAAGATGTTCCGCCGGCGGGCCTCCGGGGCCGTCAGCGCCTCCCGTACGCGGGCCAGCACGGGCTGCGCCATGTGCCGGACCGCGGGAACCGGGAAGTAGCCCTTCGGGCGGTCGACGACCTCGGCGGGCAGGAGGGTGCGCCCGATGTCCTTGAGGACGGCCTTGCCGCCCTGTGCCAGCTTCAGCCCGGGCGGGCAGGCCGCGGCGAGTTCGACGAGTTCGTGGTCCAGGAACGGGACCCTCGCCTCCAGGCCCCAGGCCATCGTCATGTTGTCGATCCGCTTGACCGGGTCGTCCGGCATCAGGGCGTGCACGTCCATGCGCAGGGCCGCGTCGAGGGCGGTGTCGGCGCCGGGAGCGGCCATGTGGCTGCGGACGAACTCCGTCGAGGCGTCGTGGCCGGCGGCGAAGTCGGGGTGGAGCATGGCGGTGAGTTCGCCGTGCGTCCGGTCGAAGTAGGCGGCGGCGTACGCCTCGTCCGCGTCGGACCGGGCGGCCGCGGCGATCTGCGGGTACCAGTGGTAGCCGGCGAAGACCTCGTCCGCGCCCTGGCCGCACAGGACGACCTTGACCTCCTTGGACACCTGCTCCGCCAGCAGGTGGAACGCCACGGTGTCATGGCTGATCATCGGTTCGCTCATGGCGCCGATCGCCGCGTCCAGGGCGGACGGGAGCCGGTCGGAGGGGATCATGAACTGGTGGTGGTCGGTGGCGAACCGGCGCGCCACCAGGTCCGAGTACCGGAACTCGTCGCCGGCTTCCCCGTTCTCCTCCTCGAAGCCCATGGCGAAGGTCGCGAGTTCGCCGTGCCCCTCCTCGGCGAGCAGGGCCGTGATGAGGCTGGAGTCCAGTCCGCCCGACAGAAGCACGCCCACGGGGACGTCGGCGACGGTGCGCCGCCGCACGGCCGTGCGCAGCGCCTCGTGCACCGCTTCCTGCCACAGCGCCGGGTCCTCGCCGAGTTCGGGGCGGCGGGTGTACGACGGCTGCCAGTAGCAGTGGTCGTGCTGGGTGCCGTCCGGCTCGATGACGCGGACGGTGGCCGGCGGGACCTTGCGTACGCCGGCCAGTACGGTGCGCGGCGCGACCACCGTGCCGTGCCAGCTGAGGTACTGGTGGAGCGCGACCGGGTCGAGGGAGGTGTCGACCCCGCCGCCCGCCAGCAGAGCCGGGACGGTGGAGGCGAAGCGGAGGCGGTCGCGGTCCTGGGCGACGTACAGGGGCTTGATGCCGAGGCGGTCGCGGCCCAGCATGACGCGGCCGGTGAGCTGCTCGACCACGGCGAAGGCGAACATGCCCACGAGGTGGTCGACGCACGAGCGCCCCCACTGGGCGTACGCCTTGACGACGACCTCGGTGTCGGAGTCGGAGAAGAAGCGGTGTCCGAGCGCTTCGAGGCGGGCGCGCAGTTCGCGGTGGTTGTAGATGCAGCCGTTGAAGACGGCCGTGAGGCCCAGCTGCGGGTCGGCCATGGGCTGGGCGCCGCGCTCGGACAGGTCGATGATCTTCAGGCGCCGGTGCCCGAGGGCCACCGACCCCTGCGACCAGGCCCCCCGGCCGTCGGGTCCGCGCGGCTCCAGGACGTCCGTCATCCGCTCGACCGCGGCGAGGTCGGGCCGGCCGCCGTCGAACCGCACTTCCCCGCTCAGGCCGCACACGGGACACCTGCCGATGGTCCGACGCCCCGGCACTGCAGCCCGCGGGCGACCTCACTCTCCGTGAAGGATCGGTTCACGTACACCATCTCTGCACTCCTGTGCCGGTTCGGCCCGGCACAGGCAGAGCCGGTCCGAACGGGCGGTCGACATACCCCGCGCCTGCCCGCTCGCCTGCCCCTTAAGCCGATGCATTCTCCGGCGGCCCCGCCCCGCCGGCCACGCCCGCAGGAGCAGGGACCGGCGGCCGGGCGGGCCGGCGGGTGGCGGCGCGGGCACCGTGTGTCACCCCCGGGCGGTCAGCTCGGCGCATCGGGTGACCACGCCGGCCAGACTGCCCTCGCTCGCGAGAAGCTGCCGCTGGATCCGGGCGCCGTTCCCGTGCTCGAACAGGCGGGCGATTCCCTCCCGGACCCGCTCGTCGTCGCCGTGGTCCACCAGGGCCTCGCGCACGTGCTGGTAGAGGGCTTCGACGGCATGGGCGGCAGAGGTCTCCTCCATCGTCTCGGGATGGAGCAGCGCGCCGTCCAGGCCCGAGCGGCCCGCCCGCCACGAGGCCAGCCTCAGCAGGCTCGTGCCGACCCGGGCCGGCGGCCGGCCGTCCTGCCAGGCACGGGCGGCGGTCTCGGCCAGGCCGCGGATGAGCGCGGCGAGCAGGACGGGCGTGGAGGCGTCCAGGCAGACGTCCGCGACCCGGACCTCGACCGTCGGGTAGGCGGCCGACAGCCGGGCGTCGAAGTAGACCATGCCCTCGTCCCGCAGCACGCCGGTGCCCACCATGCAGCGGACCTGCTCGTGGTAGCGGTCGGCCGAACCGAACAGGTCCACCGGGCCGGCCGAGGGCCAGCGGTTCCACACCCGGCTGCGGTAGCTCCCGTACCCGCTGTCCTCGCCCTGCCAGAAAGGGGAGTTGGCGCTCATCGCGGTCAGCACCGCCAGCCAGGGCCGGATCCGGTCCAGGACGGCGACGCCCTCCTCGTCGGAGGCCACCGACACGTGGACGTGGCAGCCGCAGGTCAGCTGCTCCTGCGCGGTCAGCCCGAACTGCTCGCCCATCCACCGGTAGCGGTTGCCCGCGTTCAGCGAGGGCCGGACGGCCAGCGGGGAGGTCGCGACGGCGGCGACCGCGGCGCCGGCGGTGACCGCGTGCAGGGCGGCCTCGCGGCGGATGCGGCTGATCTCCTCCTGCAGTGCGCCCATCTCCGTCACCGGTGAGGTCGCGAACTCCAGTTGCTCCTTCTGCAGTTCCTCCTCGAACGGGTGGGCCCTCACGGCGCCGCCGCCGGGCCGCTGCCAGGCGTGGCGCTCCGCGGATGCCAGCACCGCCCCCGAGACGGCCAGCGGCTCACCGCTGCGCGCGTCCACCAGCAGCAGTTCTTCTTCCACGCCTACGCTTCGCATGTCGCCGCCCACGGTCGAGTCGTCGAGGTGCCGCGTCCCGGGTACCGGGTGCCGGCTTCCTGCCCGCCTGCCCTGCGCCACCGCGCCCATGCCCCGGGCGGATCCGGGAACCCGTCCCCGGCCGGCCCCGCCGACCGGTCAGCGGCCTTGGAAGGCGAGCGCCTCGGACAGCGCGGCTTCCTGCTCCGCCAGGTCCCCGGCGTTCCGGGCCACCACCGCGTAGCGCCAGGAGCGGCCGTCGGGGGGCACGTCGCCGTAGAGGAGGACGCCCTCACCGCGGGCCGGGTCGAAGGCGAGGCCGCGTTCCCGCAGCCGGCCGAGGACCGTCTCGAAGCCGAGGGGGCTCGGCGTCAGCCCCTTCGCGACCGTCCAGGCGGGGGGCGCGCCGGCCCGCGCGCCGGTCAGGCGGGTGATCATCGCGTGGGGAGTGGTGGTGGCGGTGCGCCGGATGTTGCTCTCGCTCGCGTAGACCGCCCCGTCGGCGTCCACCAGCGCGTCCAGCCCGAAGGGCCCGGCGAAACCGCGGCCGGCCAGGTGGCGGCCCAGGGCCGTCCCCCATGCCTCCAGGTCCCCGGCCGCGTGCGCGCAGGGCGGCGGCAGCGGGGAGACGTACCCGGTGAACGAGCCGTCGGCCGTCCGCATCTCGCCGCTGAACAGGGCGCGGGTCCCGGTGGCGGTGGTCTCCAGCTGGACGCTGACCGAGGCGGCCACCTCCAGGCACTCCTCCACCACCCACGTCCCCAGCGGGCCCCCCACCGGGTCCGGTTCCAGGTCGGCCCCGCCCTTGAGGTCGGCGCGGGACACGAAGCGCATGCCGTGACCCCCGGCCGAGCGGTCGGGTTTGACCACGACCCGCTCGTAGTCCTCCAGCAGCTCGCGGACCACCCCCTCGACCTCGGGGCGCAGGCACACGCGCCCGTGCGGCAGCCGCATCCCCAGGCGCCCGGCCGTCTCACGGAAGCCGGCCTTCGTGTTGAGCAGCATCACCGTCTCCAGCGCGGCCGCCGCGGCATCGACATCCGGGTACGGGTGCACGGTGAGCCCCAGGTCCCGGGCGAAGGCGATCACCGAGGCGTCCAGCGCCGTCGGCAGCAGCGCCGCGCCGCGGTCGGCGGCCAGGGCCCGGATGTGCTCGACGAGTCCGGCCTGCCGGACCGCCAGCGCCAGGGGCACGGCGCCCGCCGGGGGCACCTCCACCACCGTCACGGCCGACGGCGGCACCCCCGTCAGCTCGTGCACGTACCGCAGGAACTCCCGGCTCAGGGGCACCGGAGTGACCAGCACGTCCCCCGGGCGCAGCAGCCAGGCCTTGCGCGGCGCCTGCTGGGCCCACTGGGCCAGCACGTGCCCTTCGTCGAGGTCCACCGCCAGGTCCGAGAGGAAGTTGGCGAAGACGACATACGGGCCCGCCTCACTCACGGCTGCTCCTCTCGCCCCCCGTGGACTCGCACCGGACCCGTCCATCATGCCCCCTGGCGGCCGGGGAGGCCGGTCCGCCGCGGCCCGTCCGCCGCGGCCCGTCCGCCGCGGCCCGTCCGCCGCGGCCCGTCCGCCGCGGCCGGCGCGGCTGGGGCCGGTGCGGCCGGGAAAGCCGGTCCGGCCCCGGCGGCACCGGCTACCCTGCTGTCCGGCGGGGCACCCGCCCGCGGACCCGCGTGAGGAGCACCCGTGCCCGTACAGCGCCCTGGGAGCCGCCCCACCCTGGAGGCGGTCGCGGCGCGCGCCGGAGTCTCCCGGGCCACCGCGTCCCGCGTGGTCAACGGCGGGGACGGCGTCCGCCCCCACCTGGCCGACCGGGTGCGCACCGCCGTCCGGGACCTCGGGTACGTGCCCAACCCCGCGGCCCGGGCCCTGGTCACCCGGCGCACCGGCGCCGTCGCAGTGATCATCGCGGAGCCGGAGGTCCGGATCTTCTCCGATCCCTTCTTCTCCCGCCAGGTGCGCGGCATCAGCAAGGAACTGACCGCGCACGACGCCCAGTTGGTGCTGCTGCTGGTGGAGGACCGCGGGGACTACGACCGCATCGAGCGCTATCTGGCGGGCGGCCACGTCGACGGGGCCCTCGCCTTCTCGCTGCACGCGGACGACCCGCTGCCCGCCCTCACCCGCCGCATCGCCATGCCCACGGTCTACGGGGGCCGCCCGGGCTGGACCGCCGCCCCCGGGGACCACGGCGAGGTCGCCTACGTGGACGTCGACAACCGAGGGGGCGCCCGTGCGGCCGTGCGGTACCTGCTGGAGCGGGGGCGGCAGCGGATCGCGCACATCTCCGGGCCCCTGGACCAGACCTCGGCGGCCGACCGGCTGAGCGGTTACCGCGACGTCCTGCCCGCGGCCGGGGACGCCCTGGTCGCCGAAGGGGACTTCACCGAGGCGGGCGGGGCCCGCGCGATGGCCGAACTGCTGGACCGCCGTGCCGGGGTGGACGCGGTGTTCGCCGCGAACGACCTGATGGCGATGGGGGCCCTGCGGACCCTGCGGGAGCGCGGCCGCACGGTGCCCGGGGACGTGGCGCTGATCGGCTTCGACGACGCCGAGGCGGCGGCGGGCACCGATCCGCCGCTGACCACGGTGCGCCAGGACATCGAGGGGATGGGCCGCCTGATGGTGCGTCTGCTGCTGGGCACCCTGGACGCGGCCCGCACGGCGGACCGTTCGGCTCCGGCATCGGTGGTCACCGCCACCTCGCTGGTGCGACGCGGCTCCGCCTGACGGCGCCCGGACCCGTCGAGCCATCACGGCGATACGTCCGGTTCCTCCTAGGATCAGCGGGTCCGAACCTGAGGAGTTCCATGCCCCGCGCGCAACGGTCCGCCGTCCTGTCGGCCTGTGTGATGATCTCCGCCCTGGCCGTGGCCGGGGCGTCGGCCGCCCCGCTCTCCCCCGCCGGGCGCCCCGCCGGGCGCCCCGCCGGCGCCGTCGCTTCCGCCCCCTCCCCCGCCGCTCCGGCCCCGCCCCCGGCCGCACCGCACTCCGCCGCACCTCCCCCCGCGCGAGCCGATGAGGCCCTGGTCCTGGGCGCGGAGCACGCCCGGGCGCACGCCAGGCTCCGGCAGGCCGTCAAGGGCACGGGGGGCTACTCGCAGCAGACCCGGACCACGAGCCTGGCCGCCCTGCGGAACTCCCAGCTCGGCACCAACCAGCGGTTCCCGGCGGCCGTGGCCGGGCGCTTCACCGACTTCTTCCCCTCTCCCGACTTCGGGGTCCACACGGCCCTGCTGCCCACCGGCAAGGTGCTGCTGTTCTCCTTCGAGCGCGTGGAGGCCGACCCCACCAAGGAGACCGGCCCCACCAACACCGTCGGCCGGACGAACGCGGGCCGCGCCTACCTCTGGGACCCCGGCCGCGGCACCGGCGCCCGCGCCTTCAAGAAGGTCCCGCCCCCGGTCGTGCTGGTGCCCGACGGCACCCACGCACCGCGTCCGGCGCCGTTCTTCTGCGCCGGGCACTCCTTCCTGCCCAACGGGATGGTGGCGGTCTTCGGCGGCAACGTCGGGGGCAAGGGCGGCAGCGGCGCCCGGCTGTCCTTCGTCTTCGACCCCTGGACCGAGCTCTGGTACCGCAACCGGGACATGTCCGTGGGCCGCTGGTACCCCTCGTCCGTGACCGCGGCGGACGGCCGCCAGATCATCATGTCCGGTCAGTCCGAGCGGGGCACCGGCACGCCCACCCCGGTGGTGGAGCGCTTCCCGGCCCTCGGCCTCCCCGTGCCCTGGCGCCCGTACGACATCCCCGTGGACCTGCCCTCGCAGCCGCTGCGGTCCACGGCCCCCTTCCGCAACGACTACCCGCACCTGTTCACGATGCGCAACGGGCTGGTCTACGGCCTCGGCCGCGACGCCGACCAGCAGTGGGCCTTCGACCCGGTCGCGGACCGCCGCACCGATCTGCCCAGGAGGCCCGCCGACTTCCGCGGCTACGGCTCCGCGGTGCCGCTCCCCGCCGGCCACCGCGGCCCCGACTCCGTCCTGGTGCTCGGCGGCGACCCGCGCGACCCGCACACGTACCGGCTGTCCGGGAAGGGCTGGACCACCGAGGAGCCGAGGGCCTTCGGCCGCACCCAGGACGACACGCTGATCCTGCCCGACGGCACCCTGCTCACCGTCAACGGCGCTCCCGACACCCGGGACTACGGCAACGGGCCGTTCAATCCGAAGG
This sequence comes from Streptomyces sp. cmx-4-9, assembly GCF_046548835.1. NCBI lineage: Bacteria > Bacillati > Actinomycetota > Actinomycetes > Kitasatosporales > Streptomycetaceae > Streptomyces > Streptomyces sp. cmx-4-9. Next base: position 565,713 of record NZ_JAEBEE010000002.1, on the reverse strand, counting down.
CCGATCCCAAGTACCGGCAGATCGAACTGCGCGACACCCGGGGCCGCTGGCGGCTCGGCCCGGCCCAACGGCTGCCGCGCGGCTACCACTCCAACGCCCTGGTGCTGCCGGACGGCCGGATGATGGTCACCGGCGACGAACTCCAGCAGATCGCCAACGACCCGGACATCGGGGACGGCATGGACGGCAGCATCGAACTCTACGAGCCCGCCTACCTGCACCGGGGCGCGGCGGGCAGCAGGCCCGCGCTCGACAGCGTGCCGGCCGGCGAACTCGGCCACGACACCGTCTTCCGGGTCCGCTCCTCGACGGCGAAGGCCGTGCGGCGCGCGGTGCTGCTGGCGCCCACGACGGTCACCCACTCCGTGAACACCACCCAGCGCCACCTGGAGCTGCGGATCACCGGGGTGGCGGACGGGAGCCTGTCCCTGCGGACCCCGCCAGGGGCCGCCGACGCCCCGCCCGGGTACTACATGCTGTTCCTGCTCGACGGGGACGGGGTGTCCAGCACCGCGAAGTGGGTGAAGCTGGGGGTGCGACCGCCGTCCTGACCGGCGGCCGTGGTGCGCCTCGCCCTCCCGGCCCTCACGACGGCCGCGCGGCGAGGCGCACCACGGCCGCCCGCCCTTCGGTACGCAGGCTCCAGCAGTACGGGCCCGTCGCCAGGGCGGCGTCGTACGGGGCCAGTGCGAGGGCGGGGCCCGGCGCTCCGGCCGGGTCCAGTGCGGCCGGCCCGTCCAGGGCGGCCACCAGCAGGGTCTCGCCCGGGGCCGCGGTCAGGGTGAGCCGGCCCCGGACGACGGCGACCTCGGCCCGGACGCGGTCCCTGCGGTACATCACGTTGACGTTCCGGACGGGCCCGTGGAGGAGCCGGCAGTCGGTCGGCTCGTCCCCGGCGAAGTCCTGCGGCGCGTACCGTTCGGCGATCCTGCGGTGCACGCCGGCGACCGTCAGGTCCATGCCCGCCCCCTCGACCAGGGTCAGCGTGCGGTCGATCCCGGGGAAGCTGGAGAAGGGCCCGTCGGCGGCCACGTCGGCCAGGCTCACCCGCCACGCGAAGGCGTCCGTCCCGGCATCTTCGGGCCATGCCGCGATCTGCCGGGTGAGGCCCCCGCCGTTCCTCCAGGCCTCGGCGGGGCGGTCGGCCGCCCGCAGGACCCGTACCGTGCCGCCGCGGTCCGCCACGGCCGTCAGGCGTCCTTCTCCACCGTGGGACGCAGGCGTTCCAGCAGGGCGAAGAGCGTGGCGCTCTCGGCCCCGTCCAGGGTGTCGAGTGCGCCGTGCGTGGCCTGCATCTCCGCCCGGACCCGGCGGATGACCTCACGGCCGGCGTCGGTGGCCACGACGTTCTTGACGCGGCGATCGGTGCGGTCCGCCTCGCGGCGGACCAGCTCGCGGGCCTCCAGGCGGTCCACGATCCCGGTGACGTTCGAGGCGTCGCACACCAGCAGGGCGGCGAGACCGCGCATCGGCAGCGGGCCGTCGAGCTGGGCGAGGACGCGGGCCTGGGTGGAGGTGAGCCCGTGGTGGGACGCGGCCGCCGCGAAATCGCGCCACTGCGCGGTGCCGATGGCGGCCAGCAGCTCCAGCAGCTCGAGCTTCGTGGGGGTGCGCGGTGCGGTGTCGCTCATGACCGGAGCCTACCCCTGATGATTGACATTATCAATTGTTTACTTGACCACCTTAACTATTGCGGTCTACCGTCGGCTCAGTTACTTGATGACGTCAAACATCTGCGTTCTGAAGCTCTGAAGCCCGAAGAAGGTCCTGCCAGCCATGAGCACCCCCTCCCCCGCCGCCCCGGCCGCCGGGCACCGGAGCGAAACGGTCATCGTCTTCGCCCTGAGCCTTGCCGCCATGGTCGTGTCGATGATGCAGACCCTGCCGGTCCCGATCCTGGGCCTGATCCGCGCCGACCTGGGCACCTCGACGGCGAACGTGAGCTGGGTGACCACCGCCACGCTGCTCTCGGCGGCCGTCTTCACCCCGCTCCTCGGCCGCTTCGGCGACCAGCACGGCAAGAAGCCCACCCTGGTGGCCGTCCTCGGCGTCATGGTCGCCGGTTCCGTGGTGGCCGCCCTGGCCACCTCCCTGCCGCTGCTGATCCTGGGCCGGGTGCTCCAGGGCGCCGCCACCGCGATCTTCCCGCTGGCCCTGTCCGTCCTGCGCGAGGAGGTCCGCCCGCAGAAGCTGCCCGGCGCGATGGCCCTGGTCAGCGGCACCCTCGCCTTCGGCAGCGGGCTCGCGCTCGTGGCGACCGGCCTGCTCACCTCCGGCTCCGACGCCGATTACCGCAACGCCTTCTGGATGGCGGCCGGCTTTGCCGTCCTGGCCCTGCTGGCCGTCGTGTTCCTGGTCCCCGCGACCCGGCACAAGACGGGTGGCCGCACCGACTTCCTCGGCGCGCTGACCCTCGGCATCACCCTGCTGCTGCTCCTGCTGCCGATCTCCCAGGGCCACGAGTGGGGCTGGTCCTCCGGCCGTACCCTGGGCAGCTTCGCCGGCGCCGCCGCCATGACGGCCGTGTGGGTGGTCACCGAGCTCAAGGTCCGCGAACCCCTCGTCGACATGCGGATGTTCGTGCACCGACCGGTGCTGATGGCCAACCTGGCGGGCGTCCTGGTCGGGTTCGGCATGTTCGCCAACTTCCTCGGCGTCTCGTACCTCGTCCAGATGCCCGAGGCCCTGGCCGGCTACGGCTTCGACGCCTCCATCCTGCGCGCCTCCGTCCAGTTCCTGCTGCCCGGCGCGATCGTCTCGCTGCTGGCCTCGCCGATCGGCGGGCAGCTCGTCCGCCACCGGGGCCCGCGCACGGCCCTCGCGCTGGCCGCCGCCCTCGGCGCCGTCGGGTTCGGCTGGCTGACCCTGGACCACTCCCACAGCGCCTCCGTCATCGGCGCCGGGCTCGTCGTCGGCGCGGCCGTCAGCTTCGGCTACGCCGCCATGCCCGCCGTGATCATGTCCAGCGTTCCGCACCACCAGAGCGGCATCGCCAACGGCATCAACTCGATCTCCCGCTCCACGGGCAGTGCCATCGGCAGCGCCGTGGTCACCACGATCCTGGCCTCCAAGACCCTCGGGGGCCTGCCGGCGGGGGTGCCCGCGCTCCCCGCCGAATCCGGCTTCACCCTCACCTTCGGGATCGGCGCCGCCGCCTTCGCCCTGGTCGCGGTGATCAGCTGGATCGGCCTGCGGGGCAACCACGGGACCGTCGCCTCCGGGTCCGCCCGGTCCACGGGGTCCGCGGCCGCCGGCCGGACCGGGGCGGCCGGGCAGCAGGGTGCGTCCGCGGGGGCCGAGGAGGCCCGGAAGGTCGGCGCCGCCGGCTGACCCGCGCCCGCACATCCGCCCGCCCCGCTCCGCCCGCCGCGTGTCGCTCGCGGCGGGCGGAGCGGGGCGTCCCGCATGGTGGTGGCATGAAGGCTTCGGAGATCCTCGCCGACGGGTTCGGCCGCATCCAGGAGATCGTGCACGAGGTGGTCGACGGGCTCTCGGCGCAGCAGCTGAACGCCCGTGTCGACCCGGCGGCGAACTCCGTCACCTGGCTGGTCTGGCACCTGACCCGGGTCCAGGACGACCACGTGGCGGACGCGGCCGGCAGCGAACAGGTCTGGCAGGCAGGGGAGTTCGCGGCGCGTTTCGCCCTGCCGCTGCCCGCCGGAGCGACCGGGTACGGGCAGAGCGCACGCCAGGCGGGCACGGTGGAGGTCGCCTCCGGCGACCTCCTGCTGGAGTACCACGACGCGGTACACGAGCAGACCCTGCGCTACGTCCGCGGGCTTGCCGGGGCCGACCTGGACCGGGTGGTGGACGAGCGGTGGGACCCCCCGGTCACCCTGGGGGCCCGCCTGGTGAGCGTGCTGGCCGACGACCTCCAGCACGCGGGCCAGGCCGCCTACGTACGGGGCCTGCTGGAGCGGGGCTGACGGAATCCCGGCAGCCGGCCACCGGCTACGGGAAACGGCGCATGCGCGGAGCGGGAAATTCCAGGTAACGGCCGGCCCGGTCCGCAGCCGCCCAAAACGCCGGGCAGTCCGGGCGAACCTGTGCAGGGGCGGGGATTTGCCGGCGCTCACCGCTGCGGCTTATTGAATCGTGTACGAGCCGCTCATTCCTCCGGAATATGACGCACTCGGCATTCACCCGATCGGCATCACCGTCGAGCGGCGGCGGCCACGGTGGGCCACGGTCGTCACGGGAGGTGCACGATGGAATCACGCGTCAAAGGCTTCGTTCAGTCCTACAACCGCGACGGGGGGTACGGATTCATCCTCCCCCTCGGCGGGACGACACCCGTCTTCGTCGAGGAGGAGGACATAGAGGGCGATCCCCAGGTGCTCTCCGAGGAACAGCAGGTGACCTTCACGATCGAACTGGGCCTGGGCCGTATGGCGGCCCGTCACGTCAAGCCCTGATCCTTCTCTCCTTGCGCTCCCTGCGCTCCCTGTGCACGAGCGCGGCCGGTACGGCGGCCCCCAGGAGGGACAGCAGGGCGGCCGCGCGCAGCACCGCCTCGATGGCCGGGCCGTCCGAGGCGGCCGCGGCCGCCGAACCGCTGAGCACCTCCAGCACGGCGGCGGCCACCGCGACGGCGACGGCGCCGAGCAGGACCAGCGAGGTCAGCACGAGGCCGGACGCGGCGGCGAGCCGGTTCTCGGGGACGTAGGACTGGGTGGCGACATTCGTCAGGGCCCAGCCCAGGCCCACCCCGATCCCCACGACGGCGAAGACGGCCGTGTACACGATGAGGGACGGCGCCCAGGTCAGGGCGAGGAGGCTGATGCCGCACAGCAGCATGCCGGCCGCCATCAGCGCCTCGGGCCGCCACCGCTGCGCCAGGCGCCCCGACCAGTGGCCGGCGGCCCCGGCGCCGACGGACAGGGCCAGGAACACCAGGCCCGCCTCCAACGGGGACAGCCCGCGCACCTGTTGCAGGTACAGCGCGGACAGCACGGCAACCACGCAGTAGACGATGTTGGACAGCGAACCGGCCAGGGTGACGACGACGAAGGGGCCGTTGCGCAGCAGGCCCAGGTCGAGCAGCGGCTCGGCGGTCCTGCGCTCCACACCGAGGAACACCGCGAGCAGGGCCGCCCCGCCCAGCAGGCAGGCCAGCGTGGCCGGGGAGCCCCACCCCCAGGATCGGCCCTGGTCCACGCCGGTCATCAGCGCGGCGAGCCCCGCCGTCAGCACCAGGACGCCGGGGAGGTCCAGGCCCCGGGCGGCGTGCTCGTCGCGCGTCTCGGGCACGTGGCGCAGCATGAGCAGGGCGGCGGCGCAGACCGGTACGTTGAGCAGGAACACCGCGCGCCAGCCGAGGTGTTCCGCGAGGGCTCCGCCGACGAAGGGCCCCAGGGCGATGCCGATCGCGCTGAAGGCGAGCACGGTGGCCACGGCCCGGCCCTGCCGGGCATCGCGGAAGTACGCGGTGACCACGGCCACCGAGACGGGGAACACCAGGGCGGCGAACGCGCCCTGGACGATCCGCCCTGCGGTCAGCCAGGCCGGGTCCTGTCCGAGGGCGCAGACGACGGAGAGGGCGGCGAAGCCGGTCAACCCGATGACCAGCACCCGGCGGCGCCCGAACAGGTCCGCCGCCCGGCCGCCGGTGATCATGAGGGCGCCGAGGGCCATCATGTAGCCGCTGACCAGCCACTGGAGGTCGGTGGAGGGGGTCGCGAAGTCCCTGGCCATGACGGGCAGCATCAGGTTCAACGCGAACCAGTCCATCTGGACCAGCAGCAGGGCCAGGGCGGCAGCGGCGATCACGGCGCGGTCCCGCCGGGTGAACAACCCCCGGTCCCGCCGGGTGAACAACCCCCGGTCCGGCCGGGCGCTCGCGGACGCCGTCATGCCGCTGCCTGCCTTCCGCCTCTGTGACCATCGTGGCACCGCCCGGCGCGGCCCGCCCCGTGAGGGCGGGCCGCGCCGGTTCGCAGCTCTGTCGGCGGGCCGGGAGCGGTGAGCGGTGCGGTGCAGCTCAGCCGCGGAAACCCGCGGGCCGGACCGGGGAGGCCTCGGCGAGGGCCTTGGCCACCGCGTCCGCGCCCTCCCGGAGTCCGTAGACGGGGGTGTCGGGCTGCTGGCGCCAGGAGTCGTCGATGCCGCCGGCGTCCACGCTGTCGAAGCCCAGTTCGTCGATGAGGGCGCGGACGGTCTTCTTCGCCGCCTCGTCATCGCCCGCCACGGGCAACGCGATGCGGTCGGGGGCGCCCGCCGGCCGGTGCCGGTCGAGGATGTCCTGGGCGTAGGTGCCGTTGAAGGCCTTGACCACCGGGTGGCCGATCTGCCGCTCGGTCCAGCGGCTCTCGGTCAGCCCCTCGTCCTCGATGCCGCCGATCCTGCCGTCGCGCTGCTGCGGGTAGTAGTTGCAGGTGTCGATCACGGCGGCACCCTCGGCGGCTCCGTCGAAGAGTCCCTGCGGCAGGTCCGGCACGTTCTTGAGCGGGACGGTCACGACGACCACCTCGGCTCCGCGCGCCGCCTCGGCGACCGTGACGGGTGTCGCGCCGGTCTCCTCGGCGAGGGCGCGGAGCGTCTGCGGTCCACGGGAGTTGGCCACGGACACCTCGTGCCCGAGGGCGGTGAGCCGCCGCGTGAGATTTCCGCCGATGTTGCCGGCGCCGATGATGCCGATCTTCATGAGCTCTCCAGTGCATACGGGGTCGGGTATCGCTCCGGTACGAACTGCCTTGAGGGGCAATGCATTCCGCGGGCGTTCCGCCCTCCCTCGGACGGCGGATGCGGGCGAACCGCCCTGCGGGGCCTGGATCCGGCCGGACCCACGGGAATCCGGCCATGGCGCTGGCGCAATATGGACCTTAAATCGATCATCGCTCCGTGCTTGGATGACGCCCGCACCGCAATTCGTTCAGCCGTGAACCTTATTGACGGGTAAGGAAATCAGGACAGCCCGCGCCTCGACTTTCACAAGATCCGTTATGTATGGTTCCCAACATCGCCCAACGGGGGGCCCAGTTCGGCCACGGGTGTGGTCTGGACTATTTCAGGAGTTTTTCTGGAGTACGTCTGGATAACACCTCGACCGGTCAGATCCCCCGCCATGCCGCATCGCGCTTCATGTGAACCGACACGGGGGATCCAGTCATGCGGTTCCAGCTTTTGGGGCCCTTGAGCATTGCCCACGGCCCAGAATCCGTCGTTCTGAAACCATCCAAACCGACCAGCCTCCTCGCCGCGCTCCTCCTCCACCCCGGGGGCGTGGTGTCCACCGACTACCTGTTGCGCGCCGTGTGGGACGAGGAACCGCCCGCCACCGCACGCGCCGCACTGCAGACCTGCGTGCTGCGCCTGCGCCGCCTGTTCGCGAAGTACGGCATCTCCGCGACCACCATCGAGGCCGTACCGGGCGGGTACCGCATGCCCAACGACCCGCAGACCCTCGACCTGTCGCTGTTCCGCTCCCTGGTCACCCGGGCCCGGGGGGCTGCCGGCCCGTCCGGCGGAGCGGAGGAGCTCTACCGGCTGCGCGAGGCCCTGTCCCTGTGGCACGGCGCCCCGCTGGCCAACGTGGCCTCCCGGATGCTCCAGCGCGACGCGGTGCCGGTCCTGGAACAGGAGCGCCTGCGCGTCCTGGAGCGGGTCTGCGACCTCGAACTCGCCGCCGGGAACTGCCACCAGGTCCTCGTCGACCTGTACGAGAGCGCCCGCAGGCACCCGGTGCGCGAACGCTTCACCGAGCAGCTCGTCGAGGCCCTCTACCGCACCGGGCGGCAGGCCGAGGCACTGGCCGAGTACCGGACCGTCCGCGAGCGGCTGCGGGACGAGCTCGGGGTCGACCCGGGCGCCGGGCTGCGCCGTCTGGAGCTGGCCATCCTGCGGGCCGAGGACCTCGGGGCGCCGGCCGCCCCGGCACTGCCCGCCGCGCCCGAGCCGCCCGCACTGGCGCCCGGGCAGCCGGCGCGGACCGGCCGGCTGCTGCCGGTACCCGGCTTCGCGGGACGCGAGGCCGACCGTACGGCGCTCGCGGCGCGGCTCACCTCAACCGGCGGGCCCCGGCTGACGGTCGTCTCCGGCGCACCCGGCATCGGCAAGTCCGCGCTGGCCCGCCAGTGCGCGTACGAGGTCCAGGACGCCTTCCCGGGCGGGGTGTTCACCCTCGACCTGGCCGGCGGGGACGGTACGGGCACGGGAGCCGAGGAGGTACGAAGACAGCTGCCGGGACCAGGCGGCGGGCGGCGCCTGGTGATCCTCGACGACGCGGCGGGGGCCGGCCAGGTCCTCGCGCTCCTGCCGGCCACCGGGGACGCGTCCGTACTGGTGACCAGCAGACGCGGACTCGCCGCCGTGGTCGCCACGCACGGCGGCGCGGTGCACCGGCTGGACGTCCTGGCGCCCGCCGAGGCGTACGGGCTGCTCGCCGGGCTCGTCGGCGAGGAGCGGATCGCGGCCGAGGCCCCGGACGCGGCGCGGCTCGCCCGCGTCTGCGGCCACTTCCCGCTGGCGCTGCGGATCGCGGCGGGCCGGCTGCTGACCCGGCCCGGGCTGTCCGTGTCCGACTGCGCGGCCTGGCTCGCCGAGGACCCGCCGGCCCGGCTGGCCCTCGCCGAGGATCCGCGGCTGTCCGTGCCGGAGGTCTTCGGCCAGGCGCTGGAGTCACTGGGTCCGGAGCCGCGTGCCGCGTTCCTGCGGCTCGGCGCTCTCGACCCGCGGGCCCCCTTCGCCGAGGCGGGCGCCGACGGCGTCCTCGAACAGCTCGTGGACGCCGGGCTCCTGGAGGACGGACCGCCCCCGACCCCGTACCGGATGCACGACTTCCTTCGTATCTACGCGCGTTGGTTCACCCGCGGACGCCTTGAGGCCGCGGCGGCCGCACCGCGCTAGACGGCCCAGGTCGTCTCCTTCGGATCGTGTCGGCTCTGCGTTATCCGACAGAGACGTATCCGACAGAGACGGCTCGCCTCCCCGCACACGCCCTTTCCGCTCCCTCCCGCCCAGACCGCACCCAGGGGTGTCCCATGTCCCAAGCCAGCTACACGTCCGTCGCGACGACCCGGCCCCGGATCCGCCGGGACGTGCTCTTCACCGAGACGCCCGACGGCGTGCTCTTCCACAACTCCGACGGCGGATTCCGCCTGACCGCCAAGGCGGCGTACCGTTTCGCCACCCTGATCGTCCCGCACCTGACCGGTGAGCACACGGTGGCCGAGCTCTGCCAGGGGCTGGGCGAGGCGCAGCGGGCCATGGTCGGCGAGCTCGTCAGAACCCTGTACGAGCGGGACTTCGCACGCTCCGCCGACGCCGACGCCGACGCCGGGACCGGGCCGGACAGCGTGCTCCCCTCGGACGTGGCCCGCCGGTTCGCCCCGCAGATCGCCTACGCCGAGCACTACGCGGACCAGGCCGAGGCCCGCTTCCTGCGGTTCCGTTCGAACCGGGTCGCCGTCCTCGGCGACGACGCCGTGGCCCGCTGGTGCGCCACCAGCCTGGTCCGCAACGGCTGCGCCCTCGTCGGCGTCCCGGCGGGGCTCGACCGCGCCACGCTCGACATCGATGTCGCCGAGGCGGTGGCCGACGGCGCGCCGGTGGAGGTGCGCACCCTGTCGGACCGCGCGGAGGGCCTGGGCTGGACGGAACTCGCGGACTACGACACGGTCGTGGTCACCGGCGGGCGTGCCGCTCCCGCCGCCCTGCTGCCCCTGCTGCGCGCCGGGGTGCCCGAGGGACGCACCCTGCTGCCCGCCTGGTCCTACGGGTCCGACGCCGTCATAGGCCCGCTGATGACGCACGGCGACACCGGCTGCTGGGCCTGCGCGGCCCTGCGCCTGGGCACGGCCCGCGGCCCGGCCGACGGCGCGGGCCTGCAGGGCGGCGCGGGCGCGGCCGCCGACCTGTGGAGCGCCCTGGCCCTCCCGGGCGGTCCGGAGGACGCGGGCCCGGTGCCGGGCCGGCCCCTGGCCGCGATGATCGGCAACCTGCTCGGCTACGAGGTGTTCCGGGCCGCCTCGGGCGCCCTGCCCGCCGAGACGGCCGGCCGGCTGATCGTGCAGGACATGGACTCCCTGGACGTCACCGCCGAACCGCTGGCGGCGCACCCCCGCTGCCCGTTCTGCGCGGACCCCGGGACCGAGCCCGCGCCGGTGGACCTGACGGCGGCCGGCACCTCGGGCGCGCCCGCGCTCCCGACGCTGGAGACGGCCCGCGAGGCGGACGCGCTGGTCGAGGAGTTGAACCGGCGCTCCGCGCTGGTCCGGCCGTACGCAGGGGTGTTCACCCGGTTCGCGGACGAATCGCTCACCCAGATCCCCCTCAAGCTGGGGGTGGTGGAGCTGGGCATCGGCCACGCGCGGGTCCGCTCCGTGGCCGCCTTCGACGTACACCACGTCGCGGGGGCCCGGATGCGCGCCCTGGACGCGGCGGCGCTGGTGTACGCCGAGCACGTGGTGCCCGCACCGGCGCGGGCGGCCGGCCCGGGCGCGCCCGTCGCGGCGGCCTCCCTGACCACCGCCTCCGGGCTGCCGGGCGAGGCCGCCGTACACCAGCAGGGCGTCTCCCTCCTGACGAAGGAGCCGGTCCTCGTCCCCGCCGGCGCCGTCCGCCCCTTCGGCCCCCACAACAGCGACGCGCTCTTCGAACCCACCCGGGCCGGCGCGGGAGCCGGGCCCGCCCCGGCGGACGCGGCTGCCGCGGGGCTGCTCTCGGCCCTCGCGCACGACGCGCTGACCAGGACGGTACGGGGTGCGGCGGCGCGCGCCGTGCCCCTGCCGGACCCCGCGGACTCCGCGGCCGATCCCGAGCTGCTGTTCCTGGTGCGCTCGGCAGAGCGCCTCGGCGTGCCCGTCGAGCTGCTGGACCTCGGTGAGGGCGACCGCAGCGGTGTGCAGGTCCTGCTCGCCCGGTCCGGGGAGCGCTGGGCCGTGGGCAGCGAACGGGACCGGCGGTCGGCTGCGGTGGCCGCCCTGCGGGAGCTGCTCGGCGCGGTGCAGTACGCCCGGGACGAGGCGGGGGCCGGACCGGCCGACACCGGGGACCCGCTGCTGCGGGACCTGGACGCCCGTGCGCTGGCGGTGTCCGGCGCCGCCGACCCGCAGCTGGAGCGGCCCGCCGTGGACTGGGCCGAGGTGCAGCGCCGCCTGGTGGCGGCGGGCCGGGACGCGTACGTGGTCCCGACGGGCTCCGGCGACCTGGCCGCGGCGGGCCTGTACACCGTCCGGGTGCTCCTCACGGCCGTCCGGGAGGCGGGCGATGACGCGTAGCGGGCCCGCGGCGGTCCCCGCGGCCCGGGACGGGCGCGTGGCCGCGGACGGCCTCGGGGCCGGGCTCGGGCCCGAGGCGGCGGCGCGGTTCTCCGCCCTGCTGGGGAAGGCGCTGGCCGCCCTCGGCGGCCCGCCGGTCGACCTGGCCGTCCTGGGGCTGGCCGATGCCTTCGCCGCGCCCGGCGCTTCGGGGCGGGCGGGTGCGGCCGCGGCCGGGTCCGCAGGCGCGGTTCCGGTGCACCTGTACGGCTGGCAGGCCGTGGTGGGCCCGGTGGTGTCCGCGGGGCGCCCCGGGTGCGCGCTGTGCCTGGAGCGGCGCTGGCAGGCCGTACGGTCCGTCGCCCTGCGGGACGCCCTGGAGCTCGGCGGACCCACCCGGGCGGCCGGCGGGTGGCCCTATGCGCACGCATTCGCCGCCGACGCGCTGGCTGCACTGGTCACCGCGGTCCACGCGCGGCCCGCGGCGGCCGGCCCCTACCCGGACGTCCGGCTGCTCGACCTGCGCGGCGGCACGGTCCGGCGTTATCCGCTGGTCCCCGACCCGGAGTGCCCGCGGTGCGGATCGCCGTACGCGGACACCGCCGGGCGGCCGGACCTGCGGCCCTCGCCCAAGTACCGGCCGGGTGTCTTCCGCACCCGCCCCATCGAGGCGTACGGCATCGAACTCGCCGCCTACGCCAACCCGCTGGCCGGAGCGCTGGGGCCGTCGGTGGTCCAGGACGTGTCCTCCACCTCCACGTCCGCCACCATCGGCTGCTTCTCCATGCGGGCGGGCGCGTACCTGCGCGAGACCTTCTGGGGCGGCCACACCAACTCCTTCGACCGCAGTGCGCGGGTGGGTGTCCTGGAGGGGCTGGAGCGGTACGCGGGCATGCGGGCCCGGGCCCGCACGACCAGCGTCACCGGCTCGCTGGAGCAGTTCGGCGCGGACGCGGTGGACCCGCGCCAGGCCGGCCTGTACAGCGAGCAGTTCCACCGGGACAACCCGCGGGTGCGGCCCTTCGATCCCGCCCGGGAGATCCCCTGGGTGTGGGGCTGGTCCCTGCGCGACGGCACGCCCCGCCTGGTCCCGGAGATCCTGACCTACTACCACGCGCCCGGCCTGGAGAACCGGTTCGTGCAGGAGAGCTCCAACGGCTGCGCCTCCGGCGGGAGTCTCGCCGAGGCGGCGTACTTCGGGCTGATGGAGGTCGTCGAACGCGATGCCTTCCTGCTGACCTGGTACGGGCAGCAGCCGCTGCCCGAGATCGATCCGGCGACCAGTGGCCGCGCCGCGACCCGCGCCATGGTCGACCGGCTGGCCCTGTACGGCTACCGGGCCCGCTTCTTCGACACCCGGATCACCTTCCCGATCCCGGTGGTCACCGCCGTCGCCGAGCGCTTCGACGGCGGCCCGGGCCGGATGTGCTTCGGGGCGGGCGCCGGCCTCGACCCGGAGTCGGCCCTGGACTCGGCGCTGTGCGAGATCGCCACGGACGCCGTCAACCTGCCGGGCCGCACCGTGCGGGACGAGGAGCGGCTGCGGGCGATGGCCGCCGACTTCGACCTGGTCACCGCCCTGCACGACCACCCCCTGGTGTACGGGATACCGGAGATGGGACGGCACGCCGACTTCCTGCTGCGTCCCGCGGCCGGGTCCACCGGGGCCGGTCCGGTGCCGGTCTCCTCCCTGCGGTGGCCCGACCTCTGGGGCGCCACCGCCTCGGACGACGTGCTCGACGACCTGGAGCGGTGCGTGGCCGCCGTCGGCGCCGAAGGCTTCGACGTGGTGGTCGTCGACCAGACCCTGCCCGAGCAGCGGGCCCTGGGCCTGCACACCGTGAGCGTGCTCGTGCCCGGGCTGCTCCCGATCGACTTCGGGTGGTCGCGCCAGCGCGCCCTGGGCATGCCCCGGCTGCGCACGGCGCTGCGCTCGGCCGGCCTGCGCGCACACGACCTGGAGCCCGGTGACCTGAACCCGGCGCCCCATCCCTTCCCCTGACCGCCCACGACCGACCGTAGGAGGACACCGTGGGCCATGCCCATGACTACGCCGACGCCATCTTGCACCGAGGCCGGACACCGATGGAGCCGGTCGACTTCGTGCCCGACTGGGCGGACCGCCCGCGCAAGGCGAAGTTCTACCCCGGCGCGCAGGTCCTGCCGCTGCCCGACCCGGCCGGAGCGGGCGCGGCCGGGCCGGGGTTCACGCTGCCGCTGCTCTCCGGGATGCTGCAGGACTCGTACGGGCTGACCGGCCGCCGGCTGGGCGTGCAGGCCAACACCGACCTGGCCGCGCTCCCCCACTACACCCAGGCCAACTGGTCGCGGGGCACCGCCTCCGGCGGCGGGCTGTACCCGGTCAGCGTGTACTGGGCGGCGGGCGCGGGCGGTCCGCTCACCCCGGGGCTCTACCACTACGCGCCGCACCGGCACGCGGTGGGGCGGCTGCTGACGGGGGACGTCACCGGCGAGGTCCACCGGGCCCTGGGAACGGCGGGCCCGGGCCACGGGCACTACCTCGTGCTGGGGGTGAAGTACTGGCAGAACGCCTTCAAGTACAACAGCTTCTCCTTCCACGCCGTGAGCATGGACGTCGGGGCGCTGCTGCAGACCTGGCGGCTGTGGGCCGCACCCCGGGGGCTGCGGATCGCCCCCCTGCTGTGGTTCGACGAAGAGCGGCTGGCCCGGTTGCTGGGGGTCGGGGCCCGCGAGGAGGGGATCTTCGCGGTGGTCCCGCTGGAGTGGGCGGGCGAGCCGGAGGCGGGCGAGCCGGAGGCGGGCGGGCCGGACCCCGCGCACCGGCCCGGTGCGGGCGGAGCCGGCGGCGGGCCCGGGGAGGCGCCGGCCGCGGACCGCTCCCCCGCCGTGACCCACCAGGACGTCGAACGCTCCCGCACGGTCCTGGAGTTCGAGACCCTGCACCGCATCCACGAGGCCACTCTGGGCCGCGCCGGTGACCGCCCGGCACCGGGTGCGCTGGACGCCGCCGCGGCCCTGCCTCCCCGCGGCGGCGACCCGGTGCCGCTGCCACCGCCCGCAGCGGCCCCGCTCGGCGTGGACGGGGCGCTGCGCGCCCGGCGCAGCAGCTTCGGCCGGTTCGACGGGGGCCGTGAGGTGACGGCGGGGCAGCTGGCCGCCGCGCTCGCCGACTGCGCCGCCACCTCGGTCGGCAGCGAGGCCGAGGGACCGGACGGGCCCCGGCTCCCGGCGCTGTACGCCTTCGTCAACCACGTCGAGGGCGTCGCCCCCGGCGCCTACGCCTACGATCCGGCGGCCCACGCCCTGCGCCCGGTGGTCCCCGGGCCTCCGGGGCCCTTCCTGCAGCGCACCTACTTCCTCTCCAACTACAACCTGGAGCAGGCCGGCGCGGTCCTCGTGCCGACCGTACGGACCACCGCGGTGCTCGACGCGGTGGGCGACCGCGGCTACCGCCTGGTCAACGCGACGATCGGCGCGCTGGCGCAGACCTTCTACACGACCGCCGCGGCGCACGGACTGGGCGCGGGCGTCGCCCTCGGCTTCGACAACATCTCCTACATCGAGGAGCTGGGCCTCGCCGGCACCGGCGAGGCGCCGCTGCTGATCATGCTGCTGGGCCACGAACGGCCGGGACCGGCCGACTTCCGCCACGAGATCGCCTGACCGGGCCGACGAGAGGACCAGGACGATCCCGATGAACACCACCACCGAATGGCACGCGGGCGACCGCTTCATGCTGCGCGTGGCCGGCCTGCCGCTGTCCGCGGTCGAGGGGCTGCGCTGTCCCGGCGCCCGCGGCTGGGCCGATGCCGTGCTCGCCGAGGAGGAGGCGCTGCGCACGGACGGGGAGCGGCTCAGCGAGCTGCTCCACCAGGCCGTCGCGGCCACCGACCCCGCGGCGCAGGGCCGGGGCGCCGTCCTGCGCCGGGAACTGCTGCGCCTGCGCCGCCAGATCCACAACAACCGGCTGTTCGCCTCCGGCGATGCGGCCCTGCGGGCCCTGGGCGCCGTTCCCGGCGCGGCCGCCCTGCTCACGGCCTGGCTGGAGCGGCGCCGCGGGCTGGAGCAGCTGCTCGCCGAGGGGGACCCGCTCCTCGCCGCCGACCTCGGCCGGGGTCGGGCGGCCCTGCGCGGGCTGCTCGGGGACGACCGGCTGCGCCACGGGCTGCTCCTGGCGTCGCCCGTGCTGGAGGGGCAGCTCGACGCCTACGCCAAGGCCGTGGCGGACACCGGCGCACCCACGGGCCGGGCCCGCAAGGCGGAGCGCTCGGTGCTGTCGTACGTGTACCGCACGGCCTGCAAGACCAGCCCGTTCTCCACCTTCACCGGGGTGGCCACGGGCACCTTCGCCGCCGGCTCCCGTGCCGAGGACTCCTCCGCCGCCGACTCCCGCGCCGCGGCCGGCGAGGACGTGATCCGGGTCGAGGACACCTGGACCAGCCATGTGCGGCTCAACGTCGTGGTGCTGGCCCGGCTGGCCGAGCTGGTCCTCGCCGACCCGGTCCGGCGGCGGGACCTGCCGCTGCGGGCCGCCTCCGGCTGGGGCCGCGAGGAGGACCGGATCCGCTACGTGCGGCGCTCGGTCACCGCCGGCGACGACGCGGCGGCCGTCACCTTCGACGCGGTCAAGGACCGGCTGTTCTTCCTGCGGCGCAGCGGCACCCTGGACCGCCTCCTCGCCCTGTTCGGGGAACGGCCCGAGCTGCGCCACCAGGAGCTGGCCGACTGGCTGGCGGCCGAGCACGGCGCCCCGGCCGCCGAGTGCGAGGCGTATGTGGGCGCCCTCCTCCAGCTGGGCATGGTGCGGGCGCCGTGTCTGGACACCGAGGTCCACGACGGCGACCCGCTGCGCGCCTTCCAGCGGTCGCTGACCGCGCTGGACCGGCCCTGGGCGCACACCCTCGCCGCGCTCCTGGAGGGGCCCGCCGAGGCCCTGGAGCGCTATCCGGCGGCGGAGCAGGGCGAGCGGGCGGAGCTGCTGCGGACCCTGCGGGCGGGGTTGCGCCGGGCCCAGGAAGAACTCGGCGAGCACGACGCGGCCCTGCCGCAGACCCTGCTGTACGAGGACGTCAGCGCGGGCCGGGACCTCGCCGCCGCGGCGCCCCCCTGGGCGGCGGCGGGCGGCGGTGCGCTGCGCGAGGTGGAGCGGATCCTGCCGGCCTTCGACCTCACCCTGGCCCAGCGGATCACCTTCGAGGGGTTCTTCACCGCCCGCTACGGCGCGGGCGGCCGCTGCGAGGACCTGCTGGGCCTGGTGCACGACTTCCACGAGGACTTCTTCGACCAGTACCTCTCGTTCACGGCCCGGCGCACGCCCTTCGACGCCCGCGGGGAGTACGTGCCCGAGGAGAACTGGCTCGGCCTGGCGGGCATCCGCGCCCTGGACGCGGCGCGGCGCGCCTTCACCGGCCGGATGCGGGCGCACTGGGCGGCGTACGAGGACGGTGGTGGCGGCAGCGAACTGCGGCTCACCGGGGCGGACATCGACGCGGTGGCCGCCGAACTCGATGCGGTGGCACCGGGGTTCGTTCCGCGCTGCCACCACCTCCAGCTGGCCCGCGACCCGGCCGGCGGTGCCCCGCTGACCGTGCTGAACCGCTCCTACGGCGGCCTCTCCTTCCCCTTCAGCCGGTTCACCCACGTCTACGAGGACCCGGACGGGCCGGGCGGCCTCGCCGGGGAGCTGCGCACAGCCGCGGCCCGGGTGACGCCCGAGGGGGCGGTGTTCGCGGAGGTCACCGGCGGCCCGGTGACGACCAACTTGAACCTGCACGCACCGCTGACCGACTACGAGATCGTCTGCCCGGGCGAGACCGGCACCCTCCCCGAGGACCGCAGGATAGGGCTGGACGACCTGTACGCCCGGCACGTGCCCGAGACCGGGCGGGTGGTGCTGCGCTCGCGCCGCCTGGGCCTGGAGGTCGTACCGGTCTACCTCGGGTACCTGGTGCCCCTGGCGCTGCCGGCGATCCCGCGGACGCTGCTGCTGCTCTCCCCGTCCTCGATGTCGCCGCTGGACGTGTGGGCGGGCGTCCCGGAGGGCCTCGCGCACGCCGGGGTGACCTCCCGGCCGCGGGTGGTGCACGGCGACGTGGTGCTCAGCCGGCGCAGCTGGACCACCACCGCGGCCGCCCTCCCGGCGGCGGGCGCCCGGGAGGCCGGGCACTTCCTGGAGTGGCAGCGGTGGCGGCGTGCGCACGCGCTGCCCGCGCAGGTCTTCGCGACGGTGTCCGCCGGACCGTCGGCGCTCGGTGCGAAGCCGCAGTACGTGGACTTCGACAGCCTGTTGTCGCTGGCCTCCTTCGAGTCGCTGCTGCGCGAGCCGGGCCACCGCGTCGTGTTCCGCGAGATGCTGCCCGGCCCGGACGCCCTGCACGCGGTCTCCGCACGCGGCGCGCACGTCGCGGAACTCGCCGTCGAGACCTTCACCACCCGCACCCCCACCCCGCGACGCCCGGAAGGCGGACCCCGATGCCAGAACTGACCGACCCCGGCACGGACCGGCGCGGCGCATGGCAGGCCATGCACATCTTCTACGCCGCCAACCCGCAGCCCCTGCTGGTGCACTGCGTCCGTCCGCTGATCGCCTCGCTGACCGCAGACGGGCTCCTCGCCGGACACTTCTTCATCAACTACTGGCTGGAGGGGCCGCACGTGCGGCTGCGGCTGCGGCCCGTGGACGAGGCGGCGGCCCCCGAGGTGCGCCGCCGCGCGCAGGAGGCCGTCTCGGCCTTCCTGAAGGCGCGGCCCGCCCTGTACGAGGTGGACTCCGGTTTCCTCAACGAGTTCTACAACACCCTCTTCGACATCGAGTTCCCCGAGGGCGACCGGGCCGCCTTCATGGGCGCCGACGGGCGGATGAACCTGCGGCCCAACAACTCGTACGCGTACGAGCCCTACGAACCGGAATGGGGCAAGTACGGCGGCCCGGCCGGGGTGGAGCTCGCCGAATGGCACTTCGCCCGCTCCAGCGACCTCGTGATGGACGCCCTGGGCCGGATGAACCTGCATCTGCGGACCGTACTGCTGGGCACCTCGGCGCAGTTGATGATGGTGATGGCCGGGGTGTTCCTGCCCGACCGGGAGGAGCTCGGCGGGTACCTCGACCGGTATTACGAGTTCTGGCACACGGCCTTTCCCGGGACCGGGTTCATCGGCTCCGCGGAGTACGACCGCACCTTCGAGCAGACCGGCCCCGGGCTCGGCCGCCGGTTCGCGGCGGTCCGCGAGGCGCTGGCCTCCGGGGAGACCGGGAGGCTGCCGGCCTTCCTCGCCGGGTGGGCGGAGCACTGCCGGGAGCTGCGGGGGCGGGCGCAGGAGCTGGCGCTGGCCGGGGACCTCGTCTTCCGCTCCTGGGACGGCACACGGGACGAGCAGGTCACCGATCCGGCCGTGGCGCTGCCCCTGCTGCTCTCCCCGTACATGCACATGACCAACAACCGGCTCCACGTGACGATCAGGGACGAGGCCTACCTGGCGCACCTGCTGGGGCGGGTGCTGCGCGAGGACGCAGGGGCCGGGGCGGTGCGCCCGTGAGCGGCCCCGCCGGACTGCTGGAGGCCCGCCCCGCGCTGCGGGAGGGCATCCTGCTGTCCCCGCCGCTGCTCAACGGGCCCGCCGTGGTGCACCTGGTGAAGGACCCGGTGTCGGGTGCCTCCTTCGAGATCGGCCCGAAGGAGTTCTTCCTCGTCTCCCGGCTCGACGGCTCCCGCAGCCTGGGGCAGATCGGCGCCGCCTACGGGGAGGCCTTCGGCCGCAGGCTCGGGGAGGCCAACTGGCAGCAGCTGCTGGCCCTCCTCGGCAGCCGGCGGCTGCTCGCGGGCGGGCCGGCGCCCGAGGCGCCGGCCCGCCCGCAGGAGCCGCGCAGCGGGACCCTGCTGCGCGGCACGCTGCGCCTGGTGGCCGACGCCGACGCCGCGACGGCCCGGCTGCACCGTGTGCTGCGGCCCGCCCTGCACCCGGTGGTGCTGGGCGGGCTGCTCCTGGTGTGCCTGGTGATGGAGGGGGTGCTGGCCGCCGCCGCCGGCCGCCTCGTCCGCGACCTGGGGTGGCTGCTCGCGCACCCGGTCCCCCTGCTGGCGGTGGCCTCGCTGCTGTGGCTGAGCACGGCCCTGCACGAGTTCGCCCACGGCGTCGCCGCCCGCCACGTCGGGGGGACGGTCGGCGAGATCGGGCTGCGCTGGCGGCTGCCGGTGGCCATCATGTACTGCACCGTGGACAACTACCGCTACCTGGGCGGGCGTCGCCGGCAACTGGCCGTGGCCGCGGCCGGTGCTTTCGCCAACCTCCTCTTCCTGCTGCCCTTCGCCCTCTGGTGGGCGTTCCTGCCCGAGGGCGACCCGACGGGCCGGGTGCTGGGCGCGCTGCTGCTGCTCGGCAGTGCGCAGGCGCTGGTGAACCTGCTGCCGCTGCCGCCCCTGGACGGGTACACGATGCTCGGGCACGGGCTGCGGGTGACCCGCCTGGCTCCCGCGAGTTCGGCGTACCTGCGGCTGCGGATGCGTGACCGGGCGGCCGCCGCGGCCTATCCGGCGCGGGCCCGCCGGCTGTACCTGGCGTACGGCGCGGGCTCCGCCCTGCTCGTCCTGCTGCTCGCCGCCGCATTGGCCGGCGCGGTCGGGTACGCGGTCGCGGCCGTTTCCTGACCCGCCCCTGCCCCCCGCCCCCGAACCCCGCCCCGCCACCGAGAACGAGGGAACCGCACTCCCCATGACCACTGACCGCACCATCCAGCACCCGCCGCCCGGCGCGGACCCCGAGGCCGCCGTCACCGTGTCGCAGATCCGCAAGCGCTACGGCGACCGCACCGCAGTGGACGGCGTCACCCTCGACGTGCACCGCGGGGAGTTCTTCGGTCTCCTCGGCCCCAACGGGGCGGGCAAGACCACCCTCATCGAAATCATGGAAGGCCTGCGGCAAGCCGACTCGGGCAGTGTCCGGGTCCTCGGCCAGAGCCCCTGGCCGCGCAACACCGCACTGCTCCCGCGGATCGGCGTACAGACACAGGCCTCGGCCTTCTTCGTCCGGCAGAGCGCGCGCGAGCACCTGCTGACCGTCGCCGGGCTGTACCGCGCGCAGCAGGGCGCGGCGGACCGCACGCTGGAGACCGTGGGCCTGACGGAGCAGCGCGACGTCCTCGTCGAGAACCTGTCGGGCGGGCAGCGCCAGCGCCTGGCCATCGCCTCGGCGCTGGTGCACAGCCCCGAGCTGATCTTCCTGGACGAGCCGACCGCGGCCCTCGACCCGCAGGCCCGCCGCGACCTGTGGCAGGTGCTGCGCACCCTCAAGAGCGAGGGGCGCACCATCGTCTACACCACCCACCACCTCGACGAGGCCGAGGCCCTGTGCGACCGCGTGGCCATCCTCGTCGGCGGTACCGTCGCCGCGCTCGACTCCCCGCACCGGCTCGTGACCGCCGCGGGCGCACCGGCCAGGCTGCTGCTGCCCGCCGGCCGGATCCCGCTCGACGACGCGGCCGCCCTGCCGCACGTGGACCGGGCCACCCTCCAGGGCGGCTCGCTGGTGCTGGAGACCGCTTCCCCGGGCAAGGTCCTGCAGGCCGTCGACGCCCTCACCGGACTCGACGGGGTGATGACCCGCACGGCCACCCTGGAGGACGTCTACCTCGAACTCACCGGTGCGGCTTCCGGGCGCACCGCCCAGCACCCCACGGAGCACCAGGCATGAGCGCGTACACGGCCCTGACCGCCGCCGGCTACCGGGCGCAGGTCCGGGACAAGGCCACCTTGTTCTTCACCTTCGCCTTCCCGCTGCTCTTCCTCGTCGTCTTCGGGCTGATCTTCAGCGGGCAGGACGTGGAGGAGAGCGGCCGCCCCTACATCTCGTACATCGCACCCGGCGTGATGTCGTGGGGCGTGGCCAACGCCGCCGTCTTCGGCATCGCGTTCACGCTGATGCAGTGGCGGCGCGACGACCTGCTGCGGCTCATCCGGCTGACACCGACGCCGCTGACGACCGTGCTGGCCTCGCGGTACGTGCTGGCCGTGGCGGTCGGCGTGGTGCAGGCCGCGGTGTTCGTGGCGGTGGCGATGCTGCCCGGCTTCGGCCTGGAACTGGACGGGCGCTGGCCGCTGGTGCTGCCCGCGCTGGTCCTCGGCATCACCGCGTTCCTGGCGATCGGCGTCATCGTCGGGACGTACGCGGACACGCCGGAGGCCGTCGCCGCGATCGCCAACTGCATGATGGTGCCGATGGCGTTCCTCTCCGGCTCCTTCCTGCCGCTGGACATGATGCCCGCGTGGCTCCGGTCGCTCTCCCGGATCCTGCCGCTGCGCTACCTCAACGACGCCGCGACCGGCGCACTGACCGGATCGGGCTCCCTGTCCGCCATCGGCACCGGATGCGCGGTGCTCCTCGGTTTCGCCCTGCTGTTCGGCGCAATCGGGCTGAAGACCTTCCGCTGGAGCAACCGGACATGACCTCGACCCCCGTGCGCACGCGCCCCGTCCAGGCCCCGGACGGCGCCCCGATGGAAGCGGCCCGGCGCGCACTCGAAGCGGCGCTGGAGGAGTGCGGCGCGACCGTGGTCACCGTCGGCGTCCACGACGCCCTCGGGCCGCGCGCCGCCGACCCCTTCGCGAGGGTGCGGGCCGCCGCGACCGTCCACCTCGGCGCCCGCGCCGTCCTGGTCGGCCCCTGGGGCGGCGACGGCTCCGCCCCCGCTTGCGGCCAGTGCCTGGCGATGCGCCGCCAGCGGTTGCGCAGCCGCAGCGAACGGGACGCGCTGGAGACCGGCAGCGGTCCCCTCACCGCGGTGGCCGGGGACTGGCCGCGGCTGACCCCGTACCTTCTGGACGCCGTGCGCGCGCTGCACGGGGCGGTGTCCGGCGGCCACGCGGCCGGCCCCGGCGCCACCGCGGCGGACCGGGCCCTGCCGCAGGTCTCCCGGCTGGACCTGGAGACCCTGCAGGTGCGGACCTATCCGCTGGCCGCCGATCCGCTGTGCCCGGACTGCGGGCCGCGCGGGACCGACGCCCCGGTCCCGTTCGTCCCGGCCGCCCGGCCGACTCCCCGGCCGGGTGCGCAGCGGCTGCGCCCGGCCGCCTCGTACCCCATGCCGCACGCGGCGCTGGCGAACCCGGAGACCGGGGTGCTGGGCGGCGGCACCTGGATCAACGTCACCTCCCCGACGACCGCGCCGGTCGCGGGCAGCGTGTTCATGCGCGGTTACGCGGGGCTGACCGACGTGACCTGGAGCGGGCAGGCCAACAGCTTCGCGGCCAGCCGCGACCTGGCCTACCTGGAGGGCCTGGAGCGGTACGCCGGAACCCACCGGCGCACCGGGAGCTCCCTGCTCACGGCTCCGTACGCGGAACTCGGCGAGCGGGCGCTGGATCCGGCGCTGTGCGGGTCCTACCCGCCGCGGACCTACCGCGACGACCCGATGGTCTCCCCCTTCGACCCGCACCGGCCGATCCCCTGGGTGTACGGGCACTCCCTGCGCGACGACCGGCCGGTGCTGGTGCCGGCGCGGCTGGTGCACTACAGCGCGGGGCTGGCCTCCGACAACTTCGTCTTCGAGTGCTCCAACGGCTGTGCGATCGGCAGCTGCATGGAAGAGGCCCTGCTGGGCGCCCTGCTGGAGCTGATCGAGCGGGACGCGTTCCTGATCGCCTGGTACGCGGGACTGACGCTGACGGAGCTGGAACTGGCATCCGTACCGGGGCCGGCGGTGCGGACCATGGCGGACCGGGCCGCCCTCCAGGGGTACGACGTGCACCTCTTCGACAACAGGATCGACCTCTCGGTGCCGGTGGTCACGGCGCTCGCGGTACGCCGTGACGGCGGGCCGGGGCTGTTCTCCTTCGGTGCGGGCGCGGCGCTCGATCCGGCTGCGGCGGCCGAGGCGGCCCTGTCGGAGGTGCTCACCTACATCCCGCACCTGCCCCGCCAGGTGGCCGGCCGACGCGCCGAACTGGAGGCGATGGCAGGGGACTTCACCCAGGTCCGGCACCTGAAGGACCACGCCCAGCTGTACGGTCTGCCGGTGATGGCCCCGTACGTACGGCCCTACCTGGAGCCGGTGGCGGTCAAGCCGATGGCGGAGGTCCACCGTGCCTGGAACGCGGAGGGCCGGCCGCGCACCGGGGACCTGCGGGACGACCTCCTGTACTGCGTCGAGGAGTTGACGCACGGCGGGCACGACGTGATCGTCGTCGACCAGACCACGCCGGAGCAGCGCCGGATCGGGCTGCGCACGGTCTGCGCGATCGTGCCGGGGCTGCTGCCGATCGACTTCGGCTGGTCGCGGCAGCGGGCTCCGTTCATGCCGCGGCTGCGTACCGCGCCCCGCCGGGCGGGGCTGCGGGCGACGGACCTGGCCGACGCGGAGGTCCGCATGGTCCCGCACCCCTTCCCCTGAGCGCTCCGCGGCCGCACGACCGGTGCCCCGGCTCCCGCTCGCGCGGGGGCCGGGGCACCGGTGTGCGTACGCCGAGGGGTCAGGCGCTGCAGGAGGTCGTGCTGGTCGTCGAGGAACAGGTCGAGGTCGAGCTGCAGCTCGTCGAACCGGCGAGCACGACCTCGCTGGCGTCCGAGTAGTCGGAGATCTCGAAGGTCTCGGACTCGAGTTCGAGGATCTCGTCGGCAAGCGAGGCGAGCGGCGACTTCTCCATGGTGACTCCTTCAGCTGGTGCGGTCGGTGGGTACTGCGATGGCGCCCTCCCATCAGAACCGGTCGCACCTGCACGGGACCCGGCGTACCGCTGACACCTCGCTGACAGGAAGTGTCAGCGCCCTGGCGTCCGGTCCCGGGGCCCCTGTCCGATCATGGGCGGCATGACCGCACCCGCCGAACTCCCCGGACCGGCCGAACTCCCCGCACTGGCCGGTCTCATACGGCCCCTGACGACCCTCTACCTGGACCTGCACCGGCATCCGGAGCTGTCGGGCGCCGAGGAGCGCACAGCCGGCCGGTTCGCCGACTGGCTGCAGGACGCCGGGTACGAGACCGTGCGCGGGATCGGCGGCCACGGCGTGGCCGGTGTCCTGCGGGGCGGGCCGGGGCCGACGGTCCTGCTGCGGGCGGAGCTGGACGCGCTGCCGGTGCGGGAGACGACCGGGCTGCCCTACGCCAGCGAGGGGGAGGCGGCGCACGCCTGCGGACACGACCTGCACCTGGCGGCGGCCGCGGGCGCCGCCTCGCTGCTGGCCGGCTCGCCACAGGCGCGGCAGGGCACGGTGATCGTGGTGGGCCAGCCGGCGGAGGAGACCCTGGAGGGCGCCCGCGCCATGCTCGCGGACGGGCTGTACGAGCGGACCGGCCGCCCGGACGCCGTACTGGCGCAGCACGCGGCTCCGCTCCCCGCGGGGATGGTGGCGCACGGGTACGGGCCGATGACCGCGGGGAGCGTCACCTTCCGGGTCGTGGTGCACGGCCGGGGCGGGCACGCGGGAGCCCCGCACCTGACGGTGGACCCGGTGGTGGCGGCGGCGCACGTGGTGACCCGGCTGCAGACGGTGGTGGCGCGGGAGGCGGCGCCCTCGGAGCAGGTCGCCGTGACGGTCGGCTCCTTCCACGCCGGTGACCGGGCGAACATCGTGCCGGACCGGGCCGAGCTGGCCGTGACCGTACGGGCGGCCGGCGCGGCGGCGCTGACGCGCGCGGCCGCGGCGGTGGAACGGATCGTCCGGGCGGAATGCGCGGCGGCGGACTGCCCCCGCGATCCGGAGGTCGTCCGGGTGTCCTCCTCCCCCGTCACCCACCCCGACCCGGCGACGACGGCCGCGGTCCGGGAGGCCCACGCGGCCGCGTTCGGCCCCGGGCGGGTGGCGATGTGGCCTCCGACGCTCGCGACGGAGGACTTCGCCCTGTTCGGGGACGCGGGACGGGACCTGCACGGGGCGCCGGGTATCCGGCTCGCCTACTGGATGCTGGGGGTGATCGGCCCGGCGGCGTGGTCGGCGGCGCCGGGGGCCGGGGCGGCCGAGAAGCTGGCGGCGCTGCCGGCCAACCACGCGCCGGACTTCGCGCCGGACGTGCGCACCGCCCTCCCGGCGGGCGTCCGCGCCCTCACGGCGGCGGCCCTCGCCTGCCTGACGGCCCCGGCGGCACGCGGCGCCTAGTGCTGTGACCGGAAAGGCTGCGGAAGGGCCGCGGCGGTCGGCCGCGGCCCTTCGTGCGGGCCCGTACCGGAGGGTCAGGCCCCGCTGGCGTCCAGCATGTCCTCGCGCTCGACGATCTTCACGCGCTCGCGGCCCTGGGGCCGGCCGAGGGCCTTCTCCGCGGCGTCGAGCCGGTACCAGCCCTCCCAGGTGGTGTAGCGCACGTTCCGCTCGGCGAGGAAGGTCTCCACGGCCTCCGGCGCGGGCTCCGACGGGGTGTGCAGACGGCCCTCCGCGTGGTCCGCGAGCAGGTTCGCGACGGTTTCGTTGGCGTCGCCCTTGGTGTGGCCGATGAGGCCGACCGGGCCGCGGCGGATCCAGCCGGTGACGTACGTCGACTGCAGGTGCGCGCCGGCTTCGATCACGCGGCCCCCCTCGTCGGGGACCGTGCCGGTCTCGACGTCCCAGGGGAGCTTGGGCAGCTCGTCGGAGAGGTAGCCCACTGCCCGGTAGACGGACTGCACGTCCCAGTCGGTGAAGCGGCCGGTGCCCTTGACGTTGCCGGTCCCGTCGAGTTCGGTGCGCTCGGTGCGCAGCCCGACGACCCGGCCGTCCTCGCCGAGCACTTCGGTGGGGGACTCGAAGAAGTGCAGGAACAACTTGTGCGGGCGGTCGCCGATGTCGCGGATCGCCCAGTTCTCCAGGGTCTTGGCGACCATGTCCGCCTGCTTGTTCGCGCGGCGGGTGGCGATGGAGCCCTCGTCGTAGTCGATGTCCTCGGGGTTGACGATGACCTCGATGGTGGGCGAGTGGTCCAGCTCGCGCAGCTCCATGGGGCTGAACTTGGCCTGGGCCGGACCGCGGCGCCCGAACACGTGCACCTCGACGGCCTTGTTCGCCTTCAGCCCGTCGTGGACGTTGGCCGGTATCTCGGTCGGCAGCAGCTCGTCGGCCGTCTTCGCGAGGATGCGGGCGACGTCGAGGGCGACGTTGCCGACGCCGAGTACGGCGACCTTCTCGGCGTCCAGCGGCCAGGTCCGGGGGACGTCGGGGTGGCCGTCGTACCAGGACACGAAGTCGGCCGCGCCGTAGGAGCCGTCCAGCTCGATGCCGGGGATGCCCAGCTCGCGGTCGGCCGTGGCGCCGGTGGAGAAGATCACGGCGTCGTAGAACGCGCGCAGCTCGTCGAGGCCGAGGTCGTTCGGATAGTCGACGTTCCCGAAGAGGCGGACCTGCGGCTTGTCGAGCACCTGGTGCAGGGCGGTGATGATGCCCTTGATCCTCGGGTGGTCGGGGGCCACGCCGTAGCGGATCAGGCCGAAGGGCGCGGGCATCTTCTCGAAGAGGTCGATGGACACGCCGGGCTCCGCGGCGGTCTCGGACTTCAGCAGCGCGTCCGCCGCGTAGATCCCTGCGGGACCGGCACCGACGATTGCTACCCGCAGGGGGCGAGGCATGACGAAGTTCCCTTCGAGTGACAACAGGCTGGATCAAGGACGACCCTAAACTGAGGTAACCCTAATCCAGCACCCGGTGGCAGGTTATGGCCTCATAATTAAATCTTATGACTCCCCCAAGCCCTCCTTGGATGGTCGCGTTCCGCTCGCACCGCTCCGCCAGGCGCGCGGGGCGTGGACCGGCCGCCTGAGGGAACCCGCTGGTCAGCGGGCACCCCAGCTGACAGACTGAAACGGTTTGATCACCCCAGGAGGACCAATGGCAGACGAAACAGACACCCCGCAGGACGAATCGCCGGCCGAGGAGGCCAAGCGCAAGTTCCGGGAGGCTCTGGAGCGCAACGCGGCGAATGCCCACTCCCAGCAGTCCCACCAGAGCCGGGCGAAGGTCCAGGGTGCCAGCAGCGGCCCCGGCGGCAAGAACAAGAAGGTCCGCCGCAAGACCGGCTGACCCCGGATGCGAGGAGCTCCGTCCCGCCGCCGCGGCGGCGGGACCGGGCGGGCCTGCGGACCGGCCTGCGACCGGGGGGCCGCCGGTCCGCGTTGAGCCACCCGGGTGAGTGGGGATAACCCCGGGCGCCGTCAGCAGTTGATCAGCGCGTCCCGCCGAGGGCAGCTATCTCATGCGACAGTGCGACAGAAGGATCCCCCACATGTTCAAGAAGTTTATGGCCACCGCTGCGGTCACCGCCTCCGTCCTGGGCGCCGGCGCCGCCGCGGCCGCCCCGGCGATGGCGATCGGCAACGACAACGGCGTCAACACCGTGAACGGCAACGGCTCCGCGCAGGTCTTCGGCAACCAGGAGACCGAGGGTGCCCAGAGCCCGCAGCTGAGCGCCATCCAGGGCTCCCTGAACAAGCTCTGCGTGGGCCTGCCCGCGAAGGTCAACGCCCAGTCCCTGGTGGCGGTCCTCGCCAACATCGGCGTCCAGGACGTCAATGTCCTCGCCAACCCGCAGAACCAGCAGTGCGCCGAGAACTCCACCCAGGCGAAGGGCGACGACTCCGCCTCGCACATCCTGGAGAACATCCCGGTGCTTTCGGGCAACCTCTCCGCCGGCAGCTGAACTGCCCCTCGGGGTGGGCGTGACGGCGTCACGCCCACCCCGAGGCGCGGAACCCCCGCGCCCCACGAGATCTCCTTGGTCTGGACCTTGACAGGTCCAGACCATTTCGCTTCAGTGGGCTGAGTCGCCGCCCCCACCCACGGCAACTCCCCCCCACCGAAGGAGCAGTTTCGTGATACCTGCACTGCGCCGCCGCGCCCTGTCCCTGGCCGCGGCCGCGGCCGTCACGGTCGGACTCGCCCTCACCTTCCCCACCGCACAGGCCACCGCGGCCGCCGCCTGCGCGAGTCCCTGGGGCTCCGCCGCCGTCTACACCAACGGCATGAGCGCCTCGTACAACGGGCACAACTGGCAGGCCAAGTGGTGGACTCAGGGCGAGACGCCCGGCACCACCGGGCAGTGGGGCGTCTGGTCGGACCAGGGGACCTGCGGAGGCGGCGGGGGCCAGGACCCCGACCCCGGCAATCCGTCCGGATTCGTGGTCTCCGAGGCCCAGTTCAACCAGATGTTCCCGAACCGGAACCCGTTCTACACCTACAACGGCCTCGTCTCGGCGCTGTCCGCGTACCCGGCTTTCGCGCAGACCGGCGACGACACCGTGAAGCGGCGCGAGGCCGCCGCCTTCCTCGCCAACGTCTCGCACGAGACGGGCGGGCTCGTGCACATCGTCGAGCAGAACACCGCCAACTACCCGCACTACTGCGACGCGACGCAGCCCTACGGCTGTCCCGCCGGCCAGGCCGCCTACTACGGGCGCGGCCCCATCCAGCTGAGCTGGAACTTCAACTACAAGGCCGCCGGGGACGCCCTGGGCATCAACCTGCTGGCCAACCCGTACCTCGTCGAGCAGGACCCGGCCGTCGCCATGAAGACGGCGCTCTGGTACTGGAACACGCAGAACGGCCCCGGCACCATGACCCCGCACAACGCCATGGTGAGCGGCGCGGGCTTCGGCGAGACCATCCGTTCCATCAACGGCTCCCTGGAGTGCAACGGCGGCAACCCGGGGCAGGTGCAGAGCCGGATCGCGGCCTACCAGCGCTTCACGCAGCTCCTCGGGGTGACGCCCGGGAACAACCTCGGCTGCTGACGCCGGTGCCCGGGCTCAGCGGCCGCCGCGCAGTGCGGTGGCCAGCTGGGCCCGGGAACGCACGTTGAGCTTCTGGTAGATGCGGGTCAGCCGCGCCTCCACGGTCTTGACGCTGACGAAGAGCTTCGCCGCCGCCTCCTGGTTGCTGGCCCCCTGGCCGACGAGCACGGCGAGGCGCCTCTCGGCCTCGGTGAGCGAGGCGGCCGCGTCCCCGGCGCCGCCCTCGCCGCCTGCGGCGGCCGGCTCCCGGGCCAGCTCCGCCCAGGGAGCCGCGCCGGCCCGTTCGAACACCCCGGCGGCGGCCAGCAGTGCCTCCCGGGCGGGGGCGCGCCGGCGCCGGCGGCGCTCCACCCGGGCGAGGGCCAGCAGGGTGCGGCCCCGTTCCCACGGCAGGTGCAGGGCGGTGAACCGCTGCTCGGTGGCCTCCAGCAGGGCGACGGCCGCGTCGGCCTCTCCCTGCGCCGACAAGCTCAGGCCCCGGGCCCGGTCGAGGGCGGCGACCACTCCCGCGCGGCCCAGGCGCAGGGCCACCTCCCTGACCCCGTCCAGGAGGGCGGCGGCCTCGTCCGGGGCGTCCGCGGCGACCAGGGCCTCGGCCAGGTCCCCGTGCCAGCGCAGGATCGAGGGGTCCACCACCTGCTGGGCGGCCTCCAGGGCGGCGACCCGGCGCAGGGTCGCCACCGCCTTGGCCGCCTCACCCGTTGCCAGTTCGACCAGGCCGAGGGCGTGCAGGCTGCGCGAGAGGAACACCTGGTCCTGCTCTTCCTCGGAGGCCTGGATGCCGCGCCTGGCATACCCGGCGGCGCGCGCGAACCCGCCGCCCACGGCCTCGGCCATCGCGGCCACGTACCAGGCGGGGCCGGGCGACAGTCCCGCCTCGATGGTCAGTTCCAGGGCGCGCCGGGCATGGGCGGAGGCGCTTTCGCAGCGGCCCCCGCGCAGTTCCACCTCGGTGAGGCTGCGCAGGACCTCGAAGACGTCCTCGGCGGAACCGGTGCGCTGCACGGCGGGCAGCAGGACCAGCAGCAGGCGGCGGGCCTCGGCGAGGCGGTCGTCGAAGAGGGCGTGGCGGACGGCGAGGTAGCGCGGGGCGTTGCGCATGCCGAGGGGCACTTCGGGGGCGGGCAGGGCGAGGGCCTCGGCGAGGATCTCCTCGGCGCCCGCGTCGCCCAGGATCCGGCCCATGCGGGCCCGTACGGTGAGGGCCATCGCCTCGGCCACCGGGTCCCCGCCCCGGGCGGCGAGCTCGCCGGCCTCGGCGGCGGCGTCCCGGGAGCGGACGGGGTCGCCGTCACTGAGGTTGTGCTTCCAGGCGATCCGCAGTTGGACGGCGGCCTGCAGGGCGGGGTCTCCCGCGGCGTCGTCCGCGGCGTGGGCGAAGGTCTCCTCCAGGGCGCCCAGCGCCTGCCCGGCGGCGTCGATCACGGCGAGCCGGGCCCGTACCCGGTCGGCCGGGGAGGCGTCCCGGGCCAGGACGGCCCGGGTCGCACGGCGGGCCAGGTCGGCGCGGCCGGCCCAGCCCGCGTCCTCGGCGGCGGCGACGAGCCGGGCCAGCTCCTCCCCGGCCAGCTGCGAGGGCGTGCGTTCGGCCGCGAGCAGGCCCAGTTCGGCGGCGAGGGCCCGCTGGCCGCGGCGGCGGCAGGCTGCGGCGGCCGCGGTGACCTCCTCGGCGAGCCACTGGTCGGGGGTGTCCACGGCGAGCGCGCGGTGGCGCACGGCCTGGACGGGGTCGTCGACGGCGGCGGCCAGGGCGGCGTGCCCGGCGGCGCGGTCGGGCCAGCCGGCGTCGGCGGCCAGGACGGTGGGCAGGGCGCCCGCGGTGAACTCCACGGCTCCGTCCTCGCCGACCCGCACCAGCGCGGCCCGTTCCGCCGCGGCCAGCTCCGCTTCGGCGTCGGGCCGCCCGGCCCGGCGCAGCAGGGCGGTGGTGGGCCGGGCGGCCAGGGCGGCGAGCAGCAGGGTCCGGCGGGTCCGGGCGGGGGCGGCGGCGAGGAGGCGGCGGGCGACTTCGCGGGCAGGTCCGGAGACGGGCAGGGTGTCGGCGTGGTGGGCGCCGCCGTCATGGGCGTCGGCGAGGGACTGGCCGAGGGCCAGGGCCAGGCGCGGGTTCCCGCCGCTGGCCTGGTGGATCCGGCCGGCGAGCCGGGCGGGCAGGCCCCGGCGCACGAGCAGTTCGGCGACCTCGTCGGCGCCGAGCGGGGGCACCGGCACGGCCGGGGTGCCGGGGCCGCAGAGGCGCTCGCCCACCGGGGCCCCGCCCTGGACGCATTCGGCCACCAGGACCCGGACCCGGGCCGGGGTGAGGCGCAGGGCGAAGCGGAGCAGGTCGGTGGTCTCGGCGTCGAGCCACTGGGCGTTGTCCAGGACGAGCAGGACGGGCTGGCGGGCGGCGAGGGTGCGGAGCACCTCGACGACGGCCAGGCGCAGCGCGACGTGGTCGCGGCCGGCGCGGGGGGCGTCGGCCTCGCGGCGCAGCAGGGCGATGGCGGTGCGCTGCGGTCCGGAGAGGCGTTCCAGTGCGGCGGCGGGCACGGAGGCGAGGAGCGCGGCGGCGGAGGCCTCGGGTATCCACTGGTCGGCGGCCTCGGGGGCGAGCAGGAGCACGCTCTCGCGACGGGACTGCGCCGCGGCCGCGACGGCGCGGACCAGCTCGGTCTTGCCCGCTCCGGCGGCTCCCGTCACCAGGGCCCGGCCGTGCGTGGTCAGCGCGCGGTCGACGGCCTTGATCAGTTCCCCGTGTCCTACGCTCGTGTCAGCGTGCCCCGTCGCCGCCACCACGCACAGCCACCAGCCTCTCGGTCCCCAGCTCCTGTGCCCTTCCTGTGAGACGCGACAATACGAGGTCGGATGCCGGGTGGACCCGGATTGTGACGCAGAAATCAGTCAGCTGACGGGAAAACCCCCCGGACCTGCCGGTACGGGTGTACCGGCAGGTCCGGGGGGCGGGGTTGGTCCGTACTATCGGCCCGTCAGGCCGGGTGGGGACCGGGGCGCGGCCGGGTGGGCCGGGCGGCCGGATCAGAAGCCGAGGCTCCAGGAGTCGATCTTGCCGGTGTCGCCGCCCGCGTTGTCGTTCACGCGGAGCTTCCAGGTGCCGTTGGCGACCTCGGAGGAGGCGTTGACGGTGAAGGCCTGGTTGATGTTGTCGGTGCTGCCGCCGGCCCGGTTGTGCAGGACGTAGACGGAGCCGTCCGGGGCGACCAGGTCGACCTTCAGGTCGCCGATGTAGGTGTGCGCGATGTTCACGTTCACCTTGAGGGCGGCCGGGGCGTTGCCGGTGACGCCGCTGACGGTGATGGGGCTCTCCACGGTGGCGTTGTCGCCGATGGCGAAGTCCGCGGTGTTCTCGAAGGCCGGGGTGACCGGGCCCGAGGTGACGGCGGCGACGGTCGCGGCCGCGTCGGCCAGGCCCGTGCCGCAGCCGCCGGTGCAGGTGCCGGCCAGCGGGCGGGCGTTGGCCTTGATCGCCGACTCGATCTGGGCCGGGGTCAGCGCGGAGTTCGCGGACTTCAGCAGGGCGGCGAGGCCCGCGACGTGCGGGGCCGCCATGCTGGTGCCCTGGTACGGCTTGTACAGCTCGGCGCCGGGGGTGGTGGTGCCGCCGTTGAGGGTGGAGAGGATGCCGTTCTCGGGGGTGGTGACGGTGCCGGGCGTGTCCGTGGCGCGGCGGGTCTCACCGCCCGGGGCGGCGACGTCGATGATCGTGCCGTAGTTGGAGTAGAAGGAGCGGTCGCCGGTGCGGTTGCTGGCGGCGACGTTCACGACGTTGTTGCAGCTGGCGGGCGAGAAGCCGGCGGCGTCCGCGTTGCTGTTGCCCGCGGCCACCACGACGGTGGTGCCCCGGCCGACGGCGGCGTTGATGGCGTTCTGGTAGGTCGCGGTGCACGCGCCGGAGCCGCCGAGGCTCATGTTGATGACCTTGGCGGGGGTGGCGTTGGCCGGGACGCCCGCGACGGTGCCGCCGGAGGCCCAGGTGATGGCGTCGACGATGTCGGAGGTGGCGCCGCCGCACTTGCCGAGGACGCGGACGGGCTGGATCTTCGCCCCGTACGCGATGCCGGCGATGCCCTTGGAGTTGCCCGTGGCCGCGGCGATGGTGCCCGCGACGTGCGTGCCGTGCCAGGAGGAGTCACTGGCCTTGGAGCCGACGCCGCACTCGCCGGCCGCGCTCCAGTCGCCCTGGTCGGCGGGGTTGGCGTCGCGGCCGTTGCCGTCGCGGGCGGCGCTGGAGGTGCTGATGAAGTCGTATCCGGCGACCACGTTCGCGGCGACGTCGGAGTGGGCCACGTAGCCGGTGTCGATCACGGCGACGGTGACGCCCGCACCGGTGGTCTTGTCCCAGGCGGCGGGGACGTTCATGCCGGCGGTGGGCTCGAAGAGGTCCCACTGCTTGGCGTACTCGGTGTCGTTGGGGGTGGCCAGCGCGTAGGCACGGGAGTCGGGCTCGACGTAGGCGACGTCGGGGTCGGCGCGGAACTGCGCCATGAGGTCGGCGGCCTCGGCGGGGGCGACGGCCGCGCCCAGGCTGACCAGGGCGGCACCGGTGCCGAGGCGGCGGTCGAAGGTGGCCTTCTTGCCGGCCTTCTTGCCCTTGGTGGCGGCGTCGTCGGCGGCTGCGGTGTTGGAGCTTGCCTCGGTGGCCGTGGACTTGTATCCGACGATGAGGTTCTCGACCGGCGCGGTGGCGGCGGTCCCGGCGGCGGCGGCCGGGCCGGGGGCCGGAACCTCGGCGGCGAGGGCCACGGAAGCGGTGGCGGAGCCGGCGAGCAGGGTGACGGACATGGCCACCACGGATATGAGCCTACGTCTGGATGCGTGCACGGTGTTCCCTTTCGCGGGCCGTTTCCGGGCAGGCCGGAGCGGCCGGTCGGTGCAGTGTGGGAGGTGAACCGGCGGCTGCGGGACCGGGACGGGCTGGTCGACACCCGTCCCGGCCACCGCTGCGCGCCACGTTGCCCGTCCACGACGGTGGGGCTCAGGGCAACGGCATGACCGGTGGTCCGTACCGCCCGACGGCCTCGCGCCATGTGGGGTGGGAGCGTGGCCGGGGGCGGGGGAAGATCGCCGGTGGGCAGACAGTAGGCAACGGGGGGATGAACTCGATACGGGGAAAACCCTTGTCGGCCCCCTCCGGCTCCCCCGGGGGTGGTGCGGCCCCGCTCCCCCGCAGGTCAGCCGTGCGGTCGGCGGGGGGCGTCCCGGCGGCCCTCGGCGAGTGTGCGGAAGGTGGTCCAGCTGGTCTCGTTCGGTTCGGTCCACCGCTCCGGGGCATGGGCGAACTCGGGGCGGTGCGCGGCGATGTAGGCGCGGGTGCGCTCGGGCGCCTCGGCGTACGCGTCCAGTTTGCGGCCGCGGCAGTGGAAGGTGAGACCGCCGGGCTGCTGCCCCCGCTCCATCCAGGGGAGCCAGGGAGACATCCGTGTCCACGACATGGCCGACGGGACGCTCACCGCGTCGGTGGTGAGGACCGACGCGGGCGCGAAGAACTGGAAGAGCTCCAGGGCCCGGTAGGTGTCGTCCGCGGAGTTCTTCGGGTACCGGGCGACGGGCAGCGGGGAGGGGTAGGCCAGCGGGATCTCCAGGCTGAAGCAGACCTGGTCGCCGAGGCGGGTGACGGGGACGGGGAAGGGGCGCCACTTCTGGTTCGCCGGGTCGTTCCAGACGTGGACCACGGGCTTGTCCTCCCAGGTCTCCAGGATCTCCCGGGTGACCGGATCGAGGTAGAAGGCCGCTTCCCTGGTGAGCAGTTGGTAGCCGCCGTCCTCGCCGTCCCCGGGAACCAGGCGGGCGACGTTGAGCCCTTCGAAGCCGAAGAGCCGCTGGTGGGCCTCGCCCGGGGCCCAGGACCAGACGTCGCCGGACCACCAGAAGACGACCTCGCGGCCGTCGAGCGAGGCCCGGGTGCGGGCGAGGGCGTTGAGGAGCTCGGCGGGTGTCATACGGCGAACTGTGCGGGGCCCTCGCCCGGTTCGGCAACCCTCCGCAATCGTTCCACCACGGCCCTTCTGCCCGCATCCCCTGATCTGCCCGGGGCTACGGGGCAGGCACGTACGCCGACTCCGCGCCGGGCCGGCGCCGGGGCGCCGCCGGGTTGACGCCGCCTGCGCCACCGGCGACCGTGACCGCCATGGGGAACGAACGCCGCCTGCTCACTCTCGTCGTCTGCCTGGTCCTGGGCGGCGGCCTGCTCGCCGCGGTGCTGGGCGCCTCGCGGTCGGGCGGCCCGCAGCGGGGTTCCGGCGCGGGCCCCGCGCCCTTCGACCAGGTGGACATCCGTGCGGTCGCGCCCGACGCCGGCCCCGCCCCGGCCCGGGGGCCCGACGCCTCGACCGGTTCGGCGGCGGTGGACTGCGGGCGCAACGCGGAAGGCCACTACAACGAGGACAACCTCGTCGTCTCGCCCGGCGTGCCGTCCGGGGCCCACCACACGCACGCGTACGTGGGGAACCTCTCCACCGGTGCGATGTCCACCGACGCCTCGCTGGCCGCGGCCGCCACCAGCTGTGCGGGCGGCGACCGGTCCACGTACTACTGGCCGGTCCTGCGCCGCCCGGACCGGCCCGGAGCCCGCCCCCACGAGGGCTCGGCCGGGCACGGCAACACGGGCGAGATCCTGCCCGAGGCCTCGGTCCTGGTGGAGTTCCACGGGAATCCGGTGAGCAAGGTGGTGCCCATGCCGCGCTTCCTGCGCGGCATGACGGGTGACGCCGTCGCGTACACGGCGGCCGACGAGAGGGACGTCCGCGCCCGCTGGGGGTGCTCCGGCTTCCCCGACCGGACCACCACCCGCTACCCCCGCTGCCCCGCGGGCGACCGGCTCACCCGCACCCTGACCTTCCCCAGCTGCTGGAACGGCCTCGACACCGTCAGTGCGGGGCGCCGTTCGCACCTGGTGTTCCCGGCGGCCAACGGGGTCTGCCCGCGCGGCACCTTCCCCGTGCCCGAGCTGCGCCTGTCCTTCTCCTACGCGCTGCCCGCGGGCGCGCCCGTGGCGCTCGACTCCTTTCCCGAGCAGCGGCACAGCCCGAAGACCGACCACGCCATGTTCGTGAACGCGATGACCGCCGAGCAGGCCGCTGCCGTCGCCGACTGCCTGAACACCGGCCGGGCCTGCCGGATGTGAGTGACGTACGTCACGTGAACCGCGGGCCTCGCGCGGGCGTGTTCCGACCGCACCAGGCAGTCGAGGAAGACGGAGAGGGTGAGATGGCCGGACCACTGTGGCCCCGCACTCGGCGGGGCTCGACCGATGAGGTACTGATCACATCGGTGTACGAGGAGCACGGCCACGCCCTGCTCGCGTACGCCACCCGGCTGACCGGGGACCGCGCAGCCGCCGAGGACGTGGTCCAGGAGACCCTCCTCCGGGCCTGGCGGCACTCCGAGGTCCTGGTCAACGGGAAGGGTTCGGTGCGCGGCTGGCTGCTCACGGTGGCCCGCAACATCATCACCGACCGGTACCGGGCCCGGGCGGCACGGCCCGCGGAGGTCTCCGGTGAGGCGTGCGCGCCCGCGGTGGAAGCGGACCACGCGGACTCCGTGGTGGACTCGATGACGGTGCTCGGGGCGCTCGACCAGCTGTCGCCGGAACACCGGGACGTGCTGAAGGAGTTGTACTACCGCCAGCTCAGCGTCGCCGAGGCGGCCGACGCCCTGGGCATTCCCGCGGGCACGGTGAAATCGCGTTCGCACTACGCCCTCAAGGCCCTGCGCGAGGTGTTCAGGGAAGGTCTTGGCAGGGAGAGCGACTCCAGAACAGGGAAACGAACGGGCAGGCCGCCCCAGCAGCCCGCCGGACTGCGTGAGGTGGTGGCATGAACCGGCTGCGGCACGAGGAGGAACTTCTCGGCCCGTACGTGCTCGGCGTCCTGGACGGCGGGGAGGCCCGCCGGGTCGAGGACCACATGCAGGGCTGCCTGCAGTGCCGGGAGGAGGTGACCGCGTTGCGGGAGATGGAGCGGGCGCTCGGCGAGGTGCCCGACGAGGCGTTCCTCGACGGACCGCCGCAGGGCGGTGACCTGCTGCTCCAGCGGACGCTGCGGCAGATGCGCGGGGAGCGCTCCGGTGAGCGGCGCCGCCGCACGGCTCTGGCCGGGCTGGCCGCCGCCGCCTCGCTGGCCGCCGTGTTCTGGGCCGGAGCCCGGCTGGGCGGCGCCGACGGGGCCCCGGAGGCGCTCCCGCCGTCCCCCTCCCCGTCGGTTTCGGCCGCTCCTTCGCCGCCGCCGGCCGGGACGAGGGTGGCCTCGGCGACCGACCGGGTCTCGGGGGCGCGGATGACCGTGCAGATGACTCCCGCCGCCCGGTGGGTGCGGGTCAACGCCGCCGTCACCGGCATCCCGCCGGGCGAGCGCTGCCGGCTGGTCGTCGTCGCCAAGGACGGTACGCGCACCACCGCGGGCGGCTGGGTCGTGGGCGCCGGCCAGGAGGGCGGCGGGGGCAAGGGGGCCTCCCTGGACGGCTCTGCGGCCGTGGACCCGGCCGACGTCAGGGCGGTCGTCGTCGAGAACGAGGCGGGCCGGACCTTCGTGTCCGTTCCGGTGTAGCGGACGGGCGGGAACGTGACAGAGCCCGGGAGCATGTCCAGCTCCCGGGCTCCTGCTTGCCACCCAATTGCGCACACCGGCGGCGTTTAAGAGCCGCGGATCATGGTGATGCCGACGTGTTCTGCCTTTGAACTACCGCGCCACGCAGAGGCGCAGGAGGGACTTGAACCCTCATCCGTCGGTGGTCGTCCGGGCTCGGTCGATCCGGTGTTCGGCGGCGAATACTGAGACTGGAGCGAGAATCTGAGATTCAAGGGGCCGCCTCTGCCAGGCTGGGCCACCCCGGCACGCAGTGCCGGGGGAGGGATTCGAACCCCCGTCTGACACCCCTGGGTCAGCTTCAACATCAGTTTCAGCTTGCGCTCTCGCGCACCCCCCGCTCGCACGGAGGGCGTTCTCGGGGCTACCTGAACAGGTAGCCGAGCACCGCGTCGCCGACCCGCTGGTCGACGACCTCGGCGCCGTTGGCCTCCTCACGGGCGAACTTGACCGCCTGCTGGAGCCGTTCCACCCGGTCGAGCAGCTCGTTCACCCGGCGTGCGGGCAGCGCGCCGGAGAACTTCACCGTGGTCCAGTACCCGACCGGGACGTCCTCGTAGTAGACCTCGACCTGAGCCGGGTGCTTCTCGGTGGCCTCGGCCTTGACGTGGTTGCGCGGCACCTTCTTCGTGCGGATGGTGCGCACGGCGTCCGTCTTCCAGGTGTCCGTGGACGGGTCCAGGCTCCAGGACTCGGAGGCGTCCAGCACCGGCAGCTTCCGGACGAAGGTGTGCAGGTCCGTGAGCTGCTTCTCCAGGAACAGCAGGTACGGCACGGGCACCTGTGCGAGCAGCACGGAGCCGTCCACGACCACGTCCGCCGCCGCCGTGCGGTTCGCCCAGTCCTTCGTCGCCGTCACGTCGAAGAGCCGCGTCAGCGTCACCGCGGTGGCCCGCAGCACGTCCTCGGCCATGACCTGCACCCGGGTGGACTCCGGGGGCAGTTGCTCGCCCTCCTCGTCCTTGGGCTGGTAGGTCCGGGAGATACCGGCCAGCAGGGCGGGCTTCTGGACGTCGTGGTGAGCCTGCGAAAGCTCCTGGAGGGACTTGGACTTGACGCCCTTTTCCACTGCGATGATCTGATTCAGCTTCGGCACACGGTGAACCTAACAGGGGCGGGGGCGGGAGCACATGCGATTTTCCACCCGGTCAGGACAGCCGGACGGGGAGGTCGAAGAGGTCGTTCTGGGTCAGGATCGGCTTGTTGCGGAGCTCCTCGGGGGCGACGGCCAGGGAGAGGCCCGGGAAGCGGGCGTACAGCGCCGGAAGTGCCACCAGGGCCTCCAGCCGGGACAGGGCCGCGCCGGGGCACACGTGCGGGCCGTGGCCGAAGGAGATGTGCCGGTTCGGGGTACGGGTGGCGTCGAACTCCCCGGCCGTGGGCCCGAACTGCTCCTCGTCGCGGCCGATGGCGCCGAAGGAGATGATCAGCCCTTCGCCCGCGGGCAGGATCCGGTCCCCGACCTCGATGTCCTCGGCGGCGAAGCGGATCAGCACGTGCGAGGTCGGGGTGGACCAGCGCAGGGTCTCCTCGATCACGTTCTCCCACGGCACCTCGCCCTTGAGCACCCGGGCGCGCTGCTCGGGGTGGGTCTCCAGGGCGACGACCGCGTTGACGATCAGGCTGATGGTGGTCTCGTGCCCGGCCGCGACCATCAGCTGGAGGGTGTTGGTGATCTCCTCCGTGGTGAGGCGGTCCCCGTCCTCGGAGGCGGCGATCAGGGCGCTGGTCAGGTCGTCCCCCGGGTTCTGGCGCTTGGCCTCCACGATGCGGGAGAAGAGCGCGCCGAGGTCCGCCATCATCTGGGGGACTTCCTCGGGGCGGGTCTGCGTGGAGAAGAACTTCTCGAACAGCGCCTTCAGCCGGGGGTGTTCGGCCGCGTCCACCCCCATCAGCTCGCTGATCACGTTCATCGGGAGGGGGTAGGCGAACTCGGCCTTCAGGTCCACGCGTTCACCGGCGGGCAGTGCGGCGAGCCGGTCGAGCATGCCGGCCGTCAGGGCCTCGATGCCGGCCCGCAGCCTCTCCACCCGGCGGACGGTCAGGGCCTGCGCGACCAGGGTGCGCAGCCGGCGGTGCTCGTCGCCGTCGACGGTCAGCATCGAGCGGCCGGGGTTGACGAGCCCGATCAGCGGCCAGTCCAGGGGTATCTCGCCGCGCTGCCAGGCACCCCAGGCGTTGATGTCCTTGACCACGCGGGAGTCGGTCAGCAGCGCCCGTGCCTCGGCGTGGCGGGTGACGGCGTACACCCCGACGCCGCCCGGCAGCACCACCCGTACCAGCGGACCCGCGGCGCGCAGGGCGGCGCTCTCCGCGTCCAGGTCGGTGACGAAGGGGTCCAGGGTCAGGGGCGCGGCGGCGGAGTGGTCGATCGGGCACGTCATCGGGTGGCTCCAAGGGCGGGGGTCGGGGTGTAGGTCACCGGGAGTTCGGAGAGCCCGCGCAGCCAAGGGGACGGGCGCCGGGACAGTGCGGAGGCGGGGACGGCGAGGTCGACGTCCGGCAGCCGGTCCAGGAGGACCTCGATGCCGGTGCGGGCGATGACCTCGGCGACCTCCTGGGCCGGGAACGGGCAGCGGTGCTCGCCGTGCCCGAAGGAGAGGAAGGCACTGTTGCCGCCGGTGAGGGCGCCCGCGTCGGTGCGCACGTGCGGGTCGGCGTTCGCGGCGGCGAGGCCCAGCAGGAGCAGGTCGCCCTCGGCGATGCGGCGTCCGGCGAGGTGGGTGTCGCGGGAGGCCCAGCGGCCGGCCACGTTCTGGGTGGGGGTGTCCTCCCACAGCACCTCGTTCATGGCTTCGCCGACGCTGTGCCGGCCGCCGGCCAGGGAGGCCTCGAACCGGGGGTCGGTGAGCATCAGGCGCAGGGAGTTGCCGATCCAGTCCGCGGTGGGCTGGTGGCCCGCGGCCATCATCACCATCAGGTCCTGGGCGATCTCGTCGACGGTGAAGCCGGCCCGGTTGGCGAGCATGCGCGAGGCGACGTCCGGGCCGGGTTCGGCCTGCTTCGCGGCCAGCAGGGCGTACATCGAGCTGCCGAGGTGCGCCTGGCCCGCGAGGGCTCCCTCCCGGCCGTTGATCATGTCGTTCATGGCGGCGACGAGGCCGGGGCCCTCGGCGTCGGAGAAGCC
This sequence comes from Streptomyces sp. cmx-4-9, assembly GCF_046548835.1. Classification (NCBI taxonomy): domain Bacteria; kingdom Bacillati; phylum Actinomycetota; class Actinomycetes; order Kitasatosporales; family Streptomycetaceae; genus Streptomyces; species Streptomyces sp. cmx-4-9. The sequence continues at coordinate 525,149 of NZ_JAEBEE010000002.1, read as the reverse complement.
GTAGATCCGGGCGAGGACGCGCAGCGGCAGCAGCATCGCGTACTCGCCGACGATGTCGCAGGAGCCCTTGCCGCACAGGTCGTCGATCAGCTCGTCGGCGAACCGCTCGGCGTGGCCCTTCAGTTCGAAGGGGTCCACGGACTCCAGGGCCTCACTGATGACGGCGGCCCGCTCGCGGTGGCGTTCCCCGACGGTGTAGAGGATGGACGGCTGGCGGCGGCCGATCATCGGGAGCAGCGGCCAGTCGGCAGGGATGCGGTCCCACTGGTTCCACAGCTCGGAGTCGCGGGAGAAGAGCACCGGGTCGCTGGTGACCTGGTGCAGCTCGCGGTAGCCGAGGACGAGCCAGGCCGGTATGTCGCCGTCCAGGACGACCGGGGCCACGGCGCCGTGGTCGCGGCGCATCTCGCGGTACAGGCCGAGGGGATCGGTCTGGAAGCGGGGGCCGCCGAGGGGGACGGGCTGCGGCTCGGAGGCGGCGGGGGTGGTCACGGGGTGGGCTCCGGGGTCTTCGGCTGGTTCGACCGGACGGCCGTCCGGAGGTGCTGGACGAGGGAGATGAGGACCTGCTTACTGGACTCGCGGGAGCGGGCGTCGCAGAACACCAGGGGCACCTCGGGCGGCAGGTCGAGGGCGGCGCGGACCTGCTCCCGGGTGTGCTCCTGTCCGCCGAAGTCGTTGCAGGCGACCACGAAGGGGGTGCCGTGGTGTTCGAGCCGGTCGATGGCGTACCAGGAGTCGGCGAGGCGGCGGGTGTCGACGAGGACGACCGCGCCGAGGGTGCCGGAGAACAGCCGGTCCCACAGGAACCAGAACCGTTCCTGGCCGGGCGCGCCGAAGAGGTAGAGCACGTTGCGTGCGTCGAGGGTGATGCGCCCGAAGTCGAAGGCGACGGTGGTCGCGGACTTCGAGGCGATCTTGTCGGTGTCGTCGACGGCCTCGCCGGCCTGCGTCATGGTCTCCTCGGTGTTCAGCGGGCGGATCTCGCTGACCGAGCGGACCATCGTGGTCTTGCCGACTCCGAAGCCGCCCACGATCACGATCTTCAAGCCGTTGTCGGCGGTGCTGTGCAGGGTCTGGCGACGCGGTTCGGGGATCGCGTCAGAGGCTGCGGAGTCCATCGAGCACCTGCTCCAGGATGTCGAGGTCGGGAAGGCGGTACGTGGTGCGGGGGTGGCGGGCGCTGATCCGGCCCGTGCCGAGCAGGTCGGCGAGGAGGATGCGGACGATGGAGACCGGCAGGCCCAGTTCGGCCGCGATCTCCACGACCGCGGTCGGGTACTGGCACATGCGCAGGATCGCCGCATGCTCGGACTGCATGCCGGGGACCGGGTCGCACTCGGAGACGATGAGCGTGACCAGGTCGAAGGCATCGGAACCGGAGCGGCTGCGGCCACCGGTGAGGGTGTAGAGCCGGTCCGGGGAGTCGTCCCGGCCCGTGCGGCCCCTGCTCATCCCCGCGGCAGGGCGACGAGGTGCTCGCCGAGCTGCTCCACGAGTTCGGACATGTTGTGTCCGGCGAGGCCGGCGTCGGCCTCCTCGGAGGCGACGAGGGCGAGGTGGGCGCCCTCCCCGGCCTCGACGATGAAGAGGATCCCGCCGTAGAACTCGGCCATGGCGGAGCGTACGCCGCCGGTGCCGTCGCCGAACTCGATGGACGCCCCGTGCGAGAGGCTCTGGATGCCCGCGGCGATCGCGGCCAGCTGGTCGGCCTGGTCGACGGACAGCTCCGGGGTGCGGCACAGCTTGAGGCCGTCCCGGGAGAGCACGAGGGCGTGCCGGGCGCCGGGGGTGCGCTCCAGCAGGCCTTCCAGGAGCCAGCTGAGCGTCTCGTCGGTGGTGGAGCCGGTCATTGCGCGGTGCCTTCCGGGTTCTGGGGGTTCGTGGGGTGCGCCGAGGCGCCTCGGACGGCCTGGCGGAAGCTGCCGAAGCGGGCGGCCGGACGGGCGGACTCGGCAGGGCCGGTGTCCGTACGGGGGGCCGCCGCGGGGGCGCCGGGTCCGTCGGGGTGCGCGGCGGCCAGGGTACGGCCGCGCCGCCGCTGGGGAAGCGCGGTCCCGCCGGTGTCGGGGACCGGGTGCTGCCCGGTGGATCCGCCGTCGTGGGCGGGGGGTTCGGCGCCGTCTGCGGGCGGTTCGCCGTACGGGGCCGGGGTCTGGGCCCGTTCGTGCGTACGCTCCCCCGGGCGGCCGGCGCCCTCGGACGCGGGCGGGGCTGCGGGAGTGGTGTCGGGCGCGGGGGAGGCGGCCGGTACGGGGGCTGCGGGCTCCGGGGCTGCGGCGGGTTCGGCCGGGGTGCGGCTGATCAGCTCCTGGGGCAGCATCATCAGGGCGCCCGTACCCCCGCGCGCCGAGGGACGGAAGGAGACCGTCAGCCCGTGCTTGCGGGCCAGCCGGCCGACCACGGCCAGGCCGAGGCGGGTACCGGAGAGCCCGGCCAGGTCCAGCGACTCGGCGGTCACGGCCTGTTCGGCGCGGCGCAGCTGCACCTCGCTCATGACCAGCCCGCTGTCCTCGACGGTGATGACGATCCCGGCCGGCACCTCCTCCACGTACACGTGGACCTCGGCGGTGGGCGGGGAGAAGTTCGCCGCGTTGTCCAGGAGTTCGGCCAAGGCGTGCATGACGCCCTCGGCGGCGTGTCCGGCGACGGCAGCGTCACTGGTGGAGTGCAGCCGGACCCGCTGGTAGCTGCCGATCCGCCCCATGGCTCCGCGCAGCACGGACTCCATGACGATCGGCTTGGCCCAGCGGCGGCCCGAACGGGCCCCGGTGAGCACGGCGATGGAGTCGGCGAGGCGGCCCGCCTGGGCGGTGCGGTGGTCGAGGTGGAGCAGGTCGCCGAGCACGTCCTCGTCAGCGTGCCGGTGCTCCATGTCGCGGAGGTCGGCCAGCATGCCGGTGGCGAGCGCCTGCATGCGGCCGGCCGCGTTGGCGGCGGCGGCCATGGCGGCGGCCCGGCCGGACTCGGCGCGGCGCAGCTCGGCGCCGAGCTGCTCGCGGGCGGCCGCCCCGGTGGCGGCCAGCGCCCCCAGCTCCGCGGTGTGAGCCGCCGTCAGCCGTGCCAGTTCGGTGGCGTGGACCTGCGCCATGCCGGTCCGTTCGGCGGTGCGCGCGGCCGCGTCGCGGGCGGCGTCGGCGGTCATCCGGGCGATGTGGGCGTCACGGTCGGCCAGTTCGGCGCGCAGCGCGGTGATCCGGCTGCGCTGCATCCGGGCGGTGCGCGTCGACCAGGTCACCGCGAACGCGGCAACGGCCAGCAGCAGCACGCCCGCACCGGAGAACCAGGCGAGGGGGACGCGGACGGTCGACGGGGCCGCTGCCACCGCCGCCGTGCAGACCGCGCCGGTGGCCGCTGTGGTGATCAGCAGGGCGAGCGCGGAGGGGCGGAGTGGGGAGGGCGGCGCCGTCATCGATCAAAGCCTCATACCGGGCGGGAGCGGAGGAATTGGTTTCCTGGGGTAACCGGGGCCAACTATAGGAGAGTTATTGATCGATTTAAAAAGGCCTTGACCCTCATCATATGAGGAAGTGATCACTTAGGGTTGTTTTGCAGCGATTTTTGACCACGGGACCAAGGTAAAAACCGGCTCTCCCCGATCGACCGGCCGCTCGCGCCAGGTGCCGGTCGCACCCCCCGCCGGCCGGCCGCACCGCACGCGGACCGACCGGGACCGACGCGGACCGATCGTCACATTGCGGTCCATGACATCCTGTGACGTCACAACTCGCCGGACGGAATCGGCGGACGTCCGGGGAATATGGGGAAGGTCCATGAGGCTCTGCTTCCTGGTGGAGGAGCACTACCGCCACGACGGCATGCCGAACGAGGTGATCGGGCAGCTGACCGCTTGGGGCCACCGGGTGGACGTGGTGCGGCCGGGCGGATCGCTGCTGCGGATGTCCGAGGTGGTGGACGCCGGAGCCCACGACGCCTGGGTGCTCAAGACGGTGTCCGGCGGGCCGGGCCTGACCCTCCTCGAAGCCGCCGCAGCGGCGGGGATGACCACCGTCAACGACGCCCGCTCGATCCGGGGCGTTCGCGACAAGGCCCTCGCGGCAGCCATCGGGCGCGGCCGGGGGCTTCCGCTGCCGCCCACGTACGCGGTGGCCTCTCCCGCCCTGCTGCGCGAGATCCCGGACGCGGACTACCCCCTGGTCGTCAAGCCGGCCGACGGCAGCTCGGGGCGGGCCGTGCGCCTGGTGCCCTCGCCGCGGCAGTTGGAGCAGACGCTGCCGCTGCTGGCGGGCGAGGGCATGCTCATCGCCCAGCCGTACGTCCCCAACACCGGCACCGACATCAAGGTGTACGGGGTCGGCGGCGAGCTCTTCGCCACGGAGCGCTGCTCGCCGCTGCACCCCGACCCCTCGGTGCGCGAGCGCCGCGTGCCGTTGTCGGCGGAGGTCGCGGCGATCGCCGCCCGGGTGGGCTCGGTGTACGGGCTCGACCTCTACGGGGTGGACGTGCTGCTGGGCCCGGACGGTCCGGTGGTCGTCGACGTCAACGACTTCCCGAGTTTCCGTCAGGTCCCGGACGCGGCCGCCCGGGTCGCCCGGGCGGTCCTGGGCCTGGCCACGGCAGGCGGCTCCACGGCCCCGTACCCGAGGCCGCACGCGGCGCTGCCCGTCTCCATCCCGGCGCAGGCGACGGTGCGGACGGCGGAGGGCGCGTGAGGATCGGCCTGATCACCCCGGAGCCCGGCCATCCGTTGCTGGCGGCCGTCACCTCCCTGCTGACCCGGGAGCACGTCGTGGAGGTACTCGACCCGCGGACGGACCCGGCCCCGCCGGTGGCCGCCGACGTGTACCTGCTGAAGTCGCGCACGGCGCCCGCCCTGGCACTCGCCCGGCACCTGGAGGGGCGGGGCGCTGCCGTGGTGAACTCCGCGTCGGCCACCGCCCTGTGCCAGGACCGCACGGCGATGGCCGCGCTCGCCCGCCGCGCCGGGCTGCCCTTCGCCGCGACCCGGACGTACGAGTCCTTCGCCGCCTGGGCGGCCGGGGCCGCCGGGGATGCGTCCGCCTTTCCCGCGGTGGTCAAGAGCCGGCAGAGCCGCCGGGGCGACCTGGTGGCCCGCGTCGACGGCCCCGACCAAGTCTCCGACCTGGCCGCCGGCTGGGCGCAGGAGCCGGTGACCGTCCAGGAATTCACGCCGAACGACGGCTGGGACCACAAACTGTGGGCCGTCGGGGACCGGGTCTTCGCCGCCCTGCGCCGCTCCGAGCTCTCCCCGCAGGGCCGCGGTCCCACCCGGCCGCTGCCCGTGGACGAACTGCCCCCGGGCTGGGCCGACCTGGTGCGCGAGGTGGGGGCGGTGTTCGCCCTGGACGTCTACGGCGTGGACGTCATCGCCACCGGCGCCGGCTCACCGCTGATCGTCGACGTCAACGCCTTCCCCGGCATCCGCGGCCAGGCGGGCGCCCCCGAGGCGCTGGCGGCCCTGGCCCTGAGCCGCGCCCGCACCCCCCGGCCCCCCGCGGGCCCCGGCGCCGGGGTCGGCGCCGGCCCCGGCCGCGCCTGAGCCGGCGCCGGCCCCCGGCAGCGGCGGGCACCGGTCTTGCCGTCGGCAGGGCCGGACGGGGGAATGCTCCGGGTGGGCGGGGGCCCGGGCGGTGTCGCGGCGGCGACGGGGGCCGGGCCCCGTGAGGATCGGGGGATGGGCGTCGTCCTGCCGGTCCTCTTCGCACTGTTCGCGGCACTGAGCAATGCCCTGGCCACGGTGCTCCAGCGGCGGGCCGCACTCACCGTCCCGCAGAGCGGCGGCTTGCGCCCCGGGCTGGTCCTCGACCTGCTGCGGAGGCCGCTGTGGGTCGCCGGAATCCTGGCCGTGATCGCGGCGGGCGTCGGACAGGCCCTGGCACTGGCCACCGGAGCCCTGGCCCTCGTCCAGCCGCTGTTCGTCCTGGAACTGCCGCTCGCCCTGCTGATCGCCTCCCTGATGGCGCGCCGGCGGCTCCCCGGAGCCCTCTGGCTGGCCGTGGCCGCAGTGGTGGCCGGGCTCGGGGTCGTCCTGGTCGCCGCTTCCCCGCAGGGCAACCGCACGCACGTACCGCTCGAACGCTGGGTGCTGTCCCTGGTGGTCTGCGCCGGCGTCGTGGCCGCGCTCACCGCGGCCGGGCTGCGCCGCCCGCCGGGCCGGGCCCGGGCCGGCTGCCTCGGAGCCGCCACCGCCGTCTGCTACGCCCTCACCGCCGCCCTGATGAAGTCCGCCGTGCACATCCTCGACGAGCGGGGCCTCGTCGCCTTCCTGACCACCTGGCAGACCTACGCCTTCGGCGCGACGGGGATCTGCGCCCTGCTGCTCCTCGAACACGCCATGCAGGGCGGCCCGCTGGTCGCCTCGCAGCCCGCGCTGACCCTCGGCGACGCGAGCCTCAGCGTCGCGCTGGGCGTGGTCCTGTACGAGGAGCACCTGCGGGCCCACTGGTGGGTGCTCCCCCAGCTGCTGGGCCTCGCCCTGGTCTGCGGCGGCGTACTCGCCCTGGCGAAGGCCGGGGCGGACGCCCCCTGACCCGGGCCCGCGGGACGGCGCCGGGTCCCTCGCCCCGGAGAGCGGGCGGGGCCGGGTAGCGTGCGGGGAAGTCGAGCGGAGGGCGGGCACGCACGCGCGGGGCCCCCGCCGGCGCCTGACCCGCGGCCTCAAGGACGCGATGGCGGCTTCCGGGAGGACTCCGCCGCAGCCGCGCGGCCGCGGCGGCGACGGAACAGGGCCGCGCCGGCCGTGAGGGCGCCCAACAGGGCCGCCGAGACCGTCAGGAGCCACACGGGCACGCCGTCCCCGACCGTGAGCAGCTCCTCGCGGTACACCACCCTGCGGTACGGGGTGTCCTCGGCGGTGGCGCGCAGTTCGTGGTCGGCGTCGATCCGGCCCGGTTCGGGGAAGGCCTGGTCGATCGCGGTGAGGAAGACCCGTCCGCCCCCGGTGAGCGCCGCGACCGGACCGTCCCCCGGGTCGACGGCGCCCGCGAAGGTCACCCGCGGGGTGTTCCCGCCGATCGGGGAGACGGGCTCCATCCGGTGGTCGGCCAGGACGTACAGGCCGAGCGACTGCCTCGCCCGCGCCATCCGCGACAGCCGCATCGGGTAGACCAGCCGGTCGCTGTCGAAGCGGATGCTCAGCGGGTCCAGCTCCCCCGCCAGCGGCCTGCCCTGCTCGCGCGGGGCGAGGCGTACGGCGACGTACTCCCAGCCCTGGTCGACGTACGGCCGGACCTCGGTGGCCAGCCGGTCCGGCAGCCGGAAGCCGTTGTCCTCCAGCCACGTGCGCAGGGCGCCGGGGTCGGTGGCGGTCAGGCGGGCCACGTCGAAGTCGCCGAGCCGCTCGCGCCCGACGACCCCGACGCCCGGGGCTGCGGCGCCGGGGGCCGGGGCCCCGGCCGTGTCGCGGCCGCCCGAGGTGAAGGGCCAGTCGCCCTCGCGCGGCCAGAAGCGGGTCCGGACCCTGCGCTCGGGCCGCGTCATGTCGGCGAGCGCGCCGAACACCTCGGCGTCGCCGAGTTCGACGGTGGCCCTCCCCGGCACGGGCATGATCCAGGCGGCCCGGCGGGCGTCGCCGCCCACCGTGAACCGCATGACGATCTGCTCGGTGCGACCGTCCCAGCGCACCACGGACGTCTCCCGGTCGACGCCGATGACGGACCCGCCCTCGGGCACCATCGCCCCGCAGCCGCAGGCGTACGCCGGACTGATCAGCGAGCCCAGCTGGGTCGCGAGCAGGGCGAACAGCAGCGCGAGGATTCTTCGTTTCGTCGGCACGGCACCTCAGACGAAGCGCCGCCGCATCCGGTTCCTGCCACCCGCCCGGCCCTGGTCTCGGAGGGGGCCTGATCGCATACTCCTCCCATGAGAGGGATGGACGACAAGCCGCGCAGCAGCCCGTTGGTACCCGATGCGGTGGCGGCGGAGATCGCACGACACGACTGGGAGTCGGTGGAGTGCGGGTGCGGCCGTTCCGCGCTGCACCTGGAGGACACCCTGTGGGCCGCGGCCGAGGGCCATCCGGCGGCGTTCCGTGCGCTGGAGGGTCACGCCTTCACGGGGAAGCAGCTGGCGCCGCCCGCCCCGGCGGTGGCAGGGGTGCTGATGGCCGTGTGGGAAGCGGGCCCGCCGCGCCGGGCGACCCGCGAGGCCCTGCTGTGGACGGTGCTGGCGCTGCTGGGCGCGCAGGACGACGGGAGTTCACACGAGGCGGGCCTGTACGGACAGTCCAGCGCGTTCGTCCGGCGGGGGCTGCCCGGGATCCGCGCGGAGGCGGCGGCCGCGCCGGGCACGGTGTCCGCCGCCTACGCCGAAGGCATCGTGGACATCCTCGGCCTGCGGGAGTGAGCAGTCGGGGCGCTCCCCGGAGGGCGGTCAGGGCGCAGGGGTCCCGTCGGGGGTGGCGGTACTGAGGTCCTGGAGGCGGCCGGCGGCCGCTTGCGCCGTCCGGCGGGCCTCCTCGGCCGCGCGGGCCGCCGTACGCAACGCCTGTGCGGCTTCCGCCTCGGCCGCGTGCGCCCGGTCCCGGGCCGCGTCCGCGCGCTGTGCCTCCCCGGCCGCGCGCCGGTGGCCTTCCTCGGCCGCCCGGAGTTCCGCCTCCCGGGCGGTCGCGGTCCGTTCCGTCTCCCGGGCCTCGGCCGTCGCCGCCGCCAGTGCCTCGGCCGCCCGCGGGTCCGGTTGCGGGGCGGCGGGTGCGGGTCCGGCCGCCGGCGGGGTCGCACCCGGGTCCAGCGCGGGGAACTCCGTCACCACGGCCGGGGGCTTCGCCAGCCGTCCCGAGGCCCACGCCGCGGCGGCGTCCGGATCGGCCAGGACGGTCCGCAGGATCTGCTCGACCTCCCGCAGCGCCGCCTCCGAGACCGGCGTCCCCGCCTGCGCCGCGAGCCGGACCGCCTCCCCGGCCAGGGCGCCGACCACCACGTGCTGCTCGTGCGACAGCTCCCGCAACTGCTCGCCGTCCAGGGAGCGGTGGGCCTCCCGCAGGGCCTGCCCGAGCCGGCAGAACTGCTCGGCCTCCTCCGGCTTCGCCCGGACCAGCAGGTTCGATGCCCAGGCCGCGAGCGTGGGCCGGCGCATCCCGGCGATCCGCTTCGCCGCGGCCCGGTCCCCCGCCTGCTTCGCCCGGGCCGCCGCCTCGTCCCGGGCCGCCGTGAATCCTGCGGGTGCCAGCCCGTACAGCCTGTCGATGACCTCTTCCACGTCCACGCCGACCACTTTCGGCCATCGCAGCCCCGGGGGGCGCGGACGCGCACCCGCGGCACGGGAGCCGGACGAAGATCGCCGGAACGGCTCAGTGCCGCGGCCCGCGCGGGTGAATGAACGGGCTGCTCCGCTTCCCGGCCGGGGCGCGGCCCGTTGCTGGAGGCATGCACACTCCGATACACGCACCGACCCACGCCCCGGTGAACGCTCCTGCGGACGCCCCGGCCGAGGCCGCCGCCCCGCCCGGGTCCCTCGCCGCACTCACCGCGGAACCCGGCACCGACCCCCTCCCCCGCATACGGGCTTCGCTCCGCGACGGCGTCCTCGCCGTCAGCCTGGCCGGGGAGTTCGACCACTACACCGCCGCCCCCCTGCGCGGGCTCCTGGCGGACGGGGCCGCCCGCGGTGCCCGCCGCCTGGTCCTCGACACGGCCCGGGTCACCTTCTGCGACTCGGCCCTGCTCCACCCGCTGGACCGGTGGGTCCGCGAGGGCGGCCAGGTGGAACTGGCCGCCACCTCCCGGGCCGTACGCCTGCTGCTGAGCGTCGCGGCACGCGCCCCGCGGGACCTGTGCCTGCGGAGCCGCTTCAGCGGATAGCCGCCTGGTCCACCCGCTGCTCGTCGACGATGCGTCCGTCGCGCAGCTCCACGACCCGGTCCGCCAGTTCGATCAGGGCCGGGTCGTGGGTGGCGACGAGGGCGGTGACGCCCTCGCTGCGGACCACCGCGCGCAGCAGCCGCATGATCGAGCGGCCCGTCTCGGAGTGACCCACGACCCCCTGGTGGCGGGTGAGGTGCGCCGGACCGTGGCCATCCGCGACGGCCGCACCAGCAGCGAGGTGCTGCGCCGGACGGTCACCGACGAGCACGGCGCGGAGTCGGTGAGCGAACGGGAGTACGTGATGCTGGACCGCACCGGCCGCGTCCAGCTGCCGCAGAAGTTCCTCGAAGCCCTGGGCATGGAGCACCGCGTGGCGGTCGACCTCGCCGCCGACCGCATCGAGGTCCGCCGCGACGACCACCCCGACCACGCCTGACCTCGGGCGCAACGCGTTCCGTCACCTCCCCGGGCCGCAGGTCGTTAGGGCCTCGGGGTCGGTTCGGGGGCGAAGGGATGACGGAATGCGGCAGTTTCCTCTGGAGATGCACCACGTGGCACCCGGCCGGGTGGTCGAGTGGCGCTTGCGGTCCGCAGCGGCGGCGGAGGCCGACGGGGCGGGTGACGATCCGGGCAGGAGGGCTTCCTTCAACCAGGAGAAGCACTTCACCGTCGCCGAGGAGAGCCGGGCCGCCGACGACCCCGTCGCCTCGTGGGTCGCGGTCACCTTCGAGGTGACCGGGCCGCTGGACGAGCCCGCGCTGGCCCGGGCCCTCCTTTCCTTCGTCCGGCGCCACGAGGTCCTGCGGTGCGCGTTCCGCCGTCTCGCCGGGGAGCTGTCCTGCGAGCCCTACGACCCGGCCGGGCTCTCCCTCGAAGCCCGGCAGGTGGGCACGTACGAGACCTCCGAAGAGCTGGGCGGCTTCCTCGCGGAGCGGTTCAAGCGGAGCATCGACACGTTGTCCTGGCCGCTGTTCATCATGGGCGCGGTGGTGCGCGAGGACTGCGCGACCGTCTACCTCGCCTTCGACCACATCGTGTGCGACGGCATGTCGATGCCGATCGTCGCCTACGAGGTACTGACCGCGTACGAGGCCCTGTGCCGCGGAGAGGTCCCCGTGCTGCCCCCGGCTCCGAGCTACCTGGACTTCGCCGAGGAGCAGCGCAGCCGCTACCTCTCCATCGATGCGAGCGATGAACGCCTGGACTACTGGAAGGATTTCATGGCCCGCGGCGGGGAGTTCTTCCCCCGCTTCCCCCTCGACCTGGGGGTGGAGCCGGACCGGATGTACCCGATCGTCAACGAGGCCTCGATGCTGCTGGACGCGGCGGAGACCGAGGTGTTCGAGAAGGTGTGCCTGGCGGTCGACGGCAAACCGTTCATGGGGGTGCTCGCGGCCGTCGCCGTCTGCCTGCGCGAGGCAGGCGGTCCCGGCGTGTACCGCGGGTTCATGCCGGTGAGCGAGCGCGGCCGGGGCACCTGGACGGACTCGGTGGGCTGGTTCGTCAACACCATGCCCATCGAGTTCGACGCCTCCCCGGGCCGGGACTTCGCCCAGGTCATGGCCGCGGTGCGCAGCGGCTTCAGCCAGATGATCGGCCACATCGACGTGCCGTTCGTCCGGGCCTGGGAGCTGTTGGCACCGGCGGAGTTCGCGGCCCGTTCCTGGCCGTACCCGGTGAACTTCTTCTCCTACATCGACATGCGCAAGTGCCGCGGCGCCGAGCGGCACGAGGAGTGGCGGCCCGCCGCGCACGTGTGGTCGGCGCGCGCCAACGGGGCCTGCTCCTGGTTCCAGCGGGACGCGGACGGGCTCCACATGAACTCCATCTACGTGGACACGGAGGCGGCCCGCCGCACGATGGGCGACTTCCAGACGGCGCTGCGCGCCACGGTCCAGGGGATCGCCCGCTCCGGTGGATTCCGCCGGCCCGTCGCACTCACCCCGCCGCGGCGGCCGGCGGGGGCCCCGGCGGGGGCCGCCGCGGCCGGCCGGCCGCGCTGACCGCGGCTCCTGGTACGCGGCAGGGCGCGCCCGGGGTCAGAGCCGGGCTGCGCGGCGCAGCAGCAGGGTCCGTTCCTGCGCGTTGCAGGTCAGTCCGGCCGCCCGCTCGAACTCGGCCCGGGCCTCCTGCGGCCGGCCCAGCCGTTCCAGCAGGTCGCCGCGGACGCTGGGCAGGAGGTGGTAGGAGCGCAGGGCGGGTTCCGCGGCGAGGGCGTCGACCAGCGGGAGGGCCGCCTGCGGGCCCTGGTCCATCGAGACGGCCACCGCCCGGTTGAGCTCCACCACCGGCGAGGGGACCAGCCGGACGAGGCGCCCGTACAGCGCGGCGATCGTGGCCCAGTCGGTGTCCTCGTAGCGGACGGCCGCCGCATGGCAGCCGGCGATGGCCGCCTGGACGGAGTACGGGCCGGTTCCGGCCCGTTGCAGGGCTTCGACCCCGCGGTGGACGAGCAGGCGGTTCCACCGGGCCCGGTTCTGGTCGGCGAGCAGGACCGGCTCCCCGTCGGGGCCGGTGCGGGCGGCGGTCCGGGAGGCCTGGAACTCCAGGAGCGCGGCGAGCCCGTGGACCTCGGGCTCCTCGGGCATCAGGTGGGCCAGCACCCGGGCCAGCCTCAGGGCGTCCTCGCACAGGGCCGGGCGCAGCAGGTCGTCGCCGGCGGTGGCCGCGTAGCCCTCGTTGAAGATGAGGTAGATGACCTCCAAGACCGAGGCGAGCCGTGCCTCGCGGTCGGCTCCGTAGGGCACTTCGAAGGGCACGTCCGCTGCGGCCAGGCTGCGTTTGGCCCGGACGATGCGCTGGGCGACGGTGGGCTCGGAGACGAGATGGGCGCGGGCGATCTCCCGGGTGGTCAGCCCGCCGACGAGGCGCAGGGTGAGCGCGATCCGGGCTTCGGTCGCCAGTACGGGGTGGCAGGCCGTGAAGACCAGCCGCAGCAGGTCGTCGTCGATGTCCTCCGGGTCGGCCGGCTCGGCGGGCGGCTGTACGTCCTCCAGGGTCCGGCCGACCTCCGCGAGCTTGCGCGCGTAGGTCTCCTTGCGGCGGACCAGGTCGATCGCGCGGTGCTTGGCGGTGGTCATGAGCCAGGCGCCCGGCCGGTCGGGCACGCCCGCGCCGGGCCACTGCTCCAGGGCGGCGACCAGGGCGTCCTGGGCGATCTCCTCGGCGATGCCGACGTCCCGCACGATGCGGGTGACACCGGCGATGATCCGCGCGGACTCGATCCTGAACACCGCTTCGACCGCTTGGGCCGTACTCGCTGCCGTCACGGCCACCCATCAGAGCAGCCGTGACCGGGCGGGGCAAACGCGGGGCCGGGCCCCCGCGGCGGGGGCCCGGCCCGGGGCCCGGGCGGGGGCCCGGCGGGTCACATCTCCTGGATCTCGCGGACCTCGGCGGTGAGGTTCCAGTGCGCCGGGTGGATCTCCAGGAAGCGCCGGGTCCACTCGATGGCCTCGGCCTTGTCCTTGCACTGGGACAGGGAGTATCCGCCGACGACCTCCTTGGTCTCGGTGAAGGGGCCGTCGGTGTAGCTCACCTTCCCGTCCGACCAGGTGAGGCGGGTGGCTTCGGAGGTGGGCAGCAGCCCCGCGGTGTCGAGCATGACCCCGGCCTTGGTGATCTCCTCCAGGAGGGCGCCCATCCGCTGCTCGAAGTCGGCGGGGAAACCCTCGGTGGGCAGGTTCTGCTCGTCGATGTGGATCATCGTCAGGAAGCGCGGCATGGTGACTCCTCGGTCGGGAGGGCGGGGGCTTTCCCTGCCTCTCACCCCTGCGTCGAACGGGAGGGGGCCGGATCGACAGCTCCCGGGGAATTCTTCAGAGATTTTTTCGCGGCGGCCACCGGAGGGCCGGTGAGCGGCCTGCCCCTTGCTTACCGGTGAGTAGGATCGCGGTCCCAGGCCCCTCCGAGAGGAACCACGATGGCGCGCGTCCCCTCCTCCCCGCTGATGCTGGCCGGTCTGCTGGCCGGCGCGGCGGTCCTCCACGCGGTGGTGCCCGCCCCGTTCGACGCGATGGTGCCGCGCGCGCTGCCGGGCAGCCCCCGCCGGTGGACCTACGCGAGCGGGGTCGCCGAGCTCGCGCTGGCGGCCGGGATCGCCCATCCGCGGAGCCGGCGCGTGGCCGCGCAGGCCGCCGCCGCGTTCTTCGTCGGCGTGTTCCCCGCGAACGTCAAGACGGCAGCCGACGCCCGGCGCAGCTCCCCGGCCGTGCGCGCCGCGGCGGTCGCCCGTCTGCCGCTGCAGGTGCCCTTGGTGCTCTGGGCCCGGCGGGTGAGCCGTACGGCCGGCGCGCACTGACGCATCCGTTGCGGGCCCGGCGCCGGAAGAGCGGTACGGAGCCCCCGGTCACACGTCGGCGGACCGGGGGCTCTGCCGGTCAGCGGCTGTCCCCCGCCCAGTCCCAGCGTCCGGGGTCCGTCGCGCGGCGCCGATAGTGGGCCCGGCCGCCCGGCCCGTGGCGCCCTATCTCCGTGAGCAGGCGCACCTCCTCGGCGAGCTGCGGCGCGCTCCAGCCGGTGACGTCCAGGAGGAGCCCGTCCAGCGGGCCGCCCACGAGTTCGCCGTAGACATGGCCGGGGCGGGGGCCGGGGTCGGGGTCTTCGTGGTCGGCGCCGTAGACCCGGCGCCGGAGCATCCTGTCGTCCATGGGGCCCAGCTTCACAGCCGCCACTGACAACGGCCGGGGCCGCCGGCCGCCGGCCCGCCTCGGCCGACCGGGGATGATGGTGTCCGCCCCCGACCGGCGGCGGCACGAGCGAGGAGCACGGCGCATGGCACGTCAGGTACACCAGCCCCTGGAGGACCAGGAGTTCGACTTCATCCTCTCCCTGGCCCCGGGGCCGGTTCTGGCCTACTTCTGCGGATCCTGGCCCAAGGCCTTGGAGGCGTGCCGCGCGATGGACGCGGTCGTGGCGGAACTGGCGCGGGAGTACGGGGCCCGGTTCACCGCCGTGCGCACCGACATGACCCGCTGCCCCGGCCCCACCCGGCGGTATGCCGTGACCGGCGCTCCGACCGCGGTGCTCATCAGGGACGGTGCGGCGGTCGCGTCCGCGGAAGGGCCGATGACCCGCGAGGAGTTCCGGCGGTTCCTGGACGCCCACCTCTGAGACCGGCCCGGCTGGGCCCTCCGGGCGAACCCGGGCGATCTGGCCGGAACTGGCATAGGAGGGATAGGTGCCTCAGGCATGTAATGGAGTCCGGCAAGCCGGAACCACAGCGTGCGAGGTGCACTCATGCCAGAATCCGCCGCCCTGACCTTTCCTCAGGACCGAACCTGCCCCTACCATCCCCCGGCCGCCTACGACCCCCTGCGGGAGGGGCGCCCGCTCACCCGCGTCACCCTGTTCGACGGGCGGTCCGTGTGGGTGGTCACCGGCCACGCCGAGGCGCGGGCCCTGCTCAGCGACGGCCGTCTCTCCTCGGACCGCCGCCACACCGCCTTCCCCACCCCTTCCCCGCGCTTCAAAGGACTCAGCGACCGGCGCCCCGCGCTGCTCGGCGTGGACGATCCCGCGCACCACGTCCAGCGCCGGATGCTGATCCCCGGCTTCACCCTGAAGCAGACCAACGCCCTGCGGCCGCGGATCCAGCAGACGGTGGACGGGCTGATCGACGCGATGCTCGCCAAGGGGTCGACGGCGGAGCTGGTGGGCGATTTCGCCCTGCCGGTGCCCTCGATGGTGATCTGCGCACTGCTCGGAGTGCCCTACGAGGACCACGCGTTCTTCGAGGGGCAGTCGCGCCGGCTGCTGCGGGGGCCCGAGGCGGCCGACGTCGAGGACGCCCTGCAGCGGCTCGACGCGTACTTCGTGGAGCTGATCGCGCGCAAGCGGCGCTCCCCGGGCGAGGGCATCCTCGACGACCTCATCGCGCAGCGCCTGCTGACCGGTGAGATCGACATCGAGGAGCTGGTCGCCATGGCCACGATCCTGCTGGTCGCCGGGCACGAGACCACGGCGAACATGATCTCCCTCGGTACCTTCACCCTGCTGCGCCACCCCGAGCGGCTGGCCGAGCTCCGCGCGGACCCCTCGCTGCTCCCGGCGGCCGTGGAGGAGCTGATGCGGTTCCTGTCCATCGCGGACGGCATGCTGAGGGTGGCGACCGAGGACATCCAGACCGGCGGCGTGACGATCCGCGCGGATGACGGGGTGGTGTTCTCGACCTCCGTCATCAACCGCGACGGTGCCGTGTTCGCGGAGCCGGACGCCCTGGACTGGCACCGGCCCGCCCGCCACCACCTGGCCTTCGGTTTCGGCATCCACCAGTGCCTGGGGCAGAACCTCGCCCGCGCCGAGCTGGAGATCGCCCTGGGCACCCTGTTCGCACGCCTGCCGGGACTGCGGCTGGCGGCCGAGCCGGACCGGATCCCCTTCAAGCCCGGGGACACCATCCAGGGCCTGATCGAACTCCCCGTGGCCTGGTGAGGCGGATGCCGGCCGCACCCGTGCACATCGACATCGACACCGGCTCCTGCATCGGCGCCGGGCAGTGCGCCTTGACGGCACCCCAGGTCTTCACCCAGGACGACGACGGCTTCGGCGCCCTGCTGCCGGGCCGGGAGGACGGCGGGGGCAGCCCCCTGGTCCGCGAGGCGGCGCGCGCCTGCCCGGTGGCCGCGATCTCCGTGCGGGAGGGCTGAGGAGCAGGTGGGGGCGCGGCCGGTCCGCGCCCCCACCTGCCCGCCGCCCCCCTCCCCACCGGGCCGCCGGGCTGCAGGGCTGCAGGGCTGCAGGGGGCATGGGGGCAGGGGGCATGCCTGCCGGAGCGGCGGACAGTTCCTGTACAGTTGTCCAGGAAATCGCGTCCTCCGTACCTTCGAGCATGGGACCCGACCGTGCACACCCTCGCTTACGTCCTCATCGGCGTCGTCGCCGCCCTTCACGCCTGCTTCCTGGTCCTGGAGATGTTCCTGTGGCAGCGCCCGCCGGGCCGCGCCCTGTCCGGCTTCGACGCGGACACCGCCCGCCGCACGGCGCCGCTCGCCGCCAACCAGGGCCTCTACAACGGCTTCCTCGCCGCCGGCCTGGTCTGGTCGCTGGTCACCGGCTCACTCGCGACGCAGGTCTTCTTCCTCGTCTGCGTGATCGTCGCCGGAGTGTTCGGGGCCGCCACCGCCAACCGGCGGATCCTCCTCGTCCAGGCTCTGCCCGCCGCCCTGGCCCTGGGCGCCGCCCTGTCGGCCGCATGAGCCCGCGGGAGCCCCGCGGGGAGGACCCGCGGACGGCCCGCACCAAGGCCCGGCTCCGCGAGGGCCTGCTCGCCGAGTGCTCCGGCCGGCCGCTCACCGAGGTCGGCGTCTCGGCGGTGGTACGCCGGGCCGGCGTCGGCCGGGCCACCTTCTACCTGCACTACGAGGACCTCACCGCGCTTGCCGTCGACGCCTGCGCCGAGGTCGTGCACGCGGCGGTGGACGCCCTGCACGCCTGGCAGACGCATGCCGGGGCGCTTCCCCCGGCCCGGCCCCCGGCCGCGCTGGCGGGGTTCCTGTCCGGCGCGGCGGCCCGCGCCCCGCTCTTCCGCACCCTGCTGCTCCCCGGCGGCTCCGGCCCGCTCGGCGACCGCCTCGGCCGGGAGCTGCGCGCCCGGGCCCGCGCCGAACGCGCGGCGGCAGGCGCACCACACCCCGATCTGGTCGCCTCGGCGGTCGCCGCCGCCTTCACCGGCGTCCTCGCGGACTGGCTCCACGACAGCGTTCCGGAGTCCCCCGAAGCCCTGGCCGACCATCTGTGGCGGCTGCTGCTCGCCCTGCACCGGGCCTTGTGAGGCGCCGACGTCTCGGACCCCGCACGTGCGTGGGCCCCGCCGTCCCCGGAGGGACGGCGGGGCCCACGTCACGGGCACGCCCCGTGAAGCGGCACTACCGGAGGGGAACCACCTGTTCGGCCTGGGGGCCCTTGGGGCCCTGGGTGACGTTGTACTCGACCTTCTCGTTCTCCTCCAGCGACTTGAAGCCGGTGGTCTCGATGGCGGAGAAGTGCACGAACACGTCGGGGCCGCCGTCGTCCTGCTGGATGAAGCCGAACCCCTTCTCCGAGTTGAACCACTTCACGGTGCCTGTTGCCATCTGGCTGATCCTTCACGACGTTCCACTGCGGGCCGCACGCGCGGCCGTCTCGATCCTGCCCGACCGCCTCCCGGACCACACTCTCAACGCGGCCAACCGGGGAACCCGCGGCTAATCGAACTTCCGGCCGCACCGTCCGCGATTCGGGGGAGCGGCCCGGCCGGCCGCCGCCGGGCACCGGGCGAACGGGCGCCGGAGAGCCCCGGTGCCCGCTGGTACCATGGGCGGTTGACCATCTTGTTCTTTTTGTTCTTGCTTCGAAAGGTCCTGCATGAGGAACCCGTCAGCCCACGGGCGTTTCGGCGTGAAGGCCGGTGCCAAGAACGGCGGCAAGCCCGCGTGCAGCACCGGACCGCAGGGTGAGTTCACCCTGCACCAGCCGAAGGTTCCGGCGCTGCCGCCGGTGGACTCGTTCACCGCGCTCGACCTGCCCCGTGAGCTGGTCGCCAAGCTGGCCGAGCTGGCGGTGGAGACCCCCTTCCCCATCCAGGCCGCCACCCTGCCCAACGCCCTGGCCGGCCGGGACGTCCTCGGCCGCGCGCAGACCGGCTCCGGCAAGACCCTCGCCTTCGGCCTGGCCCTGCTGGCACGGACCGCGGGGCAGCAGGCCGACCCCAAGCGACCCCTCGCCCTGGTCCTCGTACCGACCCGCGAGCTGGCGCAGCAGGTGACCGACGCACTGACCCCCTACGCCGAGGCCCTGGAGCTGCGGATGGCCACGGTGGTGGGCGGACTGTCCATCGGCCGCCAGGTCAGCGCGCTGCGCACCGGCGCCGAGGTCGTGGTGGCCACCCCGGGCCGCCTCAGCGACCTGATCGGACGGCGCGACGTGCACCTGGAGCGGGTACGGATCACCGTGCTCGACGAGGCCGACCAGATGTGCGACATGGGCTTCATGCCGCAGGTCACCGAAATCCTGGACCAGGTGCACCACGCCGGGCAGCGCATGCTGTTCTCGGCCACCCTGGACCGCAACGTCGACCAGCTGGTCCGCTCGTACCTGAAGGACCCCGTCGCGCACTCCGTCGACCCGCAGGTCGGCGCGGTGACCACGATGGAGCACCACGTGCTGCACATCCACGCGGCCGACAAGTACGCGGCGGCCACCGAGATCGCCGCCCGCGACGGCCGGGTGCTGATGTTCCTCGACACCAAGCACGGGGTCGACCAGTTCGTGAAGCACCTGCGGGCCATGGGCGTACGGGCCGAAGGGCTGCACAGCGGGAAGTCGCAGCCCCAGCGGACCCGGACCCTGGCGCAGTTCAAGACCGGGGCGGTGGGCGTGCTCGTCGCGACGAACGTCGCCGCGCGCGGCATCCACATCGACGACCTCGACCTGGTCGTCAACGTGGACCCGCCGGCCGACAGCAAGGACTACCTGCACCGTGGCGGGCGCACCGCCCGGGCCGGCGAGTCCGGCCGGGTCGTCACCCTGGTCACCCCGAACCAGCGCCGCGACATGGTGCGGCTGATGGCCGACGCCAAGATCCGGCCGACGATCACCCAGGTGCGCTCCGGCGAGACGGCGCTGAGCCGGATCACCGGCGCCAAGGCACCTTCCGGGGTGCCGCTGGCGGGGGCTGCGCCGACCGACGCCAAGGGCAAGCCCTCGGGCTCGGAGCTCGGCTTCCGCGGCATGGGCACCCGCCCCGGCCGTACGGGCCGGGGCAAGGAGTCCCGCAAGACGGCGGAGGCCCGCCAGACCGCCGAGGCCCGCCGCGCGGCCCGGGTGCGCCGCGGCGTCTGACGCGTCCGCGTCCGGCACGTGCACGGACCGCCTCCCGCCGCCCGGGAGCCGGTCCGTTCGCGTACGCCGGTCAGCCGCGTGCGCGTCGCCGCTTGCGCCGGGCCACGATCGCGCGGGTGACCACGGGCGGGAGCAGGTCCTTGGCCAGCTTGCGCCAGGCGGCTCCCGGCCGGGGGACGGGAGCCGGGGCGGGCGGCTTCGCCGGTGCGGGGCGCAGCGGCTGCGGGGGCGCGGGCGCCGCGACCCCCTGGTCCCCGATGCGCACCAGCGGTCGCCCCGCGACCGTGTCCACGCCGTGCCACAGGTCCGCACGGCCCTTCAGCCAGGCCAGCAGCGCCTCCTGGTGGGGCTCCGGGTCGTCCCAGGTGGCGTAGAGCTTGGCGGCGGAGACGCAGACCGGGTGCAGCCCGCCGGCGACCACGGCGGCCCATACCGCGGCCGCGACGCCGGGGCAGTGCTCGGAGCGGTAGTCGTCGAAGGCCACCACCGCGCCGGGGGCCGCGACGGTGCGCGAGGTCTCGATGTCGGTGACCACGTGCTCGTAGAGGTGCGAGGCGTCGACGTGCACGAACCGGCAGCTGCGGGGGCGGACCCGGTCGGCGATCACCGAGGTCGGGGCCTGGACGACCGTCGGGAGGGTTGCGTGGAAGGCGAGGTAGTTCGTCTCGAAGCCGCGGCGCGTGAGGGTGGGGTAGGACCCCCGGGTCTCCGCCAGGTTGGAGTCGTCGGTGGCGGGCGATCCGAAGAGGTCGCAGACGGTGAACTCCTCCCCCGGCCGCAGGTAGCCGCCGAGGAAGACGGCGCTCTTGCCGAGGTACGCGCCCAGTTCCAACAGGTCGCCCGGGAGCGGGGCACCGGTGTCCTGACGGGTCAGGAACCAGTCGAAGAGCGCCTGGTCCGGCGCGGAGAACCAGCCTTCGACGTCGCCGTACGCGGTGGGTACGGCGAGGGCGGGCTCACCCTCGGGGGTGGTGACGGAAGCCTGCGGAAGGTGCGACACGGGGCGGGTTCCTCCAGGGGAAAACGGCGTCGGCGCGTGTCCGACACCCGGCCTGCTTCCCCGTACGGCCGTTCTACCACGTTACTGCGGTGCCTGAGCACCCCCGGCGGCCGACCATCTGCGCAGCCGTTCGGCGGCGGCGTTGCGGACGCGGCGGGTGCGGCCCGCGTCGGCCAGCAGGCGCAAGGCTGCGTACGAGGTGAGGGATTGGGCGGCGGTGCGCTGGCACCAGTCGGAAGCGGTGGTCAGGGCGTCGGCCGGCCAGGGCTCGTCGCGGGTGATGGCCTTGAGCAGGCTCCACTCGCGGAGCCTGCGTTCCGGGAAGGCGCGGCCCGCGAGGACGACGGTCATGGCCCCGGCCCAGGCGGGGAAGGCCTCGTCGGCGAGCAGCATCGCGGCCCGGCGGTCGAGATGGGTGACCACCGCGCTCTCCGCCATCACCGGGTCGGGGTCGCGCAGCACCGCGGCGACGACCTCGGCCTCCCGGGCCTCCCCGGCCGGACCGGCCACGGCCGCCAGGGACTCCAGGTGGCGTGCGTAGCGCCAGTGCTCGGGGGGTTCCCGGTCCTCGGCACGGTTCATCGGCCCCGGCCCTCCGGGCCGGGGCCCGAAGCCGGCCCGCCGGGCACGACGCCGTCGCGGCCGGGCGCCGGGGCGCTCCGGCGGGCGGGCCGCCGGCCGGTGGCGGGCGGCCGCTGTCTGCTATTCCCTCTCCCCATGCCCCCATTCCACACGACCTCCGTGCGCGGCCGGCGGTCAGGGTCGCGTCACAGCTCCTGATGGGGTTCGTGGCCCGGCTCCGGCAGGGGGGCGCCGGTCTCCAGGAGTGTCTTGAGGCTGGACGCGAGCATCGGCCAGGCCCGGCCGCACATGCCGATCAGCTGGCCGCCGGGCCGGAAGTCCTCGTGCAGGACGGTCAGCCGGGCCAGGGAGTCCCCCACGGGCTCGATCTCGTAGGTGACCCTGGTGCGCGGCTCCTGCGCCAGCTGCGCCCGCAGCTCCTCGGCGATCCCGACCGAGACGGCCCACTGGGGGCTGAAGGTGTGCCAGGTGTAGGAGAGCCGGCGGTCGGGCACGCAGTCGAGGACCACCTGGGCGGGATCGCTGGTACGGGCCCCCCGCTCGATCCAGTCCATCGGCGATCCCACCGCCCAGTCGGTCTCGAAGCTGACGCCCCAGTACCGCCTGGTGAGGGCGGGCTCGGTCAGGGCCTGCCAGACCCGGGCGGGATCGGCCTGGATGTAGAGGGTGTAGGTGATCGCGCTGTCGCTCATGCGCCCATGCTGCGGGACCGCGCACCGCGGACCCCGGATTTCGCCGCCACGGCCGTGATCGCCGGGGCGTCGGAGCCCGGCGGGCGGGGTGCGGGGCGGCCGGGTGCGGGTGCGGGTGCGTTGCCGGCGTTACCGGCGTTACCGGCGGGTGTCCTGGGCGGGGAGTTCGACGGGCGGTGTCCGCAGGGCCGCGGGCAGTCCGAGGCGGTCGCGTGCGGCGTGCACCGCCGCCAGTTCGCGATGGCCGGCCTGCCCCCAGTCGCTGAGTTCGCGTACCTGCTCCGGTGTGGCCAGCAGCCGGGCGTACGCCGGGTCCGCGGCCGCGGGCACCGGGGAGAGGCGGCCCGCGCTGCGGGCGTGCACGGCGCCGTCGGCCAGGCGGTAGCCGAGCGGCAGCACGCCCGGGGCCGGGCCGCCGGCTGCCCGCGGCGGCAGGCAGACCGCCCCGGTGGCACGGGCGACCAGGACCAGGACCCGGCCGTCGGGGGCGAACAGCCAGGCCGTGTGGTCGGTCTCGGTCAGGGGCGCCGGCAGTGGGCCGGGATGCCAGGCACCGTGCTGCGGGATGCGGCGGGTGCGCAGCACACCGAGCCGGTCCAGGGCGGTGGGCAGGACGGGGCGGCCGTCCTCCAGCAGGGCGGGGCCCGCGCCGTTGACGCGGGCGCGCAGGGCGGACAGGGTGCGGCGGGCATCGCCGGCGTCCATCAGGGCGGGGAGGTCGGCAGGCTCGGCGAAGGCGATCCCGGTGACCTCGCGGGCGGGGAGCCGGACGGCGGCGATCCGGTCGGGGGTCCAGGTGCCGCCGTCGAAGACGTGCAGGATCTCGCCGGGGAAGTGCATTTCCGGCGGGAAGGAGGGGCTGTCGGCCGGAATCCAGTCCACGGCGAGGGCGCGCGGGTAGTGGCCGTCGACGCCCAGCTCCTCGCGCACCTCGCGGGCCGCGGCGGCGGAGGGGGCCTCGCCCGGGTCCACGGCTCCGCCGGGGAGCAGCCGGTCCGGGCGGTAGTCGACGCTCTGGACGAGCACGCGGCCGTCGGTGTCGGTGACCAGGACCACCGCGCCCGCCCAGAGCCCGGCGCGCGAGGCCCCGTACTCCTGCGGAGTCATCCAGGTCCCCGTCACTACCGCCGCCCGCCCCTGACCGGCTGCGCCGTCCGCGACCGGCCTCGCAGGCCCGCCCGCCGCGCACGCGTCAGTCGCGGTCCCGGTCTCGCCGGTCGCGGTCTTGGTCTCGTCCGTCGCGGTCCCGGTCTCGCCGGTCGCGTACGTCGCGGTCGCGGTCTCGTCGGTCTCGGTCTCGTCCGTCGCGGTCCCGGTCCCGCCGGTCTCGGTCCCGGACTCGTCCGTCGCGGTCGCAGTCTCGTCGGTCAGCTGCGGCATCGGGACTCCGTTCGCCGTGGGTGCACCCGCCGGCTGTGCAACCGCGGGGGCGGCGCCGGGGTTACGGCGCTCCCGGGTACGGCCCCCGGCGGCCGTCGGCGGTCCTGCTGCCCCTGCGGCGCCGGTCGGCCGGTTCCGCTCTCCTTATGGCCGGATTACGTCGCCCCCTGGTACCTTCCCGGGGCGGACAGGCGGCGTGAAAACCGCCCGTCCGACCACGTCCCCGGCCGCGGGGAGGGCCCGGGCATCCGTCGGGCCCCCCGGCCGGGAGGAGCACGTCCCCGGCCGGACGCCACCGGGCGGGCCCGGGGGGAGCGGACCGCGGGCCCGGGATCAGTCCTCCAGGGCGTCCAGGACCTGGCCGAGGTCCACGAACTTGAAGCCGGTCGCGGTGCGTTCGCCGTCCTGCGGGGTGTCGTGGCCGTCCTGCACCACGAGCAGGCCCCTCGGGTACTTCGTGCCCAGGGGCGCGTTCAGGGCCGCTGCGCCGTCGCACTCCTCGGAGCCGTCGACCGTGCCGGAAGCGATGACGCGGAAGCCGCCTTCGTAGGCGTTGCCCTTGCCCCGCCGGCGGTCGTAGGCGGCGAAGGTGTTGTCGCCCTGGCTGGACGCCAGCAGGTGGCCGCGCCCGCCCGGCCCGGTGACCAGGGTGAGGCCCTCTACGTCCGCGGCGAGACGGCGCCCTCCGAAGCCGGGGTCGGCTCCCGGCACGCATTCTTCGGTCGCCTCGTCGTAGGTGCCCGGAGTCCCGAACTCCCTGACCTTGTCGATCAGTCGCGGCTCACCGGTGAGGTCGGCCCGCAGCCGCCAGATCCCCACGTCCTCCTGACCCGCGTAGAGCGTGCCGTCGGCCGGGTCCACCACCATCCCCTCGACCTGCGGCAGTTCACCGGGCTCCGCGCACGGCGACCAGTCGGCGCCGTTCGGCAGCCGGAAGGCGGCGGGCAGGTCGAGGGTGCGGACCGTGCGGTAGCCGACGGTGCCGGAGGCGGTGGGCAGGATCTCCAGCAGGCTGAGGGCCGTGGTCTCGCGCCGGCTGACGACGGCGTACGCACGGCCGCTGGACCGGTCGGTCCAGGTGGCGAGCCCGTAGGCGGTCCGCTGCTCGTTGACCTCGTCCTGGCCGGCGGAGAAGACGGGCCGGACCCCGGGGTCGGTGACGTCGATGAGGGGGCCGCCGGGACGGTCGCGGTCGATGCGGTAGAAGCGCAGCCGGTCGTTTCCGCGGTCCGTGGTGACCGCGAGGTCGGCGCGGCCCGCGGAGAGCCGCAGTCCGTGGACCAGGTCCACGTTGTTGAAGCGGCCGGGGGCGTCCCCGGGGGCGGGGCCCGCGGGGGCGGCGAGGGCCTGCACACGGCGGGCGTCGAGGTCGTAGACGTGCAGGCCGCCCTCCTTGGCCGTGGCCACGACGAGGCTGCGGCCGGGGTCGGCCGGGTTGCGCCAGATCGCCGGGTCGTCGGCGTCCGCGTTGCCGCCGGCCTCGTCGTCGAACAGGGCGGCGGTCTCGGACCGGGGGGTGACGGCCGGAAGGGCGGCGCCGCGGGACGGGTGCGCCTCGGCGGGCACCGCCGCGGTGAGCGCGGCAAGGGCCGCCAGGCCGGCGAGCAGGCTCGACCGTCGGATGCGGGAGTGGGGCACGAACGGGCTCCTTCGCTTCGGGAACGGGATGCGTGCAGCATCGGGACGCCACGTGACGCTCCCGCCAGCGCGCAGCCCCTCCCGCATGGATGGGGCATGAACACTGCGAGACCCGGAGGGTTCCCGGGCGGCGCCGACCGGGAAGGTGCGGGAAGGACCCGTGGAATCGACGCTACTCCTCCTCCCGGTCCGGCCGGGGCATGCGATCCGGCCCCGTCCCGGTGGGCGGGTCCGCTCACTCGTCCGTGTCACGGGTGGGCCGGCGGCGGGTGCCGTGCGGCAGGGTGGTCGGATGCAGCCGCCCCGGGCCCTGGCCCTGCCCCTGACTCTCGCCGTCCTGGTCCTGGCCGCCGGATGCGTCACCGTACGGCCCGGTGAGGCGCCGGACGCCCCCGCCGCCCCGGTCCCCCGGGGCCCTGGCCGGCCCGCCGCCGAGGCCCTGCCGTTGAGCCCGCTGCCGCCGGCTGCGCCCGCGGCGGTGGCGGAACCGGTCGAGCCCGCGAAGCCCGCGGAGGCGGTGCGTCCCTCCCCCGCGCGTCCGCACCGGCCGCCCCGCGAGGCGCCCGCCGAACGGGCCCGCCCCGCCCGGCCCGTTCCGCCGCTCCGCCCCCGCGCACCCGCAGCGCCGAAGGCCCGGCCCGCGCCGCCGCGTACGTACGACATGGCGGCCCTGTGCAAGGCCGCCGAGGGCACGGTCTCCCCCGCCATCGTGGCCCTGTGCCGCTGAGCCGTCGCGTGCGGATCGTGCCCGGTCCGTCCCGCCCCGAGGGCCGGGGGCGGGGCCGGTGGCGGCGGCGCGGTACCAGTCGGGGAGGCGCCGTCGGCGTGGCGCCGGGTGTCGCACCCGGGGTGCGCGGCCGGGTTGGGTTGGATGGAGGGGCGGGGCCCGACCGGCGCCCCGTACCGAACCTCCCCCCTACGGAGACCCCATGGCGAAGATTGCGCTCTTCGGAGCGACCGGCAGCATCGGGACCCGGGTGCTGCAGGAAGCACTCGCGCGCGGGCACGAGGTCACGGCGGTGGTGCGTGATCCCTCGAAGCTCACCGGTGGCGCCGCGGACGGGAAGGGCTGCGCGGTGGTGCTCGGCGATGTGCTGGACCCGGCGTCCGTGGCGGTGGCGGGCGCCGGACACGACGTGGTGGTCAGTACGTTCGGCCCCGGCGCCGGTGACCCGGGGGCGCTCGTGAACGCCGCGAAATCCCTCGTCGGCGGGGTGCAGTCGCTCGGCGCGGACTCCCCGTGGCCGCGACTGGTCACGGTGGGCGGCGCCGGTTCGCTGCGGACTCCCGGCGGACCGCTGGTCTGGGACGCCGCGGACGTGCCGGAACCGGTGCTGGCCCTGATGCACGCGCACGGGGACGCCCTGGACTTCCTGCGGACGGTACCCGTGGAGGAGGTGCGGTGGACCAGCCTGAGCCCGGCCGCGCAGATCGAGGCGGGCGAGCGGACGGGGGTGTACCGCCTCGGGCTGGACGACCTGGTCGTCGACACGGACGGCCGGAGCTGGATCTCCACGGAGGACTACGCGGTGGCGCTGGTCGACGAGGTCGAGCGCGACGCGCACCCGGGCGTGCGCTTCACCGTCGGCTACTAGTGCCGTGACCGGGCCCGGACCGGGGATAATGGGTGGATTGGCCTGATCCGCATACCTAGAGTGACGGCACACCCGCCGCCGGCCAGGAGCGATCATGCGCACGCACTATCCCCGTACGCCCCATCTGCCCTGGTCCCCCGGGGCGAGTGCGGACGACGTGCGGGCGGACGGGTTGGCGGGACTGGCCGGGCGCGAGGTCGTGGTGACCGAGAAGCTCGACGGGGAGAACACCACGCTGTACCGGGACGGGCTGCACGCCCGCTCGCTCGACTCCGCGCACCACCCCTCCCGGGCCTGGGTCAAAGGCCTCCAGGGCCGGATCGGGCGCGGAATCCCGGAGGGCCGGCGGGTGTGCGGGGAGAACCTGTACGCCCGCCACTCCCTGGCCTACGAGGAACTCGACAGCTGGTTCTACGGGTTCTCGGTGTGGGACGGGGAGCACTGCCTGGACTGGGACCGCGGCGTACGGTTCATGCGGCGGCTGGGGATACCGGCCCCGCGGGTGCTGTGGCGCGGCATCTACGACGAACGGGCCCTGCGCAGGCTGGTGTTGGACCCGGCCCGCCAGGAGGGGTACGTCGTACGGACCGTGGCGGGCTTCCCGCTCGCCGAGTTCGGGCGGAACGTGGCCAAGTGGGTGCGGGCCGGCCACGTGCAGACCGACACGCACTGGATGTTCGCGCCGGTGGTCCCCAACGGGCTCGGCCGGGCGGCGCCGTTGTGGGCGGTTCGCTCGGGCGCCGCACCGGACGCGGCGGCGCTGGCCGCCGCGGTCGGCCCGGCTGCGGACCCGGGCGCGGACCCGGGTGCGGACCCGGGTGCGGGCAGCGGCGCGGCGGCGCGTACGGGTCCGGGTGCGCGTACGGGTCCGGGTGCGGGTGGGGGTCCGGGTGCGGGTGTCGGTGGGGGTCCTGGTACGGGTCCGGGTGGGGATGCGGGTGCGGAAAGCTGCGCCGGCGCCGAACAGGCGCCCGGGGCCGGCGCGCCCGCGCTTCAGGCGGCGGTGGCGCAGACCGCGGCGCGGATCGACGCGCTGGGCCGGACCGGGGACGCCCGGCTCGCCGGCGTGCTGGCCGCTCTGATGCACCGTACGCCGCGCGCCAGGATCGCGGCGCAGCCGGCGGCCGGGCTGCTCGGCGCCGGGCTGGCCAGGCGGGTGGCCGACCTGGTCGGGCTGTACGGCCTGCTCCAGCAGCCGTTTCCGGACGAACAGCGGCGGACCGGACTGGTTCGGATGGCGGCGGCCGCAGACCTCGGGGTGCTGCACGCGCTCGCCGGGGCACTGGCCGCCGATGCCGCGCAACAGGAGTGCGCCGAGTGGTCCCTGCTGTACGCCGACGAGGCGGGGCTGCTCGGTCCCGATCCGCTCGGGCCCTTGCGCTCCGGGCTGCGCGGGGCGCTCGCCGGGCTCGCCCCGGATGCCGCAGACCGCTGCTGGGCCGAGGCCCGTAGCGCGTTCGCCCTGGGCGGGATCGCCGCCGCGGAAGAGGCCGTCGCGGCCACCTGGCGGTGGCGCGCGGGCGACTTCCCCCGGCTGGTGCAGCTGTGCGGGCCCTCGGGCAGCGGCAAGAGCACGTTCGCCCGCGGCCTGCCCGGGGTGGACACCTGCATCAGCCTCGACGACCTGCGCACCGCGAGGGGTTCGCGGGCCGATCAGCGGGCCAACGCGGACGTGCTGCGCCAGGGCCTGGACCGGCTGGACGCCGCGCTGGCCCGGGGTGGCACCGTGGTGTGGGACGCCACCTCGCTCAACGACCGCCAGCGCGGCCTGCCCCGGTCGGTGGCGCGGCGCCACGACGCGCTGGTCACGCACGCCGTGCTGCTGACCGACGAGGCGGAGCTGCTGCGGCGCAACGCGGTGCGTCCGCACCCGGTGCCGCCCCCGGTGCTGTCCTCGCAGCTGCGCCGGTTCGACCCGCCGTACGCCGGTCAGGCCCACCGCACCTGGTACGTGGGCGCGGCCGGGGCCGTCGAGGACACCGCGGGCAGCCTGTTCGCGGACGAGGGGGACCACTGATGCGCACGAGCGAGGAGCTGTACCACCGGGTCCGCTGGGACTCCCGGTTCGACCCGTCCCGGTTCGTCCTCGGGCTGCTCCAGCGGGGCGCCCCGCCGAAGCGGGTCCCGCTGCCGTCCTTCGTGCCCGGCGGCGACATCCCCTGGCACCGGGTGCTGTTCGTCGAGGCGGACGGGGAACTGGTCTGGGACCGCGCGACGGGTGTCGACCGGATCGACGCCACCGGCGCCGGGCGGGCGCGCGACGCGCTCCTGCTGCGCCCGCCGTTCTTCACGACCCTCACCCCGCACGCCTGGGACCCCGCGGACGGCGGCGCCTGGCGGCCGGCCGCGGCCGGCCCGCGCGGTGCGGGAGCGGCCGCCGCGGCCGCGGCCCCGGATGGGGTGCGGCTGCTCACCTGGAACACGCTCTGGGACCGGTACGACGCGCCGCGCATCGCCACTGCCCGGCGCAGGCCGATGCTGCTGGCCGACCTGGCGGCCGCGGACGCCGACGTCATCGTGCTCCAGGAGGTCGAACCCGCGCTCCTGGACCTGCTGCTGGGCGCTCCGTGGGTGCGGGACGGCTACACCGTGGGAACGGATCCGCGGGGCCGGGACGTCGACGAGTACGGCCTGCTGGTGCTGAGCCGGCTGCCCGTGCGGGAGGCCGGGGCGCACCGGCTGGGCTCGCACAAGGCGCTTACCGCCGTGGCGGTGGACACCGCGGCCGGGCCCCTGGTCGTCGCGGCCACCCATCTCACCAGCGACCACATGCAGGACGGGGCGGGCCGCAGGGCGGCCGAACTGGCCGGCATCACGGAGGGGTTGGCCGGCATCGGCGCCGATGTGGCCCTGCTGGGCGATTTCAACGACGGTCGCACCGGTGCCGTGGGGCCTGCGGCCGTCCTGGGGATGCGCGATGCCTGGAACGAGGTGTACGGGGCGGCGGACGAGACGCCCACCTTCGATCCGGTGGTCAATCCGCTGGCCGCGATCGCCTCGCTGGCGGGCCGGTCCGCCCGCCTGGACCGGATCCTGCTGAGGTCGGCGCGGGCGCGGGTGTCACGGGCCGCCCTGCGCGGGGACTGCCCGGCCGCGGACGGGCTGTTCGTCTCCGACCACTTCGGGGTGGAGGCGACCGTGGAGTTCGGGCAGGGCGGAGGCGCGCGGCCGGCGGCGGCGGCCGCACGGCTCGACGTACCCGCGACGGCGCGGACCGCACTGGCCTGGCTGCCACCGCACGACCCGGCAGTCGAGGAGTCCCGCGCGGAGCGCGGCCAGCAGGCCGGCCGGTGGCCCGAGCACGTCGACCTGCTCTGCGGCTTCGTCCCGGAGTCCGCCTTCGACCGGGCGCTGCCCCTGCTGGCCGCTGTCGCGGCCGGGACGGCTCCGTTCACCGTGCGGCCGGAGGGGGTGCACGGCTTCGGGCACGGGGCGGACGGCACGCGGTGGCCGGACCCGGCGTCCTCGGGCGGCGCCCGGTGGCAGGAGCTGCGGGCGGCGCTGGCGGCGTGCTTTCCCGGTTGCCGGTGCGGGGAGGGCCACACCCCGCACCGGGCGCCGGAGCGCAGCCCGGACCCGGAGCCGCCGGCGGCCGCTCCCGCGGCGCGTCTCGGCGGCGCCCCGCCGGTCCGGGTCGGGGAACTGGCGGTGCTCTCGCGGCGCGGGGACGGGCCGATGGAACTCCGTGCGACGGTCGCGCTGGGGACGGGAGAGGTGCGGTGGGCGGCGGAGCGGCCCGCCGGTTCGGTCACCGGTTCGGCGACCGGGCCGACCGGCGGGTCGGCGGGCGGGTCGGTTAGCCGGCCGGCCGGCGGGCCGGTCAGCGAGCCGGCCGGCGGGTCGGTTACCGGTTCGGCGACCGGGCCAACCGGCGGATCGGTCAGCGGGCCTGCCGACGGATCGGTCAGCGAGCCGGCCGCCGGCCCGGTCGCCGCGGAGGCCGTCGGGGAGGTCGCCGCCCGTGTGGCCGAGGCGCTCGACGGCGCGCTGGTCCAGGTGGCCGGGTCCCGCCGGATGGGCTGCGACCTCCCCGGGGCGGACCTGGACCTGGTGGCCGTCCTGCCGGGCACGCCCGGTACCGCGCAGGTGCGCAGCCGCCTCCTGACGGCGCTGCCCGGGGTCAGCCGGATCCGGGAGGTCGCCGGTGCGCGGACGCCGGGGCTCCGATTCCGGGCGGGCGCCCTCGACGTGGACCTGGTACTGGTCGGCTGCGGCGGGACGGAGCCGGACCGGGCGCTTTCGCGGCGCTCGGAGCTCGGCGAGGGGGCGGCCCTGGCCCTGAGCGCGCTGAGCGACGCGGACGCCGTACGGGAGTCCGTACGGGGGCAGTCGGCGGCCTGGGGCGGGCTGGCCCGGGAGGTGAAGGCCTGGGCGCGCTCGCGCGGCCTGGACTCGGCCCCGTTCGGCGGTCTGCCGGGCCTGGCCTGGGCGGTGCTCGCGGCGCGGACGGTGCGGGAGGCCGGGCCCGGGGAGGCCGGGCCCGGGGAACCCGGTTCGCTGCTCCGGGAGTTCTTCGGCATGTGGGCGGCGTGGGACTGGCGGGAGCCCGTGGCCCTCACCCCGTACCCGGCTCCGACCGCGTCGGGTGCGGCCGGCCGTGGCGCCGCCGGGCCGGTGACGGTACTGACCCCCTCGGAGCCGGTGCGCAGTTGCACGGCCCTGGTCGGGCCGGGGATGCGCGACCTGCTGGCGCGGGAGCTGTACCGGGCCTGGGAGCTCCTGGAGGAGGGTCCGGAGGCCTTTTCGCGGGTGACGGCGCCGCCGCCGCTGCACCGCAGGCACGCGGCCTGGGCGGTGGTGACCGTACGCGGTGCCGGGGGCGCCGGGTTCGAGGAGTCGCTCGGGCGGCTGCGGGGCCGGATGGGCCGGCTGCTCGGCGCGCTGGAGGAGGCGGGGGTGGCGGATGCGCACGCCTGGCCGCGGCCCTTCGCGTCGGGGCCCGGACTGGCCCGGTACGCGGTGGGTTTGGGGGCGGCCCCGCCGGACGCGGCGGGGTTGGAGCGTCTGGCCCGGCGTCCGCTGGCGGGGCTGCCGGGGGTCGCACTGGGGTGGGCAGCCGGCGGGGACGTTCCGGACCTGCTCTGACACCGGGCCCCTCCCCCGTCGGCGCCCCGCCCCACGGGTCGACGAGTGTCGAACACACAGGAATGCCCGGGGCGGGAAGTCGGCCACTTCCTGAATGGAGACTGCTCCGTCCCGCCCAGCGGGCCCGGCGGGACGGAGCAGTCAGGAGCCTTAGTAGAACGCCGCCGAGTTTTTTCGTCAACACTTTTCACAAGGATTGAAGAAACCCCAAGTTCACAGGCCTGATGGGTCATTGACACACCCGTTGATCTTCAGTTCATGAACGCTCAACCCCTTGACGGCCTCTCTGGCGGGCAGTTCACTCACGCTTCGATCCCCCCGGATCCACGACGTCAGGAGCACCCCGCATGCCCCTCCTCTCCGACCGCCCGCCGCGGCTCGCCGTCGCGGCGCTCGCCGCCGCGCTGGTGGCAGCCCTCCTGGTGCTGCTTCCCGGCACCACCGCCCACGCGGCACCCGTCCTGCTCTCCCAGGGCAAGCCCGCCACCGCCTCCAGCACGGAGGGCGCCGGCACTCCGGCATCGGCAGCCGTGGACGGCGACAACGGCACCCGCTGGTCCAGCCAGTTCGCCGACCCGCAGTGGATACAGGTCGACCTCGGCGCCCCGGCCCAGCTGAGCCAGGTGGTCCTCCGCTGGGAGGCCGCAGCCGCCAAGGCCTACCGGGTCGAGCTGTCCACGGACGGCACCACCTGGTCCACCGCCGCCTCCACCACCACGGGCACCGGCGGCACGGCCACCCACGACATCACCGGCACCGCCCGCTACGTCCGCGTCTTCGGGACGCAGCGCACCACCGGGTACGGCTACTCCCTCTGGGAGTTCCAGGTCTACGGCACCTCCGGCAGCGGCCCGGTCATCCCCGGCGGCGGCGACCTCGGCCCCAACGTGATCGTCTTCGACCCGTCCACGCCGAACATCCAGGCCAAGCTGGACCAGGTCTTCGCCCAGCAGGAGTCCGCACAGTTCGGCTCCGGCCGCTACCAGTTCCTCTTCAAGCCCGGTACGTACAACGGTCTCAACGCGCAGATCGGCTTCTACACCTCGATCTCGGGTCTGGGCCTGAACCCCGACGACACCACCATCAACGGCGACGTGACCGTCGACGCCGGCTGGTTCGGGGGCAACGCCACGCAGAACTTCTGGCGTTCGGCCGAGAACCTGGCGCTGAACCCAGTGAACGGCACCAACCGCTGGGCCGTCTCCCAGGCGGCCCCGTTCCGCCGGATGCACGTCAAGGGCGGCCTCAACCTGGCGCCGAACGGCTACGGCTGGGCCTCCGGCGGCTACATCGCCGACTCCAGGATCGACGGCCAGGTCGGCAACTACTCGCAGCAGCAGTGGTACACCCGTGACAGCGCGATCGGCGGCTGGTCCAACGCGGTGTGGAACCAGGTGTTCTCCGGGACCCAGGGCGCGCCGGCGCAGTCGTACCCGAACCCGCCCTACAGCACCCTGGAGACCACGCCCGTCTCCCGGGAGAAGCCCTTCCTCTACCTGGACGGCAGCGAGTACAAGGTCTTCGTCCCGGCGAAGCGCACGAACGCCCGCGGCACCTCCTGGGGCAACGGCGCGCCGCAGGGCAGCTCGGTCCCGCTCAGCAAGTTCTACGTGGTCAAGCCCGGCGCGAGCGCGGCGACGATCAACGCGGCGCTGACGCAGGGCCTGCACCTGCTGTTCACCCCCGGCGTCTACCACGTGAACCAGACCATCCAGGTGAACCGCCCCGACACGATCGTCCTGGGGCTCGGCCTCGCGACGATCGTCCCGGACAACGGGGTCACCGCGATGAAGGTCGCCGACGTGGACGGGGTCAAGCTCGCCGGCTTCCTGGTCGACGCCGGCACCGTCAACTCCCCGAGCCTGCTGGAGGTCGGACCGGCGAACGCCTCCGCCGACCACGCGGCGAACCCGACCACCGTCCAGGACGTCTTCATCCGGGTCGGCGGCGCGGGCGCGGGCAAGGCCACGGTGGGCATGGTGATCAACAACGACGACACGATCGTCGACCACACCTGGATCTGGCGGGCCGACCACGGCGACGGGGTGGGCTGGGAGACCAACCGCTCCGACTACGGGTTCCGGGTGAACGGCGACGACGTCCTCGCCACCGGGCTCTTCGTCGAGCACTTCAACAAGTACGACGTGGAGTGGAACGGCGAGCGCGGCCGCACGATCTTCTTCCAGAACGAGAAGGCGTACGACGCACCCAACCAGGCCGCGATCCAGAACGGCTCCATCAAGGGCTATGCGGCCTACAAGGTGGCCGACTCGGTGACCACGCACGAGGGCTGGGGCCTGGGCAGCTACTGCTACTACAACGTGGACCCGACCATCCGCCAGGAGCACGGCTTCCAGGCTCCGGTGAAACCGGGCGTGAAGTTCCACGACCTGCTCGTCGTCTCGCTCGGCGGCAACGGCCAGTACGAACACGTCATCAACGGCATCGGCGCCCCGACCTCGGGCACCTCCACCGTCGCGTCCACCGTCGTCTCGTTCCCCTGATCCACCCCTGACCCCCGCACGACGCGGGGCGGCCAACGGCCGCCCCGCGCCATGCGACCCAAGCGCCCCCCCGGACGGAAACGCGGCGGGGGGCCACCGCCGCGGTACCGGCGGAGACCGGCGGAGACCGGCGGAGACCGGCGTGGGGAAGCTCGACCAGGCTCCGCGGGTGTTCCCCCTCCTGCGCTCGACCTAGAAGTCCACCGGGTCGCGGACCAGCGGGCAGGTCATGCAGTGTCCGCCGCCGCGGCCGCGGCCGAGTTCGGCGCCGACGATGGTGATGACCTCGACACCCGCCTTGCGCAGCAGGGTGTTGGTCTGCGTGTTCCGGTCGTAGGTGAACACCACGCCGGGCTCCAGGGCGACCGCGTTGTTACCGCTGTCCCACTGCTGGCGCTCGGAGGCGTAGACGTCGCCGCCAGTCTCGATGACCCTCAGCCGGTCCAGGCCGAGGCCCTCGGCGACGACGTCGACGAAGGGCCGGCTCCCTTCGTCCGTGACCGCGACGCCGGCCGGTGTGTCGCCGGGGCGCAGGGAGAAGGCGTGGACCGCGTCCATGATCCTGGGGTACAGGGTGACGATGTCGCGGTCGGCGAAGGTGAAGACCGTGTCGAGGTGCATGGCGGACCGCAGCTTCGGCATGCCCGCGACGATGACGCGTTCGGCCGCGCCGTTCTCGAACAGGGAGGCGGCGACCTGGGTGATGGCCTGGCGGGAGGTGCGCTCGCTCATGCCCATCAGGACGACGCCGTTGCCCACGGGCATGATGTCGCCGCCCTCGAAGGTGGCCTGGCCCCAGGACCGTTCGGGGTCGCCCCACCAGACGGTGGAGCCCTTGAAGTCGGGGTGGAAGGTGTAGATCGCCTTCATCAGCAGGGTCTCGTCGTGCCGGGCGGGCCAGTACAGCGGGTTGAGGGTGACGCCGCCGTACAGCCAGCAGGTGGTGTCGCGGGTGTAGAGGGTGTTGGGGAGGGGCGGCATCAGGTACTCCCGCGCCCCCGTCCCCTCGCGGGCGAGGGCCACGTGGTCCGGCCGGAAACCGTCCGGGAGGTCGGTGGTCGACAGCCCGCCGATCAGGAACTCCGCGAGGGCGCGCGGTGTGAGGGACTCCAGGAAGGCCCGGGTGTCCTCCAGGAGGCCGAGGCCGACCTCGTTGGCGGTGATCTTCCGGTCGAGGAGCCAGGTGCGGGCCTCGGCGATGCCCATGGTCTGGGCGAGCAGGTCGTGCAGCTCCACGACCTCGACCCCGCGCTGGGTGAGCTTGTTGACGAAGTCCGCGTGGTCGCGCTGGGCGTTCTCCACCCACATCACATCGTCGAAGAGCAGGTCGTCGGCGTTGGTCGGGGTGAGTCGGCGGTGCGCGAGTCCGGGTGCGCAGACCAGGACCTTGCGGAGCCTGCCGACCTCGGAGTGGACGCCGAAGGCAGGCTGGGGGGTGCTCTCGGTGCTCAACGCGTTGCGCCTTTCGTTCGGGTGTGCGGGATCCCGGTACGGGTCACAGTTCGATCCAGCCCAGGGCCAGGGCGATCACGCCGACGGCGGCCCCGGCGGCCGACACGGCGCAGATCACGGCCTCGCGGGCGGAGAACGGGCGCCGGTACTGTTCCCGCCGGGCCTTGACGAACAGGAAGGTCGCCGGGGCGTAGAGGATGAAGGAGACGAGGACGAACTTGAGGCCGGCCGCGAACAGCAGGAACGCCGTGTACAGGGTGGCGACCAGCGCGATCGCCAGCTCCGGGCGGGTGCTGCGGCCGGCGGTGAGCGCACTGCCGGGCCGCAGGGCGATCTTCACGGCGAAGGCCGCGGCCAGCAGGAAGGGGATCAGGCTCAGCGCGCTGGTCAGGTCGAGGGCGAAGTTGAAGGCGTCGTCGGAGAACATCGTGACGATCAGGACCAGCTGGCTGAGCGAGGTGGTCATCAACAGGGCGTTGGCCGGTACGTCCTGGGCCGTGGACCGTCCCAGGAACCGGGGCATGTCGTGGTCCTTGGCGGCGACGAAGAGCACTTCAGCGGCCATGAGCGTCCAGGCGAGGTAGGCGCCGAGGACGGAGACGACGAGGCCGATGCTGACGAAGACCTGGCCCCAGGTGCCGACCGCGTGTTCCAGGACTCCGGCCATGGAGGGCTGGCGCAGTTCGGCGATCTCGGCCATCGGCATGATCCCGTACGACACGATGGTGACGGAGGCGAAGACGGCGAAGACGCTGAGGAAGCCGAGGACCGTGGCCCGGCCGACGTCCTCGCGGCGCTTGGCGTGGCGGGAGTAGACGCTGGCTCCCTCGACGCCGAGGAAGACGAACACGGTGGCCAGCATCGTCCCGCGGACCTGGTTGAAGAGCGAGCCGGCGTAGTCGGCGCCGCCCCAGTTCGCCGCGAAGACCTCCCCGTCGAGGTAGAACAGGGCGAGGACGACGAAGACGAGGATGGGGACGACCTTCGCCACGGTCACGATCCTGTTGATCGCGGCGGCTTCCTTGACTCCCCGGCGGATCAGCAGGAAGAAGGCCCAGAGGCCGGCCGAGGAGAGCACGACGGCGAGGAGGGTGTCCCCGTTGCCGAGCGCGGGCCACACCGCGCCGACCGTCGACATGATGAGCACCCAGTAGGTGACGTTGCCTACGCAGGCGCTCGCCCAGTAGCCGAAGGCGGAGAAGAAGCCGAGGTACTCGCCGAATCCCGCCTTGGCGTACGCGTACACCCCCGCGTCCAGGTCCGGCCTGCGGACGGCGAGGGTCTGGAAGACGAAGGCCAGCATCAGCATGCCGGTGCCGGCGACCGCCCAGGCGATCAGTGCCCCCGCCACGCCGGTCTCCTGGGCGAAGCGGCGGGGCAGGGAGAAGACGCCGGCGCCGACCATCGAGCCGACGACCAGCGCGGTCAGGGTCACCAGCGTCAGTTTGGCGGCGGGCGGGTCTGCGGTGGGCGCGGTTTCGGGGTCGGTTCCGGCGTGGCTCATGGCTTCCCTCGTCCAGGCCCTCGTGTCGGGGCAGCGTGCAGGGGGCTGGCGGGCTTCGGGCGGGACGCCCACGGTGCGGCGGCCGGGTGCGGCGGCCGGGGGCCGGGCCGGGCGGCATCCCCCGTTCCGGTCGCCGTCCGGTGTCGGCCCGGTGCCTCGCGGCCACAGGAGGGAATGTAGTCGCCATACGGACAATCCGGTGGATATCCACGAGTGTCACGGGTCCGGCGGCCGGGGGCGCCGCAGCAGCGAACGGCGCCCCGCCCGGCCGGGACCTGACCGGACGTCGGCGCCTGACCGGGCATGGGCCTGACCCCGGCCCGGGCCTGAGCTCCGGGGGCTGACCCCGGCCCGGGCCTGAGCTCCGGGGGCTGACCCCGGCCCGGGGCCTGAGCTCCGGGGGCTGACCCCGGCCCGGGGCCTGACCGCGCGCCGGGGCCCGACCGGACGCCGAAGCCCAACCGGGCGCTGGCGCCTGACCGGGCGCGGGTCTGACTGCGGCCCGGGGCCTGACCGCATGCCAGGACCCCACCGGACGCCGGGGCCTGACCGCGGCTCGGGGCCTGACCGGGCGCGGGCCTGACCCCGGCCCGGGGCCTGAGCTCCGGGGGCTGACCGCGGCCCGAGGCCTGACCCCGGCTCGGGGCCTGACCGCGCGCCGGGGCTCGACCGGGCGTCGGCGCCTGACCGGACGCCGAAGCCCAACCGGGCGCTGGCGCCCGACCCGGCGCGGGTCTGACCGCGACCCGGGGCCGGACCCCGACTCGGGCCTGACCGCGTGCCGGGGCCTGACCGCGGCTCGGAGCCTGACCGGACGCCGGGGCCTGACCGGACGCCCGGGACTCAACCGGGCGCGGGCGCCTGACCGGACGCGGGCCTGACCCCGGCTCGGGGCCCGACCCGGCTCGGGGTCTGACCGCGTGCCGGGGCCCAACCGGGCGCGGGCGTGACCGGGCGCCGGCGCCTGACCGGACGCCCGGGCCTGACCGGGCGCGGGTCTAACCGGGCGCGGGCCTCACCAGGCCCGGGGGCCCTACCGCGGCCCGGGGCCCGACCGGCCGCCCGGGCCCGACCCGGCGCGGGTCTGACCACGGCCCGGGGCCTGACCGCATGCCAGGACCCGACCGGACGCCCGGGGCTGACCGGGCGCCCGGGGGGCTGACCGGGCGCGGGTCCGACCGCGGCCCGGGGCCTGACCGCGTGCCGGGGCCCGACCGGGCGCCGCGGCCCGACCGGCGCGCGGGCCTGACCGGACGCCCGGGCCCGACCCAGCGCGGGTCTGACCGCGGCCCGGGGCCTGACCACATGCCAGGGCCGACCGGACGCCCGGGCCCGACCCGGCGCACGGGTCTGACCGGGCGTCGGGTCGCGGTCCGGGACGGTGGTCAGAGCTCGATGACGATCTTGCCGGCCGTGTGGCCGGCCTGGCTCAGTTCGAAGGCGGCCGGGAGCTCCGCCAGGGGGAAGGTCTCGGCCACCGTCACGGTGAGCTGCCCGGCGTCGGCCAGCCGGGCCAGTTCCGCCAGCTGCCCGCCGACCGGGCGGACCCACATCCACTCCCCGCCCGAGCCGGTGACGGTGGGGTCGGCGATCGAGGCGTGGCGGCCGTCGTCGTGCAGCACCTCCCGGGTGACGTCCAGGACGCCGCCCACGAAGTCGGCGACGACGGTTACGCCCCCGGGGACCAGCTCGCGCACCCGGCCGGCCAGGCCGTCCCCGTAGGCCACCGGTTCGCCGCCGAGCTCCCGGACCCGGTCGTGGTTGCGCGGCGAGGCGGTGCCGAGGACACGGGCTCCCAGGGCGCGGGCGATCTGCACCCCGAAGGAGCCGACCCCGCCCGCCGCCCCGTGGATGAGCACGGTGTCGTCCTTCCCGGTGCCCAGGCGGGTCAGCACCTGGTACGCGGTGAGCCCGGCCAGCGGGAGGGCCGCGGCCTCGGCCCAGCCGAGCGAGGCGGGCTTGTGCGCGAGGGCCCGTACCGGCACGGTCACGAACTCGGCGCAGGTCCCGCCGTGCACGTAGTCCT
Source organism: Streptomyces sp. cmx-4-9 (assembly GCF_046548835.1). NCBI lineage: Bacteria > Bacillati > Actinomycetota > Actinomycetes > Kitasatosporales > Streptomycetaceae > Streptomyces > Streptomyces sp. cmx-4-9. The sequence goes on along the minus strand of NZ_JAEBEE010000002.1, from coordinate 486,090 downwards.
TGCGGACGTACGCCATGACCTCGTCGCCCTCGGCGAACTCGGGGGTGTCGATGCCGACCTGCTCGACGGTGCCCGACACGTCCCAGCAGGGCACGACGGGGTGGACGACGTCCATCAGCGCGTCGAGGCCGCCCGCCATGATCTTCCAGTCGACCGGGTTGACGCCGGCGTACCTGACCCGGACCAGGACCTCGCCCGGACCCACCTTGGGGCGGGGCAGCCGGGTCTCGGACAGCACCTCCGTCCCGCCGTACGTCTCGTAGGCCATCGCCCGCATGGTGTTCTCCTGCGCCATCTACCCGACCTTCCGTGAGCTGCTGGATCCACCCCCGGGGCCATCCCACCACGCACGGCGCGCCCGCCCCGAGAAGCAGGGCGGGCGCGGTCCGGGGAACCGGCCGCCGCGGTCCGCCGGGATTGGCGGCGGGCCCGGCGGCAGGAGAGCGAGAGCGCGGCCGGGTCCCGGCCGGCGCCGGTTCAACGCCTGGCGGATCGGCCGCCTGTAGGCAGGGGTGGGGAGGACGGCGGGGAGGTACCGTGCATCGTCTGCATGGGCCTTTGGTGCGACCTATTGTCTAGACCTTAAATTAGGGTGTGAGTTAAGAGGCGCGAAAGGGTCGCGCCATCGGGTCGCAGAAGGGTATGTTGCGATCGATGGCGGGGCGGAAGGAGCCACATGACCACGGGTCGTAGCGGACGAACGGTGCGGGACCTGCGGCGCGGCAACCGCAGCTCGGTACTCCAGCGGCTGTACTTCGGCGGACCGATGAGCCGTCAGGAACTGGGCCCGGCAACCGGCTTGAGCTCCGGGTCGGTCAGCAACGTCGTCGGCGAACTCGTCGCGGACGGCCTGCTGGAGGAGGCGGGAGTCGTGGACTCCGACGGCGGCCGGCCCCGCACCCTGCTGCGCGTCACCCCTGGCAGCGCCCACATGATCGGCGTCGACGTGGGCGAAACCCGGGTCAGAGTCGAGCTGTTCGACCTCACGCTCACCGAACTCGCGCGCACGGAGACCCCGTTGCTGCCCCGCGGCTGCTACGACGTCGGACCCGTCGTCGACCACATCCAGGCGGGGATCGCCACCGTTCTCGCCGAGGCGGGTGTGGGCACGGGCCGGCTGCTGGGCGTGGGTGTCGGCGTGCCCGGCATAGTGGACCGCGAGGCACCCGGCGGGGCCGTGGTGCACGGCCAGACCATCGGCTGGGACGCGGTACCGCTGGAAGCCCTGCTGCGGGCCACCGGGGCGCTGCCCGAGGAGGTCCCGTACATCATCGACAACGGCGCCCGCACGCTCGGCCAGGCCGAGATGTGGTTCGGCGCGGGGCGCGGCGCACGCGAGGCGGTCGTGGTGCTCTTCGGCTCCGGCGTGGGCGCCAGCCTGATCACCGACGGCTCGCCGGACGGTGGCACGACGGAGGGCACCCCGCTGGAGTGGGGGCACCTGACGGTCTCCGTGCGGGGCAGGCGCTGCCGCTGCGGGGCGCGGGGCTGCCTGGAGGCCTACACCGGCGCGGAGTCCCTGCTGGCGCGGTGGGCCGAACGCGGCGGGAACGCCGGTGCGGGCGGGGAGGCGGACGAGGAGCACGCCCTGTCCGCCCTGCTGGCGGCGGCCCGGGCCGCCGACCCGGTGGCCGTGGAGGTGCTGGAGGAGACGGCGGAGTACCTGGGCGCGGGGCTGTCCGACCTCGTCAACCTCTTCCAGCCGGAGCGCATCCTGATCGGCGGCTGGGCCGGGCTGATGCTGGGCCCGTACATCCTGGACGCCGTACGGGAGCACGCCACGCGCTACTCCCTGCACCATCCCGCCGGGCGGGTCAGCATCGGCATGGGCTCCCTGGGCCCGGACGCGGTCACCGTCGGCGCGGCCACCCTGCCGCTGTCGGCGTTCTTCGCGACGGGCGGCCGCCGCGCGCCCGTGGAGCCCCCGGCCGAACAGCCGGGCTGGCAGACCTCCCTGGAGGTCCGCAGCGGGGCCGGGGCCCGCCGCGGCTGACCCGCGGGGGCGCCGGGCCCAGCCGACACGCAAGGCCCGACTGGGGCGCAAGGCCCGGCCGACACACAAGGCCCAGCCGACACACAAGGCCCGGCCGACACGCAAGGCCCGGCCGACACGTAGGGCCCGGTCGGTTCGGGGTCGGGGGCCGTGCCGGGGTCAGGCCGAATCGCGCGGGACCAGCACCGGGCTGAACAGCACCCCGCGCGGACCGGCGGCGGCCGGGGAGGCGATGCGTTCCAGCAGGAGGCGCACCATCTCCGCCGCCATGTCCTCGACCGGCTGCCGGACCGTCGTCAGCCGTGGCCGGGAGGCCTCGGCCGCGCTCGAATCGTCGAAGCCCACGACGGCCACGTCCTGCGGGACCCGCCGGCCGTGCTCGCGCAGCACCAGGCAGGCGCCCTGTGCCATCAGGTCGTTCGCTGCGAACACCCCGTCCAGATCGGGCCGGCGGGCCAGCAGGCTGCTCATCGCCTGCTCGCCCCCTTCGAGCGTGAAGTCCCCCTCGGCGACCGGTACTCGGCCGGCCGCCGCCCGTCGGAATCCCGCCGCGCGCTCCCGGCTCGCCGGGACGTCCGCCGGGCCCGTGATCACCGCGAGCCGTTCGCAGCCCCGCGCCAGCAGGTGCCGGGCGGCCAGCGCCCCGCCCTCCGCGTGCCGCAGGTCCACGTGGTCGAGCTGCACCCCGTCCGCGGGGCGGGCGAACAGCACCGCGGGCAGCCCGGCCTGTGCGAGCATCCCGGGCAGCGGGTCCCGCGGGTGCGTGGTGACCAGCAGGGCCCCGTCCGCACTGCCCTGGCCCAGGTAGCCGAGCACCTCGGCGCGGTCCTCGGCGGTGTCGGCGAGCATCAGCACCGGATGCACGCCGCTCGGGCGCAGTGCGCGGACGACTCCGCTGACCGCCCGCCCGAAGAAGGGGTCCTGGAACACGCGGGCGGCGAACGCGTCGCGCTCGCCGGCGGACGCCGAGCCCGCTCCGGAGACGACCAGGGCGACGGCCCCGGACCGCCGGGTGACCAGGGAGCGGGCCGCCCGGTTGGGCACGTACCCCGTGGTGGAGACGGCCCGTCGGACGGCCAGCGCAATCGCGGGGTCCACATTGCGCACCCCGTTCACCACCCGGGACACCGTGGCCCGGGAGACCCCGGCGGCCCGGGCCACGTCCTCCAGGGTCGGCGGCGTCCCCGGGCCCGCCGCCGTACCCGCGCCCCTGCGCCGCCCCGTGTCCATGGCGGCACTGTATCCGCCGGTCCCGGCGTCACGTGCCACTGCCGTGCGGGTACGCCCGCAGCGGAAGCTCCCCCGCGGACGGGCCGGCCATGTCGGTGAACCGGCCGGGTTCCGCCACCCGGCAGCCGCGGGCCGGCGACCAGGGTGCGGGGCCCGCCCGGGGATCCGTGCGGTCGGCGTCACCGTCCGTCGGCAGGCGCACCTGCCGGCGCAGGTCGAGCTGGTCCGCGAGCCGGTCCGGTTCGCCGGGCCGCTCCCCCGGCGGCCGGGTCACTCGTACTCCGTGCCGCCCTTGCGCGTCAGGTACGCGGGGCTGACCGCCTTCGCGATGGCCCGGCCGCCCAGCACCGGGCTGTACCGCTCGGTGCGCGGCCGGATGACGACGCCCTCGCGCAGGTGCAGGCTCCGCCCCGACACGGTCTCCCGGCCGGTCGCCAGCCCCAGCACCACGGCCGGATCGTAGGGGCCCTCGTGCAGCACCGGCGCCAACGGCAGCTCTCCGTCCTCCAGTACGGCCGCCGGGTCCAGCCACCGCACCTCCCCGCCGATCTCGGCCGAGACGTCGAAGACGGCGTAGCCGGGCGGCGCCTCGGCGGTGCGCACGTCGGTTCCGTACGCCAGGTCCTGGACGCCGGCGCCGTACACCTCGCCGAAGATCCCCACGCGGGCGGCGCCGAGCCGGGCGGCCAGTTTCGCCGCGACGGCCGCGACGTCGTGGCCGCGTACGGCCCGCCAGTACACGTTGCGCCCGTCCTCCTTGAGCGCCAGGCCCTTCGCACCGAAGCCCTTCGAGGTGACGTGGACCCGCTCGCCCTCCGCCACGTAGGTGAACAGGCAGGCGGTGCCGTGCAGTTTCTCCGTCAGGACGACCTGTTCGCCGGGTTCGAAGACGTTGGGGTAGCGCTGGAGGTTCTCGATGTCCACCCAGGGCAGCAGGTCGGGGGCGGCCTCGACCTCGCCGCTCATCGTGGTGGGCACCGGAGGGGACCACTTGGTGATGCCCAGGAGTTCGGCGAAGTCGGTGCCCTCCGCGCAGGCCCGGGCCAGGTCGACGCCGGCCAGCGCGCGGGGGCGGCACACCAGGCCCTGCGAGAGCTGCCCGCGCAGCCGGACCGCCTTGACCCGGTCGGCGGAGCTGCCGGAGAGCCGCCCGGTCAGGCCCAGCTCCTCGATCAGGGCGGCGGGCAGGACGGACTGCTCGGGGAGGTAGAGCGCGAACTCACCGGTCCGGTAAGCCCCCTTGGCGACGACGGCGCGGTAGAGGCCCACTTGGGCCAGCTCCAGCGCGTCGGCGTCCGGGTGCTCGTGGACGGTCAGTTGCTCGACGGTGACCCGCACGGTGGACATGGTGGGCTCCTCGGGTGTCGTGGCGGCAGCGGCCTGCGGGCGGGCAGGGCGTGGCACATCCGTGCAAGGGGCGCCCGTGCGTAGGGCGCCCGTGCGTAGGGCGCCCGTGCAAAGGGGGCCCGTGCGGGGGGCGCCCCGTGCCGGCGTCGCCCAGTCTCCGTGCCGGTGCAGGCGCTGGTCCACCGCTTATCGCGGTGCCGGGAAGGGGGAAGCCGGGCGGGCCGGGTCCCGGGCCGGAGGCCCCCCCGGCGTGCCGCGCTCCGCCATGATGGCCCGGCCGTACCGCGAGCGCACCGCGCACTTCAGGAGGTTCACGTGTCACAGCGATCCGTCACCGTCGTCACCGGCGGCAGCAGCAGGGGCATCGGCGCAGCGACCTGCCTCCGGCTGGCCGCCGACGGCCACGACCTGGCATTGGGTTACGTACAGGACGCCTCGGCCGCCGAGGCCGTGGCCGCGCGGGTCCGCGCCGCCGGGGCCCGCTGCGTGACCGTGCGCGCGGACACCGCGCAGGAGTGCGGTGTCGAGCGTCTCTTCGACGTCGCGGGCGCCGAACTCGGCGCCGTGACCGGGCTCGTCAACAACGCCGGGGTGACGGGTCCGCAGGGACGGCTGGCCGACGCCCGGACGGAGGACCTGCGGCGGGTGGTCGAGGTGAACCTCCTCGGGTACCTGCTGTGCTGCCGCCGGGCCGCGCAGGACATGGCGGAGGGCGGCGGCGGGGCCATCGTGAACGTCTCCTCGGCCGCCGCCACCCTCGGCAGCCCCGGGGACTACGTGCACTACGCGGCGACCAAGGCCGCCACCGACACCCTGACCCTGGGACTCGCCAAGGAACTCGGCCCGGACGGGATCAGGGTCAACGCCGTCGCGCCCGGCATCATCGAGACCGACATGCACGCGGCGATGGGCGACCCCGACCGTCCCGCCCGGGCCGCCGCCGGCATCCCGCTCGGGCGGCCCGGCCGGCCGGACGAGGTCTCCGCGGCCATCGCCTGGCTGCTCTCCGCCGATGCCTCCTACACCACGGGGGCCGTGCTGCGGGTGTCCGGCGGACGGTGAGCGCAGCCGTCCGCCGCAGCGCGGCCGGCTCGCCGGTCAGCCGCCGAAGGCGGCCCGGGTGGCGGGCCCGTAGACGCCCGGCTGATCGCCCTTGATCCCGCGGTCGCGCTGGAGCTGGGCGACGCCGCGCTTGGTCTGACTGTCGTAGACGCCGGTCGGGGACACGTACGTGAACCCCTGCCCGAAGAGCCGCTCCTGGAGGTCGCGCACCGCTTCCCCCTCGTCCCCCATGCGCAGCGTCCCGGGCGCCGGCGGCCCGCCGGGGCCCGACGCGGAGGCGCGCGGGGTCTTCGGTGCGGCGGCGCCGGCCGACACGGACGCCGAGGGGGCGGCGGGTGCGGACGCGGCGGCGGAGGCCGGGGCGGCGGACACGGATGCGGACGCGGCAGGGGACGGCGGTGCACTGCGGTCCGGGCCGGAGGCCTCGGGTGCGGGTCCGGCGCCGGGGCTGCGGGCCGGGAGGTCGGGTACGGGCAGGGAGAGGCCGGGCGAGGCGGAGGCGCGCGGGGCGTCCCGGCTCTCGGGGCCGCTCAGCAGGTACACCAGGGCTCCGGTCGCGCCGAGGGCGAGCAGGAGCAGGGCCGCCCGTGGCAGCCCCCGGCGGCCGTCGCGGTCCGCCCCGCGGTCGGCAGGGGGCGTGGGCGGCGCGTAGGCCGGGGCGGGGGGTGGCGGGTCGGCTGCGGGGACACGGAAGGACACCGGCGGGGGGCCGCTCTGCGGCCAGGCGGGTCCTCCGGCGCGGGCCGGCCGGGCCGCGGGGACCACGTACGGGCGGACGAGCAAGCGGTCGTCGGCGGCCCCGCGCTCTTCGGGGCGGTGGGACACGGCTGCCGCTCAGGCCGCAGGGGGCAGGACGCCGGGCTCGGGAGAAGCGCCGGACGGGGCCGGGGCGAGCGAAGAGCGGACCGATATGGGCATCTTGGGTCTCCGGGTGCGGCTCATGCGGTGGTTCGTGATCGGGCGCACTCTGTCCCCTTTGCGCAGCCCGGTCAAGCCTGATGTCCGAACTGCCCGAACGGTCCCCCTCACGCGGTGCGGCGGCCCGATCCGGCCGGGCGGCAGGTCCGAAAAAGGCCTCACCCGGACGCGTGAGCCGCAGGACCGGGCGGCCCGGACCGTACGGCAAGGTGGTCGGATGCAGTTGCGCCGGTCCGTGCCCCTCTCCCTCCTCGCGCTCCTTGCGAGCGCGGGCTGTGTCTGCGTCGGCCCGCAGGAACCGGCCCCGGCACGCGGCCCCGGGCGGCCGGTCGGGACGCCCGATGCGCCGCCGCCCGGACCCGCTTCCCCGCCCCTGCCGCTGGGGACCCGGCCCCTGCCCCTGCCCCTGGGGACCCTGCCCGCCCCGGCCACCGGACGGGGTGTGCAGGCGGCTCCCGGCTCCGCCGCCGGCGGGGACCCGGGTGTCCGGCGGACGGCGCCGCCACGGTCGTCCGGCGCGGCCGAGCGGGCTCCGTCGCGGCGTTCCGCGAAGCCCGGGACACCGCCGCGGCGGGTGCGTTCGCCCAAGCCGGCGACCGCCCACCCGCCGCGTCATCCGGGGCTGCCGTCCCGCACGGACGCGTTGTGCGCGGCCGCGGAGGGCGCCGTACCGCCGTCCATCGTGGACCTGTGCCTGCGGCAGTACGGACGCTGAACCGGCCGGTCGCCGCCCGCGCCCGGGTGCGAGGCTTGACCCTCCCCCCGTGTCAGGGCCTGCACTGGAAGGCATCATGTTCACCATCGGAGACTTCGCCAAGCACGGCCGGGTGTCGGTCCGCATGCTGCGCCACTACGACGCCATCGGACTGCTGCGCCCGGCACGTGTCGACCCCTTCACCGGCTACCGCTTCTACCAGGCGGGGCAGCTCGCCCGCCTCAACCGTGTCATCGCGCTCAGGGAACTCGGCTTCAGCCTGGACCAGGTGGGGACCGTCCTCGACGAGCGGGTGGGCGCCGGGGAGCTGCGCGGCATGCTGCGCCTGCGGCAGGCCGAGCTGGAGCAGGAGGTGGCCGCGGCGACCGCCGGGCTGCGGCAGGTCGAGGCGAGGCTCCGGACCATCGAGAACGAGGGTTCCATGTCTGCCATCGAGATCGTCGTGAAGAGCCTTCCGCCCGTCCGGCTCGCCGAGTTGACCGCAGTCGCGGGGAGTTTCGCCCCGCAGGACATCGGTCCGGTCATCGGCCCGCTCTACGACGAGCTGTGCCGCCGGTTCGAGGCCGCCGGGGTGGTCGCGACCGGCCCCGGCACCGCCGCGTACGAGGACGCGCCTGCGGCGGGCACCGGGTCCGGCGACGGTACGGGGGCGATCCTGGTGCGCGCCGGCCTCCCCGTGGCGTCCTCGGTCCGCGCCGAGGACCTGGGCGGTGACGTGCGGATCACCACGCTGCCCGGGGTCGAGCGGGCCGCGACCGCGGTGCACCGGGGCGCCATGGACGGGGTCCTGGCCACGGCCCAGGCCCTGGCCCGGTGGATGGACACGAACAGGGAGCGTTCCTGCGGCCTTGCCCGGGAGCTGACGCTGGCCTGCCCGGACGACCCCGACCAGTGGGTCACCGAACTCCAGCAGCCGCTCGCCGCCGCGCCCGACAAGCCGTAGCCTGCGCGGATGCAGCGCGTTCTGGTGGTCGGGATCAGCGGGGCCGGCAAGTCCACGCTGGCCCGCGCCCTGGAGCGGCGGCTCGGGCTGCCCTTCCACGAACTCGACGCGCTGCACTTCGCCGGGCCGGGCTGGGCGCTCCGGCCGGACTTCGCCGAGGACACGGCCCGGCTGGCCCGGGGCGAGAGCTGGGTCTTCGATTCCTTTGGCCCTGCGGAGGTCCGCGACCTGCTGTGGCAGCGGGCCGACACCGTGGTGTGGCTGGACCACCCCCGGCACGTCGTGATGCGGCGGGTCCTGCTGCGGTCGCTGCGCCGGAGCCTGCTGCGCGAGCGGCTGTTCGGCGGGAACCGGGAGGCCTGGCGGGAATGGCTGCGTGCGGACCACCCCGCCTGGTGGGCCTGGACGCAGTACGGGGCGCGCCGGGCCGAAATCCTGCGGCGGGCCGGGGACCCGCGGTTCGCGCCGTTGCACGTGGTCCGGCTGCATTCGCCCCGGTCCGCCGCGGCCTGGGTCCGCGCCCAGGGCGACGCCCCGCACGGCGGCCCGGTCCGGGACGACGGGGCTCGGGGCCGCGGGACTCGGGACGACGGAGCTCGGGGCTGCGGGACTCAGGACGACGGGGCTCCCCGGCCGGGGCGGGGGACCCCGCGGATGTGAGCGCACCGCCGGAGCGTGTCGCGGCGGGCCGTCCGCAGCCGTTGCGCGGTGGCGCGGCCCCGCCGGCGCCACTCGGCCCGCGGCAGGCCCGCCCGTTGGCCGCCCCCGGTGATCAGGGCGTTGACCGGGGCCGTGGGGTCCGCGGCGAGGCCCTTCGCGAGCAGCACCCCGACCACGAGCGGGACCAGGGCGACGGCCAGGGCGGACCCGGCGGCGGCCACGTGCTGCATGCGCGGGCGGGGCGCGCCCGAGGGGGCTTCGTGCATCATGCCCCCCATTCGACCAGCGGCGCAGCAGCCGGGGATCGGAGCGGGTACTCAGGCCGGCGGGTACGGGGTACTCAGATCGGCAGGGACGGACGGCGAGCGGGGCGAAGGGGCGGGTGGCGGGGATGACGGAACCGGGTCAGGGCTTCGAGCCGGCGACCGGAGACGGCCCGGCCGTGGCGTCCGGCGGGGCCCGCGCGGCCGGGCTGCGCACGGCGTACGAGGGACTGCTGCAGATCCGGCGCCTGGTCAACGGCCCTGCGGGGACGGCGGTTCCGGCGGCCTGGGAGCTGCGGCAGGCACCGCGCGCGGTGGCCCTGGCGCTGGAGGCCTCGGGGATCCCGGCGTCGGCGGTGGACGCGGAGGGCCGCCGGGTGCGGAGCGGGTACCGCGTGGCCCCGGGCGCGGAGCCCGGACGAACCGAGGTGACCTGGCTCGGTCCGCCCGGTTCGGGCGCCGCCGCGGAGGAACAGGAACGGCTGGCGGCCTGCGCCGCGGTGCTGGAGCGGCTCGGGTGGGAGTGCCTGCTGTACCGCGGTCCGCGCCGGCGCCGGTTCCTGGAGGTGGAGCCGCCGCGCTGAACGGGCCCCGGCCCCTATTCGGTGGCCCCGCCGGCGCCGCCCCGGCAGACTCCTCCCATGGGCATGCTCGACATGATGGCGGACCGGGCCGGCCGGGGAGAGACCGTGGAGTTCCGCCCGACCGGTGGCTCCATGACGCCGCTGGTCCGCTCGGGGCAGCGGGTACGGGTCGGCCCGGTCGACGCGGCGCGCCTGCAGCCCGGCGACATCGCCCTGGCCCGTGTCCACGGGACCGTGTACCTGCACCTGGTCCTGGCGGTGGACGCGGCGCGCCGCCGCGTGCAGATCGGCAGCAACCGGGGCGTGGTCAACGGCTGGACCGGCCACGACCGGGTGTTCGGGATCTGCCTGTCCGTGGACGGGGTGCCCCGCCCCGGTGCGGCCGGGAAGGTCCGCGCGGCGGCGTCCGCGCCGCCCGTCCCCGTCGCGCTCGCCACGCACCGTCTCGACCTGCCGGTGCTCGGCCCGGAGCACGCCCAGGAGCTGGCCGGGGTCTTGGACGATCCGGCCCTGCACACGTTCATCGGCGGCGCACCGCAGTCGGCGCGGGCGCTGCGCGCCCGGTATGCGCGGCTGGCGGCCGGCTCACCCGACCCGGCGGTGGTCTGGGGCAACTGGGCGCTGCGGCTGCGCGCCGGGGGAAGGCTGGTGGGGACGGTGCAGGCCACCGTCGCCGCGGACCGTGCGTACGCGGAAGTGGCCTGGGTGGTCGGGTCGCCGTGGCAGCGCCGCGGTGTCGCCTCCGAAGCCGCTCGGGGGCTGACGGACTGGCTGCGGGGGCTGCCGGTGGGCCGCATCCTCGCGCACGTCCACCCGGAGCATGCCGCCTCGGGGGCCGTCGCAGCGGCCTGCGGGCTGCACCCCACCCGGCACCGTCAGGACGGCGAGGTCCGCTGGGAGTCCTGAGGGGTCCGGCGGCCGCGGGGGCGTACCGGGGTGGGGCGGCAGGACGCACGCAGGGGCGCGGACCCTGCGGTCCGCGCCCCTGCGTGCGTTCGGGCTTCAGCCCGCGGTCAGGGGGCGCCGAAGGTGAGCGTCAGCTGCGGCGTCCCTTCGTTGGCCTGCGCCTCGGAGGACCACAGCCACAGGGCGTCCGTCCCGGTGCTGCTCAGCGCCAGCGCGTAGCTGCTGCCGAGGGCGGCGGCGACGGCCTGGGTGTTCAGCACGCTGGTGTGCACCGCCGAGCCGTCCGGGATCCCCGCGAAGGTGCCCAGCGCCGGGCCGCCGAGCGCCGGCCGGTTGGTGTAGGTGGCTCCGTTCTCCGTCCACGCTCCGGTGACGGGCAGGACCGAGACGGTGTCGGTGGTCCCGGCTCCGCTCATGGTGCTGGTCTTGACCCCGAGCATGGCCGCCTTCAGGACGGTGCCGGCGGGGGCGGCGGGGAGGGTGAAGCGCAGGTAGCTCGCGTAGAAGGAGGTGCCGCGCACGGCGAGGGAGCCGGAGGTGCCGTAGTTGGTGCCGGGCGCGCCGGCGTTGGCGTAGGTGTCCTCGGCGGCGGTCACCTGGACCACCGTGTCGGCGGGGGCGGAGGCGAGGGTGTGGTGGTGTTGCACCTGCGCCGCGCTGAGGACGGTCGGGTAGACGGCGGTCTCGTCGAGCTGGCCCGCCCAGAAGTCGCTGGTCGGCCGGTCCGGCCAGCCGTTCAGGTTGTCGCCGCCGGCGTGCCAGTAGCCGGCGAAGTTCTCGTGCGTGGTGACGTTCAGCGTGCCCCGCTGCACGCCGTCCACGTAGAGGGTCATCCCGCCCGGTCCCTGGGTCGCGACGGCGTGGTGCCAGGTGTTGTCGTTGTAGGCGGCGCCGGTGGTGATGGTGCGGGTGGCGCCGGTGTAGACGCCGAAGACCAGCCGGCCGTCGTTGGTCATGTAGAGGTGCTTGTCGTACTGGCTGCTGGTGCGGTCCTGGTTGTTGCCGAAACCGACGAGCTTGCCGCCGCGGGTGGTGTTCGTCTTGAACCAGGTCTCGACGGAGTAGGTGCTGCCGACGCTCTGCCGCTTGTCCCCGTAGACCTGGGAGTCCGTGCCGTCGAAGCCGATGGCCGTGCCGGGGCCGGAGACCGCGCCGGGGGACTGCCGCAGGGCGGGGCCGTTCAGGTGCACGCCGCTCTGGTTGCCGCTGACCGAGGAGTCGGCGGCGAAGGGCGCGGCCGACTCGTCGTAGCGCCAGAACTGCTGGGCCCCGTCGGTGCGGACCTGGTTCGGGTAGCCGTCCACCGAGGTCGGGACGGTCACGTTCGCCGTCCCCGACAGGGCGCTGGCGTTGCCCGCGGCGTCGGTGGCCGTCACCCGGTACGTGTACGACTGGCCGGCGACGACGGTGGTGTCGGTCCAGGAGGCCTGGGGACGCCGGAAGAACAGCGAGTCGGCCGTGACCGTGGCGATGGGGGTGGCCGCGCCGTTGCGGTAAATCCGGTAGGTGAGGGCGCTGTCGTCCAGGTCGAGGCTGGTGCGCCAGCGGACCTGGGCCTCGCCGGGCTTGAAGCTGACGGCGCCGGCGACGGGCACGGTGGGCGCTCCGGTGTCCCCGGTGGAGGCGAACCGGGTGAGGCTCTGCTGCGCCGCCCCGTTGACGGTGGTGAACTCCCCGCCGACCCACAGGTACTGGACGCCTGATGCGGAACCGACCGTCATCACGCGCGGGCCGATGCCCTCGCCGATGCCGTCGTTGGTGTCGGGGGCCCAGCCCAGCTTGCCGGTTCCGGTGGTCGGCTGGGCCAGCAGGTGGTGGCGCTGGCCGTCGGGGAACTCGCCGACGCTGGAGCAGTCGTGTGCGTGCGAGGCGCTGTAGAGGACGCTCTGGTACGGGAGCACGGCCTGGGTGGCGCCGAGGCAGGTGTCGCGCCAGCGCTGGCCGAAGTCGGCGAGGTTCAGGGCGATCCGGCCGTCGAAGACGCCGCCGCCGGTGCCCTCGTTGGCGGTGTAGAAGCCGGTGGCGTCGGTCGCGATGTCCTTGACGACGGAGTTGGTCTCGATGAAGCCGGGGTAGGCGGTGGTGAGGGCGCCGCTCGTCGCGTCGACGACGGCCAGCGCGTGCGTGTTCGTCCCGTTGACGGTGAAGAAGTCGCCGCCGAGGACCACCTTGCTGCCGTCGGGGGTGACGTCGACGGCGCGGCCCGGTTCGTCGGCGTCGGCGGTGAACGGCTTCAGCGCCCCGTCGGCGGCGCCGACCGCGGCGAAGCGCGCCCGCGGCTGGCCTGCGACGGAGAGGAAGTCCCCGCCGGCGTAGACGGTGTCACCGGTGACGGCGAGGGCGCGGACGGTCGCGGCGAAGGCGGGCCGGAAGCCGGTCTTCACGGTGCAGGTGGCCACGTCGACGGCGGCGAGGCTGGAGACGGGGGTCCCGTTGACGGCGCCGAAGTAGCCGCCGACGTAGAGGGTCTCCTTGTCCGGGGAGAGGGTCAGCGCGCGGACGGTGGCCGTGCCGCCGCCGACGGTGAAGGACAGTGTGCAGGAGGTGGGCGCGCCGGTCGCGGCGTCGAGCGCCGCGAAGTTGACGGCCGGCTGCTCGCTTCCCGCGCCGCCTGCCGGAGGCCGTACGGCGGAGAAGGTGCCGCCCACGAAGACCTGGCCGCCCGCTTCCGCGAGGGCCCAGACGACGCCGTTGGGCTGCCAGGTGGGCAGGGCGTCGGCGGTGAAGGCGACGGGCGGGGTGACGGCCGCCGCCTGCGGGACGAGGCCGAGGCCGACGGCGGTGCCGGTTCCGGCCAGGGACAGGGCGAGAGCGGTCGCCAGCCCTCTGGATCTACGCATGAACCCCCCAGTTCGGTGAGCGGTACGGCCGGGTCGCCGGGTGGCTCGCGGCCGGTGCCTTGCATGGCTGGAATCAGCCGGATGGCCGTCCGCAGTCATGCATACGGGCGCACCTTAGAGGGGTTCACGGCCACGTTCATGACATTTGACGCATCGGATACCGAAGAGGTCGCATCCGGGGGCGGCCCCGTCGGTCCGGGCCGGTTCCGGCGGCCGGTTTGCCGCGGCGGGCGAAGCCGCACGACGGCGGTTCTCCGCCGCCTCGCGGCGTGCCGGCGCGCCCGGGGCCCGTGCCGCACCGGCGGGTGCACCCTGGCGAAAGCACCCCGCTCGTGCCCGCGCCGCTCTACCGTGCCCTCAGGGGACCGTCAACGGGGCAGCGGAGGGTGGGGCGGATGGACGAGGAAGAGGACATGCGGCTGGCGAGGATGACGCCGGAGATCTCCCGCCGCACCCTGACCATGCTGCGCGGCCTCGTCGGCCTGGAGCCCGCCGAACAGGTGCCGGAGGATGCCATGCTCATGGCGGACGCGATCCTGGCCGAGCACGGCACGGACGGGCTCAGGGTGCTGGTCATGACCCTGGCCGCTTGGACCACGGCGCAGATCGAGAACGTGGCCGAACTGAGCCGGCGCAGCCACGAGGCGGTCTTGGACGCGATGGAGCTCGCCTGCCTGGAGGCGAACGCGGACGACTGAAGCCCCTCCCGGATCCCGCCGGACCGCCCGGGGAGGCCGCCCCGTCCCGGCACGCCGGGACGCCGCCTGCTCCGGAGCATCTGCTTTCGGCGCCCGTCGGCGACACTGGGGGAAGCAGGACCTTCTGGGGGGTCGTGATCGGAGGCCGTCGTGAGCACACCTTCTCCCATCCGGATCGCCGCAGTCCTGTCCGCCGAGCATCGTGAACGGCTCATGTCGCAGGCCCGCCTGGTGAATTTCCCGGAGAACGCGCAGATCTTCGAGGAGGGCAAGGCGGCGGCGTCCTTCTGGATCGTGCGCTCCGGCACCGTGACCCTCCAGGTCCCGGTGCCCGGCCGCCGGCCCACCCCGGTGGAGAACCTCGGGTCCGGTGAGCTGGTGGGCTGGTCGTGGCTGTTCCCGCCGTACGTGTGGCAGCTGAGCGCGGAGGCGATGACGCCGGTGCGCGCGTACGAGTTCGACGGCACGGCCGTGCGGATGCTGATGGACGCCGATCCCGTCTTCGGTTCGGCGGTGGGGCACTGGGTGGGCCGGGTCCTCGCCCTGCGGCTGCACCAGACCCGGACCCGGCTGCTGGACCTGTACGCGCCCCGCTCCGCCGCCACCCGCTGACCCGCTGACCCGCGTCCGCAGACTGCCCGGAAGCCCCGTTGGTGTGGCGGAGCCGCGTGGGGCGCGTCCCGGGCGGGGTTCCCGGTCGGTGTTCGGCCGATTAGGCGGCCCGCTCCCCCACAGGTCAGGCCCGCGCCATCGCTCCGGTCTGCACGCATGCGCGTACGCGGAGTGACGTGAATGCGATGTGCGTACGGGCGTTCACCGTCCGTGTCGGCAAGACTCTGTCCGCTATCCGAAACAACCACCCAAGGGAGTGTTCGAAATGCGGTCCATCGCAAGGGGTCTCGGGCTCGGTTCCGCCGCCATGGCGCTCACCGCGCTCACCGCACTGGCCTGGCCCGGAACGGCCGGCGCGGCGCCCTCCGGGACGGCCAGTCTGTACGCACCGTCCGCACTGGTGCTCTCCGTGACGGCGGGCGCAGACGCCGACTCCGGCACGGTGCTGCGCGCGGTCACGCTGGTCTGCGCCCCGGCGCCCAGTGGCACGCACCCCGACCCGGTCGCGGCCTGTACGGAGCTGCGGGCCCACGCGGCCCGCATGGACGCCCTCACGGCGCCTGCCGCGGACGCCGCCTGCACCAGGGAGTGGAACCCCATGACCGTGACGGCCGACGGGGTGTGGCAGGGACGGCGCCTCAGCTACGACCACACCTTCGGCAATCCGTGCGGCCTGCGGAGCACCTCGGGCATACTGTTCGATTTCTGATCCTGCGTCAGGGGTCTGAGCCGGGCCGGCCTGCGGCGACCGCCGCAGGCCGGCCCCTCGCACACCGCCCCGCCGTCAGCCGAGTTCGAGGCTGGTGACCCCGTACAGCCCCGCCAGGTCGAGGTCCGGCGCCGGCCCCGTGTACATCCGGGCGGCTTCGAAGGTGGGGGCCAGGCCCAGGCCGGTGACCAGGGCGGTGGCCGCCGGATGCACGTCCGGCACGTCCACGGCGACCAGGCCGTCGGGCGCGTGCTCCGCCAGTCCCCGCAGCAGGGCGGCCGCGATCTGCGGACCGGCGGCGTACAGGGGGCCGATCCGGGAGGCTCCGCTGCACGGCCGGATGACGCCGAGCCCTTCGATCCGCCCGTCGCGGACGGCGGCCAGGGCGGTCCGTCCGGGCAGACCGGTCCAGGCGGAGAGGAAGGCGTTTCGCGGTGCGGGGAAGAACCGGCGGTCGTAGGCGGCGAGTTGACCGAAGGGGAGGAGGGCCGCATCGACGAGTTCCACCCCGGCCGGCGTGCCGTCCGCCCCAGGGGCCGCGGTATCCGCCGCTCCCCGGGGGACGCCCTCGTGGCGGACGTTGTTCCAGGCCCGACGGAACCCGGACCTGCGGTAGTTCTCCTGCTGGTCGACGACTCCGTCGAGGCCGATCAGCCGCCCCGCCAAGCGCGCCGTCCCGGCCTGCCACAGCCGCATCCCGTAACCCTGGCCGCGTACCGCGGGCCGGGTCAGGTAGAAGCCGATGAAGCCGAAGTCCGAGCCGTAGCGCACGGCGGAGATGCAGCTCACCGGTTCGCCGTCCAGTCTGCCGACGAGGAAGCCCTCCGGATCGGCGACCGCGAAGGCGAAGCGGTCCGAGTCCCCCGGATTCCAGCCCTCCTCGTCGGCCCACGCGCGGATCGTCTCCATGTCGGCGCCGCCGGCGCCGGTGATCTCGAATCCCCTCATGTCCGGTGTTGTAGCAGACGGACGGAGGGCCGTGCAGGGGGCCGAGCAGGGCGCCGGCCGACCGTCGGCGGCGGCCGGTGCGCCGGTCAGCCCGCGCAGATCACGTCGTCGAGCCGGATCGGCAGCGAGTCCAGCCGCACGTACGCGGTGAACGTGTCGGTGGCCCCCGCGTCCCAGAGCGTGGTGACCGTGGCCCAGCCGACCCCGGCCGACTGCGCCACGGTGACCGGGCCGACGGCGATGCCCCGCGGCGCGTTCTGCGCGCACAGCAGGACGTCGGCCCCTTCGCTCTCGCCCTGCTTGTCCTTCAGCAGCTGCGAGACCCGGTGCTCGCGGTCGTACGCGGAGGGGCCGCGCAGACCGTAGAAGGAGGTGAGGAAGCGACTGATCTCCACGGCGGAGTGCCGGTGCGAGACCGGGGCCGGCGCCGCTCCGGGGGCCGCCTGAACGGCTGCGGAGGACGGGGCCAGCAGGGCGAGCAGGGTGAGCGGCAGGACGCCGAGGCCGTACGGCATGAGCTTCATGTTCCGGTTTGTACCCGGGTACCGGGCCGGCCGGAGGGAGCCGGGCCGGATCTCACTCCAGTGGTGGTCCGGATTCACCGCGGAAACGTCTCCCCGGCCCCCGCGCACGGCCCCGGAATATGCGGTCGCGCACGCGCCGGGGCCCTGCGTAGGGTCGGCGCATGGGGAAGCCGCTCGTCGCAGTGTTCAGTGGGGCCGGGATGTCCACGGAGTCCGGTATTCCGGACTACCGGGGCCCGCAGGGGCTGTGGCGCCGGGACCCCGACGCCGAGAAGCTGGTCACGTACTCCTTCTACATGGCCGATCCGGAGATCCGGCGGCGGGCCTGGCTGATGCGCGCCGAGGTCGCCGCGCTGGGGGCGCGGCCCAATGCCGCGCATCTGGCAGTGGCGGAGCTGGAGCGCGCCGGCACCCCGGTACGGGTGCTCACCCAGAACGTGGACGGGCTGCACCAGCTCGCCGGGATGCCCGCGCGCAAGGTCTTCGAGCTGCACGGCACCGCCCGGTCCGTGGTGTGCACCGCCTGCCACGAGCGCTCCGGCATGGAGGAGGCCCTGGCCCGGGTCGCGGCCGGGGAGCCGGATCCCCCCTGCCGTCGGTGCGGCGGGATCCTCAAGCCCGCGACCGTGATGTTCGGGCAGCGCCTGGACCCGGTGGTCCTCGGGCAGGCGATGGCCGTGGCCAAGGGCTGCCAGGTGTTCATCGCGGTCGGGTCGACCCTCCAGGTGCAGCCCGCGGCCTCGCTCGCGGGCACGGCCGCGGAGGCCGGGGCCCGGCTCGTCATCGTGAACGCGCAGGAGACTCCGTACGATCCGCTCGCCGACGAGATCGTGCGCGAGCCGATCGGGACCGCCCTGCCGGCCCTGCTGGCCCGGTTCGCCGGATGACGGGACCGGGCCCGCTGCCGGGCCGGTCCGTCGGGTCGTGGGCGGCTACGCGCCGTCGGCCGCACGGCGCATCGCCGCCACGTCCAGCTTCTTCATCTGCATCATGGCGGCGGTGGCCCGGACCGCCCGCGCCGGATCGGGGTCGGAGATCAGCTCGATGGCCTCCTCCGGGGTGACCTGCCAGGACAGCCCGAACTTGTCCTTGACCCAGCCGCAGTTCGCTTCCTGCCCGCCGTCGCGGGTCAGCGCCTCGTGGTAGTAGTCGGCCTCGGCGTCGTCGGTACAGCGGATCTGGAAGGAGACCGCCTCGGTGAACGGGAACTGGGGCCCGCCGTTGAGGCCGATGAACTTCTGCCCGTTGATCTCGAACTCGACGACCATGACCTCGCCGTCCTTGCCCGGACCCGCCTCGTTGTACCGGCCGATCCTCCCGATCCTGCCGTCCTTGAACACGGAGACGTAGAAGTCGGCGGCGGCCTCCGCGTTCCCGTCGAACCACAGGCACGTGGTGAAACCGTTGCTGCTCATGACTGCCTCCAGGCGAGTGCGTGACGGACGGTTCCGCGGTGGATGCCGTCCCGCACATACAGACCGGCCCCGGGCCCGAAATTCATCGGTGGGCCCGGGGCCTTTCCGTGTCCGGCCTGGAATTCGCCCGTCCGGGCTACTCCCCGGACGGCCCGGTCACGCCGAGCATCCGGTCGACGACCCGCCGGGTGGCCTCGCCGTCGTCCAGGTCGCAGAACTCGGCGCGGAACGCGGCGCGCGCCTCGGCGTACTGCGCCCCGACCGCGTCCGCATCGCGCACGGCCTCGATCAGGCTGTCCGAGTCCGCGAGCAGCGGGCCGGGGGCCTTCTCCTCCAGGTCGAAGTTGAAGCCGCGCAGGGTGCCGCGGTAGTGCTGCAGGTCGTACGTGAAGAGCAGGATCGGCCGGTCGGTCAGCGCGAAGTCGAAGATCGCGGAGGAGTAGTCCGAGATCAGGACGTCGGCGACCAGGAGCAGGTCGGTGGCGTCGGGCCAGCGCGAGACGTCGACGACGAAGCCGTCGCGGACTCCCTCGCGGACCTGCTCGCCCACGTTGTGGTGGCCGCGGATGAGCAGGACGTGGTCCTCGCCGAGTTCGCGTCGGGCGCGGTCCAGGTCGATCCGCAGGTCCAGCTTGTAGCCGCCGGAGAAGCCCTCGCAGTTCTCCCGCCACGTGGGCATGTAGAGGACGACCTTCTTGCCCTCGGGCAGGCCGAGCCGCCGCCGGACCTCCGCGATCCGCTGGGCGTCGGGCCGTACGAGCGCGTCGGTGCGGGGGCTGCCGGACTCGATGACCTCGCCCTGGTAGCCGAGGGCCCGCTTCAGGACGGGGGTGGCGTACGAGCTCGGGGAGGCCAGCAGCGTCCACTGGGCGCTGTCGTGCTCCAGGCCTTCCAGCACCTCGGGGCTCGAGTAGTAGTCGTGGACGTAGTCGTGGCCGATCTGCTTGATCGGCGTGCCGTGCCAGGTCTGCACCACGGTCTGGCCGGGGCGGCGCAGGAAGTTCCGCGGCACGTTGGAGTTGACCACGTAGTAGCGGGCACGGGCCAGGAGTTCCCACGACTCCACACTGTCGTACTGGACGGCGCGGGCGGTCGACGGCACCTCGGCGCGGCCGTCGCGGACCAGCCAGACGTGCTCCAGCTTCTCGCCGCGGCGCAGCAGTTCCTCGTGGATGGCGCGCGGCGAGTCGCCGGCGCCGGTCCCCTGGAAGGTGTCGTAGACGACGACGTCCTTGACCGGCAGGGCGCGCTGGGCCGGGTAGGTCTCGAAGCGGGCCACGCGCTGGGCGTAGTTGGAGCGGTCGTGCGGGCTGAGCAGCGGGTCGGAGACCAGCACCGTGCGGTCGTAGAACCGCGCCTCGACGCGCATCCGGCGGCCCCGCGTGGTGAAGGGGTGCGGGCCGGCGAACAGCAGGCCGGGGCCCATCTGCACGGGGGCTCCGCGGTCGACGCCGAGCAGGCCGGCGGTGGTGCCGCCCTGGGAGACCGGGCGCAGCGTGGGCCACCAGCGGCCCTCGGGCAGCGTGGTGAGGCCCGCGTAGGCCTCGGGGAGCACCGGCTCGAAGGTCGTCGTGAAGGTGTCGCCGTCCCGGGTGAGCGGGTAGCTGAACTCGACGCCGTGCGCGTTGTGCAGGACGAGCTCGTAGGGCTCGTCGGTGGGCGCCGCGAACCGGCCGCTCAGGGTGACGGCGCCGTCCTTGGCCTCGACGGAGTCGACCAGCGGGGGCGAGGGCTGCACGGACAGGGTCAGGTGGCCGGTGTTGCCGCGCTTGGCGTACAGGCTGCGGCCGGTCTCCCCGCCGGGCAGGGGCAGGACCAGGCCGTTGAAGCCGCCGCGCTCGTCGTGGACCAGGCGGTGCTCGGTGCCGTCGGCGCCGGAGACGGACAGGCTCCACGGCTCGGGGGACCATTCACCGGGCTCGCACACGGTGTCCGCCACGGCGGCCAGGTCGGCGAGGGGCACGCGGACGGTGAAGGGCGTCCGGCCGGCGCCGGCCGGGGTGGTCTTGACCGGGAAGGTGCGCACGGTGCCGGTGGTGACGTGGACGGCCTTGAGGACGGCTGCGGCGCCGACCTCGGCGGCGAGTTCGCCGCGCACCTCGATGGCGTCGTCACCGGCCTTGCGGACGTCCAGGGCGCGGGCGCGGACGACCTCGACCTGGACGGTGAGCGCGCCGGCGACGCTGGGGACGATGCGGACGTCGGGGGCCACCCAGTGCGGGGGCGGGTTCTGGCCGGTGTCGTGCTCGCCGCCCTTGAGGCGGGCGCGGTGCAGGCCTCCGGCGCCGGTGACGGCGATGGAGGTGGTCCAGGTGCCGTCGCGCCAGGCACCGCCCGACTGGAAGACCGAGGGGTCGACGACGGCGGTGAAGCCGGCCCAGCCCGCGTGCCTCAGGGCCAGGTGCGGGGCGTTCACGGAGGCCATCGGGGAGGCGACGGTGCGGGCGCTGACGACGGAGCGGCGGCGCTTGCCGCCCTCGCGGAACACCAGCATCTTGCGCGAGCCGAGGCGGCTTTCCGCGCCGAGGTGGCCGGGGATGGCGTAGCCGCGCAGGAGGAGCTTGCCGTCGGCCCAGGCGGCCTGTTCCAGGCGGCTGACGACGCGGCGTTCGCGGGGGCCGAGGGTGAGGATCTTGGCGGGGACCGGCGGACGGCCGTGCAGGAAGGGGTAGTCCGCCTGCGGGCGGGCGAGCCCCTTGACCGGCACGCTGTAGTGGAAGTCGCGCTGGTGGTCCTGGAGGGCGATGAAGTCCTCGACGCGGCCTTCGCGGGCGAGGTACGCCTTGAGGCGGTCGGCGACGGTCAGGTCGGACCAGGGGCCGGTGCCGATCTCGCGGACGAGGCCGCCGACCTCCTTGACGAAGGCGGCGCGGAAGTCGGGGCCGCCCTCGCCGACGTACTTGTAGATGAGCGGGAGTTCCTCGCTCAGCACGTTGTAGTCGTAGTCGCGGAGGTAGCGCTCGTACTTGGCGCCCTGCTTGGCCTTGAGGGACTCGCGGACCAGGCGGACGGAGGTGACGCGGTCGATGAGGGAGACCGGGTCGGTGGAGCGCTGGGTGATGGAGCGCTCGCCGGTCTCGCGGACCCGCCAGTGGTAGACGCAGTCGCTGATGATGTCGACGCTGGAGGCGAAGTAGTGCGCCGGGATGCTGACGGGGGCGTCCTCGTAGAGGATGCCCTCGGGGTACTGGAAGCCGTGCTCGTCCCAGAAGGTGCGCCGGTAGACCTTGTTCCACGCGGTGCGGTCGGTGACCAGCGCCGGGAACTTGGAGATGTGGGTCTTCAGCTGGGTCTTCGCGAAGGCCGCGCGGTGCCCCCAGGACTGCTGCATGCCGACGGAGCGGAAGCGCTTCACGTTGCCGCCGGCGAAGTCCGAGCCCGTCTCGTCGAGGGCGTCGATGAGCCGCTGGTACGCGTAGTCCGGCATGGTGTCGTCGCTGTCGACGAAGGCCAGGTACTCGCTGTCCTTGTCCGCGTGCCGGGCCCCCACGTTGCGGGCGGCGCCGAGGCCGGCGTTCTCCTGCATGACGACGCGGAAGCGCTTGTCCTTGGCCGCGAACGCCTTGGCTATGACGGCGCTGGTGTCCGTGGACCCGTCGTCCACGAGGATGGCCTCGAAGTCTTCGAAGGTCTGGGCGGCAATGGACTCCAGGCACTCGTCGAGATAGAGCTCGACGTTGTAGACGGGGACGACGATGCTCAGGCGCGGGGGCATGGGTGGCGAGTTCTCCAGCGTTTTATGCTTTATCGATGATCAGCTGATGACAGCATCCTACTCTGTAACGGATTCATAAAATCCCCCTATCCCGGTCATACCCGGCCTGATCACCGGGGCGGACGGCAAAGAATTAAGCCGTCCGCCACCCGGACGATGCGGTAGGACGCGCTCCGGAAGGGTTACCGGGGGTCAGACCTCCAGCTCGTTCTCGATCTTCTTCAGCTGGTGGCGGGCCATCGCGAGGTTGGCGCGCTTCTTGTCGAGCGCCAGGTACAGGAAGAAGCCCGCCGCCCCGCGCCCCTTCAGCAACCGGATCAGGTGGTACTGACCGCCGAGGGTGATCAGGATGTCCTCGATCTCGTCATTGAGCCCGAGCATCTCCATGGTGCGCACCTTGGCGCGGACCACGTCCGTGTTGCCCGCCGCGGCGACTGCGAGGTCGAGGTCCTTGCCGCCCCCGATGGTGCCGAGGGCCATGCCGCTGCCGTAGTCGACCAGGGCGGCGCCGAGCGCACCCTCGATGGTCGTGGTGGCTTCCTTGAGGGCGGTTTCGACGTTGGCCATGAGAGGTTCCTCTTCCTTTGTTCACTGGTGGGGTGTGCCGGATCCGGTCCGGTCACGGCGGTGGGTCGTGGTCGTGGTCAGCCCGGGGGCGCCGCGGGACCGCGCCGCGCCAGGGTGTGTTCGATGAGTTCGGCGATGCGCAGGCTGGACCGCCGCGCCTCCAGGTGGAGCCGTCCCACGTTCAGGCGCGGCTCCGCGATCAGGGTGAGGACGGCGGCCTCACCCGCCGCGTAGGTGGCGACGTAGCCGTGTTCGCCGCGGACCAGCAGTTCGCGGAATCCGCCCTGGCCGGTGCTGTCGCTGAGCCGCTGGGCCACCGCGAGGGCGGCCGCGGTGAGCGCAGCGACGGACTCGGACTCGGTGGCGGCGCTGTCCTGCGCGAGCACCAGCCCGTCGGAGCTGGCGGCGAGCGCGCCGGTGAGCTGCGGGACACGGGCCCGCAGCCTGCGGAGCTCCGCGAGTATCTCGGCCTCCGCCTCGGCGGGCACCGTGCTCATGTCGGCCTTTCTCCTTTCGGGCTGCCTCCGCTCGGAGCGGTCGGCACGCAGGGCCGGTCGCAGCGGGAGCCTCACAGGCTTGCCTCCAGTGCGTCGCGTAACCGGCGGAGCAGCGCCACGTCCGGGGGTTGGGCCTGGGTCATCCAGTCGGGCAGGGGGTTCGCGGCCGGCACCGGGACCGGCGTGTGCGGGGTCTCGACCAGTCCGGCCGCCGCAAGGCGCCGTACGTCGAGCAGGGTGTGGAAGGCCGGTCTGCCCAGCACCCAGGCCAGGTCCGCGGGGGTGCGCCTGCCGTCGGCCCGGACCAGCAGCAGGCGCTGGCGGGCGGTGACGGTCTGGCCGGGGGCGGCTGCCCGGGGGACGACGGGCGCGGTGTCCAGCAGCGGATAGGGCCAGACCGCGTCGAGGAGTTCGCGGCGGCGCCGGGTCTCCCGTTCGACGGCGGCGGCCGGGACCGAGCGGACCGAGCCGATCCAGTGGGTGGCCCCGCGGCGGAAGCGGGAGGGCCCGCTGCCCGGGGAGAGGGCGAAGAAGGCGGCGTCGAATATGGCGGCGAGGTGGCATATCTCCAGTTCGCCGCCGGAGAGCCCGCCGCTGTCCACGAGGAAGCGGGCGACCTGGCGGCGGGCGCCGGCCCGGTCCACGGCCTCGCGCCAGCGTTCGGGGGCGAGGCCGCCGCCGGTGGTGAGGAGTACGTCGAGACCGGGGGTGGCCGGGCTCTCGGCGTGCACGATGCGGCCGTCCTCCAGGAAGAGGGTGCCGCGGTCGCGTAACAGGGCGCCGGTGGCGCGTTCGGCGGCGAGCCGTGTGAGGAGGGGGGAGACGGCGACGGAGGCCGCCGGGGCGGTGACCGGGAGGGTCATCTGAGCACCAGCCCTTCGGCCAGTGTGCGGAGTCTGTGCCGGGCGAGGGCGAGGTTTCCCTCGGCCCGGTCGAGCCACAGGTGGAGGAAGACGCTGCTGTCGAAGCTCGTCTCGACGAAGCGGAGCACGTGGTAGCCGGTGCGGGTGGTGACGATCAGGTCCTCGACGGGCGGTCCTGCCTCGCCCTGCCCGGTCCCGGCGGCGGACGGCCCGTCCCCCGCCGGGGCGAAGGACTCGTACTCGGCGGCGGCCCGGGCCAGCTCGGCGGTCTCGGCCGCGGTCGTCTCGTGGTCGCCCACGGGCGAGTCCCCGGCGGTACCGAGGGCCAGTCCGCTGCTCCAGTCGACCAGCGCGGCCCCCCGCGCACCGGGCAGGGCCATGGCTTCGAGCAGGCATTCGTCGATCCCGGGCACTCGGGCTCCCCTCCCGGCCGGACGTGCAGGGTGCACGGTCGTACGGCGCGACAGGAGGGAACCTACTCAAGTTCCGGACTGCGGAAGGGTGTTCTGGCATTTTCCGCTGGAACATGCGGGTCAGCACGTGACACCTTGGCCGGAACGCGTCGCCTTTTGATCATGTAGGCAAAAAAGCGGTCACTGAGCGCCCGGATCGGTCCACTCCGGGTCCTGGCCGCGCCCTGAGCCCCAGGACGCCCTACCGGGTGCACGTCACGAAGGCGGGCAGCGCCGCGTCCTGGATCAGCCGGCGGGGCAGGGACAGGCCGAAGCGCCGCTCCAGGACGGCCAGCGTGTCCCGGTCGTGGAGGCCGTACGGTGCGTCCTCGGGGCCGGGTCCGGCGCCGTCCGGGCCGAGGATCCCCGCCGCCATCAGCTCCGGCAGCAGGAAGTCCGGCTGGTGGCCGCCGCGCCAGCACTCCTCTCCGAGTGCGAAGCAGCAGACCAGTTCGCCGTCCCGGGCGTACGCGAACTGCTTGGGCGGGTGGTCCGGCTGCGGGTCGAGGTGGACGGCCTCCGCCCCGCCCCGGGAAACCTCGGCGAGCCGCTGCGCCCCGGCGGGCAGCCCGTGCTCGACGGCGAAGGACCAGCCGCCCCAGCTGCCGACGCGGGCGACGCCGTCCCCGTCCACCGTCTCCGTCACCATGCTCCACGCGTCCAGGGCGCCCAGCGGCCCGGGGTCGACACCGGGGACCGCGCCCAGCCGCAGGGCCAGTTCGCCCGGGTCGATGCCCCGGGCGAAGGTCAGGCCCACGAACCAGCCGTCCCAGTCCGCCAGCCAGCGGATGCCGCCGCCCGCGCCGTCCTCCGCGGTCCCGGCGACCCCTGCTTCCCCCACGGTCTCCCCCACGGTCTCCCCCCGCGATGTCGGTGCTCCCCGCACCGGCACCCTAGCCAGTGCGCGGGGCGCTCCGGGCTCAGTCGCCCGACCCGCACCTGAACGAGCCCCTTCGGCGCGGTTGCGGATGTGCAGCGTCCGGGCCCTCCCCACCGGCTCCTCCGCCGTGTCAGGCTGCCCGTCATGGAGCGGATCATCGAGGAGATACGCGAGGACCTGGACCGCCGGATCGCCCTGGCGGCGGACCGGCTCGCCGACCGGACGCTGGCCGAGGACCCCGCGTACGCCGCTCTGCTCGGCCGGGCCGAACTGCGCGAGCGGGTCCACCACCACCTCCGCCAGGCCGTCGAAAGCCTGCTCCGGCGCCTGCGCGGGCTGCCCGTCGACCTCTCCGACGCGCGGGCCACCGGGACGCTCCGGGCCGGCCAGGGGCTGCCGCTCGCCTCGCTGCTGCGGGCCTACCGGGACGGCGGGCGGCTGCTCTGGCACGTCCTCACCGAGGCCGTCGCCGTGCACGACCGGGCGGCGCTGCCCCGGCTGCTGCCGGGCGCGAACGCCCTATGGGACGTGCTGGACGAGATGACGGACGCCGTGGCCGAGGCCTACCGGCAGGTGGAGGGCCTGCGCGGGGAGCGCGACCGGGAGCGCCGCGCCGCCCTGCTGGACGCCCTGTTCGACGGGACGGCCGAGGCGGACGGCCCCACTGCCTCGGAGGCCGCGGCGCAGCTGGGGCTGCCCGAGCGGGGCCGGTTCGCGGTGGTCCTGGTGGCCGCGGGCGGTCCCCCGCTGCCGGCCGGGCCGGTCCCCGCCGGTCCCGGCCCGGCGCTGCGCGTGCTGTGGCGGATCCGGGCCGACGGGGAGACCGGCCTGGTGGAGCTGGGTCACCATCCGCTGGAGTCCGTACGGGAACTCCTCGCTCCGCTGGGGGTCCGGGCCGGGGTGAGCCCGGTCGTGGAGGCACCCGGCGAGCTGGCGCGGGCCCGCAGGCTGGCCGCCCTCGCACTGCGCACCGCACCAGGCTCCGCGGCAGGCCGCGCGGCAGGCCCGGCGCCGGGTCCGGCGGGAGGCGCCGGCACGGCCCTGCTCGACGAGCACCTGCCCGAGGCGCTCGTCGCCGCGCAGGCCGAACTGGCCGCCCGGCTGCGGGAGGTGGTCCTGGGTCCGGTCCTGGCGCTGCCCGCGGAGGACTGCCGGGTGCTGCTGACCACGCTCGGGACCTGGCTCGCCTGCCAGGGCTCGACGACCCGGGCGGCCGGACTGCTGCACTGCCACCGCAACACCGTCTCCAACCGGCTGCGGCGCCTGGAACAGTTGACCGGCCGCACCCTGGCCGACCCGGCGCAGGTGGTGGAACTGGCGCTGGCGCACGCCGCGGTCGTCCAGCAGGCGGGCGCGCCGGGCGCCCTGCCGCTCCCGGCCGGTCCGGGGCGCGGACCGGGGCGCGGACCGGCGAGCCGCGCTACGTCCGGTCCGCTTCCCGCTGCCGCGCCTGCGCGGCCTTCGCCGACTCCAGCCGGTACGGCACGTCGATCACCGCGACCCCGGGCGTGAACAGCAGCCGGGCCTTGAGCCGCAGCGCGTTCTGGTTGTGCAGGGGCTGCTCCCACCAGTGGCCCACGACGTACTCGGGGATCACCACGGACAGCATGTCCGTCGAGGTGTCGGCGGCCAGCTCCTGGACGTGGGCCAGGACCGGGCCCACCACCTCCCGGTAGGGCGAGTGCAGGATCTTCAGCGGCAGCCCCGGGTCGTGCGCGGCCCACTCCTCGCGCAGCCGGGCCGCGTCCGCCTCGTCCGCGGCGACGGTGACGGCCGTCAGGGTGTCGGCCCGCAGGCCCAGTGCGTAGCCGAGGGCCTGCAGGGTGGGGGCGTGCATGGAGGCGACCAGGACCAGGACGTGGTGGCGGGCGGGCTTGCGCGGCGTGGCGCCCGGGGGGACGGCGACCTGCCGGGCCACCTGGTCGTAGTGGCGGCGTACCCCCTTCATCCCCAGGAAGAGCAGCGGCATGGCGATGACGACCAGCCAGGCCCCGTGCGTGAACTTGGTGATCAGGACGATGACCAGGACCAGCGCGGTCAGGGTGGCGCCGACGGCGTTGATGGCCAGGCGGCGGTGGATGTGCACGCGCTCCTCGGGCGGGGTCGCCGGGGCGGCGAGCTCCTTGCGCCAGTGCCGGACCATGCCCGCCTGGGAGAGGGTGAAGGAGACGAAGACGCCGATGATGTAGAGCTGGATGAGGCGGGTCAGCTGGGCGTCGAAGGCGACGATCAGGGCGATGGCGGCGAGGGCGAGGAGCACGACTCCGTTGGAGTAGACGAGGCGGTCGCCCCGGTTGAAGAGCTGCCGGGGGGCGTAGCGGTCCTTGGCCAGGATCGAGGCGAGCATCGGGAAGCCGTTGAAGGCGGTGTTCGCGGCGAGGATCAGCACGCCGGCGGTGACCGCTTGAAGCAGGTAGAAGAGGATGTGCCAGCTGCCGAAGGTGGCGCGGCCGATCTGGGCCAGCGCAGTGGACATCGGCGTGCCGGGGGCCAGGCCGAGTTCGGTGGGGTCCTCGGCGACGTGCACCTGGTAGGACATGGCGAGGGCGGTGATGCCGGCGAACATGGTCACCGAGAGCACCCCCATCGCCGCGAGGGTGGTGGCGGCGTTCTTCGCCTTGGGCTTCTGGAAGGCGGGCACGCCGTTGCTGATCGCCTCGACGCCGGTCAGGGCGGTACAGCCGGAGGCGAAGGCGCGCATGGTGAGCAGGACGAGGGCGAAGCCGGCGTAGGAGCCTTCCGCGGTGATGGGCAGGTCGGCCGACTCCGCGCGGATGGTGTCGCCCGTCGCGAGCCGGACCGCGGCGCAGGCGAACATGAGGTAGATGACGAGGACGAACCCGTAGGTGGGGATCGCGAAGATGCGGCCCGATTCGCGGACGCCGCGCAGGTTCATCAGGGTCAGCAGGACGACGAAGCCGACCGACAGGACCACCTCGTGGTCGCTGAGCGCGGGAATGGCGGACGTGATGGCGGAGACCCCGGAGACGACGGAGACCGCGACGGTCATGACGTAGTCGACGAGGAGGGCGCTGGCCGCGGTGAGGGCGGCGGTGGGCCCGAGGTTCTCGCAGCTGACGACGTAGGCGCCGCCGCCGCCGGGGTAGGCGTGGCAGGTCTGCCGGTACGAGGCGATGACCACCACCAGGAGGAAGACGATGGCGGCGGCCGCGTACCAGGTGAGGTGCAGTAGGGCGACGCCGCCGAGGGCGAGGATCAGCAGGATCTCCTCGGTGGCATAGGCCACGGAGGAGAGCGGGTCGCTGCAGAAGATCGGCAGGGCGAGCCGTTTGGGCAGCAGGGTCTCGCCCAGGCGCGCGGTGTCGAGGGGTTCACCGACCAGTACGCGTTTCGCATTGATACGCCTCATTGGGGCATGATCGTGCATGATTCAGCCCGTCTTGCGGTCCATTGCCCCTTTCGTCGCCTGTGTCATCCGGCGAGTTCCTCCGCCCGGTACGCCAGCCAGAGGTCGTGGCGGGTGCTCGGGCACTGGAGCAGGGAGCGTTCCAGCACGGCCTCGATGCGCGTCAGCCGCTTCCGGGCGCCGGGCACCGAGATGCCCAGCGCGGCGGCCGTCGGGACGAGTTGGGCGTCGTGGTCCAGCCAGGTGCGGAGGGTGGTGCGGGCGCCCGGCGGAGCCCCGGCTCCGGCCAGCGGGCCCAGATGGGTACGTGCCCAGGCCGTCAGCCGCGGATCGCGCAGGACGTCGTCGAGGGCGGCCTTAAGGTCCGGCGGCGGCGCGGTGAGCAGGGCAGCCGCCCCGGCTGCGGCGGCCGGACCCCCGGCCGGGCGCGGGTCCGGGCCCCGCTCCGGCGGCGTCTCCGGCGGCGGGGTCGGCTCGGAGCCCGCCCCCGCGCCCGGCCGCGCCGCACCCGGGGTCAGCCGCAGCGCGAGCGAGAGCGCCGCCTGGTCCGGCAGGCGCGTCAGGTCCAGCCCGAGCACCTCCTCGATCAGCCGCAGCCTCCCGGCCAGCGTATTGCGGTGGATCTTCAGCAGCCGGGTCGCGTGCGAGGTGAAGTTCAACCAGGCGTGAGCGGTGGCGCGCAGCTCCTGCGCGCCCGGGTCCTGCAGGCGCCGGGGCTCGTAGCCGTGCAGGGGCGCGAGCACGGTCTGCGCCCAGCCCGCCGCCGCATCGTGGGCGGCCAGCGCCAGTTCGGGCCCCGGCCCGAAGCGGGCGTGCCGCTCGTCCCGCCCCCGGGCGACGGCCAGGGCGTGGAAGGCCTGGCCGTAGGCGTCCGGGGCCTCGCGCAGGAACCGTTCTCCGCTGACCCCCACCGTGCAGTCGCGGGCCGCGTCCACCAGCGCCGCCGCGAGCGGGTCGTGGTCGGCGGCCGCCACGGGGCCCGCCGGGACGAAGACGATGAGGTGGCGCACGTACACCGGGCAGCGCACGATCCAGGCCTGGCCGCCCGTCAGCTCCTCGCACAGCCGGGTCACCTCGGCGCGGCTCCCGGGCCGGCACTCGACGACGTACATCCTCATGGGCTCGGGCAGCGGGGGGCCGAGGGCCCCGGCGATCTGGTGGGCGGTCGAGATCCTGCCGTTCATGAGGAGGTGCAGCACTGCCTCGCGGGCCCGGGACTCGGCGAGCTCGGCCCGCTCCTCACGCCGGCCGGCCTCCTCCGCGCGCAGCACCAGGGCCAGCGGGACGGCCGCATCCGCCAGCAGGGCCGCCGCGCCGGGATGGTGCTGCCGCTGCAGTACGGCGGCCAGGGCGCGGCCGTCCTCCAACGCGAAGAGCAGCGCCACCGAACCGCCGTCGTGCAGGACGGCCGACCGGGCCCTCCGGGCGGCCATCTCCGCGGCCGCCCGGACGGCGAGTCCGGGACCGCGCGCCTCGACGGTGTCCAGCACCCCGGTCCAGCCGCCCAGCCGGACGGCGAGCCACTCCAGCACGGCCGCCGACCCGCCGGTGTGGGCGAGCCGGTGGAGCCTGAGGACATCGTCCGAACGCGACCAGTCCTGGGGCGGTGGCAGGGCGGGACGAGGTTGGATGGGACGCTCCTCCGGGTGCGGGCGGGGGGCGGGGGCCGCCGCGTTCCATCATCCGGCACCCACTGTGCGCGGGGAAACCCCCCGCGCACCGCCACTGGGCACACCGAATCCTGCGAACGGGCCGGTGGCCGCCTAGGTTTGCCCGTGGGCGGCCGGTCCCCGGTGCTCACGGGGGAAGCACCGGGGACCGGCCGCTCCGCCCGTACCGCCCCGAGGCGGCACGGTCCCGGCGCGAGCCCCTCACCGTCCCGCCTCGCCGCCGTTCCGCCCGGCCGCCGGTCCGCCTCGCTGCCGTCCCGCCTCGCCGCCGTCCCGCCCGGCCGCCGGTCCGCCTCGCCGCCGGTGCGTCGACCTCCCGCGCCGGGGCGGGGTCCTCCGTTCGGGGGAACGCTCGGGCAGGTTGTCTGACCCGGCCGCCCTCCCGCAGGGGTGGTGTTCCCGTCTCGCACGGTCGTCCGCGTGATCGACCGGCCCGGACCGCGGGGCCGCAATCAAGCCGCCGCCGGCAGGCAGCGGGGCCCGGCGGGGACCGCCCGGCAGGCCCCTCGGCACGGACGTCCCTGCGTGGGCGGGGGTGGCCGGGGACGGGCCCGCGCACCGTCGCCGGAGGGGCGGACGCAGCGGTGACCGGAATCGTTCGCACGCAGCAGACGGCGCCGGGAGGCCTCGGGCATATGCCGGCCGCAAGGCCGTTGCGGATGTTGCCAAACGTCTTACACGCCGTCGCCGCCTGTGCAACAGTCAATACCGGCTCCATCCGCCAGACTTGGCCGTGCCGCGCCTGTATCGGAGTTCTCATGCCGTCCCACCTGTTCGCGGACCGTCCCGCGCAGCCGCCCGAGCCGGGATCGGTGGACGCGCTGATCTCGCAGACCCGGCGCCTCCGCGGCGAGGTGGACGCCGTCCGCCGTGACACCGTGGTGGACGACGACGACGCCCAGGGCCGCTGGCAGCGCGCACTGTGTGACCTCGCCGTCCACCACCTCGACGACCTCGGCCAGCACCTCGGCCAGCTCAAGGAGGGTTTGCCGCCCGCCCCCGAGCTCATCGAGGCGCCGCAGGCGGCCCCCGAACCGGAGCCCGAGGACCACCGGACCCGGGTCGGCAGCGCCGAATGGAACCTGCTGACCGACGAGGTCACCTGGTCCGACGAACTCTTCCAGATCTTCGGCCGCTCGCCCGAGTCGGGCGCGCTGCCCCTCGACGAACTGGGCTCCACCCTCTTCTCCGAGGACCAGCCGCTGCTCACCGCGTGGGTCACCGCCTGCCTGGTGGACGGACGGCCGATAGACGGCGAGTTCCGCATCGTCCGGGCCGACGGCCGCGTCCGGACGCTGCACATGAGGGGCGAACCGGTGATCGACTCCGACGGCTGCACCGCCTCGATGTGGGCCGTGCTGCGCGACGTGAGCGAGCTGCGCCGAAGCCAGCGGGCGGTGCGCGAGTCCCAGGACTCGCTGCAGCGCCGGCGGGAGATCGCGCAGACCGAGCACCGGTTGGCGGTCGAGCTGCAGGAAGCCGTGCTCCCCCCGTGGCGCGGCTCCCTGCAGTTCCCGAGCGGCAGCGCGGGCAGCCTCGACGTGGCCGCCCACTACATGCCCTCGGCGACCAGCGCCCTGATCGGCGGCGACTGGTACGACGCACTCGAACTCCCCGACGGACGCTCGATGCTGACCGTCGGCGACCTCACCGGGCACGGGGTGACCGCCACCTCGGGCATGGCGATGATGCTGGGCGCCTTGCGGGGCATGGCCATGGCGGGCATCGAACCGGGCCCCCTGATGGGCTGGCTCAACCAACTCCTCGAAACCTCCGTCCAGCCCGCGCTCGGCTCCGCCGTGTGCTGCTGCTACGACCCCGCACGCCGGGTGCTGTCCTGGGCGCAGGCCGGACACCCCGCCCCGCTCCTCTTCCGCCGCGGAACGGGCCGCTCCCTGGTACCGCCCGAGGGAGTCCTGCTCGGTGCGACCTCCGGGGCGGCGTACGGACAGGCCGAGGAGCACCTTGAGCCGGGGGACGTGCTCGTGCTGAGCACCGACGGACTGACCCCGCGCAGCATCGAGTTCAGCCGTACCGACGGCACCGAGCGGCTCCTGTCGCTGGCCTCGCGGTTCTCCGCGGCGCGGTCGGCTCAGGACTGCGTGCGGCTGGTCATTCAGGAATTCGGGGACAACCGGCGCGAGGACGACGCCTGTGTGCTCGTCGCCCGGGTGGGCGGCTGACCCGGCGCACCCACGCAGGGGCTTCGTGGCCGCGCCGACGGGCGCGGCCTTTCTCGTCTCCGCGCGGACCCCGTCTCCCACCGGGGAGTGCGTGTCCCCGCCTCCCACCGGAGAGTGCATGTCCCCGCCTCCCACCGGAGAGTGCATGTCCCCGCCTCCCACCGGAGAGTGCATGTCCCGGTCTCCCGCCGGGGCGGGCGGCCCGCGGCCGGCGCGCGGGGCTGTGGCTTGCCGAGTGGGGCTACGCCTTGCCGACGCGCACCCCGCGCGGGGCCGGGCTGTCGGGGAGGGCCCGTTCGATCTCCTCGCGGAGGTCCTCGATCCGTGCGTAGCCGGCGTACTGACCCGTCAGCCGGTACATCTCGCGCAGCCGGTCCCAGGTCCGGTGCGAGGAGGTCTCGTTCATCGACACCAGCGCGAGACGGGCGTACCGGTCCGCCTGTTCCGGGTCGTCGGCGATGAAGCAGGCGGAGGCCATCGAGATGTAGTCGAAGATCTGCGAACGCTGGTAGCCGTCACCGCGCAGCCGGAGCGCCTCCTTGGCGTGGCGTGCGGCCACCGGGGCCGCAGCGGCCTCGTGGTCGGCGAGCGTCCGGTAGGCCAGCGCCTGCATGCCGTGCAGGTCCGCCTCGTCGAAGTGCTGCATCCAGCTCGGCGGCGGTACGTCGCCCTTGTCGGAGACGAACAGCTCCTCCGCCTCGCCCAGGGTGCGGCGCATGGCCTGGCCCTTGCCCATCGCCGCCTGCGCCCAGGCCTCGATGGTGTGCAGCATGGCGCGGGTGCGCGGCAGGGTCTGCTCCCCGGACCCTGACTTGGCCAGCTTCATCAGGTCCAGGGCCTCGTGCGGTTTGCCGAGGTGGACCATCTGACGGGCGGCCCGGGACAGTGCCTCGCCGGCGCGCGGCCGGTCGCCGCCTTCGCGGGCCGCGTGCGCGGCGATCACGAAGTACTTCTGGGCCGTCGGTTCGAGCCCCACGTCGTGGGACATCCAGCCCGCCAGCACCGCCAGGTTCGCCGCCACCCCCCACAGCCGCCGCTGCAAGTGGTCCGGGTGGTGGTAGGCGAGCATGCCGCCCACCTCGTTGAGCTGGCCGACGACGGCCTTGCGCTGGAGTCCGCCGCCTCTGGAGGCGTCCCAGGCCCGGAAGACCTCCACGGAACGCTCCAGGGCCTCGATCTCCTGGGAGCCGATCGGGGCGGCCTCGTAGCGGTCGTAGGCGGCCGGGTCGGCCTGGAAGGAGTCCCCCGGGCCCTGGGCGGCCCCGGAGCGGGTGGGATCGGTGTGCAGCCAGTCGTACATGGCGTTGCTGAGGGCGGAGCCGGCGGTGAGCACGGCGCCCGCGCTCATCAGACCGCGACGGTTGAGCATGAGGTCCATTCCCGTGAATTCGGTGAGGACCGCGGCCGTGCGTTCGGGCGCCCAGGGCACTCCGTCGGGGTTCTCCTTCACCCCGTCCGGCTGCCGTCTGGAGGTGCGCCGCTGCCGTACGAACCCGAGGTCCTCGATGGTCACGACACGACCGAGCCGCTCGGTGAACAGTGCTGCCAGTACCGTGGGCACCGGTTCGCGGGGGGTCTCCCCCATGTCGATCCAGCGCCTCACCCGCGAGGTGTCGGTGGCCAGTTGGTGGTGGCCCATGGCCGCCGCCTGCCGGTTCACCATCCTCGCCAGTTCGCCCTTCGACCAGCCGGCCAGGCCGAACAGGTCGTTCAGGCGGGTGTTTGGACCTTTGCTCACGTCAAGCCCCCAGGTTCTCGGCTGACTTGACAGTAGCCCCCCGTCAGATGCCCAGCGACTATTCGCCAGGCTTCGCCAGGGCACGCTCGATGGTCCGCCACCCGCGGCCGGGTGTCAGGTAGGAATGCGCCTCCCCGACCCGGTCACCGGCGGAACTCCCCAGGGTGAAGCACGGGATCCGGCGGGGCGGCGTACGAACTCGTCGGCGCACGAAGGGATCCGTAACGCCATGTACGCAGCAACGTCCTCCGTGTCCGCCCCGGTCCGACCCCACCGCACGCTCCAGGCCGGCGGCGGCCCCTACCTCGAACCGGGCCGTCCCGCGGCGCCGGCGCAGGGCGCCGTCCGGGCCCGGCGGCTGCCGGGGACCGGATCGCAGCCGCTCAGCGGGCGGATCGACCTCTCCGGCCCGCAGGGGGCGCAGCTGCGTACCGCGCTCGCCTCGGTGCAGCGGATCTGTCCGGAGTTCGCCCCGGTCCAGGTGCTGCGGCGCAGCGGCCGCTCGGTCCTCCTCGTGGGAACGACCGGGCGGACGACCGCCGTCGCGAAGGTTTTACTGGACCACTCGCCCGAGTGGCGCGAGCGGTACCGGCACGAAATAGCGGCATACCGGGCGTTCGTCCGGCACCGCCCGCCGGTCCGGGTGCCGCGGCTGATCGCCGCCGACCCGGAGAACTGCACGCTGGTGGTCGAGCGGATGGCGGGCCGGGTGGCGGCTCTGCAGCGGCACCCGGTCGAGGCTCCTCCGCGGGTCGACCTGCGGGCGGCCCTGGGCGCGGTCTGCCGCGTCAACCAGTGGCAGCCGCCGGGTGAGCTGTTCGGCACTCCGCTGAACTACTCGCGCCGTATCGTCCGCGACTACGAGCTCGGCCTGCTGACCGACCGGGACCTGGGCGACCTGCAGAAGCTGCTGCAC
Organism: Streptomyces sp. cmx-4-9; assembly: GCF_046548835.1. Taxonomy (NCBI): domain Bacteria; kingdom Bacillati; phylum Actinomycetota; class Actinomycetes; order Kitasatosporales; family Streptomycetaceae; genus Streptomyces; species Streptomyces sp. cmx-4-9. Next base: position 450,875 of record NZ_JAEBEE010000002.1, on the reverse strand, counting down.
GGCGTCAGGATGTCGGGGACGGGGCTGCAGTTCAACCACGGTGACGCACTGCTGTCGAACCTGCTGCTGTCCCCCGCCGGTCCGGTGCTGCTCGACTGGGAGCACGCGGGCTGGTACCTGCCCGGCTACGACCTGGCCACCCTGTGGACGGTGCTCGGTGATGCCCCCGCCGCCCGCAGCCAGATCAGCCGCCTCGCCCAGGCGGCCGGCCCGGCCGCCCGGGACGCCTTCCTGGTCAACCTGATGCTGGTGCTGACCCGGGAGATCCGGATGTCGGAGACTGCGGTCCAGCGGTCCATGCACGCCACGGCCCCCGCCCAGCCCCTCGTCGCGGGCGCCCTGTCCTGCGGCGAGGAGCAGCGGCTGCTGCTGCGCCGGCTGCACGACGACGCCGGGCTGGCCCGCCGGGCGGTCCGCGCGGCGGTCGGCACCCGTTGACCGCTTCCCCCTGATTCCCCACCCCCATGGTTGCCGAGCCCCGGGTCACCCGCCCGGGGCTCGGCGATGTCCGCGGCCAGCCGGCCTGAGGGCGCGAGGCGGGAAAGGTGCCGGGAGGTGTCCGGGGCGTATGCCTTGACTTCACATGATCCCCCGAACATTTTTCTGACGCAGCATCAGCATGCTGGTACCGCCCCCCTCCTCCCTCTCCGCTGGAGCCTGCCCATGACCGCAAGCCCCGCATCGTCCAGCAGTTCCCCCTCCGCGCGCCCGACCCGCAGGACGGTCCTGGCCGGGACCGGAGCCGGGGTGCTCGCGGCAGCCGTGCTGCCGTCGGCCGCGGCACGGGCCGACAGCGCCCTGGACGGGCCCCCGCTCGGCGAGTACGACGTCGTCGTGGTCGGGTCCGGAGCCGCCGGGATGACTGCCGCCCTCACCGCCGCCCGGCGGGGGCTGAGCGTCCTGGTGGTCGAGAAGGCCCCCACGTTCGGGGGGTCGGCCGCGCGTTCCGGGGCCGGGATCTGGCTTCCCAACAACTCGGTGATCCTCGCCGCGGGCGTGCCGGACACCCCGCAGAAGGCGGCCGCCTACCTCGCGGCCGTGGTCGGCCCCGACGTGCCCGCCGACCGGCAGGCGGCGTTCCTCGCCAACGGTCCGCGGATGCTGGACTTCGTCATGGCCAACAGCCCGCTGAGGTTCCGTTTCATGGAGGGGTACAGCGACTACTACCCCGACCTGCCGGGCGGGCTGCCGAACGGCCGCTCCATCGAGCCGGACCAGATCGACGGCAACATCCTGGGAGCCGAACTGGCCCGGCTGAACCCGGCGTACCTGCCGGTCCCGGCGGGGATGGTGGTGTTCAGCCAGGACTACAAGTGGCTGAACCTGGCAGCGGTGAACGCCAAGGGGCTGGCCGTGTCCACCGAGTGCCTGGCCCGCGGCACGAAGGCCGCCCTGCGCGGGGAGAAGCCGCTGACCATGGGCCAGTCCCTGGCGGCGGGGCTCCGGGCGGGCCTGCAGCGGGCGGGGGTTCCGGTGTGGCTGAACAGCCCGCTGGTGGACCTGGTCCAGGAGGGCGGCGCGGTCACCGGGGTGGTGGTGGAGAAGGAGGGCGTACGGGGCACCGTACGGGCCCGGCGTGGGGTGATCGTCGGCTCGGGCGGATTCGAGCACCATGCGCAGATGCGGGCGCAGTACCAGCAGCAGCCGGTCGGCACCCAGTGGTCGGTGGGGGCGAAGGAGAACACCGGCGACGGGATCCGGGCCGGCCAGCGGGCCGGGGCGGCGCTGGCGCTGATGGAGGACGCGTGGTGGGGGCCCTCGATCCCACTGCCCGGGGAGCCGTACTTCTGCCTCGCCGAACGGACCCTGCCGGGCGGCCTCATCGTCAACCGGAACGGGGCCCGTTTCGTCAACGAGGCCGCCCCGTACAGCGATGTGGTGCACGTGATGTACGAGAAGGACCGGGGGGCACCCGGTTCGCACATCCCGGCGTGGCTGATCGTCGATCAGAACTACCGCAACAAGTACCTGTTCAAGGACATCCTGCCGACGTTTCTCTTCCCCGACGCCTGGTACGAGTCCGGCGCGGCGAAGAAGGCGTGGACCTGGGACGCGCTGGCCGGGCAGATCGGGGTGCCGGCGGGGGCGCTGCGCGCCACGCTCAACCGGTTCAACGCGCAGGCCTGGAACGGGACGGACGCCGACTTCCACCGGGGCGACACGGCCTACGACCACTACTACACGGACCCGGGCGTGCACCCGAACTCGTGCCTGGCCCCGGTCTGGGCTCCGCCGTTCCACGCGTTCAAGATCGTGCCGGGGGACCTGGGGACCAAGGGCGGCATCGTCACGGACGCGCGGGCCCGGGCGCTGCGGCCGGACGGATCGGTGATTCCGGGGCTGTACGCGGCCGGGAACGCGAGCGCGGCGGTGATGGGCCACAGCTATGCGGGGGCGGGGTCGACGATCGGTCCCGCGATGACGTTCGGCTACGTCGCGGCGAACGCCGTCGCGGACGGGTGAGGCTGCGGCGCGGCCGGCGCCGCCGGCCCTGCTGCTAGCCCTGCTGGAAGAGCTCGGCGGGGAGCGGCTTCAGGAGGGCGTAGAGGTCGTCGGTGATGGGGCGGTCCCAGCTGGCGATGGTGACCAGCACGTTGTCGCTGCGGTCGAACTGGACGCAGGAGATGCGGGACTCCGAGAGCTTGACCTTCCGCACGATGAGGAGGTTGTCGCCCTGCATGACGGGGCAGTCCTCGACACCGGTGACCTCGACGTCCTCGTCGTTCTCGAGGGCGTCGAGGAGCTGGGCCACCTCGAAGGGGACCTGTCCTTCCGAGAGGTCCCGGGCGGGGGAGCCCTCGGGGAGGTTCCCGATGATCATCGCGGGGCCGCGTCCGCCGAACAGGTCGTAGCGGAGGAAGACACCCTGGCAGCTGCCGTCGGGGGCGGGTAGCAGCCCGGCCCCGAGATTGCCCGGCCAGTCCCCCGGGTCCATGGCCAGGACGTCGAAGTCCGGGCCGGCGGGTGTGGCGGCGCGGTGGCGGCGGAGGAAGGACATGCCGCCATGGTACGTGTCCGGGTGAAGTTTTCCGGCCCGGGGCCCCTGATCCGGCCGCCGTCCCGCCTGCCGTCCCCCCTGCCGTCGCCGTACGGTCCCGCCGGCGCCGCGGAGCATGCCGGGGCGGCCCGTGCGGGCCGACCGGGCGCGGATCGGGGCGGCCGCGGGCCGGCCGGACCGCCGAAGGGCCCGGGTCGACGGGGGGCCGGATGTGCGCCCCGGCCCGGCGTCCGCCGGAGCGGCCGCGCCGGAGCGGGCCGGACCCGCTCGGGCGGCCTCCCGGTGGGGAGGCCGCGACGCCCGCGGCCGCCGGTGTGCCCGGCGCGGTGGCGTGTCCCGGCACGGTCGGCGCGGTCCGGCGTGGGCGGCGGCCCGTCTGCGGGCCTCGTAGGGGGCTCCGGGGCGGGGTGGCGCACGGCAACCGGGGGCTTGCCCACCGCCGCCGGGGGCGGCTGGCGGACCGGGAGGTGCGGGTCCGGTCAGTGCGGGCCGCGGGTGAGGGCTGCCAGGGCGGCGGGCAGTCCTGCGCGGTCCGTGCCGAGCTTGCGGCAGGCCGCGGACAGGTCCCAGTCCGGTGCGGCGGCCGTGCGCACGGCCGTCGTCGTGGCGGCGGAGGCGGCGTCGGCGGACGGGTCCGGCGCTCCCTGCGCCGGACCCGTCCCGTCGGAAGGCTGCGGCCCGGGGGGCCACGGCGTCCCTGCGGCCCGCTGCGCGGCCCCTTCCGCGGCGCGGAGCTCTTCCTCCGTGAGCCCTTCCTCCGCTCCCCCGGACAGGCAGGGCAGGCTGCCGCCCAGCGCGAGCAGATCGTCGGTGGCCTCTGCCTCCAGGGCGTCCGCTCCGCATTCCCGGGCCGTTGTCACGGCCCGCTCCAGCAGGTGCGTGTCGCGCAGTTCCCGGCCCAGGGCGGCTTGCGCACGCGCCAGTTCGTACCCGGCCGGGGAGGCCGACAGCAGGGCGACGGACTCCCGCAGGAGCAGTGCCCGGCCCTCGGGGGCGGACACCTCCGCCGCCACCCGCAGGGCCTGCCCGATGCCCGACGGGGCGCCGAAGGCGCGGGCCCGCCGGACGGCTTCGGCGGCCAGGGCCGCGGCCCGCTCCGGGTCGTCGGCCGCGACCGCGCGGGCCAGGTGCAGCCGCCACGGGCACCAGGCGGGGTTCTGGATGCCGCGCGGGGTCAGCCGGCGGTCCACCGCTTCGAGTTCGGCGACGGCCCCCTTGGCATCGCCGCGGGCCAGCAGCAGCTCGGCGTGGACGGTCTGGGCGTCCGGGAAGACCACGGCGGCGGGGAAGGGCCTGCCGTACTCGTGGTCCTGGGCGAGTTCCCAGGCCTCATCGGTCCGCCCGCGGGCCAGCAGGGTGGTGACGAGGGTGGCTATGGCGTACCAGTGGACGGGCGTACGGCGGCCGACGCGCTCGGCCAGCCGCAGTCCGGCCCGGGCCAGGTCCTCCGCCTCGACGAGCCGCCCGCGCCGGTAGCGGAGGTACCCGCGCAGGCTGTAGGCGAAGGACAGGTGGGCGCCGCGCCAGCCCTCCCGTTCGAACTCGGCGGTGCCCGCTTCGAAGAGCTGCTCGGCCCGCCAGGGCCGGTCTGCGTACATGTGGACCATCGCGGCGAGTACCGGGACCTCGAAGCCGCGGTCCTCGTGGGCCCAGCTGAGGTGCTGCTGCAGGGCGCGCTCGGCGTGGTGCAGGACCACGGCGACCGGTTCGCCGCGCAGGCAGGCGTCCCAGGTGCGCAGGCCGATGACGTACCGCTCGGTGAGGTCGCGGCCGGTGAGCCGGTCGGCGAGCTTGGCGAGCCGGCGGGAGCGGGCCGGCGAGTCGGGTTCGGCGGCGTTGAAGGCGTCCCACATGAACTGCTCGGACTGCAGCCGCAGCCGGGCGCGGACGTCCTGGGTCTGCGGGATCTCGTCGGCGAGCAGCTCCGAGGCCTCGAAGAGGTGGTCGCTGTGGGCGAGGACCTGGGCGAGGCGGATGACGATGCCCTGGCGCAGGGCGGTGTCGTCGACGGGTTCGGCGAGGGCGGCCCTGAGGTGGTTGACGGTGTTGGCCGGCTCGGTGAGCAGGGAGGCGCAGCCGAGTTCGTACAGGACGGCGGCGCGTTCGTCGAAGTCCGGGGGTTCGAGCAGGGCGCGGGCGAGCTGGCGGCGGGCGGCTTCGGGGGCGCCGGCGCGGAGGTTCTCGGCGGCGGCCTCGCGCAGGGTCCGCACCACCCAGGGGTCGTTCTCGGGGTGGGTCTCCAGCAGGTGGCGGGCGGCGGCGGAGGAGCCGAGGCCGGCGTCGACGACGGCCGCGGCGGCCTTGCCGTGCAGGGCGACGCGGAGCGCCTTGGGGATGGCCCGGTAGATGGCGGTGGCGATGAGGGGGTGGACGAACTCCAGTCCGGCCTCGTACTCCTCGTCCGCCGCGCCGTACCCGACCGGGACCGCGGCGGGGGCCGGGAAGACGGCGGCCGGTCCGACGGGTTCGGCGGCGGCTCCGGCGGGGGCGAGGATGCGGGCGTCGCGCAGTCGGGCGGTGGCGTCGGCGGCCTCCTCACGGCCCAGGGCGGCCACCCGGGCGGCGAGGTCGCGCGGGATGGCGGTGCCGAGGACGGCGCAGGCCCAGGCGAAACGGACGGTGGAGGGTCCGAGGCGGTCGAGGCGGGCGACGAGTCCGCTGCCGCGCTGGGCGGCGGCGAGGTCGCGCAGCAGCGGGGTGCTCGCGCCGACCGGGGCGAGGCCTTTCTCGCGGACCTTGGCCGTGAGTTCGACGGCTTCGAAGGGGTTGCCGGCGGTGACGGCCCAGACCTCGTGGCAGAAGGCCTCCTCGGCGTGGTCGCCGAGCACCTCGCGGACCAGGGCCGCGACGGCGCCGGAGGTGAGCGGGGCGAGCGGCAGCGGTTGCTGTCCCGCCCGACCGGGCAGGGTGCGGAACGCTTCGGCGTGGGCGGGCAGTTCGTCGGGGCGGTAGGCGACGACGAGGAGCAGGGGCAGGTGCTCGGTGCGCGGGGTGTACGCGGCGAGCCAGCCCAGGGACTCGGGGTCGGCCCAGTGCGCGTCGTCGAGGACGAGGGCGACGGGTGCCCGTTTGACGACGAGGTGGGTGAGGACCCAGTCGAGGCCGTCGCGCAGGCCCTGGGGGTCGGGCGGGGCGCCTTGTTCCGGGGCGCAGAGTCCGAGGGCGGGGCCGACGATGGCGTACCAGCTGCCGAGGGCGGCCCGCAGCTCCTCCTCGGAGGTGCCGGCCAGCTGGGGCTGGATGAGCTGGCGGGCCACGTGGAAGGGCTGGCTCTGCTCCTGCTCGCCGCCGCGGGCGGCCAGGACGGTGCAGGAGCGGGCGTGGGCGCGGCGGCGCACCTCGGCGAGCAGCGTGGTCTTGCCGAGGCCGGCGGGACCGGAGAAGGCCAGCAGGGCTCCGCCTGAGTCGCGGCCCGGTCCGGTGAGCCGGTCCAGGGCCTCGTCCACCGTGGCGAGTTCGGCCTCGCGTTCCACCATCGTGCGGTGCCGGCGGGCACGGTATTCCGTCATGGCTGGTATTCCCCCCAGGCCTGTTCAGGGAATCAGCGTACGCCCGCGCACAGCGCGGGGTGCCCCGGTGCGGGGAAAGAATCCGATCTTCTGTGCCGGACCTCTTCGGGGGTGTATCCGGGGCAGGGCGGCGGGGTAGCTGCCGGTGGAGCGCCGCGGGCTGCCGCGGCGAAACAGTGACATGCGTCACCACACCACGGCGCATCACGGAAGCATCACGTCCACTCAGGCCCTGCCGACATGTACCGACTTGTCGCGCAGAGACGGACATTCCCCCTGTCCGCCGGATCGGGCGTCTTGCAGAGTGGGATGAAATGCGGTGTCTTAGCTCGTCACAGGTGCTTCTGATGCCCTGCCAGCAAGGTCCGGGCGTCCTGCGCCGGGGTGCCCAGCATGACCGTCCGCCCATTTCAAGCCCGTGCCGCGGCACTGCCGCGCGGGCCGGTGATCAGACTTGCCAGGCAGTTGAGGGACTTCTCAGAATGGCGGCCCGCCCGGCATTCACGCAGCTCGGGCGCAGGACGCTTCGCAGAACCAAGTGAGGTCAGGCATGCAGAAGCACCGCAAGAAGAGGCACTCCAAGAAGATATCGATCGCCGCCGTCACGCTCGGGATCGTGGGCATACCCACGGCCGCCATGGCGTGCCTGGACACCGGGTCCGGCGGATCCCCGACTGCCGGCCGCCACACGGTGCGGCCCGTCCACGCTGCGCCCTCCCCCAGCGTCCCGCTGCCGGTGGAGAACCAGGCGGCCCCCGTCGAGACGGCGGCCCCCGCGGCCCCCGTCACCGAGGCGACCCCGTCGGCCGTGCAGACCTCACCGGCCCCGGAGCAGACCGCGCCCGCCACCGAGGCCCCCCGGCCGCCCGTGGCCCCGCAGCCGAAGAAGCCGACGACCCGGCCGGCGGCCCCGGCCCCGGCCCCCTCGAAGGCGACCGGCACCCCGAGCGCGCCGGCCTCCGGCCCGGTCGCGCAGGTGGTGGCCCTCGTCAACAAGGAGCGCGCCGCCGCCGGCTGCTCGGCGCTCACCGTCAACGCGAAGCTGACGGCCGCCGCGCAGGGCCACAGCCAGGACATGGCCGCCCACGCGAACATGTCGCACACCGGCTCCGACGGCTCCGACCCGGGCCAGCGGATCACGCGGGCCGGCTACACGTGGAGCACCTACGGGGAGAACGTCGCCTACGGCTACAGCTCGCCCGAACAGGTCATGACCGGCTGGATGAACAGCCCGGGCCACCGCCAGAACATCCTCAACTGCTCGTTCAAGGAGATCGGCGTGGGCCTGGCCCAGCCCAACTCCTACTGGACGCAGTCCTTCGGCGCGGCCCGCTGACCCGGTGGGGACGACCGCACCGGCCGTCCCCACCCGCCCGCCGGCCCGCCCCTCCGCGCAGGGGCTCCGGCCGCGCTCGCGTCTGCATCCGCGTCTGCGGGGACGGCCCCGTCTCAGGTCAGGTCGAACTCCCCGCCCCGGGCGTTCAGGACGAACGTGCGCCACTCGTCCGGGGCGAAGATCAGCGAGGGGCTTTCGGGTCGGTCGCCGTTGCGCATCGCGATGAAGCCCTCGACGAAGGCGATCTGGACGTCACCTGCTCCCCGGCTGCTCGACTGCCAGTCCGCCCCGCTGAGATCGAGGTCCGGCTTGCCCCAGCCGGCCAGGGCCTGCGAAGTCATGCTCTCGGCCACGTGCGTGCTCCTCCCGGTACGTCGTCCGAGGCTCAGGTTAGCCATCGCGCCGCGTGCCGCACAGGCCACGGTGAGTCATCCGTGGCCGGTGCGGCACCCTTCGCCCGCGCCCCGGTCCGCCAGGAGGCCGGCGGCTCCGTCAGGAGGCCGGCGCTTCCGTCAGGAGGCCGGTGGCTCCGTTCCCACCAGCCACATCGCGAAGAACTGCGCGCCGCCTCCGTAGGCGTGCCCCAGCGCCCGCCGGGCGTCCGGGACCTGGTGCTCCCCGGCCTGGCCGCGGACCTGGAGGGCGGCCTCCGCGAAGCGGATCATGCCGGAGGCGCCGATGGGGTTGGTGGACAGCACCCCGCCCGACGGGTTCACCGGGAGGTCCCCGTCGAGTTCGGTGACCCCCGCCTCGGTGAGCTTCCACCCTTCGCCCTCCTGGGCGAAGCCGAGGTTCTCCAGCCACATCGGCTCGTACCAGGAGAACGGCACGTACATCTCCACCGCGTCGATCTCCCGCCGCGGATCGGTGATCCCGGCCTGCCGGTAGACGTCGGCCGCGCAGTCCTTGCCCGCCTGCGGGGAGACGAAGTCCTTGCCCGCGAAGAGGGTGGGCTCGCTGCGCATCGCCCCGCCGTGCACCCAGGCCGGCGGCCGGGGCGCACGGGCCGCGCCCGCCCGGTCGGTGAGGACCATCGCGCACGCGCCGTCGGAGGAGGGGCAGGTCTCGGAGTACCGGATGGGGTCCCACAGCATCGGGGAGGCCTGGACCTTCTCCAGGGTGATGTCGTGCTCGTGCAGGTGCGCGTAGGGGTTCTTCAGGGCGTTGCGCCGATCCTTGTAGGCGACGAGCGAGCCCACCGCGTCGGGCGCGCCGGTGCGCCGCATGTACGCGCGCACGTGCGGGGCGAAGAACCCGCCCGCCCCGGCGAGCAGGGGCTGCTGGAAGGGGACGGGCAGCGACAGCCCCCACATGGCGTTGGACTCGGACTGCTTCTCGAAGGCGAGGGTCAGGACGGTGCGGTGGACGCGGGCCGCGACCAGGTTGGAGGCGACCAGGGCGGTGGAGCCGCCGACCGAGCCGGCCGTGTGCACCCGCAGCATCGGTTTGCCGACGGCGCCCAGTGCGTCCGCCAGGTACAGCTCCGGCATCATCACGCCCTCGAAGAAGTCGGGGGCCTTGCCGATGACGACTGCGTCGATGTCCGCCCAGGTGAGTTCGGCGTCCGCGAGGGCGCGCACCGCCGCTTCCCGGACGAGTCCGGCGATGGACACGTCGTGGCGGGCGGCGACGTGCTTGGTCTGGCCGACGCCGATGACGGCCACGGGCTCCTTGCTCATGCTCGGTCCCCTTCCAGGACGGCGACCAGGTTCTGCTGGAGGCAGGGGCCGGAGGTGGCGTGGGCGACGGCCCGGTGCGACTCCCCGCGGTGGATGCGCGCGGCGGCTTCGCCGATCCGGATCAAGCCGGCCGCCATCATCGGGTTGGCGGCGAGCGCCCCGCCCGAGGGGTTGACCGTGACGTCCTCGCCGAGGCCGAGGACCTTGCGGAGCACGACCTCCTGGGAGGTGAACGGGGCGTGCAGTTCGGCCGTGTCGACCGGTCCTTCGAAGAGCCCTGCGCGCTCGGCGGCGATCCGGGTGGACGGGGAGTCGGTGAGGTCGCGCAGGCCCAGGCCGTGCGCCTCGATCCGGTGGTCGATGCCGGTGATCCAGGCGGGCCGCCCGCACAGCCGCCGGGCGGTGTCGCCCGCGGCGAGGACGACGGCGGCCGCGCCGTCGCCGATGGGCGGGCAGTCCCCGGTGCGCAGCGGGGCCACCTGGTAGTCGCCCTGCGGGACGGCGCCGGTGAGCTGGGCGTACGGGTTGGTGGTGGCCGCGGCCCGGCTGCGGGCGCCGATGGCGGCGAGGGCGCTCTCGTCGGTCTCGCCCGCGTCGATCAGGGCCTGGGCCTGGAGGGCCGCCAGGGCCACCGAGTCGGGCCAGAGCGGGGCGAGGTAGTACGGGTCCAGCTGGCGGGTCAGCACGTCGCGTACGGATCCGGGTGAGGACTTTCCGTAGGAGTAGACGAGCGCGGTGTCGGCCTCGCCGGTCTGGATCTTGACCCAGGCCTCGTAGAGGGCCCAGGCGCCGTCCATCTCCACGTGGGACTCGGAGATCGGCGGCCAGGCGCCGACCCCGTCGAGGGTCATGGTGAAGGAGAAGGCCCGGCCCGCGAGGTAGTCGCTGGAGCCGGAGCAGGTGAAGCCGATCTGACCGGCTTTCAGGCCGGTCGCGGCGAGCACCTGGTGGAGGACCGGCATCACCATTTCCACTTCGCTGAGTTCGTCGGTGCGGCGCAGGTGGTCGCTCTGCGCGAAGGCGACGACGGCCACGTCGCGGGCGTACCTCGGCGTCGGCGGCATCAGATGAGCTCCTTGTACGCGTCGTAGTCCGCGTCCGGTTCGCCGGTGGGACGGTAGTGGTCGGGGTAGCGGCCGCCTTCGGTCCACACGGGTTCGACGCGCAGGCCCATGCGGACCTGGTCGTAGGGGATGCCGCCGATCCGGCCGTGCAGGGCGAGGCCGGCGCCGTCCAGGGCGATGTGGGCGTAGACGTACGGGACGTCGATGTCGAGGTTCGCCGCCTTGATGTTGACGATGCAGTACGTGGTGACCGTGCCGGCCGGGCCGACCTCGACCTGGTCGGTGGTGGCGATCCCGCAGGTGGGGCAGGCGCCGCGGGGCGGGACGTACACCTTGTGGCAGGAGGGGCAGCGCTCGCCGACCGTCTTGCGCTCGGACAGCCCGTTGATGTAGGCCGTCTGGGCGCGGCCGGGGCTGTACGTGTAGTCCAGGCGGGCCTGGGCGACGATCCCGGTGACGGGCTCCTCGAAGCGGCCGTCGTGGGCGGCGGGCCCGTCGGCCGCCGGCTGGTCGGCGGGGGCGTCGCGGGGTTCGAAGCAGGCGATGTCGGTGATGGCACCGGACCGTTGGGCCGCCCAGCGCACCCGTACCCGCATGCCGGTGCGGACGGCCTCGGGCCCGGGGACGTCGAGGGCGTGCAGCAGGGCGGTGTCCGCGCCGTCGAGCCGGACCAGCACCCAGGCGAAAGGGGTGTCGAGGGGCTGCTGGGGGCGGGGGGAGCCGTTCCACGCCCAGGTGGTCACGGTACCGGTGCAGCCGACTTCGACGAGCTCGCGGATCTCTTCGGCGGTGACGGGGTCGTACTCGGCGGGCGGCACCATCACCGTGCCGTCGGAGGTCCGCACCCCGAGCAGGACGCCTTCGCGCAGGCCGGTGAGGAAGGCGGACTGGACGGGCCCCAGGGACCGGGTGAAGGGGAACTCGACGACGAGGGGCGCGCGGAGCACCTCGGGCGGGGATGCGGCGGCTGTCATGGGCCTCTCCATGTTCGGAACGGAACGGAACGGAACGGGTGGGTGGGTGGGTGGGAAAACCTGCACGAGCACAACCGCGGACGAGCCGCGCAGCCACCCCCTCCACGCACCGCCGGGCCCGGCCGCCCGGCCGGCCGGCGCGCCTGAGGCCACCTCCGTGCGGCCCCACGCGCCGCCGGACCCGGCCATCCGGCCCCGCCGGCGCGTGAGGCGCGGGGTGCGGAGGCACGGAGCTCGGGGGCACGGAGTACGGGGCTCGGGGCTCGGGCCGCGGGGAACGGAGTACGGGGCTCGGGGCTCGGGGCACGGGCCGCGGGGCGCGGAAGGGGCGGGGCACGGGGTGCGGGGCGCGGGGGCGGAGCCCCGGCAGTGGGGCACGGCGACCCCGTCACGCCGGGCTGTCCCGGCAGGGCTACTCGCGCCTGTACACCGCGGGCCTCTTCTCCGCGAAGGCGCGCGCCCCCTCCTTCGCATCGGCCGTGTCGAAGACCGGCCATCCCCGGATGAGTTCCGCGGCCAGACCCTCCGTCTCCGTCATCTCGGCGGTGGCGTACACCGAGGCCTTGACGGCCTCCACGGCGAGCGGCCCGCACGCGTTGACCTGCTCGGCGATCTCCAGGGCCTCGTCCAGCGCCGTCCCGTCCGGCACCACGCGGCCGACCAGGCCGATCCGCGCCGCCTCCCCGGCCGAGTACGGCCGTCCGGTCAGCAGCATCTCCAGGGCGTGGGTCCGCGGGACCTGCCGCGGCAGCCGCACCGTCGAGCCGCCGATCGGGAACAGTCCCCGCTTGACCTCGAAGAGCCCGAAGGTGGCGCCCTCACCGGCGACGCGGATGTCGGTGCCCTGGAGGATCTCGGTCCCGCCGGCCACGCAGTACCCCTCCACGGCCGCGATTACCGGCTTGCGCGGGCGGTGGTGGCGGAGCATCGCCTTCCAGTGCAGGTCGGGGTCGGCCTTCAGCCGGTCGCGGTACTCGTCGCCCGCCATGCCCTTCCCGGCCAGCGCCTTGAGGTCCATGCCCGCGCAGAAGTCCCCGCCCGCGCCGGTCAGGACGACCGAGCGCACCGAGTCGTCGGCGTCGGCCTCCAGCCACCCGTCGTAGAGCCCCACCAGCAGCGGCAGCGAGAGCGCGTTCTTCGCCTCGGGCCTGTTCATGGTGAGCACCAGCGTGGCGCCGTGCCGTTCCACGGTCAGGTGTTCCGTCCCACCCATTGCCGTCCTCCCGTCTCAAGACCTAGAACAGGTTGCAGTAGGGGCGGGTGCAGTTCAATAGTTTTCTGACACCCAGTCAGTTTTCTTGGGCGGCTCCCTTCCCAGTTGGGTGCGGCGGCGCTCTAATGACCGCCGAGCAGAACAGCCATGGGGCCGGCCATGGGGCCGGCCATGGGAACTCCCGCGGTCAGGAGGAACGGTGGAGTACAACCTTGCCGACCTGTTCGAGTCGGTCGTGGACGTGGTCCCGGACCGTGAGGCCCTCGTCTACGTGGACCACCCAGGGACCGGCGCCGAGCGCCGCCTGACCTACGCGGAACTGGACGCCGCGGCGAACCGGATCGCCCACCACCTGCTGGACAGCGGACTGGAGCCCGGCGAGCACCTGGGGCTGCACCTCTACAACGGTGTCGAGTACCTGCAGACCGTGCTGGCCTGCCTGAAGGCCCGGCTGGTCCCGGTGAACGTCAACTACCGCTACGTCGAGGAGGAACTGGTCTACCTCTACAACGACGCCGACCTCGCCGCACTGGTCTACGAGGGCGAGTTCACGGAGCGGGTGGCCGCCGCGCTGCCGCAGACCACGAAGCTCCGGCACCTGGTCCGGGTGGGACCCGCCCCCGAGGGCGCGCCCGGGCCCGCGGTGGAGCCGATCGCGTTCCAGGACGCCGAGGCCGCCGGCTCACCGGAACGGGGCTTCCCGCCCCGCAGTCCGGACGACCTGTTCATCATCTACACCGGCGGCACCACCGGGATGCCCAAGGGCGTCATGTGGCGGGCCGAGGACCTCTTCTTCGCCGGCCTGTTCGGCGGGGAGCCCTCGGGCGAGCCGGTGAAACGGCCCGAGGAGCTGGCCGAGCGGGCCGCCGGGCGGGGTTCCGGGCTCACCTTCTTCCCCGCTCCCCCGCTGATGCACGGCACGTCGACCCTGACCTCGTTCATCGCCTTCAACTACGGGCAGCGGGTGGTGATCCACCGCAAGTTCGTGCCGGAGGAGCTGCTGCGCACCATCGAGAAGGAGAAGGTGTCGAGCGTGTCACTGGTGGGGGACGCGATGCTCCGCCCGCTCATCGACGCGTTGAAGGGGCCGCTCCGGGGGACGGATCTGTCCTCGCTGTTCAGCGTCTCCTCCTCGGGGGCGATCATGTCCGAGACGGTGCGCGCCGAGTTCCAGCGGCTCGTCCCGAACGTGGTCCTGCTGAACAACTTCGGTTCCTCGGAATCCGGTTCGAACGGCAAGGCGGCCGCCGACTCCGGCCCCGAGAAGGGCTTCCGCCTCGAAGTCAACGAACGCACCCGGGTGGTGGACCCGGTGACGCACGAGCCCGTCCCGGTGGGCGTCCCCGGACGGCTGGCCCAGCGGGGGCACGTACCGCTCGGGTACTACAACGACCCGGCCAAGACCGCCGAGACCTTCTTCCAGAAGGGCGCGGACCGCTGGGTACTGCTCGGCGACATGGCGACCGTCGACGCCTCGGGCATCGTCACGGTCCTCGGCCGGGGTTCGCAGTGCATCAACACGGGCGGCGAGAAGGTCTACCCCGAAGAGGTCGAGCAGGCGCTGAAGTCGCACCCGGACGTGTACGACGCCTTGGTCGCCGGTGTCCCGGACCCGACCTGGGGCAGCCACGTCGCGGCGGTGGTGCAGGTCCGCCCGGGCGCGCCGGCCCCGACGCTGGAGGAGATCCAGACGCACTGCCGCACCCGGCTCGCGGGTTACAAGATCCCGCGCCAGCTGGTCATCGCCCCGGCCATCCAGCGCTCCCCCAGCGGCAAGGCGGACTACCGCTGGGCGAAGTCGGTGGCGACCCAGGCCGACACGCCCTGCTAGGCCGCCGCCACCAGGCCCCGCCGGGAGCCGCGCGCAAGGACCCGCCCGGACGGGGCGGGTCCTTCCCCGCGTCCGGGGCGGGACTCGCGCCCGGGATGGGACTCGCGTCCGGGGCGGAGGCTCGCGTCCGGGGCGGGGGCTCGTGTCCGGGGCGCGGCGGGGCCGGGAAATGGGCGATCACTCGTTCGAGTCATTGATTTCCCCGCCGGGGTCCGGCAATCTACCGAATGATCGGTCGGGTGGCTCACGGTGAGGTGGCGGCATGACGGCGTACGCGGAGGGACACGACGAGGGCGAGCGTCTGGGCCCCGACGAGCTGGCCGCGCTCCAGCTGACCCGGCTCCGGGCGACCCTGCACCGGGTCTACGAGCACGTGCCCTTCTACCGGCAGGCCTTCGAGAAGGCCGGGGTGCACCCCGACGACTGCCGCTCCCTCGCGGACCTCGCCCTTTTCCCCTTCACCACCAAGGCCGACCTGCGCGAGCAGTACCCCTTCGGGATGTTCGCCGTGCCCCGCTCCGAGGTGCGGCGCATCCACGCCTCCAGCGGCACCACCGGGCGCCCCACCGTCGTCGGGTACACCGAGGGAGACCTCGCCACCTGGGCCGATGTCGTGGCCCGGTCCCTGCGCGCCGCGGGCGCACGGCCGGGCCAGCTCGTCCACATCGCCTACGGGTACGGGCTCTTCACGGGCGGCCTCGGCGCCCATTACGGCGCCGAGCGCCTCGGCTGTACGGTCGTCCCCGCGTCCGGCGGCATGACGGACCGCCAGGTCCGGCTCCTCCAGGACTTCCGCCCCGAGGTCATCATGGTCACCCCCTCCTACATGCTGACCCTGCTGGACGAGATGGAGCGCCAGGGGATGGACCCCCGGGCGACCTCGCTGCGGACCGGGGTCTTCGGCGCGGAGCCGTGGACCGAGGAGATGCGCGGGGAGATGGAGGGGCGCCTCGGCATCGACGCCGTGGACATCTACGGCCTGTCCGAGGTCATGGGGCCGGGAGTGGCCCAGGAGTGCGTGGAGACCAAGGACGGGCTCCACCTATGGGAAGACCACTTCTACCCGGAGGTGATCGACCCGCTGACCGGGGCGGTACTGCCGGAGGGCGAGCCCGGCGAGCTGGTGTTCACCTCGCTGACCAAGGAGGCCATGCCGGTCATCCGCTACCGCACCCGCGACCTGACCCGGCTGCTGCCCGGCACGGCCCGGCCGTCCTTCCGCCGGATGGAGAAGGTCACCGGCCGGACCGACGACATGATCATCGTGCGCGGGGTGAACCTGTACCCGACGCAGATCGAGGAGGTCCTGCTGCGGACGCCGGGGCTGGCCCCGCACTTCCAGCTCCGGCTGACCCGGCAGGGGCGGATGGACTCGCTGACCGTCCGGGTGGAAGCCCGCCGGGAGACCGGGTCCGCGGACCGGGAGGCCGCGGCGGCCCGCGTGGTCCGGGCGGTCAAGGAGGGCATCGGGCTCTCCGTGGCGGTGGAGGTGGTCGAACCGGAGACGCTGGAGCGCTCGGTGGGGAAGATCCGGCGGCTGGTCGACCTCCGGGAGAAGGACCGGGGCTGAGGCGTACGGGCGCTCCTCCCCCGCCTCCTGCGGAGCACGGAAACCACCCCTTCGGGCTCACTTGGGGTCCGCTCCCGGGAGCCGGGAGGGTGCTGCGGGTAGTGCATGAGGCGTGACCTCGTTCCTCCGGCGGCTCCACGACCGGCTCCAGGGCTCCCCTGCCGGGCTTGCCTGGAGCCGTGGCCGGGAGATGGAGCTGATGCACCGGGCGATGGGTTTCGCCGCGCTCGGATTCCTCACCCTGGTGCCGCTGCTGGTGGTCGTCGCGGCTGCCGCGCCCGGCAGCGGCTCGGGCTTCGGCCGGTGGCTGGGCCAGGCCCTCGGGGTCACCGAGTCCTCACGCACCCGGGTCGAGATGGTGTTCGGCGCGGCCGATCTGGCCCTGGAGCGGACCACGGCCTTCGGCCTGGCCGCCCTCGCCGTGTTCGGCCTGACCTTCGGCTCGGCGGTGCAGACCGGGTACGAGAAGGTCTGGGACGTGCCGACCGCCCGCTGGCACACCATGTGGCGGCACGTCATCTGGCTCGCCCTGCTGGTCTGCTACCTTGCCCTGCTCGTCCTGATCCCGGCCCCTTCGCACGACGCCGTCGGCACGGTCCTCGGCACCCTCGGCGACCTCTTCGGCACCTGTCTGTTCTTCTGGGGCTCGCAGCGGCTGCTGCTCGGCGGCCGGGTCCGCTGGCGGGCCCTGGTCCCGGGTGCGGTGGCGACCAGCCTGGGGCTGCTGGGGCTGCGGGTCTTCTCCCAGCTGGTGTTCTCCCCACTGATCGCCTCGAACGCCGTGACGTACGGCCCGTTCGGCACGCTCCTCGTCGTCCAGTCCTGGCTGGTCGGCGTCGGTTTCGTGGTCTACGGCGGGGCGCTCGTCGGCCGCCTCCTGCACGAACACCTCACGCTCCGGCGCCTGCGCGGCAGCGGACTCCTACCGCCGCAGGACCCGCCCTCCCCCCACCCGGACACCGGTTCCGGTTCCGGTTCCGGTTCCGGACCGGTACGGGACTGAGCTCGGCCCGTTCAATCCGCCGTGCCCACCGGCCCCGGGAAGCGGTCGCACAGCCCCCGCCGGAGGATCTCTGCCGCCGGCGTGGCGCGACAGGGCTGCCACGAACAGCACCGGCTCCGGCGCCTGAAGTGCGCTGCCGCTCCGGTCCGTACGCCGGCAGGTCGGCCCCTGTCACCTCGGCGCCCGGTACCACCACCGCCGTCACGGCCTCGATCCCACCGCTCGTCGGGCAGCCCGGCCACGGCCGCCTCCGCCATCGCGGGTACGGGTACGGGTACGGCGCATCCTCGACCTGCCGCAAGGCGTGGAGCACACCGCCCGAGGTGCGCGTCCCCGACCCGTCCGTCGCCCGTGTGGCGCCGTACCGGCTCCGTGACGCGGGCCGCCGCCGGTCCGTTCGGGACTGCACCGTGATCGAAGCCTGCATGCGGCTCCGGCGGCAGACCGGCCGGGCTCCGCCCGATGCGGCCGGCCGCCGGGGCCTGGGCGCAGGGCCCGGGCCGGTGCCGCTCACGCCCCCGTCGGCGCGACGGCCCTCACGGACTGACGGCGAGGAAGAGGAAGCCCGCGAAGAGGACGAGGTGGACTCCGCCCTGGAGCAGGGTGGCGCGGCCCGGGGCGATGGTCAGGGCGCTGACGACGACGGTGAGGGCGAGCAGCACCATGTGGACCGGGCCGAGGCCGAGGGTGAGCGGTCCGGAGAGCCACACCGAGGCCAGGGCGATGGCGGGAATGGTCAGGCCGATGCTGGCGATCGCGGACCCGTAGCCCAGGTTGAGGCTGGTCTGGACGCGGTCGCGGCGAGCGGCGCGGACGGCCGCCAGGGTCTCGGGCAGCAGCACCAGCAGGGCGATGATCACACCGACGACGGCGTTCGGCAGGCCCGCGTCGGCGACGCCCGCCTCGATGGTCGGGGAGACCGCCTTGGCGTTGCCGACGACCGCGACGAGCGCGACGAGGAGCAGTCCGAGGCTGGTCAGTGCGGCGCGGACGGTGGGCGGTTCGGCGTGCTCGTCGTCCTCGCCGGCAACCGGGCCGGAGCCCGTGCCAGGGCCGGATTCCGCGGCCGGGCCCGGGCCGGCGGCGGCGGGTACGGCGAAGGCGGAGGCCGGGGCCGGCGCGGGGGGCTGCGTGACGCGGCTGCGCCGGGTGTCCACGGGGAGGAAGTAGTCCCGGTGACGGACCGTCTGCACGGCGATGAACAGCCCGTAGAGGGCGAGCGAGGCGACGGCGGCGAAGGTCAGCTGGGCGGTGGAGAACTGGGGGCCGGGCTCCGAGGTGGTGAAGGTCGGCAGGACGAGGCTGAGGACGGCGAGGGTCGCGACGGTCGCGAGGGCCGCGCCGGAGCCTTCGGCGTTGAAGACGGCGACCCGGTTGCGCAGGGCGCCGACGAAGAGCGACAGGCCGATGATGCCGTTGCAGGTGATCATGACGGCGGCGAAGACGGTGTCGCGGGCGAGGGTGGAGCTCTTGTCGCCGCCATCGGCCATCAGGGTGACGATGAGGGCCACTTCGATGACGGTGACGGCGACGGCGAGGACCAGTGAGCCGAAGGGCTCGCCGACCCGGAGGGCGACGACCTCTGCGTGGTGGACGGCCGCCAGCACCGCTCCCGCGAGGCACAGCGAGACCACCGCCACCGCCCACGCGGGCAGATCGCGCCCCCAGCTGAAGGCGAGCGCGGCGAGGGCCACCACGGGGACCACGACGGTCCAGTCGGTCAGGGGGGATCTGTGCGTTGCCGTCCTCATATCAGCCAAGTTGCCAGAACTGTCCCCCCGGTGCGGTGCAAGGCGCGCCCCCGAGGCCTTGACGTGGCGATTCTCACCATTCCCCCGGGCGCGGCGCCCCCACGTGGCAGCGACCCCGGACCCAGGACCCAGGGACCCGGGACCCGGGACCCGGACCACAGGACCCGCACCGCGGGGCCCGGCACCCGGCACCCTGACCACAGGACCCGCGAGGCCCGCCCGGCCCGTCACATCGCGCGCTCGTGGCCCTCCCAGTACGGGTCCCGCAGCCGGCGCTTGTACAGCTTGCCGTTGGGGTCGCGCGGCATCGTCTCGACGAAGTCCACCGACTTGGGCCGCTTGTAGCCCGCCAACCGGCGCTCGCAGTGGTGCAGGATCTCCGCGGCCAGCGCATCCCCCGGCGCGAACCCCTCCGCCGGTTCGATGACGGCCTTGACCTCCTCGCCCCAGGAGGCGTGCGGGATGCCGAAGGCCGCGGCGTCGGCGACCGCCGGATGCGTGAGCAGAGCGGATTCGATCTCGGCGGGGTAGATGTTCACCCCGCCCGAGATGATCATGTCGATCTTGCGGTCGCGGAGGAAGAGGTACCCGTCCTCGTCCAGCAGCCCCAGGTCGCCGACGGTGAAGAAGTCGCCGATGCGGTTCTTGCGGGTCTTCCCCTCGTCCTTGTGGTAGCTGAACCCGCCGGTGTTCATCTTCAGGTAGACGGTGCCGAGCTCACCGGGCGGGAGCCGGTTGCCGTCGTCGTCGAAGACGGCCAGCTCACTGATCGGCCAGGCCTTGCCGACCGTTCCGGGCTTCTTCAGCCAGTCCTCCGCGGTCGCGAAGGCGCCGCCGCCCTCGCTCGCCGCGTAGTACTCCTCCACGCAGTGCCCCCACCACTCGATCATCGCCCGCTTGACGTGGTCGGGGCAGGGCGCGGCGCCGTGGATGGCGTGCCGCATGGAGGAGACGTCGTAGGCGTCCTTCGTCTCCTGCGGCAGCGCCAGCAGCCGGTGGAACTGCGTGGGGACCATGTGGGTGTGCGTGCACGCGTGGGCGTCGATCAGGCGCAGCATCTCCTGCGGGGCCCACTTGTCCATCAGCACCAGCGGGTGCCCGATGTGCAGGGCCGCGCCGGCGAACTGGAGGACGGCCGTGTGGTAGAGCGGCGAGCACACCAGGTGCACGTTGTCGTCGAAGGGGCGGATGCCGAAGATCCCGAGGAACCCGCCGAGGTACGTCTCTTCCGGGAGCTTGCCGGGCAGCGGGCGGCGGATGCCGCGCGGGCGGCCGGTGGTGCCGGAGGTGTAGTTCATGACCCAGCCCAGGGTGCGCCCCTCGGGGGGCGTGCCGGGCTGCCCCTCCAGGAGGTCGCGGTACGGGCGGAAGCCCGGGACGGCGCCGACGGCGTACCGCCCGGCGGCCGGCAGGCCCGCCTCGTCGGCGGCGGCGGTGGCCGCGTCGGCGAAGCGCTCGTGGGCGATGAGCACCCTGGCTCCGGAGTCGGAGACGATCCAGGCGATCTCCGGGCCGACGAGGTGGTGGTTGACGGGGACGAGGTAGAAGCCGGCCTGCGAGGCGGCGAGGTACGCGGTGAGGAACTCGACGCCGTTGGGCAGGACGACGGCGAAGACGTCGCCCCGTTCCAGGCCGGCGGCGCGCAGCCCGTGGACGAGCCGGTTGACGTCGGTGTGCAGCCGTGCGGCGCTCCACTCCTCGCCTTCGGCGGTGATCAGGACGGTGCGGTCGGGGTCGGCGGCCGCCTGGGCCCAGAATCCGTTGGGCGGCTGCCGCTCGGTCGTGGTGGTGGTCAACTCCCAGCCTCCTCAGGCTCGTCCGGCGATGCGGTTGATGCGGTCGACGGCTTTCTCGAACCCGCGGGTGAGGTCGTCGAAGACGGCCTGTACGGAGCGTTCGGTGGTCATCCGGCCGACGATCTGGCCCACGGGGGTGCCGAGCAGGGGCTGGACTTCGTACTTCTGGATGCGCGAGACCGCTTCGGCGACCAGGAGCCCCTGGAGCGGCATGGGGAGCGCGCCGGGCCCTTCCGGGTCGTCCCAGGCGTCGGTCCACTCGGTGCGCAGCTGGCGTGCGGGTTTGCCGGTGAGGGCGCGGGAGCGGACCGTGTCGCCGGAGCCCGCGGCGAGCAGTTTGCGGGTCAGTGCGCGGGAGTGCAGGTCGGCCTCGGTGGTGGTGAGCCACAGGGAGCCCAGCCAGGCGCCCTGGGCACCGAGGGCGAGTCCCGCGGCGATCTGCTCGCCGCTGCCGATGCCGCCGGCCGCGAGGACGGGCAGGGGGGCGACGGCCTCGACGATCTCGGGGACCAGGACCATGGTGGCGATCTCGCCGGTGTGGCCGCCGGCCTCGTACCCCTGGGCGACGACGACGTCGATGCCCGCCTCGGCGTGGCGGCGGGCGTGTTTGGCGCTTCCGGCGAGGGCGGCGACGAGCACGTCGTGGTCGTGGGCGCGCCGGATGACGTCG
The DNA here is from genome assembly GCF_046548835.1 of Streptomyces sp. cmx-4-9. Lineage (NCBI taxonomy): Bacteria > Bacillati > Actinomycetota > Actinomycetes > Kitasatosporales > Streptomycetaceae > Streptomyces > Streptomyces sp. cmx-4-9. Next base: position 429,481 of record NZ_JAEBEE010000002.1, on the reverse strand, counting down.
GCGGGCGGGGAACCGAGGGCGTTCGCAAGGAGTTTGACGGGATAGTCGAAGGCGACGTCGAGCTGGTTGCGGGCGACCTGTTCCATCCAGCCCGTGATCCGCCAGCCGGATGCCTCGCCTTCGGCGAGTTCGGGCACGTGGTGCTTGGCGAGGGTGTCGCGGACGAAGGCGCGGTGGGCGGCCGGGATCATCGCCTCGATGTCGGCTTCGCTGATGCCGTCGACGGCTTTCTTGGCGGGCATGACCACGTCGAGCCCGTACGGCTTGCCGTCGGTGTGCTCCTGCATCCAGTCGAGGTCGCGCTTGAGGTCGTCGGGGGCGGTGTAGCGGACCGCGCCGAGCACGCCGAAGCCACCCGCGCGGGTGATCGCGGCGGCGACCGCCGGGAAGGGCGTGAAGCCGAAGATGGCGTGCTCGACTCCCAGTTTCTTGCTCAGCTCCGTCTCCATGGCCCGCAGGATGCCGCAGCCCGGCAGTCGAGGGAAGAGATTTTCTGATGCTGTGTCAGATTCTTTACGGGTCCTGCGGTGCGGAGGTCGGGCGGTGGGCGGGCAGATACCCACTAGCGTGCGCAGGCACGGACAGGAGGGCCGGACATGGGCGGTACGCGGGGCACGGGGGCGTCGGTCGGCGGCACGGGGAAGAGGAGCACCAGCACGGGGAACACGGTCGCGGGAGACGCCAGGACGGCCGTCCCGCGCGACGGCGGGAGCGCAGCCGGCATGGCGGCGCAGCAGCGGACCGGCGGCCCCGGGCCCGGCCCGGACGGGCCCCCCGCGGCCGGGGGACGCCCGGGCGTCGGGGTGAGCCGGCGGCGGCTCGGGGCCCGGCTGCTCGCACTCGGCGGGGTCCTCGTCCTGCACGCCGCACTGCCCGGGTCCGCGGGGGCCGCGGGCGGCCCCGCCGAGCGGCGCGCCCTCCAGGGGCTGCGGCTGCGCTACGGTTCCGCGCGCCAGGCGGGGCTGCTGGAGCGGCACCTCGAAGGGGTGGCCGAGGAGGCCCGCCGGTTCCTGGGCCCCTCGCCCGAACACCCCTACTACGCGGGGGCCGTGGTGCTCGCCGGCCGCGGCCGCACCGTCGCCCTGCACCGGGCGATGGGGGACGCCGTCCGGTATGCCGACTACGACGGCAGGACCGACCGGGTCCGGGAGTTCCCCGCGGCCGAGCGGATCGCCATGGCCGAGGACACCGTCTTCGACCTGGCCTCGCTCACGAAGCTGTTCACCTCCGTCCTGGCCGTGCAGCAGATGGAGCGCGGACGGCTGGAGCTGGAGGCGCCGGTGCGCCGCTACCTGCCGGAGTTCACCGGCGGCGGCAAGGAGGTGATCACGGTCCGCCAACTGCTCACGCACACCTCGGGGCTGCGCTCATGGGCGCCGTTCTACCAGGAGTCCACCCGTGCGGGTCAGCTGAGACTGCTGTGGTCGGTGCGTCCGCAGGAGACCCCCGGGACCGTCTACCGGTACTCCGACCTGAACCTCATCACGCTGCAGCTCCTCCTGGAGGGGATCACCGGCCGCACCCTGGACGTCCTGCTCCGCGAGGAGATCACGGCTCCGCTCGGCATGCACCGCACCCGCTACAACCCGCCCCTGTCCTGGCGCCGGACCATCGCCGCCACCGAGGTGCAGCGGCCGCCCTGGTCGGGTCTGGACCGCGGGCTGGTCTGGGGCGAGGTCCACGACGAGAACGCGTACGCGCTGGGCGGGGTCGCGGGCCACGCCGGCGTATTCGGCACGGCCTGGGACCTCGCCGTCCTCGCCCGCACCCTCCTGGACGGTGGGGCCTACGCGGGCCGGCGCATCCTGCGCCCCGCCTCCGTCGAACTCCTCTTCACCGACTACAACACCTCCTTCCCCGGGGACGACCACGGCCTGGGGTTCGAGCTGTACCAGCACTGGTACATGGGCGCGATGGCCACCCCGCAGTCCGCCGGCCACACCGGTTTCACCGGCACCTCCCTGGTCCTCGACCCCTCCACCGACTCCTTCCTCATCCTGCTCGGCAACTCCGTGCACCCGGTGCGGACCTGGCGCGCCGGGAGCGCCCCGCGGGTCGCCGCGGGCACCGCCTTCGCCCGCGCCGTCCCGGTCCGGACCCGGCACGGCGGCCCGGCCTGGTTCTCCGGGACCGCACCCGGCGCCTCGGGCACCCTCACCCTGCCGCCGGTGACCCCGTCCGGCGCATCCGCCCGGCTGCGGTGCGCCGTGTGGTGGGACACCGTCCCCGGCGAGGGGGCCTTCCACCTGGAGGCATCCACCGACGACGGACCATGGGAGGCGCTGGCGTTCCGTACCGTCCGGTCCACCGGAGGCGCCGCCGAGCAGTGGCCGCGCGGCACCGCCGGAGGCTGGTCCGGCCGGATCTGGCACCGCCTGGAGGCGCCGCTCACCGCCGACCGGGCGGGCCGCCGCGTCCGGCTGCGGCTGCGGCACACCGCGGCCGGCCGCTACGTCGGCCGCGGGATCTACGTGGACGTCCTGCGCGTGGCCGAACCCGCCGGGCTGCTCTTCGCCGAGGACCGCCCGGCCGACGCCGCCCGCATCGAGGCCGAGGGCTGGACCCGGTCCGCCGACTGACCCCTCCGGCGCCGGGCCCCCCGTGCGGCACGCGCATCGTGACCGCACGCACGGGTACTCGTTGGGGAGGTTCGTCGACCGTTCGACCCGAAGGCAGGAGACGCCCATGACCAGTGCCATCGACTGGGACCACCCGTCCGACCCCCAGCCCGGCTGGACCCTGGACCACATCCGGCAGTACGTGGCGTCGAACGGCGCCGAGGGCCAGTTCTGGAACGGCACCCAGACCCTCCTGCTCACCACCCTGGGACGGGTGTCCGGGAAGCCCGTGCGCACCCCGCTCATCTACGGCGAGGCCGACGGCCGCTACCTGGTCGTCGCCTCCAAGGGCGGCGACCCGGCCCATCCGCTCTGGTACCGCAACCTCTCCGAGCACCCGGAGGTCCGCATCCAGGTGGGCCCCGAGATCATGCAGGGCACGGCCCGTACGGCCACCCCGGAGGAACGCGCCGCGTACTGGCCGGTGATGGTGGGGCACTGGCCCGCGTACGACGAGTACCAGGCCAAGACGGACCGGGAGATCCCGATCGTGGTGATCGAGCCGGCCCGCTAGCTCTCCGGCGGGTACGCGGGCGGCGTCCGGGTCCCGGGCCCTAGGCTGGCGGCCATGGCATCCCGCATCAGTGAACTCGTCATCGACGCCGCCGACCCCGACCGGCTCGCCCTCTTCTGGGGCGGGGTCCTCGGCTACCGGGAACTCGGCCGGGAGGACGACGGAAGCATCGCCATCGGGCCGCCCGGTGCCGGCCACGGCGGCCTGGAGCCGGTCCTGGTCTTCAGCCCCACCAGGGACCCGCGGGCCGGGAAGCTGCGGCTGCACATCGACGTCAATGCCACCGACCGCGACCAGGACGCCGAGTTGGAGCGGCTGCTCGCCCTCGGCGCCCGTCGCGTGGACATCGGCCAGAGCGGCGCCGAGAGCTGGCACGTCCTGGCCGACCCGGAAGGCAACGAGTTCTGCCTGCTGCACACCCGGCTCGCACCCCGCTGAGCCCCGGCCCCCCCCGCTCAGTGCCCCAGGACCGCCATCGCCGCGTTGTGCCCGGGGACTCCGCTGACGCCTCCGCCGCGTACCGCGCCCGCCCCGCACAGCAGGACACGGGGGAGGGCCGTCTCCACGCCCCAGCGGCCCGCGCCGCCCTGGTCGGCGTACGGCCAGGACAGGTCGCGGTGGAAGATGTGCCCGCCGGGCAGGCGCAGTTCCCGTTCCAGGTCCAGCGGCGTCTTGGCCTCGATGCAGGGGCGGCCGTCGCCGTCGAAGGCCAGGCAGTCGGTGAGCGGCTCCGCCAGGTGCGCGTCGAGCTGCGCGAGGGTCGCCGTCAGCAGCACCTCGCGGGCCTGCTGGTTGTCGTGCCCGAACAGCCGGGCCGGGGTGTGCAGCCCGAAGAGGGTCAGCGTCTGGTATCCCTGCCGCGTCAGCTCCGGCCCGAGGATCGTCGGATCGGTCAGCGAGTGGCAGTAGATCTCCGAGGGCGGCACCGAGGGCAGTTCCCCTGCCGCGGCCTCCTTGTGGGCCCGCGCCAGCTCGGCGTACCCCTCGGCGATGTGGAAGGTGCCGCCGAAGGCCTCACGGGGGTCGACGGTGGTGTCCCGCAGCCGGGGCAGCCGCCGCAGCAGCATGTTGACCTTCAACTGCGCGCCTTCGGGTGCGGGCTGCTCCGGCGCCTGGCCGAGGAGTTCGGACAGGGCCCGGGGCGAGGCGTTCACCAGCACGGTCCGGCCGACGACCCGGCCCTCCCCCGCCGCCGTCCGGAAGACCACCTCGGCGGGTGAGGTCCCGTCCGTGTCGATCCGCAGCACCTCGTGCCCCGTGGCGATCTCCGCCCCGGCCTGCCGGGCGGCGTCGGCCAGCGCGTCCGTCAGCGCGCCCATGCCGCCGACCGGCACGTCCCAGTCGCCCGTCCCGCCGCCGATGACGTGGTAGAGGAAGCACCGGTTCTGGGCCAGCGACGGGTCGTGCGCGTCCGCGAAGGTGCCGATCAGACCGTCCGTGAGGACCACGCCCCGGACCAGGTCGTCGGTGAAGCAGCGTTCCACGGCCTGTCCCAGCGGCTCCTCGAAGAGCATCCGCCACGCGGCTTCGTCGTCCACCGCGGACCGCAGCTCCTCACGGGAGGGCAGCGGCCCGGTCAGCGTGGGGAACACCTTGCGGGCGACCCGCGCGGTCGTGCCGTGGAACTCCCGCCAGCTCTCGTACTCCCGGTCCGAGCCGGTCAGCCGCCTGAAGGACTCCCGGGTCCGCTCCTCCCCGCCGCCGACGAGCAGCCCTCCCGGGCGTCCGTCGCGCTCCACCGGGGTGTACGAGGACACGGTGCGCCGCCGCACCGAGAACCGCAGGCCCAGATCGCGCACGATCTTCGCCGGGAGCAGGGACACCAGGTAGGAGTAGCGCGACAGGCGGGCGTCCACCCCCACGAAGGGGCGGGTGGAGACCGCGGCGCCGCCGGTGTGCCCCAGGCGCTCCAGGATCAGCACGGAACGGCCCGCCCGCGCCAGGTACGCCGCGGCCACCAGGCCGTTGTGCCCGCCGCCCACGATCACCGCGTCGTAGACGGCCTGGCCGAAGGCGGTGTGCCGCACGCTCCCGGAGGGCGCCGGATCCTCGGAACGGCCCTGGGAGTGCCATGTGACAGTCATGGCTCTTGGTAGCACACCTGGCCGAGCCGCTCCAGACAGTGCGCCTCGTCGGCGTGGGCCAGGGCCGTGTCCGGATGGTCGTCGCCCAGGGACCTCTCGCGGATGCCGGACAGCTCGCGGTAGATCGGCAGCGCCTCCTCCCAGCGGCCCAGCCGGCCGAGGCCCACGGCGAGTTCGCGCCGGCTGGCCAGGGTGTCCGGATGTTCCGCGCCGAGGGCCGCGGCGCGCGCCGCGGCCACCTGCCCCGCCTCGGCCGCGGCCTCCTCCCAGCGGTCCAGCCGGCCCAGGTTGACGCCGAGGACATGGCGGGCGCGCAGGGTCTCCGGGTCGGCGGCCCCGTATGCGCGGGTGCGGTCGCGGACCAGGTCCCGGAACAGGCCGAGGGCCTGTGCGGTGCGGCCGGTGCGCCCCAGCGCGATGCCGACCTCGTAGCGGGCGGCCAGGGTGTCGGGGTGGTCGCGGCCGAGGACGCGTTCCCGTACGGCGGCCACGTGCCGGAAGCCGTCCAGGGCCTCTTCCCAGCGCTCCAGCCGGCCGAGGGCGTACGCCGCCTCGTAGCGGGTCAGCAGGGTGTCGGCGTGCTCCGCGCCCAGCACGGCGGCTCGCACCGAGGCCACCTCCGCGGCGGTGGCGTACGCCTGGGCGTACCGGCCCAGGGCGCCGAGCGCGCAGGCCAGATTGTGGCGGCAGCGCAGTGTGTCGGGGTCGCGCGGGCCCGCGGTGCGCTCCCGGGCGACGAGCACGGCACGGTAGATGTCGTGCGCCTCCTCGTGGCGGCCGAGCCGGCCCAGCTCGTACGCCGCTTCCTGGCGCGCGGCCAGGGTGTCGGCGTGGTCGGGTCCCAGCACCCGGGCGCGCCCCTCGGCCACCGTCAGGTACACGGCGAGGGCGGCCTCGGGCCGGCCGGCCCGGCTCAGCGCGAAGGCCCGGGTGTGGCCGGCGGCCAGGGCGGCGGCCCCGGTGTCCTGCCCCGAGGTCCCGCCGGCGCCGCGGCTGTGCGGGATCCCGTACACGGCGGTGAGCCGCGGGTCCGCGGCCGGTTCGGGGCGGACGATCCGCGGCGGCCCGGCGGGCCGGCCGGCCGTCCAGGAACCGGTCAGCACGGCCCAGGCGCCGCTCGCGGGGCGGGCGTCGGTGCCGGCCTTGCGGCCGGCGGTCATACCGCGCGCCCACGCGGGGAGCGGTCCGGCGTGGCCGGGCGGCCAGCCTGGGCCGATGCGCTCCTCGATGAGCCGTCGGTGCAGGTGGCGGGCGTCGCCGGGACGGTCCTCGGGGCGCTTGGCGAGCAGGTCGAGGACCACCCGTTCGAAGTATCCGGGGAGCTCGGGACGGTGCTCGCGCAGCGGTACGGGCGCGGTGTCGCGGTGGCCGACCAGGACGGACCAGGAGTCGCCGAGGTCGAAGGGCGGGGCCCCGGTGGCGATCTCGTACAGGACGCAGCCGAGGGAGTAGAGGTCGCTGCGGTGGTCGACCTCGCCGCCCGCGATCTGCTCCGGCGACATGTAGTGCGGGGTGCCCATGGCCATGCCGCCGCCGGTCAGCTTGGCGGTGAAGCCGATGTCGGCCGCCAGCCGGGCGATGCCGAAGTCGCAGATCTTCACCGTGCCGTCGGTGAGGCGCATGATGTTGGCGGGCTTCAGGTCCCGGTGGACGACGCCCTGGTCGTGCGTGTAGCCGAGGGCCGCCGCCATCTGCTCGGCGATGTCCACGACCACGTCCACGGGCAGCGGGCGCGTCTCGTTGTCCTCCAGGAGCTGGCTGAGGTTGCGGCCTTCGAGGAGTTCCATGACCAGGTAGAGGGGGCCGCCCGAGGCGCTGTCGTCGCCGAAGTCGTGCACGACGGTGACCCCGCGGTGCTGGAGGGATGCCGCGACCCGCGCCTCCCGTCGGAAGCGCTCGCGCAGCACCTGGGTGAAGTGGGCGTCCTGCTCGGCGCCGATCGGCTTGAGGCACTTCACGGCGACCTGCCGGCCCAGGGACTCGTCCCGGGCCCGCCACACCTCGCCCATGCCGCCGCGCCCGATCAGATCGAGCGACCGGTACCGGCCCTGGATCAGTCTGGACTCCGCCATGTCTTGAAGCCGCCCCCGTCGTCGTGCCACGCCCTCCCCGGCCCGTCCAGTATGGCCGCTGATGTACGCAGTGTGTACGGCGAGGGGCGACTCCCGGGGCCCATGCGGCGCATCGCTTTCAAGATGTGACCTGGAGGCAGCTGCCATCGCAGACCTGCGGGAATACTGCGCAGCACGCGGCCGGTGAGGCGCATGCGGCGGGTGATGGTGCGAGGGGGTGGAGCCGGCCTCCCGTACAGCTGGTGCGCCCAGCCGGGGAGGGAACCGTATGCGAGGTCAGCGAGCGGGCGCCACAGCAGGTTTCGGCCAGGCACCAGGGCCGGGGGCACGGGCGGGCTGTGCAGGAAGGCGTCCACGGCACGGGCGTCGGTCCCGCCGGCGAGCTGCGGGCGGACCTGCTCGAAGTACGCCGCGAGCTCCGCGGTGCAGGCGGGCACCGCGGCCGGGTCGAGGCCGACGAGCCGGGCGTTGACCCGGTTCTCGTCGACGTAGCGGTCGGCCTGGGCGGGGCCGAGGGGGACGCCGGAGCGGCGCAGGACGTGCAGGAAGCTGTCGATCTGCGCGCAGTGGACCCAGAGCAGCAGTCCGGGTTCGTCCACGCGGAAGGCCAGGCCGGTCTCCGGGTCGGTGGCCGACAGCCTCCGGTGGATCTCCCGGACCTTCTCCCCCGCCCGCTCGGCGGCCTCGGCGGTGCCGTAGGTGAGGGTGCCGACGAAGTCGGCGGTGCGCAGCAGCCGCCCCCAGGCGTCGCGCGCGAAGACCGAGTTCGCCATGACCCCGCGCACCGCCCGGGGGTGCAGGGCCTGCAGGTACAGCGCCCGCACCCCGGCGATCCACATCATCGGATCCCCGTGACACTGCCAGGTCACGGACTCCGGCCCGTAGAGCCCGGGGTCGGGTCCGGCCACGAGCGCACCTCCGGGGAGCAGGAATTCGCAGGAATGCGGACGAAGCGAGGCGCCGACCGCGCCGACCACGCCCGCCGCGCGCGCACCGCCGCCGCCCTCCTCGCTCCCGCCCTGGACCTACCCGGCGGCGCGGGGCGGCATGCCGCCCACGTCGGGGAGACGCGCGGAGGCGGGGCGGGGTGACGTGCGTTGGGGGGCGGGGTGACGGTTGTCCGGGGGCGGGGTGACGGTTGTCCGGGGGCGGGGTGACGGTTGTCCGCGGGCGGGGTGACGGCTGTCCGGGGGGCGGGTGGAGCCGGTGGTCGGCGGGGGATCCGGCGGGAGCGGCGCACGGGGCGGCGGGTGGATACGGTCAGCGGCGGACGCGGGGCATGCCCAGGCCGATCCAGGAGATGATTTCGCGCTGCACCTCGTTGTTGCCGCCTCCGAAGGTGAAGATCACGGCGCTGCGGTAACCGCGTTCGAGTTCGCCGTGCAGGACGGCCCCGGCGGAGCCGTCCTTGAGGGAGCCGGCCGCACCGACGACCTCCATGAGCCAGGCGTACGCGTCACGGCGCGCCTCGGAGCCGTAGACCTTGACCGCGGAGGCGTCCTGCGGTGTCAGGGTGCCGTTCTGGACCGCCTCCACCATCTGCCAGTTGAGCAGCTTCATCGCGTCGAGACGGGCGTGGGTGCGGGCGAGGCGTCCGCGGACCCAGGCGAGGTCGATGACCCGGCGGCCGTCGGCGAGCTTGGTGGCGGTCGCCCAGCGCTGGACGTCGTGCAGGGCACGGATGGCCATGGTGCCGTGCGCGGCCAGGGTGACGCGTTCGTGGTTGAGCTGGTTGGTGATCAGGCGCCAGCCCTTGTTCTCCTGTCCCACGCGGTGGCGGGCGGGCACCCGGATGTTCTCGTAGTAGCTGGCGGTCGTGTCGTGCGAGGCGAGGGTGTTGATCAGGGTGCAGGAGTAGCCGGGGTCGGAGGTCGGCACCAGGAGCATGGTGATGCCCTTGTGGGCGGGTGCGTCCGGGTCGGTGCGGACGGCGAGCCAGACCCAGTCGGCGGTGTCGCCGTTGGTGGTCCAGATCTTCTGGCCGTTGACGACGTAGGTGCCGGTCTCCTCGTCGCCCTCGCGGACGGCCTTGCACGTGAGCGCCGCGAGGTCGGTGCCGGCGTTGGGCTCGCTGTAGCCGATCGCGAAGTCGATCTCGCCGGAGAGGATCCTCGGCAGGAAGTACGCCTTCTGCTCGTCGCTGCCGAACTGCATGATCGTCGGGCCGACGGTGTTCAGGGCCATCAGGGGCAGCGGTACGACGGCCTGCGCGGCCTCGTCGAAGAAGATGAACTGGTCCATCGGGGACATGCCGCGGCCGCCGTACTCCGTGGGCCAGCTGACCCCGAGCCAGCCGTCGGCACCGAGCCGGCGGATGGTCTGGCGGTAGAACCGCTTCTGGGCGGCCGGGTCCTCGTAGCGGGCGTAGACGTCCTCGGGCACCAACTCGGCGAAGTAGGCGCGGAGCTCGGCGCGCAACTGCTGCTGTTCTGGCGTGTATTCGAGGTGCACGGCCCCTCCGGGAGTCTCGCGGTCCAGCCGGTCGCTGTGGCGGCGGGGGCAGACTAGAACTTGTTCCAAGAATGCGGAAGGGTCGGCGACCCGGAAAGGCTCCGGGCCGCCGACCCTGGGGGTATGGGGGGTGCGGGGGGCCGTGCGTGTGTGTGTGTGGGGGGTGGGGCCGTGGGTTCGGGGTGCCGGGGCCGGGGGCCGGGGGCCGGTGAACCGGCGTACGGCGCGCGTGTCGGTTGCCCCGCGTCGTGCCGACCGGGGAGGCCCCCCCCGGCTGTCGTGCTTCCGTCAGGTCGGTGCACGCCGTGCAGGGTGGCTCCCGTGGCGCCGTCAGGTCAGCGCGCTGATCATGGCGGCGGCCGTGGCGGTCATCGCGGTACGGGCCGCCGCCAGGTACGGCCGGGGGTCGGCCGGGGTCAGATGGGTGCGGATGGCCTCGGTCATGGCCAGGTTGAGCGCGGTCCCGATGTTGACCTTGCGGATGCCTCCGGCGACGGCCGCCGCAAGTTCGGCGTCCGGCAGCCCGGAGGACCCGTGCAGCACCAGCGGGACCTCCACCGACTTGGCCAGCCGGGCCAGCAGCGCGTGGTCCAGGGCGGCGGTCCGGCTGGTCATGGCGTGGCTGCTGCCGATGGCGACGGCCAGTGCATCGACCCCCGAGTCGGCGACGAACCGCCGCGCCTCGTCCGGGTCCGTACGCGCGCCGGGCGCGTGCGGGTCCAGCGGCGCGGCTCCGTTCTTGCCGCCCACCTCGCCCAACTCCGCTTCAATCCACAGGCCGTTGGCGTGCGCCCAGTCGGCGGCGGAACGGGTGGCCTCCAGGTTCTCGCCGTAGGGCAGGTGCGCGGCGTCGTACATCACGGAGCTGAAACCGGCGTCACAGGCCTGCCTCAGCAGGTCGGGGCTCTTGACGTGGTCCAGGTGCAGGCCGACCGGGACGGCCGCCGCGGCCGCGCAGGCGGCGGCCGCGCGGGAGATCGGCAGGAGCTGCCCGTCGCGGAACTTCACCGCGTTCTCGCTCAGTTGGAGGATGACCGGCAGCCCTGTCTGCTCCGCCCCGGCCACGACGGCTTCGGCGTGCTCCAGCGTGATGATGTTGAACGCGGCGACGGCGCGGCCCGCGGCGGCCGCGTCCTGGACGAGCGGACCCGCGGGGACGAGGCTCATCGGACCGCCTCCTCACCCGTGGTGAGGACGACGGAACGGGTCAGGTGGCGCGGCGCGTCCGGGTCCAGGCCCTGGTGCGCGGCGACGGCGAGCGCCAGCCGGTGCACCCGGACCAGTTCGGCCAGCGGATCGAGCCGGCCGGCCACCCACTGGGAGCCGGTGGCGCCGACCTGCTCGGCGAGCCCCTCCGGCGCCCGGTCGAGCGACCAGGTGGCGGTACCGGGGCCGGAGATGCTGATCGGGCCGTGCCGGTACTCCATCGCCGGGTAGGACTCCGCCCAGGACAGCGAGGCCTCGCGCATCTTCAGCGCCGCCTCGTGCGCGAGGCCGACGCTCCAGCCGCGCCCGAGGAAGGTGAACTGGCCCCGGCTCTCCAGCCCGGCGGGCAGCGGCTCGGCCAGGGCGGTCCGGGCGTCGCCGACGACGCCGGCGCCGTGCAGCCCGAGGTGGGCGCGCAACAAGGTCAGAGCCGTGGTCGCGAACCGGGTCTGCACGACGGAGCGTTCATCCGCGAAGTCGAGGATGACGAGGTCGTCCGCGACCGCCATCACCGGGGTCGCCGGATCGCCGATGACCGCAGTGGTGGTCACGCCCGCCTCCCGCAGCCCCGCCAGCAGGTCCAGCACTTCGGTGGTGGTGCCCGAGCGGGTCAGGGCGACGACGCGGTCGTAGCGCCGGTGGCGGGGGAACTCCGAGGCGGGGAAGGCATCGGTCTCCCCCAGCCCGGCCTCCTCACGCAGCGCGGCCGCCGCCTGGGCCATGTAGTACGAGGTCCCGCAGCCGACGATCGCGGTACGCTCACCCCGCTTCGGAAGCACCGTCCGCTGAGCCGGGGCCAGTTCGGCGGCCCGCTCCCAGCATTCGGGCTGCGTGCCCAACTCGTACGCGACGTGACTCATGCAGGCTCCCTGGTGCGGCGAGGTTCCGGTGGTGATGTTCCGGTGGCGATGTTCCGGCGGCGATGTTCCGGGGCGGGTGGGCGGGTGGGTGGCTGGGCGGGTGGGGATTCTTGCACTTTCCTGCACGGTAGCGGGCAGTTTTGCGCAACTTCAAGCATCTCCGGGGCGATCCCCTGGGTTAATGTCGGCGGGTAGGCCGATGGAGCTCAGCGAAGGGGGCGGCCGATGACCCGCAAGGAGCGCTGGCAGGCACTGCTGGACCTGCTCGTGGACCGGGGCGAGCTGGAGGTGGAGCCCGCGGCCGAGGCCCTCGGCGTATCCGCGGCAACCATCCGCCGCGACCTGGACCAGCTGGCCGAGCAGCAGCTCCTGGTCCGTACTCGCGGCGGTGCGGTGCTGCACGGGGTCTCGTACGAACTTCCGCTGCGCTACCGCACATCCCGCCGCGCCGCCGAGAAGCGGCGGATCAGCGAGGCCGTCGCGGACCTGATCACCCCCGGCGAGGTGATCGGCCTGACCGGCGGCACCACGACCACCGAAGTCGCCCGCGCCCTGGCCGCGCGCCCGGACCTGGCCGCGGGCACACCGGCGCTGACGGTCGTGACCAACGCCCTCAACATCGCGGGCGAACTGGTGATCCGCCCGCAGTTCAAGATCGTGCTGACGGGGGGCGTGGCCCGCCCGCAGTCGTACGAGCTCACGGGCCCCCTCGCCGAATCGGTCCTCGGCCAGCTCAGCGTGGACACCGCGGTGCTCGGCGTGGACGGCTTCGACCCGGTGGACGGCGCGGCGACCCGCCACGAGGACGAAGCCTCCGTCAACCGCCTGCTGTGCGAACGGGCCCGCCGGGTGGTGGTCGCGGCCGACTCCAGCAAACTCGGCGCCCGCGCCTTCGCCCGCATCTGCGCGACCTCGTCGGTGGACATCCTCGTGACGGACACGGCCCTCCCGGCGCAAACCGCCAAGGCCTTCGAGGCGGCGGGGGTGGAGGTGCGGGGGGTGTAGGGGGTGGGGGGTGTAGGGGGTGGGGCGGGTGCTCGGGGAGCGGGGTGGGTGCCTGGGGGCGGGCTTCGGGGGGCTCTGTGGTGCCTGGGCGGGATCAGGGAAGCGTGGGGGTTTCCCGTCAGTCCCAGGGTCCTTCCGGGTCGGGCCGTCCCCTCAAGGGCGCTCCTTCGTCGCGTCGCTACGCGATGGCCTGCGGCCACCCTTGACCGGCCGTCCCGCCCCGGAAAGACAAGGACTGTCGGGAACCCCCCAAAAGGACGCTCACCGGGGACCGGTCAACATTCGGGCCGGCCAGCGATGGGCGGCCGAGTCGGGCGACGCATCAAACCATGCCCCCTGCCACTCGGCACAGCGTCTGCACCCCGTCTGTGGCCGTACATAGGCCGCGGGCTCCCCGGTGCCCCCTGCCACTCGGCTTGGCGACTGCCGGTCGCCTGGGGCTGGGCATAAGCGGCCCACGGTCCGGTGCCCCCTGCCACTCGGCTTGGCGGCCGCCGGTCGCCTGGGGTTGGGCATAGGCCGCCCACGGTCCGCTGCCCTCCGGCTCCCGGATTGGCGGCCGCCGGTTGTCTGCGGCTGGGCATAGGCCGCAGAGTCTCCGCTGCCCTATGCTGCTCGGTTTGGCGTGTGCGGGCCGCATGGATGGAGACGCCTGCCGCCACCCCGATGGCCTCCGGTAGGCCCTCATCGTCGTATTGGTGTCTGGGTAGGGCATCCAGCGGTCGGCTGAGGGATGGGTGGTGCCAATTGCCCTACGACCGGGTGGTGTTGTGTGTGGGGGCGGATGGTCAGTAGATGTGTCCGGCGTGGGCGAGTGCCTGCTTCAGCAGCACGCCGTGCCCGCCCGGCATCTCGTCCTGCACTGCAGAGGAGGCCGCCTCCTGGGGGCTGAACCAGACGAGGTCCAGGGCGTCCTGACGGGGGCGGCAATCGCCTGCCACCGGCACGATGTAGGCAAGGGACACCGCGTGCTGGCGGGGGTCGTGGTATGAGGTGACACCGGCCGTGGGGAAGTATTCGGCGACCGTGAAGGGCTGGAGGGAAGCGGGGACGCGGGGCAGGGCCACCGGGCCGAGGTCCTTCTCCAAGTGCCGCAGCAGCGCGTCACGGACACGCTCGTGGTGCAGGACACGGCCGGACACCAGGGTCCGGCTGACCGTACCGTCCGGACCGATCCGCAGCAGCAGCCCGATGCTGGTGACTTCACCGCTGTCGTCCACCCGTACGGGTACGGCTTCCACGTACAGGATCGGCATGCGGGCCCTGGCCATTTCCAGCTCATCCGTGGAAAGCCAGCCGGGCGTGGTCTCGGTCATGTCAGACATTGCTCGATCATACTTTCCGGGTGCTGCGACCGCAGGGACCAGCGCGGACCAGTCGTTGCGAGGTGGTCAGAGGCCGGTGAGCAGACCGTCAAGCGGGGCGGGAACGCGGTCGGGCAGGAGGGCTTCGACCAGGACGCGGCCGTAGCGGATCTTGCGCCCCTTCTTCGTGCCGAAGAAGCGCCGCAACTGCTGCTGTGGGCTGCGGCCCTGCTGAGCCGGCTGGCGAAGAAAGGTCTGGAGGGGGCGCAGATCGCCTTCTGCCTCCACGAGTTCCTCCACCCGCGTCACGCCCAACGCACGGATGAGTTCGTCTTCCAGATCGGCTGCACAGACGAAGAACCCTTCCTGTGGGGCACTTGCCCGTTCCCAGCCGCGGGCATAGAAGCCCCGTTCCGCCTCGTCGCACAAACCCGTGAGCCGCAGGCCCAGACCGGTCGGACCGAGGAGGCCGGCGTACCGCCCCACGCTCATCGCTCCGCCCATCGAGAGCACGCAGACCCCTTCGTCTGCCAGGTTCCGGCCCCGGCTTTCGGCCAGCGCGTCAACCGCGGCGACGTCGCTCGGCCCCTCCAGCAGGACGACGACGCGGACGGACAGCTCGGAGGCCAGCTCACGCGCGCGCCCGCCGGGGCCGCCTGCTGCCCATGCGGTCACCGCGTCCCGGAAAGATCCCATGTCAGACATGAGGAGAGTCTCCGCCCTTTGCGCGCCGGGAGGCAGCGATTTTCTCCGGCCCCGTGCGGCACACGGCAGTGCTCCCAGCCGCCAACTACCCCCCGCCGCCGACCGGCCAGCACCGCACGGCGTGCGGCGTACGTACGACCACAGGCGGGTGCCGGCCGCCAAGCCGAGTGGCAGGGGGCACCGGACCGTGGGCTGCTTATGCCCAGTCCCAGACGGCTCGCAGTCGCTGAGCCGAGTGGCAGTGTGTAGCGATCTGTTGCGGCCTATGTACGGCCACAGACGGGGTGCAGACGCTATGCCGAGTGGCAGGGGTCATGGTCTGATGCGTCCCCCGACTCACCCGCCCATCGCTGGCCGGCCCGAATGTTGGCCTGTCCCCGGTGAGCGTCCTTTTGGGGGGTTCCCGACAGTCCTTGTCTTTCCGGGGCGGGACGGCCGGTCAAGGGTGGCCGCAGGCCATCGCGCAGCGACGCGACGAAGGAGCGCCCTTGAGGGGACGGCCCGACCCGGAAGGACCCTGGGACTGACGGGAAACCCCCACACCTCCCCGATCCCGCCCAGGCGGCACAGAGCCCCCCGAAGCCCCCGCCCGGCCAAGCCGCCCCCGCCCAGGGCCACCGGCTCCTCGGGTGCGCGACCGCTAATGCGTGGGCAACCGCTCCGCTTCGCGGGTCAATGCGGCCAGGACCGGGGCGATCAGTGGGTGGGACTCGGCGCCGCGGCGGGTGGCCGCGAAGACGCGGCGGGTGGCCGCCGGGCCCGTCACCGGGCGGACCTGGACCTCCTTGAGGTCCATGCCCCGCAGGGCGGATCGCGGTACGAGAGCCACGCCGGCGCCCGCGCCCACCAAGGCGGTGACCGCCCGGAAGTCATCGGAGCAGTGCCTGAACCGGGGTTGGTATCCCGCGAGTTCACAAGCCAGCAGGGTCACGTCATGGCACGGGTTGCCCGGGTACTGGCCCACCCAGTCCGAGTCGGAGAGGTCCGCCAGGGATACCGCGGGCAGGTCGGCCAGCGGGTGTCCGGCGGGCAGGACCGCGTCGAAGGGCTCCGCGTACAGCGGGAGGACCGAGAGCCGGGCGTCGTCCGCGCCGGGGCCGCCGCGGTACTCGACCGCGAGCGCCAGGTCGGCCTCGCCGTCGAGCAGCAGCGGCAGGCTCTGGTCGCCTTCGGCGTCCCGCACCCGCAGCCGGATGCCCGGCTGGTCCAGGGCGAGGCGGGCGATGGCCGGGGCGAGCACCTCGGCGATGCCCGTCGCGAAGGCGGCCACCGTGACCTCGCCCGCCGCGCCGGCCGCGTACGCCGCGAGTTCCGCCTCGGCGCGCTCCAGCTGGGCCAGTACCTCGTTGGCGTGTCCGACGAGGATCTCGCCGGCCGCGGTGAGCCGTACGCCGCGGCCGCTGCGTGTCAGCAGGGCGTGGCCGGTCTCCTGCTCCAGCGCCGCGAGCTGCTGGGAGACGGCGGACGGGGTCAGGTAGAGGGCTGCGGCCGCGGCGGTCACCGTACGGTGGTCCGCCACGGCGCGCAGGATGCGCAGCCGGCGGGGGTCGATCACCCTGCCATTGTCTCAGGCCGCTCGCAGCTCACCGGCCTCTGCCGCCCCGCCGTTCCCGCCCCGCAAGGTTGCCGGCTTCGGATTCTGCTTGCGGGGCGGGCGCGCGTACCTGCGCGGGCGCGGCCGGTCAGGCCCCGGTGGCTGCCAGCGCCGCGCGGGCGTCCGTGAAGGCCGCCACCGCGCGTTCCACGTCCGCCGTGGAGTGGGCGGCGGAGAGCTGCACGCGGATGCGTGCCGCGCCGAGCGGCACCACGGGGTAGGAGAAGCCGATCACGTACACGCCGCGCTCCAGGAGGAGCTCGGCCATCTTCGCGGCCTCGGCGGCGTCGCCGATCATGACCGGGGCGATGGCGTGGTCGCCGGGCAGGATCTCGAATCCGGCCTCGGTCATCCGGGCGCGGAAGAGCGCGGTGTTGGCGGCGAGCCGGTCGCGCAGGTCGCCGGCCGACTCCAGCAGGTCGAGGACCTTGAGGGAGGCCGCGGCGATGACCGGGGCGAGGGAGTTGGAGAACAGGTAGGGGCGCGAGCGCTGGCGCAGCAGCTCCACGATCTCCGTACGGGCGGCGACGTAGCCGCCGGAGGCTCCGCCGAGGGCCTTGCCGAGGGTGCCGGTGATGATGTCCACGCGGTCCATGACGCCGTGCAGTTCGGGGGTGCCGCGGCCGCCGGGGCCGACGAAGCCGACGGCGTGGGAGTCGTCGACCATGACCATGGCGTCGTACTGCTCGGCGAGGTCGCAGATTTCGTCGAGGGGGGCGACGTAGCCGTCCATGGAGAAGACGCCGTCGGTGACGATGAGCTTGCGTCGGGCGCCGCCGTCGGCGGCCTCCTTCAGCCGGGCTTCCAGCTCTGCCATGTCGCGGTTGGCGTAGCGGAAGCGGCGGGCCTTGGAGAGCCGGATGCCGTCGATGATCGAGGCGTGGTTGAGGGCGTCGGAGATGACCGCGTCCTCGGCGCCGAGAAGGGTTTCGAAGACGCCGCCGTTGGCGTCGAAGCAGGAGGAGTAGAGGATCGTGTCCTCCTGGCCGAGGAAGGCTGACAGCCGTGCCTCAAGTTCCTTGTGGACTTCCTGCGTGCCGCAGATGAAGCGGACGGAGGCCATGCCGTAGCCCCAGCGGTCCAGGGCGTCCTTGGCCGCTGTGACGACCTCGGGGTGGTCGGCCAGGCCCAGGTAGTTGTTGGCGCAGAAGTTGAGGACCTCTCCCCCGGCCACCGGGCGGGAGCCGTCCCCGGTCGTGGCCCCGACGGCCGCGTCCCCGGCGGCCGCGTCCCCGGCGGTGCCGCCCGCGGTGACGGTGACGGCGGCGTTCTGCGGGGTGCCGATGACGCGCTCGGGCTTGTGCAGGCCTGCGGCGCGGATCTCGTCGAGGGTGGTGCGCAGGTCCTCGCGGACGGACTCGAACATGGTGGGTTTCTCCTTGTGCGGCACGGGCGGCGAAGGCGGCGGAGGGGCGAGGGGGGCCGGGCCCCGCGGAGGGGAGAGGGTGTGCGGGGCCCGGCCGGAGGGGGATGGTCTACGGGTCGGGAGGCGGCGCGTCGCGCCGGCGGGTCCGGGACGTTCTCGGAAGCCGGCGGCGTTGCGCCGGCCGGTCCGGGACGTTCTCGGAAGCCGGCGGCGTTGCGCCGCATGCTCCGGAGCGCCCGGTGGAGGGGACGGTGTTACGCCGTCACGCCGTTACGCCGTCCAGTCCAGGATGATCTTGCCGCTGCGGGCGGTGGACGCCTCGTCGAAGGCGGCTTCGAAGTCGCGGTGCGAGTAGCGGCCGGTGATGACCGGGCCGAGGTCCAGCCCGCCCTCCAGCAGGACCGTCATCGCGTACCACGTCTCGAACATCTCGCGGCCGTAGATGCCCTTGATGGTGATCATCGAGGTGACCACCTTCGCCCAGTCCACCGGGAACTCCTGCGCGGGCAGGCCCAGCATGGCGATCCGGCCGCCGTGCGTCATGTTGTCGATCATGTCGCGCATGGCCTCGGCGCGGCCGGACATCTCCAGGCCGATGTCGAAGCCCTCGCGCAGGCCGAGTTGGGCCTGCGCGTCGGCGATGGAGGTCTCGGCGACGTTCACCGCGAGGGTGGCGCCGGCCTTGCGGGCGATCTCGAGGCGCTCGGGACTGACGTCGGTGATGACCACGTTGCGGGCTCCGGCGTGCCGGGCGACGGCGGCGGCCATGATCCCGATCGGTCCGGCGCCGGTGATCAGTACGTCCTCGCCGACCAGCGGGAAGGACAGGGCGGTGTGCACGGCGTTGCCGAACGGGTCGAAGATCGCTGCGACGTCCAGGTCGACGGCGGTGCGGTGCACCCAGACGTTCTGCGCGGGCAGCACGACGTACTCGGCGAAGGCTCCGTCGCGCCCGACGCCGAGCCCGATGGTGCTGCGGCACAGGTGCCGGCGGCCGGCCAGGCAGTTGCGGCACCTGCCGCACACCAGGTGGCCCTCGCCGCTGACCAGGGCGCCGACCTCGATGTCGCGGACGTCGGAGCCGAGCGCGGCGACCTCGCCGACGAATTCGTGGCCGAGGACGAGAGGCGTCTTGACGGCGCCCTGCGCCCAGCCGTCCCAGGCGCGGATGTGCAGGTCGGTTCCGCAGATGCCGGTGCGCAGCACCTTGATCAGCACGTCGCCGGGGCCGTACTCGGGCTCGGGAACGTCCATGAGCCACAGCCCGGGCTCGGCCTTGTGCTTGACGAGTGCCTTCATGGGGTGGCTCCAGGCATGCGGAAGGAGGCGCCGCGCGGGCGCGGGGCGCGGACGGCGTCGGTGACGGTCACCAATCTGCCGAGATGCGTGGTGATCAGTCCATCGAGACTTTCTTAAGCGGGCCGACAGCGCAGCTTCACACCTATGCTCCTGGGGTGACGTGGTGGGGCCCGGCCGGTGGCGGCGCGGGGGAAAAGGGGAGGTGGGGGGCGTGCCGAGTCTGCGCAGCAGGGCGCTGTCGGCGGCGCTGGCCGCGGCGGGACGGCGAAGACGGCTGGCGAGTGCCGAAGCGGTTCGGACCCGGGTGGCGCAGTCCGCCCGCCGGCCCGCTTCCCATCTCCCGCCGCGGTCGCTGGGACGGGTCGCGGAGATCTCGCGGACCTTCGTGGGGGCCTGGCCGGTGTACGACGTCTGCCCGCGCGGCGCCGAGCCGGCGGCCCGGGTGCTGTACGTGCACGGCGGCGCCTACGTCGGCGAGCTGGTGCGGCCGCACTGGGCGCTGATCCGGACCCTGGTGACGCAGGCCCGGGCGCGGGTCGTCGTACCGGCGTACATCCTCGCTCCGCGCGGGACGGCCGACCGTACGGTGCCGGTGGCCGCCGATCTGCTGAGCGGATTGATCGCGGGCGGCGGCCCGGGCGGGACGGTGCTGGTCGGGGACTCGGCGGGCGCCGGGCTGGCGCTGGCCGCGGCGCAGTGGCTGCAGGAGCGTACCGGGGCGCAGCCCTCGCGGATCGTGCTGATCTCGCCGTGGCTGGACGTGAGCACGAGCCATCCGGACCAGGCGGCGATCGAGGCGGACGATCCGATGCTGGCCCGGCCGGGTCTGCGGGAGGCGGGTCGCCTGTACGCGGGGAACCTGCCGGTGGGTGATCCCCGGGTGAGCCCGTTGCACGGGTCGTTCGAGGGTCTGGCACCGCTGACGGTGTTCACCGGGACCCGGGACCTGCTGCACACGGACAGCAGGGAGCTGCGGGAGCGGGCCCGTGCGGCCGGGGTCGAGGTGGAGTTCCACGTGGGTACGGGGCTGCCGCACGTGTACCCGCTGATGCCGGTGCCGGAAGGCCGGGCGGCGCGCGAGCGGATCGTGGAGCTGGTCCGGTCGGCACCGGCGGGATGACGCCGGGCGGCTGTCCGTCACGGTTCAGGCCGTGCAGGTCATGAGCGAGCTGATGGGCCAGGCGCGGTAGGCCGTCCAGTACGCCTCGTCGCGGACGGAGTCGGCGGGCGGTGTGCGGTTGGGCTGCCAGCCGACGGTCCCGAAGCCCGCCTCGACCGCTGCCTCGGCGAGATCGGCGTGGGCCCATTCGTGGAATTCGAAGGGCACCGGCGGGTCGATGAGGAAGTGCGCCTTGAGCAGGGGTGCGTCCCCGGCGTGGACCCGGTCGAGGATGCGGACCCCGTACGGCGACCAGTCCACGCGGGGGAAGGCTCCGGCGTTGGGGACGATGGCGAGGAGCCGTCCGCCGGGGCGCAGGCTGGCGCGCAGGGACCGGAACGTCGCGTGCAGCGAGGTGCGGTCCGGGGTGTGGTTGAAGGGGTAGACGGCGGTGGCGAGGTCGAAGGGGCCGAGGTCGGGGAGGCCGGCTGCGTCGGTCACGTGGTACTCGATGTCCGGGACGTGGCGGGCCTCTTCGTGCTCGCGGGCCAGCGCGATCAGCTGTTCGCAGGCGTCGACCCCGACGGTCCGGCGGGCGCCGCCGCGGGCCAGCAGGCGGGTGTTGTGGCCGTGTCCGCAGGCCAGGTCGAGGGTGTCCAGCCCGTGTACGCCGCCCAGCGCGTCGAGGGCGCCGTGCAGGGTGTACATGTCGGCCGCCGAGAAGGCGGCCGAGGTGACGGTGGACTCCGCGTAGCGCTCGCCGAGGGTGTCGTACTGGAACCGCATGGTGTGCCTTCCGGGGCGGGCCGGGGGTGGGTGCGATGCGTCCGTATCGTGCCCTGCGCCGCTTGCGGGCTGCGGTCCGTACACCCGTGCGTCCCTCGGACGGGGACGCGGTCGGCCTATCGCGGCGCCCGGGGCTTCCCGTCGGCGGTTCTGCCCGGGACGGCGGGGGCGCGGCCCGGGGTGCGGTCACCGCCGCGGAGGGCGCATCCTGGCGGTGTGACGGCGAGACCGGACAGCGACGGCCCCGCCCCTGACGCCGTGGCCGAGGTGCTCGCGCGGGCGGCCTCCGAGGCGGTGGCGGCAGCAGGCGGGTACGCGGGCGGGGTGTATCTGCGCTCCGGCACGCCCGGGCTGCTCCTGATGGCGGTGCTCACGGGGCTTCCGGGGCCGCTGTTCCGCCCCTGGTGGCGGATGCACGTGAACCGGCCGTACCCCGTGGCGGAGGCGTACCGGTCGGGGCAGTCGGTGCACCTGACGGACGCGGAGGGGGCGATGCGCCGCTTCCCCCAGCTGATGGCCGGGCTGCCCTTCCCCTTCGCTTCGCTGTACGAGCCGGTGACGGCCGGACAGGAGCGGTTCGGCGTCCTGCTGGTGCTGCGCGGGGCGACCCCGGGCCTGCCGGTGTCCTCCCGCGACCGGGAGCGGCTGCGGGAGGCCGCGGACCGGCTGGGGCGGGACCTCGCCGCGCTGGCCGAGGCGGGCACGGCGGTGCTCTGGGAGGGCGACCCGGTGCTGGCAGAGCCGCCGACCGGGAACGCGGGCGGCGGCGCGGGCGGGGACGCGGCCGAGGGGGCGGGCGGGGACGCGGCCGAGGGGGCGCGCGGCGGCGGTGACCGGGGTGGCGGTGACCGGGGTGGCCGTGATGATCGGGGTGGCCGTGACCGGGATGGCCGTGAGGCCGTGGACCGTCTCGCGCAGGGCGTGCTGTCGGTGGACCGGCGGGGCCGGATCGCCTTCGTCAACACGGCGGCGGAGGACTTGCTGCGCGCCGATGGACGGGAGCTGCTGGGGCAGGTGGTGTGGGAGGCGTTGCCCTGGCTCGGACACCCCGCCTACCAGGACCACTTCCGGGCGGCCTTCATGTCCTGCGAGCCGGTGCACTTCTCGGCCAGGCGGGCTTCCGAGCCACCCGGGGAGTGGCTTGCGGTGGGCCTGTACCCGGGGCGCACGGGGGTGACGCTGACGATCGGCACGACGGACCGGCCCGCCTATACGCCGGCCTCGGTGACCCGGCCGGGTGCGGGGCTCGGTTCGGCCGCGGACCGGGCCGGCGCCCTGTACCGGCCGGTGGCCCTGGCCATCGCCCTGACCGAGGCGGTCACCGCCCGCCAGGTGTCGGCGGTGGTCACCGAGGAGCTGCTGCCCGCGTTCGGCGGCCGCCAGCTGGCGATCTACCTGCTCGACGAGCGGCATCTGCACATGGCCTGGGAGATCGGTTTCCCCCGCGGGTTCCTCCACCAGTTCGACGGGGTCGCCTTGGACGCCCGGCTGCCGGGCGTGGAGTGCCTGACCTCGGGGCGGCCGCTGTTCTTCGAGTCGATGGAGCACCTGGCGGCCGCCTATCCGGGCATCCCGCTGGACACCGACGTGGGGGCGCGCGCATTTCTGCCGCTGATCGCCTCGGGGCGCCCGGTCGGCTCGTGCATCCTCGGCTTCGACGCGCCCCGCGGGTTCAGCCCGGAGGAGCGCACGGTGCTGACCGCCCTGGCCGGGCTGATCGCGCAGGCCCTGGAGCGGGCGCGGCGCTACGACAGTGAGGCGGCGCTCGCCCGCGGTCTCCAGTCGGCCCTGCTGCCGCACCGGCTCCCGGTGCTGGAGCATGTGGAGACGGTCGCCCGCTACCTCGTCGGCACGCAGGGGATGGACGTCGGCGGCGACTGGTACGACGTCATCGAGACGGGCGGCGGCCTGCTGGCGCTGGTCATCGGCGACGTCCAGGGGCACGGGGTGGCCGCGGCGGCGACGATGGGCCAACTACGCAGTGCGGTAAGGGCTTTCGCGCTCAGTGGCAGCAGTCCGCAACAAGTGGTCAGCGGTACCAACCAGTTGCTCATCGACCTGGATCCGGGGCAGTTCGCGAGCTGCTGCTACGTCCTGCTGGACCCGGTGTCGGGCAGCGCCGCGGCCGTGCGGGCCGGGCATCCGCAGCCGCTGCTGCGCCACCCGGGCGGCCGGACGGAGGTGCTGGACCTGCCGGGCGGGGTGGTGCTCGGCATCGACCCGGAGGCCGGTTATCCGGTCACCGAACTGCGGCTTGCGCGGGGCGCGGTGCTGGCCTTGTTCACGGACGGGCTCGTGGAGCGGCCCGGTGCGGACATCGACGTGGGGATCGAGCGGGTGCGCGCGGCGCTGGCCTCGGCCCGGCCCTCCCCGCTGGCCGAGACCGCCGACCGGCTGATCAGCGGAACGGGCAGCGACGACCGCCCGGACGACATCGCCCTGCTGCTGGCGTCCCGTACGGGAGGCCCCGAGGCGGCCTGACCGTCATGGCGTGGGTGTGCGCGGGGGTGTGCGCGGGGGTGTGGGCGCGGCCTGCGGCTGCCAGGTGTAGCGGACGTCCGGCTCCTGCTCCTCGTTGCGCAGTCCGTCGGTGTGCTCGACCGCGGTGAAGCCGTGCCGTTCGTAGAAGCGCCGGGCCGGGCCGTTGACCTGGAAGGTCCACAGCCCCAGCCCGGCGGGCCGCCGCTGTTTGGCCAGGTCGACGAACCGGTCCCCCAGCCCGCGGCCGCGCCGGGAAGGGTCGAGGTAGAGCTGTTCGAGCTCGGCCCCGTCGAGCACCAGCAGTCCGGTGACGGCGCCATCGGCGACGGCCACCCAGGTCTCGTACTGCGGCACGACCACGTGGGCGAACCAGTTGTGCACCGCGTCGTCGTCGTGGGCGCGGCGTACGCCGGGCAGGGCCGCGGTGAAAGAACGCAGCCACACCTCGGCCACTTCGGGCGCGTCGGAGGCGACCGCGCGACGTATGACGGGCTCGGAACTGTTCACGGGCGCGACTCTCGCAGATGCGTGATCTTGGCGCATCTCCTTTCGGGCCGGGGCCGGGGCCGGACCGGGGCCGCGGCTGCGGCTGCGGCTGCGGCTGCGGCCGTGGTCGTGGCCGTGGTCGGCGCGGGCCGGGTCAGCGTTTCACGCCGGTGGCCGCGAGGGTGAAGGTGTGGCCCGCCGGGTCGCTGAACAGGCGGGCGTCGCGCGGGCCTTCCTCCGCGTCGGCGGACACCGGGCGGGCGCCGAGGGAGACCGCCTCCCGCTCCGCCTCGTCCAGGTCCTCGGGTGCGACCAGGATCCGCAGGTGAGCCTGCTGGGAGTCCTCCGGGCGGGGCCAGCTCGGCGGCGCGTAGCCGTGGTCGCGGCAGATGGCGAGGTGGACGCCTGGCCCGCCGACCACCTCGACCATGTCGAAGCCGTCCCCGGGGCGTATGTCGGCGCCCAGCAGCTCGGCGTAGAAGTGGGCCAGCGACTCCGGTTCGGCGCAGTCCAGTACGAGAACGCTCGTCTTCGCGACAGTCATGGCGCGCGCTTACCCGGCGTTGCCGTCCGTACACGGACCGGCGGGGAGCCGGCTCGGCAAAGCCGGGGAAAATTCGCGGGGTGCGGGCTGCGGTTCCCGCACCCGCTTGCGGCGCAGCATTGATGCGGTCCTGACGCACGAAGCGGGGCCCGGCCGCGTCGGCGGACGACGGATTCCGTCGATGGACGGCTCTTGACCAGCAGATCTCGCAGGGATTGCATGTGCGCCCGGGAGCACGGAACCACGTACCCGCCAGCGCCTCGGAGGCGATAGCGCTCCCCGCTCACACCCCGCACCTGCCGATCGGAACCTGCACCGATGACCGACACGCTCAGCGCCCCCCAGGCACTCTCCCCCGCCACCGGGCCCGTCCCGCAGAAGCTCAAGCGTTCCATCGGCGTCGTGGGCGGAACGCTGCTCACGCTCTCGTGCGTGACGCCCGCCTCGACCCTCTTCGTGGTCGTGCCCGACCTGTTCGCGAGCCTCGGCACGTGGACGGCCCTCACCATCGCCATCGGTTCGCTGCTCTGCATCGGAGTCGCCTTCTGCTACTCGGAGTTGGGGACCTTGATCCCGAGCGCGGGCGGTGAGTACGCGATGGTCTCGACCCTGGCCGGCCGGCTCGCCGGATGGCTGGTCTTCGTCCTGTCCCTGCTGGTCGTCATGATCGTGCCGCCGGTGATCGCGATGGGCACGGCCGACTACCTGGCTCCCCTGATCGAGGTGCCCGCCCCGGCGGCGGGCGCCGCGGTGATGCTGCTCGCCACCCTCGCCGGACTCCTCGACCTGCGGGCCAACGCCTGGATCACCGGCGTCTTCCTGGTACTGGAAGTGGTCGCCGCGGCGCTCGTGGCCGTCCTGGGCTTCTCGCACGGCGAGCGGGGCGCCGGCGCCCTCGTGCACGGCACGGTCGCCGCGGAGGGCGGCGGGAACTCCACCGTCACGGCGATGATGGTCGTCTCCGGCCTGGCGATCGCCCTGTTCGTCACCCAGGGGTTCTCCACGGCGGTGTACCTCTCGGAGGAGCTGGAGAACCCGCGGCGCAACGTGGCCCGTACGGTGCTGACCACGCTGGCCCTGTCCACCGCGGTCATCCTGGTCCCCGTCGTCGCCATCACCCTGGGCGCCCCGGACTTGGGCGCGCTGGCCGCCGGCGACCTGGGCGCGATGGTGACGGCCTGGTCCACTTCGGCCGTCGGCACCTTCGTCAGCCTCTGCGTGGCCCTCGCCATCGTCAACGCGGGCATCGTGATGGTCATCCAGAACTCGCGGGTGCTGTTCGCCTCCGCCCGTGACCGCGCCTGGCCCGAGCCCGTGAACCACGCACTGGCGAAGCTCGGCCGGTTCGGCTCCCCGTGGGTGGCGACCCTTGTCGTCGGCGTGCCCGGCGCCGCCCTGTGCTTCGTCAACCTCGACACCCTGTACGGGGTCACCGGGGTGTCGGTGACCGGCATGTACCTGCTGGTCGCGGTGGCTTCGCTGTTCAGCCGGCGCGGCGCCCACAAGGAAGCGGCGGCCTGGCGGATGCCGCTGTGGCCGGCGGTGCCGGTGGTGCTGATCGCCGTGCTCGCCTACATCCTGACCCGGCAGGAGGTCCAGTACCTGCTGTGGACGGGCGGGATCACCGCTGCCGCCACGCTGTACTGGGCGCTGTACCTGCGGCCGCGGCGGGCCACGCGCTGGCTGGTCAGCATTCCGGAGGACGGCCAGGACGCTGTGGCGTAGGGTCGCCGGACCGGGGCCGCGCGCGGCCCCGGTACCCCCGCACGCTCTGGCCGATCGTGGTGGGGGGCGGGCCTCAGGCGGGCGTGCCCTGCATGCGGGCCTCCGCTTGTGCGCGGTGGGCGGCTGCGATCGCGCAAGCGGCGCGCACGAAGGCGGCGACGGCCGGTGAGCGGGCTTCCTGGGGCCATGCGACGGCCAGTGTGCAGTTCGGCAGGTCGCTGACCGGCCGGTAGGCGACCCCGGGGCGCGGATTGTGTCGGGCGACCGAGGCGGGCGCGAAGAACACGATGCTGCCTGTCTCGACGAGGCTGAAGATCTCCGACAAGTTGGAGGCTTGTCTCGTTGTTCCGGGCTGGGGTGGCGTGGTCCGGCCGTCGTCGGCCGGTGCGCCGTTGGGGAGGTTCCGGCCGGCCAGGTCGGCCAGGCGCAGCCGGGTACGGGCGGCCAGTGGGTCGGTGGCGGCCATGGCCACCAGCACCGGCTCGGTCAGCAGCGGCTCGCTGTCCAGCCCGCGGTCGTCGATGGGGCGGAGCACGAGGGCGACGTCGGCGAGGCCATCGCGCAGTGCCTGGGGTTGAGCGCCGAACCCTCCGAGGACCAGGTCGGGGGGCGGGGCTGCGGGGTCGGTGCTGTAGGCGTCCAGGATCTGCGGTAGCAGGCCGCCGTCGATGCCGGCCTTGAGGGCGATGCGCAGCCGGGGCGTGGCGCTGCCTGCGTGCCGGGTTCGGTGGGCGGCGGCGGTGACCGCCTCCAGAGCGGTTCTGGCGTCGCGCAGCAGGACCTCTCCGGCGGCGGTGAGTTTCACCTGCCGGGTGGTCCGTTCGAAGAGTGTCACACCGAGTTGTCGTTCAAGGTCGCGGATCGTTCGGGACAGAGGGGGCTGCGCCATCCCCAGCCGGTCGGCAGCGCGCCCGAAGTGCAGTTCCTCCGCGACCGCGACGAAGTAGCGGAGCTGCCGTACCTCCGGATCTTTCATACCTCCAGGGTATCAATGGGGACCCAGATGGTCCTTCACCTGTGTCTTTGCTCCGGGTTCACTGGACAGCGACTGCTCGGCACGCCCCTTGGGGTGCGCCGTCGACCCCCTGTATGGAGGCCCTCATGATCGTTGTTACCACGCCGACCGGTGACGTCGGCCGACAGGTCCTGGACCGTCTCCTGGACAGCGGTGAGCCGGTCCGGGTGATCGCCCGCGATCCCTCCCGCCTCCCGGAGCACGTGCGCGCGCAGGCGGAGGTGGTGGAGGGCTCACACGCCGACGCGGACACGATCGCGAAGGCGCTGGAGGGCGCGGACCGCCTGTTCTGGCTCGTGCCCCCGGCCGGCTTCCGGGACGCCGGCCCCGCCGAGAACCACTACCTGGACTTCACCCGGGCCGTAGCCCAGGAAGCCGCGGGCCGGGGCGTGCGGATGGTGCACGTCACCTCACTGGGCCACGGGTACATCGGCGAGGCCGGGCTGCTGTCGGCCGCGCTCGCCATGGACGAGCTGATCGAAAGCGCCGGCGCGCAGTACCGGGCCCTGGCCCTGCCCTTCTTCATGGAGAACATCCTCCGCCAGGTCCATCCGATCGCGCAGCAGGGTGTGTTCTCCCTGGCGAACACCGCGGACCGGCCCTTGCCGCTCGTGGCCACCCAGGACGTGGCCGCCGCCGCGGCAGCCCTTCTGCTGGACGCCACCTGGAAGGGTCAGGCCCGCGTTCCCCTGGTCAGCCCCGACGACCTGACCCCCGATGCCATGGCCGAGATCATCTCCGAATCCCTGGGCCACACGGTGCGCTACCGGCAGGTGCCGCTCGCGGACTTCCAGGCCCGGATGGTGCAGCACGGCGCGAGCCCTTCGCTGGCCCAGGACATGGCCGGCATGGTCCACGCGCAGAACAACGGCATCTACGACGCCGAACCGCGCGACCCGGCCCCCGCCACCACCACCGACTTCCGCCAGTGGTGCCAGGACGTCCTGAAGCCGGCCGTCCAGTCCTGACCGGCACGCCGGTCGGCGGCCCTCCACCCGTCAGCCGCGCCTGCAACCGCACAGGGCCATACACCTGGTGCTGTGACCGGGAAGGCTCACCGGGTCGCGGCGCCCGGCACACCTTCCGGTCACGGCCCTAGCCCTGCTCCTGGACCTGTTGCCGGCCCTGCTCCTCGGCCTGCTTCCGGGCCCGGCCCTGCGCGTGGCCCAGGGTGAGGGCGGTGTTCACCAGGCCGACGTGGCTGAAGGCCTGCGGGAAGTTGCCCAGTTGGCGTCCCGCGATCGGGTCGTACTCCTCGGCGAGGAGGCCCACGTCGTTGCTGACGTCCAGCAGCCGCTCGAAGAGTTCCCGCGCCTCCTCCTCCCGGCCCGTCATGTGGAGGGCGTCGGCCAGCCAGAACGAGCAGGCCAGGAAGGCTCCTTCGTCACCGGGCAACCCGTCGACGGAGGGGCCTTCGGTGGTGTAGCGGCGGACCAGGCCGCTGCGGCCGAGCTCTTCGCGCACCGCGTCGACCGTGCCGACGACGCGCGGGTCGTCGGGCGGCAGGAAGCCGACCCGGGGGATCAGCAGGGTCGCGGCGTCCAGTTCGTCGGAGCCGTAGAACTGGGTGAAGGTGTTGCGTTCGGGGTCGAAGCCCTTCTCGCACACGTCCAGGTGGACCGCGTCCCGCATGGTCCGCCAGCGTTCCACGTCGCCGGGGAGGGAGGGGTCCTTCTCCAGGGCCTGCACGGCCCGGTCCGCGGCGACCCAGGCCATCACCTTGGAGTGGACGAAGTGGCGGCGGGGGCCGCGCACTTCCCACAGGCCCTCGTCGGGGCGCTGCCAGTTCTTCTCCAGGAAGTCGAGGAGCGCGAGCTGGAGCTGCCAGGCGTGCCGTTCGGTGGGCAGTCCGGCGGAGCGTGCCACGTGCAGGGAGTCCAGCACTTCCCCGTACACGTCGAGCTGGAGCTGGTCGACGGCGGCGTTGCCGACCCGTACGGGGGCGGAGTCGGCGTAGCCGCGCAGCCAGGGCAGTTCGGACTCGGGGATCCGGCGTTCACCGCCGATCCCGTACATGATCTGCAGGTCGGCGGGGTCGCCGGCGACGGCGCGCAGCAGCCAGGTGCGCCAGGCGCGGGCCTCGTCGAGGAAGCCGGTGGCGAGGAGGGAGCCCAGGGTGAGGGTGGAGTCGCGCAGCCAGCAGAAGCGGTAGTCCCAGTTGCGGACTCCGCCGAGTTCCTCGGGCAGGGAGGTGGTGGCCGCGGCCACGATGCCGCCGGTCGGGGCGTACGTGAGTGCCTTGAGGGTGATCAGGGAGCGGGTGACCGCTTCCTTGTACGGGCCCTCGTAGCGGCACTGGGCGGTCCATTCCTGCCAGCCGGCGAGGCTCTGCTCCAGGGCTTCGTAGGGGTCGACGGGTTTGGGGCGCGGCTCGTGGGAGGGGTGCCAGGTGAGGACGAAGGCGACGCGCTCGCCGGCGGCGACGGGGAACCGGGAGCGGGTGCTGTTGTCCTCGCCCCAGGTGCGGACGGGGGGCTCGCTCCGGAACCAGGCGGAGTCGGGTCCGGCGACGGCGACCCGGTCGCCGTCGCTGCGGCGCAGCCAGGGGACGACGTGGCCGTAGTCGAACCGCAGGCGCAGGGTGCTGCTCATCTGGACCCGGCCGCTGATGCCCTCGACGATGCGGACGACGTCGGGGGCGACGTCGCGCTGCGGCATGAAGTCGATGACCTTGACCGTTCCGGTCTCGGTCTCCCAGTAGGACTCCAGGACCAGGGTGCCGTCGATGTAGGCGCGGCGGGTGCACCGCTCGCCGTCGGCGGCGTCGAGGGGGGCGAGGCGCCAGTGTCCGTTGTCCTCGTCGCCGAGCAGCTTGGCGAAACATGCCCCCGAGTCGAAGCGCGGCAGGCACAGCCAGTCGATGGACCCGTCGCGGCCGACCAGTCCACTGGTCATCAGGTCGCCGATGAGTGCGTAGTCTTCGATGGGTTGTGTCATTTGTGCGCTCTTCCCCCGAATGCCCGGGGCCAATCAGCGCAGGCCCCGGGCACCCTCGTGCGCGCTGGTTCCCCGTGTCGGCCGGTTAATTCCGGATGAGCAGGAGGACGGCGCCGAGGGCCAGTCCGAGGAGGACGGCGAAGGCGCCGAGGGCCGGTCGCGGGGTGCGCAGGACGGGCAGCAGCCGGTCGACGGCGTACCGGCCGGGGCCGGTCAGGCCGAGGGCTGCGGCGCCGGCGGTGAGGAGCAGTTCGTACTCCATGCCCTTGGGGGCGAAGAAGGAGCCGGTGCCGTGGACGGCGAGCGCGTTGACGAGGGTGCCGACGAGGGCGGCGGCGGCGAGCGGGGTGAGCAGGCCGAGGGCGAGGGCAAGTCCGCCCAGGGTCTCGGTGAGTCCGGCGAGGACGGCCATGGCGTCGCCGGCGGGGTAGCCGCTCGCGGTGAAGAACTGGCCGGTGCCGCTGATGCCGCCGCCTCCGAACCAGCCGAAGAGCTTCTGGGAGCCGTGGGCGGCCATGGTCAGGCCGAGGACGAGGCGCAGGAGCAGCAGGCCCGCGTCGGAGCCGGCGGTGAGGGCTGCGGCGGGGGCGGGCGGGGCGGCCGGTGCGGTGGCCTGCGGCTTCGCCGGGGAGACGGAGGGGCTGGTCATGGGGGGTCCTTCCGGTCGGGTGGTCCGGTCAGGGGTCGGGAGGGTGCAGGGGCGGGGCGACCCTGCGGGTTGTTCACATTCGAACCACTAGGCCGCACCCTAACCATTGATTCAAATTCGAACAACCTGTGTACGCTGGCCCCATGGCTGAAACGAGATGGCTGGACGAGCGTGAGATGCGGGCCTGGAGCGGATTCCTGGCCGCCTCGGCCCTGGTGAACCGGCGGCTCGACCAGCAGCTCAAGGACGACTCCGGGCTGTCGCACCCGCAGTACGAGATCCTCGTGCGGCTCGCCGCCGCGCCCGGGCGCGAACTGCGCATGACCGAGCTCGCCAACGGCCTGATCAACTCCAAGAGCGGGCTGACCTACCAGATCACCCAGATGGAGAAGGCCGGGCTGGTCCGCCGCCGCAGCTGCCCCTCCGACGTGCGCGGGGTCTTCGCCGTCCTCACCGACGCGGGGAGTTCACGGCTGGAGGAGGCCGCGCCGGGCCATGTGGCGACGGTTCGGGAGATCCTCGTCGACGTCCTGACCCCCGAGCAGCTCGACGCGGTCGCCGCGGGGCTGGGCGAGGTCAGCCGGCGCCTGCGGGAGCCGGGCGGCCACACCCCGCAACCGCCCCGGCGGCGGCCGTGATATCGGTCGGGGGATCCGGGTATACGGGCCTCATGGACGGAAAGGTCTGGCTCACGGTCGCCGTGCTCGTCGCGGCCGCGCTGGCGGTCGCGGCCGCCGTACTGCTCGTACGGGTCTTCAAGGCGCGCCGGCTCCTGCTCGACGCGGGGATCCCGCTGCGGGACAAGGCGCTGTTCTGGGCTGCCGTGATCTACACCGTCTCCCCGGTGGACCTGATTCCGGACCCGGTGTACCTGGACGACATCGGCGTCCTGCTGCTGGCCCTGCGGTCCCTGCACGCGGCGGCCTCGGCGGTCCGGCCCGCGAAGGAGCCGGGAACCTTGTAGCCCGGAGGAGACCGGAGGCTCCGTAGCCCTGCAGCCCGTAGCCCGTAGCCCTGCAGCCCTGCCGCCCGGAGGCCTCGTAGTCCGGAGGCCCCGTGGCCAGGGATCGACCGGGCGCGGCTCCACGGGCGGCGCACCCATGGCTGACGCCCGGCCGGCGTGCTCAGCGCACGCCGCGCGGGCGGAACTGGATGCTGATGCGGGGGCCGACGGCTCGCGCGGATTTCGGTACGGCGTGCTCCATGGTCCGCTGGCAGGAGCCGCCCATGACGACGAGGTCTCCGTGCCCCAGCGGCAGTCTCAGCAGGGTGGGGCCGCCGGCCCGGGGGCGGAAGGCGAGGTCGCGCGGGTCGCCGACCGAGACGATGGCGACCATGGTGTCCTCGGTGGAGGAGCGGCCGATGCGGTCGCCGTGCCAGGCGACGCTGTCGCGGCCGTCGCGGTACAGGCAGAGCCCGGCCGTGGTGAAGGGCTCGCCCAGTTCGGCGGCGTAGTGGCGGCCCAGCTCCGCGCGCGCCTGACCGAGCGCGGGGTGGGGCAGCTCCGCGTCCTCGCCGTAGAAGGCGAGCAGCCGGGGCACCTCGACCTGGCGCTCGTACATCTGCCGCTGCTCGGCACGCCAGGGCACGTCGGCGGCCAGCTGTTCGAACAGGGCGTCGGCGCCGAGCAGCCAGCCGGGCAGGTGGTCGACCCAGGCCCCCTCGCCGAGTTCGGTACGCCGCAGGCCGGACAGCGGGCCGAGGGTGATCTCGTCGCCTTGGTCGAAGAGGGAGCCCTGGAGGTTGTGGAGGCCGTGGAGCGCGTGCATGGGACCAGCCTACCCCCACATTCGAACGTCTGCCCGAATATGGGGGTGGGTGGGTTGTGGGGGTGGGTGGAGGGATGGGGTGCGGGGAGGACGTCCTGCGAGGTGGTACGTCACTGCACTGCGGGCGCTCCCGGGGAGGGGGCCGCCGAGGGGGTGGGGGCCGCCGAGGGGGTGGGGGCCGGGGTCGGGGTGCCCTTCGGCTCGACCGCCTTGTGGCCGGGGTAGACGTGGCCGGGGCTGACGATGCTCGTGATCGCCTCGCCGAAGAGGGTGCTGGGCTCCTGGCCGTCGTGCAGGATGTCGGTGTTCAGGAGGACCACCATCGTCGCCTCGGCCTGCGGCAGGTAGACGGTCAGCGTCTCGTACCCGGGGAGCGAGCCGTTGTGGCCGATCCAGCCCTGGACGTCGAAGATGCCCAGCCCGTACCCGGCGCCCGGAATGCCGCCGATGGGCAGGGTCTTGAGGCGTTCGGCCTGGGTCTCGGGGGTCAGCAGCGTGCCGGTCGCCAGGGTGCGCGCCCAACTGCGCAGGTCTTGCAGGTCGGAGATCATCGCCCCGGCGGCCCACGCCCAGGACGGGTTCCAGTGCGTGGCGTTCACCGTCTTGCCCGAGGCCGACTGGTCGGTGTAGCCCTGCGGGTGCGGGTCGGGGAAGGCCGCGTCGGTGGGGAAGACCGTGTGCCGCAGCCCGGCCGGCTCCAGCACGTTCTGGCGGATGAACTCGTGCAGCGGCCGGCCGCCGGCCTTCTCGACCACGAGTCCGAGCAGGATCAGATTGGTGTTGGAGTACTCGAATTGGGCGCCGGGCGCGAACTGCACCGGGTGCTTGAAGGAGTAGTCCAGCAACTGCTGCGGAGTCATGGGCCGTTCGGGGTGCGCGGCGAACTCCTTGTCGAAGCCCGCGTCCTCGGTGTAGTTGAAGAGCCCGCTGCGCATCTCCGCCAGCTGGCGCAGGGTGATGCGGTCCCCGTTCGGCACACCGCTGATGAACTTGCCTATGGGGTCGTCAAGTTCGAGCTTGCCCCGGTCGACCAGCTCCAGGAGGGCGGTGACCGTGAACGTTTTCGTCT
Source organism: Streptomyces sp. cmx-4-9 (assembly GCF_046548835.1). Classification (NCBI taxonomy): domain Bacteria; kingdom Bacillati; phylum Actinomycetota; class Actinomycetes; order Kitasatosporales; family Streptomycetaceae; genus Streptomyces; species Streptomyces sp. cmx-4-9. Next base: position 395,843 of record NZ_JAEBEE010000002.1, on the reverse strand, counting down.
CGCTGCCGATCCGGATGTTGAAGTCGGTCTGCATGGGGGCGCCCGTGGCCTTGTCGGCGACACCGAACGTCCGGACGTAACTGCCCTTGCCGGGCGCCCACAGGCCGACCGTCACGCCGGGCACCCCGCTCTCGCGCAGGGTCCGCCGGACCGCGGCGTCCAGTTGCGCCGCGACGGCCGGAGTGAGTTCACGGAAGGCGTCCGCGCCGTCCGCCGCCGGGGAGGAAGCGGAGGGCGGGGGTGGCGGGGTGGGAGCGCCGTACGCCGTTCCCGCGAGCGAGGAGAGTCCGAGCAGGGCCGCCGCGGCGGCCGCGGCGAACCGGATCCCGCGGGGCCCCGTACGGGGGCGGACGGGCGGGCTCACGGGCGGGTGCGAGTGCGGGTGTGAAGGCCTCACGACGCGCCTCCTGTCCTGTCGTACGAGGAGCCGGGCGGGGACGGACGACACACCAGCGTAGGCATGCACGCCCCCGCCCCGCACGGCGGAACCGCACGACCGGGGACGGCCGGGCGGGGCCGGGGGCGGTCGGGCGGGGCCGGGGAGGCCGCGCGGGGCCGGGGAGGCCGCGCGGGGTCGGCGCGGGGCCGGGCGGGGCCGGGGAGGCCGGGCGGGGCCGGGCGGGGTCGGGGGCGGCTGGGCGGGATCGGGGCGGGGTCGGCGCGGCCGGGTGGGGCCAGCGTGGCCAGCGCCGCCGGGGTGAGCCAAGCACCACCGAGGGCGGCCGGCCGTGGCCGGGGAGGCCGGCGCCGCTGGGAGAAGCTGGCGCAGCCGTGCGCAGCCGTGCGCCGCCGGGCAGGGTCGGCGCGGCCAGGCGGGGTCGGCGTGGCCGGGTCGGGTCGAGCTGGGCCAGCGGGATCGGCGTGGCCGGGACGGGTCGAGCTGGGCCAGCGGGATCGGGGGCGGCCGGGTGAGCCAAGCACGGCCGGGAGCGGCCGAGCGGGGTCGCGGCGGCCAGGGAGGCCGGGCAGGTCCGGGCGGGGCCGGGCGGCAGGGAGGCCAGCGCGGCCCGGTGAGCCAAGCACGGCCGAGGGCAGCGGGGCGGGGTCGGGGAGGCCAACGCGGCCGGCCAAGCACGGCCCGGTGAGCCGAGCACGGCCGGGGGACGGCCGCGCAGGGCTGGCGCGGCCGGGCGGGGTCGACGCGGCCAGGTGGGGTCACCCCGGCCAGCGAGGCCGGGCACGTCCGGGCTGGGCCGGGGGGGCCAGCGCGGCCCGGTGAGCCGAGCACGGCCGGAGCCGGGGGGAGGCCGGCGCCGCCGGCAGAAGCCGGCGCGGCCGTGCGCCGCCGGGCGGGGTCGGCGCCGCTGGGAGATGTTCGCGGGGCCGGGTGGGGTCCTCTGGGTCCGAGGTGTGTCCGGTCGAGGGGTGTTGCGGCGCCCGGCGATTCCGGTCGCCCGCTTCCCCGTCAGCGGCCTCGCAGGCTCTCGATCTCGCGGCGTTCGCGCTTGGTGGGGCGGCCCGCGCCGCGGTCGCGGATGCCGACCACGGCCGCCTCGACGCGGGTCGGCGCGGGCGGGCTCTTGTCGATCAGGCACTCCGCGGCGGCCGGAGCCCCCACCCGCTTCGAGACGGCCCGCCGGACCACGACGATCCGCTCGCGCCCCGCGTGGAAGAGCCGCACCTCGTCACCGGCACGCACGGGCTGCGCCGGTTTGGCACGCTCGCCGTTGACCTTCACGTGGCCCGCCCGGCAGGCGGTCGCCGCGGTCGAGCGGGTCTTCGTCAGGCGGACGGACCAGATCCACGCGTCCACCCGGACGGTGCCTCCGCCTGCTGCCGCTGCCGTTCCGGATACCTCATCAGCCATGCCCCGACTGTAGCGAGAAGGTCCCGCGACAGCGGAATGACTTTTGGCAGATACGCCAATGGGAATCGCACCTGCCATGCAGATCATCCTAAGAGGATTGCATGTGCGGGAGAAATGGCCCTACCGTATCGCTCATGCAGTCCTACACCATCGGCCAGGCGGCCCGTCTGCTGGGCGTCAGTCCCGACACCGCACGCCGCTGGGCCGACGCCGGCCGGGTCGTGACCCATCGTGACGGGGCGGGCCGGCGCCTGATCAGCGGCCGTGATCTGGCCGCCTTCTCCGTCGAGGTGGGCCAGGGGGCCCACAGCGAGGACGCCGAGCCGTACACCTCGGCGCGCAACGCCTTCCCCGGCATCGTCACCGCCGTCACCCTCGGCGACGTGGCGGCCCAGGTCGAGATCCAGGCGGGTCCCCACCGGCTGGTCTCCCTGCTCACCCGGGAGGCCGTGGAGGAGCTCGGACTGGAGGTCGGCATGCAGGCGACCGCCCGCGTGAAGTCGACCAGCGTGCACGTCGACCGCATCTGACCGCGTCTGACCGCAGCCACCCGCACGTGCGCCCGTCCGACCGCACCCCAGCCCGGGCGCCCCAGCCCGGGCGCCCCAGCCCGGGCGCGCCCGCCCGCTCCGCCCGTCGCCGGTGCGGGTCACCACGGTGCGGACCCGGCGTCCCGCCCCGACCGCTACCGGCCCGAACCGCCCCGCCCCGCCCGACCCGACCGAGGAGCACCCCGCTCATGTCCGCGACCCCGATCCGCCGCCGTACCGCCGCCGCCGTCCTGACCACCGCCCTGCTGCTGCCGCTGAGCGCCTGCGGTGACGGCGGCTCGGAGCCCGCAGCGGACGGCTCCCCGAACGCCGCGGGTGCGGCCACCGCCTCCGCCGGACCGAAGGCGGCCGACCTGACCGTCCTCGCCGCCTCCTCCCTCACCGACGTCTTCAAGACCGCCGGCGCCGCGTACGAGAAGGCCCACCCGGGCACGAAGGTCACCTTCTCCTTCGCCGGCTCCCAGGAACTCGCCGCGCAGGTCAAGCAGGGCGCGCCGGCCGACGCGCTGGTCACCGCCGACGCCAGGACCATGGACGGCCTCAGGGCGGAGACCGGCGAGGCCAAGGTCATCGCGAAGAACCGTCTGGTGATCGCGGCCGGCAAGGGCAACCCTTTCAAGATCGACGACCTGAAGGACCTCGCCGACCCCAAGATCAAGGTCGTGCTCGCCGCTCCGGAGGTCCCGGTCGGCCGGTACGGCAAGGAGATCCTGGACAAGCAGGGCGTTGCCGTGAAGCCCGTCTCCCAGGAGCCCAACGTCCGCGCCGTGCTGAGCAAGGTCGAGCTGGGCGAGGCCGACGCGGGCCTCGTCTACAAGACGGACTCCGCCAAGTCCGGGGACAAGGTCGTCGCCGTCGACATCCCGGACGCCCAGAACGCCGTGGCCTCCTACCCGGCCGCCACCCTGAAGGAGTCCAGGCACGCCGAGGCCGCCGCCGCGTTCGTCGCCTGGCTGAGCACGCCCGAGGCGCAGAAGATCCTTCAGGACGCCGGCTTCCAGCAGGCCTGACCGCCGGGGGCCCGCCGCCACCGGGCCCGCCCCCGGCGCGACCAGCCGAAACCAGCCGCGTGCCCCGGCAGCGCGCCCCGGCAGCGCGGCCCGGCAGCGCGGCCCGGCAGCGCGGCCCGGCAGCGCGGCCCGGCAGCGCGGCCCGGCGGCGCGGCCCGGTGCCACCCCCGGCGCGACCAGCCCGGGACCAGCCGCGCGGCCCGGCGGCGCGGCCCGGCAGCGCGGCCCGGTGCCGCCCCGGACGCGACCAGCCCGGGACCAGCCGCGCGGCCCGGCAGCGCGCCCCGGCGGCGCGGCCCGGCAGCGCGCCCCGGCGGCGCGGCCCGGCAGCGCGGCCCGGCGGCCGGCCCGGCGGCGCGGCCCGGCAGCGCGGCCCGGCAGCGCGGCCCGCGGCGCGGCCCGGTGCCGCCCCGGACACGACCAGCCCGGGACCAGCCGCGCGGCCCGGCGGTGCGGCCCCACGGTGCGGCCCGGCGGCATCCGACGCACCGTCCGCCGGCCTGACGCACCGTGCGTACCCGCCGGACCTGACGTACCGTCCGCAGCGGCGCACCGGCCGCCGTACGCTGCTTCCCGCCGCCGACTCCCCCGCCAGGAACCCAGATGCCCCGCACCAGCACCAGCACCAGCACCAGCACGCGCCCCCGCTCCCGCCCCCGCGCCCGGCTCCCCGTGACGCTCGCGCTCCCCGCGCTGCTCGCCGTGGCGTTCCTGCTGCTGCCCCTCCTCGGCATCCTGGTCCGCACCCGGTGGAGCGAGCTCGGCGCGCATCTCGGCAGCCCCGGCGTGGTCGAGGCGCTGCGGCTGTCGCTGCTGGTGTCGCTGTGGGCCCTCGGGCTGTCGCTCCTCCTGGGCGTACCGCTCGCCTGGCTGCTGGCCCGGGTGGAGTTCACGGGCAAGGTCCTGGTGCGCTCCCTCGTGCTCCTGCCGATGGTGCTGCCCCCGACCGTCGGCGGTGTGGCCCTGCTGCTGGGCTTCGGCCGGCGCGGCCTGCTCGGGCCGTGGCTGGAGGGCACGTTCGGGATCACCCTGCCCTTCCACACGTCGGGCGCCGTCGTCGCGGCCACCTTCGTGGCGATGCCGTTCCTCGTCATCAGCCTGGAGGGGGCCCTGAGCGGACTGAAGCAGAGCTATGAGGAGACCGCCGCGTCCCTCGGCGCCTCGCCGGTCCGGGTGTTCTTCACGGTGACCCTCCCCATGGTCGCGCCCGGGCTGATCGCCGGCGCGGCGCTCACCTGGGCCCGCGCGCTGGGCGAGTTCGGCGCGACCATCACCTTCGCCGGGAACCTGCCCGGCTCCACCCAGACCCTCCCCCTCCAGGTGTACCTGCTGCTCCAGGACCAGCCCGAGGCGGCCACGTCCGTCTCCCTGCTGCTCCTGGCGATCGCGATGGGCGTGCTCATCGCCTTGCGCGGCCGCTGGACGGGCACCCCCGCCGTCCGGGATGACACGGCGTCCGCGGCGAAGGCCGAGGACCCTGCCGACCCGGACCCCGCCGCCTCCAGGCCCGCCTCCGAACCCGTGGCCGCCGCCGCGGACCCGGCCGGCGGGGGCCGTTGGCCCCTGCACGCCTCGGTCACCGGCTTCAACGAGCTGTCCCTGGACGCCGAACCCGGTACCACCATCGCGGTCGTCGGGGAGAACGGCGCGGGCAAGACGACCCTGCTGCGCGCTCTGCTCGGGCTGAGCCCGCGCGCCCGTGCGGAACTGCGCCTCGGCGACACCGACGTCACCGCGCTGCCGCCTCACAAGCGGCAGGTGGCCTGGGTTCCGCAGGACGGGGCCCTCTTCCCCCACCTGACCGCCGCGGCCAACACCGCGTACGGACTGCGCGCCCGCGGGGTCCCGCGCGCCCGGGCCCGCCGCGAGGCCCTGGAGTGGCTGGACCGGCTCGGCGTGGGCCACCTCGCGCACCGCAGGCCCGCCCAGCTCTCCGGTGGCCAGGCCCAGCGCGTGGCGCTCGCCCGGGCCCTTGCCGCCCGGCCCCGGCTGCTGCTGCTGGATGAACCGCTGGCCGCGCTCGACCAGACCACCCGGGCCCGCGTCCGGCACACCCTGCGCACCCACCTGGCCGGCTTCGGCGGGGTCTGCCTGATCGTCACCCACGATCCCGTCGAGGCGGTGTCGCTGGCCGACCGGGTCCTCGTCCTTGCGGACGGACGCACCCTGCAGGACGCCCCGCCCTCCGAGGTGGCCCGCCACCCCCGCTCGCCGTGGGTGGCCCGGATGCTGGGCCGCAACGCCTGGCCGGGCACCGCCTCCGCCGACGGCCTCGCACTGCCCGGCGGGGGCCGGCTGGTGGTCGCCGAGGCCCTGCCGGAAGGCGCCGAGGCGCTCGCGATCATCGCCCCGGAGGCGGTGTCCGTGCACCGCGAACGCCCGGCCGGCAGCCCCCGCAACGTCTGGCCGGGGACCGTACGGGAGATCACGGCGGTCGGCAGCCGGCTGCGCGTGCTGATCGCCTCCACCCGGGCACCCGACCTGGTCGCGGAGATCACCCCGGAGGCGGCCGCCGAACTGGGCATCGTCGAGGGCTCCGAGGTGTGGACCAGTGTGAAGGCCACCGAGGTCACCCTGGTACGGCTCTAGCAGCGGGCCCGGCTACTGTCTGCACCGGGGGGCGCCCGTGCACCCCGCCTGCCCGAGTGGAGCATCCGCGTGAGACCGGTCCGAGAGCACCGCGCCCCTGCCGCCCTGCCGCGGGTGGTCGCCGCCGCCGGCCTGGCCGCCCTGGCGGTCGGCTGCGCCGGGTCGCCGGGGGGCGGCGCGGCCGCACCGGCCGGCCCGGGTGCCTCTTCCGGCGCACCGTCCGCGGCGCAGGCGCAGGACCCCGACCACGCCGAGGTCCTCGCGGTCTACGACCGGTACTGGAGCGCGCTGTCCGCCGCCTATGCGCAGGCGGACGTGAAGGGCACGGCACTGGAGGAGGTCGCCTCGCCCTCCGTGTACGCGCAGAAGGAGGCGGAGCTGGCCCGGTTGCGCGAGGGCGGACACGCCGTCACCGGCACGACGGGGCACGGGCACACCTCCCTGGCCTTCTCCGTCGAGCACAGGGAGGGCCAGGAGGTGCGCACCGCGCAGCTGACGGACTGCGTCGACGTCAGCCGGTGGAAGGCCGTCGAGCGGAGCACGGGGCGAGAAGCCCCCAGGCCGGCCCGACCGCTCCTGCACTACACGGCCGGAGTCACCTTCGAGAAGGGTCCGCGGGGTTGGACGGTCGTCAAGGACTCCCTGCAGAAACAGGAGTGCTGACCGGCCACCCAGGCCGTCTCTTCCGGATCGTGCCGGGGCCCGGCCCGCCCGGCCCGCCCGGCCCGCCCGGCCGACGCCGGAGCCCGAACCGGCCGTGAGCCCGCCCGCCGCCCGCCGTCTGCCCGTCCGCGCTCCGTGCGGCGGCGGCCGCCGTCCATGCGCACGCACCGGCCCCGGGTCCTCCCCGACATCCCCTGACGAAGCGGACCGCACCGCCCCGACCTGCGGGTTCGGCCCTCCAGTGGGAGCGGTAACCGGCTGGACCGAGCGGTCGGGGTGGCATAGGTTCAACCGGGCCCGCGCACGTCTGCGGGCACACACCGGTGACACGACCCGTGGGGGGTACTCCGTCATGTCCTTCAGCACACCCGGCCAGCCACCGCCGCCGCCCGCGCCCGCACCTGCGTCCGGGCACCCGGCACTGCCGGGACGGCCGGGGTGGACGGCCGCCCCGGTACCCGGCGGGCCACCGCACCGGGTCCTGCGCTCTCCGCAAGGCCTCGCCACCGCCCTGACCGTCATGCTCGCGGCGGGGGGCCTCATCGACCTCTTCGCGGTCGGAGTCGGCGTGTACGGCTACTCGGTGAAGCGCGGCTACGTCGCGGATCCCGCCACCGCCCCTGCCGTCGCCGACCTCGACACGGCCGATCTGCTCAGCGCCGCGGCGGGGGTCTTCCAGACCCTGGCGGTCATCGCCATCGCGGCCGTCTTCATCGTCTGGTTCCACCGGGTGCGCTGCAACGGGGAGATCCTCGGCCCCGACGCCTTCACCTACCGCCCGGGCTGGGCCATCGGCGCGTGGTTCGTCCCCATCGGAAACCTCGTCCTCCCCTACCTGATCTCCAAGCAGACCCTGCAGGCCAGCGTGCAGCTCGGACCTGACGGATCGTTCCGGAGGTACTCCACCGCACCCGTCACGGCCTGGTGGCTGGTGTGGGTGAGCGCGGAACTCGTCGGACGCGTCTCCGGGCGGCTGTTCTTCAACGGGGACACCCATGAGGAGATGCAGGACGCCTACGCCCTCGGGGTCGGCACGGACCTGCTGCGCGTCGTCGCCGCCGTCCTCGCCGTGGCCGTCGTGCGCAGGATCACGGCCCTGCAGAACACCAAGGCCGCGGAGGGTCCGTACGCCGTCGTCTGATCCTCACGCCGGCCGCTCGGCGGCGGGCTTCCCGGGGGTGGGGACGGCGAACTCGCACCACACGCCCTTCCCGCCGCCCCGGGGCTCCACGCCCCAGGCGTCCGCGAGCTGTTCCACCAGCATCAGCCCGCGCCCCGACACCGCCCAGTCGTCCGCCTCCCGGCGCTGCGGCAGGGCGCTGCTGTGGTCCTCCACCTCGATGCGGATCCGTCCCTCCGCCGTCAGCCGCATGCTGACCTCGCCGCCGCCCTCGGTGTGGACCAGGGCGTTGGTCATCAGCTCGTCCGCCGCCAGCACGATCGCGTCGGCCCTGTCCTCCGCTCCCCAGGCGGCCACGGCCGCCCGGATGAGGTGGCGGGCCAGGGCGGGGGCTTCCTGGTCTCCGGCGTCCAGCCGGTGGCGCAGGGGTCCGCCGCCGCGTGCGGTCGCGGTGCCGCGGCGGCGGAGCAGGAGCAGGGCCATGTCGTCCCCACCGCCCGCGTCGCCGAGCAGGTCGCACAGCACGTCGGCGAGTTCCTCCACGTCGGCCGGGCCGTTGCGGGCGGCCTCCAGGAACTCCCGCATGCCCGTGTCGGCGTCGTCGCCGGGGCGTTCGATCAGGCCGTCCGTGCACAGCAGCAGGGTGTCGCCGGGGTGCAGTTCGAGGCTGGTGACGGGATAGCCGGTGCCGGTTCCGGGCTGCTCACGCGCGGGCAGTCCGAGGGGCAGTCCGCCCGCCACCTGGATCCGGTGGCAGCTGCCGTCGCCGCGCCGGACGACCGGGTCGAGGTGCCCGGCGCGGACCATGCGGAGCATGCCGGTGGTGAGGTCGACCTCGGCGTAGGTGCAGGTCGCGAACCGTTCCGTGTCGAGGTCGCGCAGGAAGGCGGAGGCCCGCTCCATCGCCGTGCCGGGGGTGTGGCCCTCGACGATGTACGCGCGCAGCACGATCCGCAGCTGGCCCATGACCGCGGCCGCGTCGGTGTCGTGGCCCTCCACGTCGCCGATCATCACGCCGACCCGGCCCTCGCCCAGCGGGATCACGTCGTACCAGTCGCCACCGATGTCCCGTCCCATCCGGGCGGCGCGGTAGCGTACGGCGATCCGCGCGCCCGGCACCTCGGGGATGCGGCGGGGCAGCATGGCCCGCTGGAGGCCCTCGGCGAGGTCGTGTTCCTGTTCGAAGAGGATGGCGCGCTGGAGGCTCTGGGCGATGCCGCTGCCGAGTGCCATCAGCACGTTGCGCTCCTCGGCGGTGAAGTCACCGTTGCGGCGGTAGAGCAGGCCGAGGGCGCCGATGGGCCGGCCCTGGGCGATCAGCGGCAGGTAGACCCCGCTGCGGACGGCCAGCGGCTCGATGTACGGCCACAGTTGGGGGTAGCCGTTCTCGAACTCCTCGCGGGAGGAGAGGAAGACGGGCTGCATGCTGCGTACGGCCTCGCTCATCGGGAACCGGGCGTCGATGCGCGTGTACTCGATCTCGGGGACGTACGAGCCCAGCTGGCCCTCCGCGACCAGGTGGATGCGGACGCCGTCGACGATGCCCAGCATCACGCTGACCGCGCCGAGGTGCCCGAGGGCCTCGGGGTCCTTGAGGATGTCCGTGACGTCGTTGACGGTGCGGGCGTGGGCGAGGATGGCGGTGGTCCGTTCGACGACGCCGGTCATCCGCCGGCGGTCGTCCTCCTGGTTGCCGCCGGCGCCGGGGTCGGCGGGGTCGTGCGCGGCGTCGCGCAGGATGCCGATGACGCGGTAGGCGTGCCCGTGCGGGTCACGCAGGATGTGGCCCTGTACGTGCAGCCAGGCGGTGCCGCCGTCGCGGCCCCGGACCCGGGTGTAGGCCCCGTAGTGGCTGTGGCCGTTCCGCAGCGCCTGGGCGACGCGGGCGTCGAGCCGGGCCTCGTCTTCGGGGACGATGCGGGCCCGCAGTCCGGCGGGGGTGCCGTCGAACTCGTCCGGACGCAGGTCGATGACCTCGAGGGCGGTGGGATCCAGGTGCATCCGACCGCTGTCGAGGTCCCAGTCGAAGGTGCCCATGCGGTTGAGCGCAAGGCTGGTGTCCGGCCGCGCCGGCCAGTCGACCTCGGAGTGAGATCCCCTCTGGGCCATGCTGCCAGGGTCTCACTCCCACCCGACCCTGTCCCCACGGGAGGGCCGGACCGGGCCACCGGCCGGTGCGCGGCGGCCCCGCGGCCCCGTTCCCCCAGCCCCCCGTACCGCGTTCCGCACGCGCCCCGCATCCCGATCGACACTCTGGTCCGCAGGGGAGACGATGGACCGCACGGGCGCCGTCCCGTCCTTTGACCGGACCTGCGCGAGGGAGAACGCCATCATGAACCGGCGCAGTCGCCGTACCGCGGTCGTCGCACTCCTCGCCTGCTCCGTCCTTGCCTCCGGCGGGGCCGCACTGGCGCCGGCGGCGGCCTCCGTGCCTGCGGCCGCCTCCGGTTCCTGCACGGTGAGGCCGGCGGACAACGGGCTGAGCGTCACCGTCAGCGGATCCGGCTGGGCCCCCGAGGACCTGCCGCTCAAGATCGACGGCGGCGGGGGCGTCGCGCAGTTGGAGAACGTCGCGCCCGATGGTTCCTTCACCGTCGTCCGGCTCCGCAAGAGCACCGATTTCGCGATCCTCCCCGCGACGGGCGGTGCCACGCACTGCACGGTCACGTCCGGCGGCGGGCAGGGCCGGGGCATCGGCTGACGCTCCGGCCGCAGGGCGTGGGCCGCTGTGGTGCTGCTCCGCCCGCGAGGGCGCCGAGCGGCCTCACGGCGCGGCGGCCGAACCGCCGGGCGTGGCCGTACCGGTGGGTGAACCGGTGGCGGTGGTGGCCGTGGTGGCGGGCTTCCCGGAACGCGCGCGGGTGCCGGTCGCGGTCGGCGTGCCGGTACCCGTCGGCGTACCGGTGTCCTCGGTGCGCTCCCCCGGCGTGCCGGCGTCGGAGGGCGTGTCCGAACGCGCCTGCGTCGGCGTCGCGGTGTCCGAGGGCGTGCCGTCCCCGTCCCTGCGCAGGTCCTTGGACGAGCCCGAATCGGAGGGCGTACCCGCGTCCGAGGGCGTGTCGGCGTCCGACGGCGTGCCCGGATCGGAGGGCGTGCCCGAGTCCGACGGACTGTCCGGGTCGGAGGGCGTGCCGGTGGGCGTCCCGCCGTCCCCGGGGGTGCCGGAGCCGTCGGGCGCGGCCGGAGAGGTGCCGGGGCCGGTGGTCGGGCCGGAGGGGGTGCTGCTGGTCCCGGGCGACACGCTGCCGGTCGGGGTGGGGCGCGGGGTGGGCACCACGGGCGGGGGTACCGGCCTGTCGTTGCGGCCCTGGTGGTCGCCGCGGCTGCGCTCGTACCAACGCCGGTCGTGGGAGTCGTAGATGACGAACTTGTTCACGATCTTCACCGAGGGCGCGATGACCACGACCTGCGCGGGCCGGTAGGAGGCCCACGGCTGCCCGGTCCGTTTCGGATCGCTCTTCAGCGGCACCGGGGTCCCGAGCGGGTTGCCGCATGCGCAGCGCACCCGCGGCACCCCGCGGCCGTCCACCAGGACGGCGGTGCCGGCCTGGAGGACCGCCTGGTAGGCCGTGGCGGCGCCGTCCCGGTAGCCGTGGTTGGTGACCCGGGTGTCCCAGCGCAGCTGTACCGGGGTGAGCGTGCGCAGGTAGCCCGGTACGGCCGCGGGCTGGAGGCCGAGCGCGGAGGCGAAGGCGCTGTTCTTGGCGGGCTGCGCGGAGAGGGCCGTGATCTGCTTCTCGACGTCGCAGCTCGCGACGGACGCGGTGCCGCCGTACAGCCCCGGCGCCGCGCCGCTGACGCTGCGGGTGGCCGTCGTGCCGGTGGCGGGCCCGGTGGTGGCGTCCGGGGGCGGCGCCGTCGTCGGCGGGGGCGTGGCCCGGTCGGCGGCGGTGGACGCGGTGAAGGGGTCGGGCCCCGAGTCGGCGGCCGGCTGGAGGAAGACCTCGCCGTCGGCCCGGGCGGAGCCGCCGGGCCGGGTCAGCACGACGACCAGTGCGGCCACCGCCGCCACCGCGACCAGGGCGGTGACGAGCCGCGGGACGGACCGCCACCAGGGCCCCTTCGGCGGGGTGCCTCCGGCGGGCGGGCCGCCCGTGCTGCCGGGCCCGGGGCCGGCGGGCCCGGACGGCGGGGCGGGCGGCGGGGCGGCGGGGGGTCCTTGCCGGCCGCCCGAGAGGGGGCCGGACGGGGGGCCTGCGGGCGGTGTGGTGGGGCGCTGGGACGGCGGCGGACGGCGGGGCGGCTGGTGGTCGGGCTGCGTGGTCACGGGCTCTTCTTCCCAGGCGGAGGAGTTCCGGTCCTCGATGAAGGTTCCACACCCATTGCACGGGATCGTCACCGTGCCGTGCACTCGGGCGGCCCATGGGCTGGGCCGTCCGGGTGGTGGCCGCCCGCCGGGGGTGCCTACCGTGGAGGGTGAGCCGTACGCCGACACCAGCGTCGCCCGGAGGGACCGGCAGTGCGTGGCGTGCCGCCCTGGTGGCCGTCGTCGCGGGTTTCGCCGTGATGGCCGCGGTCGCGGCGGCCGGACTGGCGTGCGCCGGGGCCGGCGACCTGCCGGACGGCGCGTTTCCGCATGTGGTGGCGGCCGTCGTGGTGCTGGCGGCGGGGGGTTCGGTCGAGGTCACCGGCGGGGCGGGCTTCCTGGCGCAGGCGGACGCGGGCCTGGCGGTGGTGCCGCTCTCGGTGAGCCTGGCCGGCGCCCTCACGGCCGGCTCCTGCTTCCTGCGCCCGCTGCACAACCGGGCGGTGGCCGCCCCGGGGGAACTCCTGGCCCGAGCCGTCCCGATGGTCGTCCTGTGGCTGATCGCCCTCACCGGTACCGGGCTCCTCGCCCGCCGGACCTTCGGCCTGTCGACCGGCGACTCCCCCGTCTCCGAGATCGGCGAACTCCTGGACTCGGCACCGACCGCGGGCTTCCGTGCCGCCCTGCCCGCCACCCTGCTGTACGGACTGCTCTGGATCCTGGGCCTGTTGCTGACCGCGCTGCTCGTCTCCCGGCGCGCACCGCTGCCGGCCGGACTGGTCCGCTTCCACACGGCGGTGCGCCCCGCGGCCTTCGCCACGGTGGCGCTGCTGCTCGCGTACGTCGTCCTCGGCCTCGGTGTCGGGATCGTGGTGGCGGTGACCCAGGGGCATCCGGCGCGGACCTGGGCCGTGCTGCTGCTCGGGCTGCCCAATCTGGCCTGGATGGCGCTCACCGTCGGGTTCGGCGGTGCCTGGGAGGGCCGGGTGGAGGGGCCGTTCGGGCTGCCGGTGCCGCAGCTGCTGGACGAGCTGCTGCGCGGGCCGGCGCCCTCCACGGTCGACGTGGCCTCGCTCGCGGAGCGGGACTCCCGGGCCTGGTGGCTGGTGGTGGTCGCGGCCGGCCTGCTGCTGGCGGCGGGTGTACTGGCCGCCGTCCGCTCCCCCGCTCACGTCCGGCCCCGTGGGCACGCCCTTCATTTGGGCGTGTCCTTGGCGCTGGCCACGTTCGCGGTGTGCCTGCTGGGGCGCGTGCAGGCCCGCTTCGGGCTCTCGCTGCTGGGCATCGGGTCGGTGGACGGGCTCGGCGGGACGGCCGCGCTCGACCCGGTGCTGTGGCGCACGGTGGGGCTCGCGCTGCTGTGGGGCGCGCTCGCGGGCTTCCTGGGCGGCCTTCTGGCCCGGCGGGTCCGCCGCGGTGGCCGCGTCGAGGAGGGCGCTGCGACCGCCCCCCACTGACGCTTGCGGGCGCAGCCCCCGTGCTGACCCGTACCCGTGACCCATACCGGTCACTGCTGACCCGTACCCGTGACCCGTACGGGTCACTGCTGACCCGTACCCGTGACCCGTACCGGTCACTGCTCCCTGGGGTCGGCGCCCGGTGCGGGCGTGACGCGGGTCGGGCCGCTCCCCGCGGTCCGCTCGGGCAGGACGTCCAGCTGGACCTCGACGGGGTCGGCGGGTCCGGCGGGTCCGGCGGGCGAGGTCTGTGCGTCGGGCTGCGAGTCCTGCGGTACGTCGACGGCGTAGGTCGCCAGGCGGGTCCCGTCGCCGTACACCCAGCGCCCGCCGGCGGCGTCGTACAGCCACACGGACTCCCCGTCGAGGACGACCCCGGCGCGCAGGCCGTGGACGGAGCGCCCGAAGCCCTCGGCGTCCGTGTTTCCCGCGGCCAGCTCCTCCACGGCCTGCCGGTAGCGCTCCAGGCCTGCGGCGCTCCGCGCGAGCAGGGGCCGCGGGTCCTCGGCGCGCAGCAGGGGTTCGTCCCCGGCCGTCGGCGGCGGCTGCGGTACGGCGACGAGCAGGCGCCCGTCCACCCAGGCGGACCAGCCGTTGGAGCAGAGGATCTCTGCCCACGCCCCGCGCCGGGACAGCAGTTGCACCGGGAGGAACGGGTCCAGGGGTGCGGTCGGCCGGTCGACGTCGGGGGCTTCCCAGGCGGGCATGCCGTCCTGGGGCACGACGTGGGTGGGCCGGAAGTCCGCCGTCTCGCCGCCGGGTTCCGCTGTGCCGGTCATCGGGCCTGCTTCCGCATGATCGCCGGCTCGTGGCGCCGCAGCAGGCGGGCGACGAGGACGCCGAACAGGACGGACAGGGCGATCAGCATCCCGACGTTCAGCAGCCACACTCCGGCGCGGTGAGCGAACAGCGGGTCGTCCGTGAGGGTGCCCGGCACGATCGCGCCGAGGTCGATGGTGCCCGCCATGGCGCCGAGCGCCCACCGCGAGGGGACGAGCCAGGCGAGCTGCCCGATCACCGGGACCCCGTTCAGCGGGAGGAGGGCTCCGCAGAAGACCACCTGCACGATCGCGAGGAGGACCAGCAGGGGCATCGTGACCTCTTCCTTGCCGACGAGGGCGGAGACCAGCAGGCCGAGCATCATGGCGGTGAACGCGAGCAGGGCGACGACGAGGGTGATCTCGGCCAGGGGTGGCAGGAAGACGCCCTGGCCGGCCGGGGCGCCGAGGTCCACGCCCAGCAGGGCGACCAGCGTGAGGACCACGGCCTGCGCCACCGTGATGGCGCCGAGGACGACCACCTTGGACATCATGTAGGCCGAGCGTGAGAGCCCGACGGCACGTTCCCGCTGGTAGATCGTTCTCTCCTTGACCAGTTCGCGCACGGCGTTGGCCGCGCCGGTCAGGACTCCGCCGACGCACAGGATGAGCAGGGCGTTGATGGCGGTCTCCCGGGTGAGGGAGCTGCCGGCGAGGGCGCGGGCCATGGCTCCCATGACGAAGGGCAGCGCGACCATGATGGCGAGGAAGGTCTTGTCGGCGCTGAGTGCGGCCGCGTACCGGCGGACCAGGGTGGACAGCTGGGAGCCCCAGCTCTGGGCCTTGGGGGGCGCGGCGGGGAATCCGCCGTGGGCGTGGTCCCCGCCGGGGCTGTGCGGGAAGCCGGCGCTGTCGGCGTACGTGCGGTGCAGCGGTGAGGCGGCGTACTCCCCCGCCCAGTCGCGGTCCCGTTCGTTCTCGAAGGCTTCGAAGGCTTCCGGCCACTGGGTGTGGCCGAAGAAGCCGAGCGTTTCGCCGGGCGGTCCGAAGTAGGCGGTGCGGCCGCCCGGGGCGAGGACGAGCAGCCGGTCGCAGACGTCCAGGCTGAGGACGCTGTGGGTGACGACGATGACCGTCCTGCCGTCGTCGGCGAGGCCGCGCAGCATGTGCATCACGGACCGGTCCATGCCGGGGTCGAGGCCGGAGGTGGGCTCGTCGAGGAACAGCAGCGAGGGCTTGGTCAGCAGTTCCAGGGCGACGGAGACGCGTTTGCGCTGGCCGCCGGAGAGGCTGTGGATGCTCTGGTCGGCGCGCTGCCGGAGCCCCAGCTCGGTGATGACCTCCTCCACCCGGGCGCGGCGTTCGGCCGGGGCGGTGTCCTGGGGGAAGCGGAGTTCGGCTGCGTAGCCGAGGGCGCGGCGGACGGTGAGCTGGGTGTGCAGGATGTCGTCCTGCGGGACGAGTCCGATGCGGCTGCGCAGTTCGGCGTAGTCGCGGTAGAGGTCGCGGCCGTCGTAGAGGACGCTGCCGTGGTCGGCGGGGCGCAGGCCGGTGAGGGCGCCGAGGAGGGTGGACTTGCCGGCTCCGCTGGGGCCGACGACGGCGAGCAGGCATTTGGCGCCGACCGGGAAGGAGACCCCGTCCAGGAGGGTTTTTCGGCCGCGGTCGACGGTGACGGTGAGGCCTTGGACGTCGAGGGAGACCTCGCCGGTGTCCACGTACTCCTGGAGCTGGTCGCCGATGAGGCAGAAGGCCGAGCGGCCGATGCCGATGATGTCGCCCTCCAGCACGCGGGCGGCGCCATCGACGGGGGCGCCGTTGAGGTAGGTGCCGTTGTGGCTGCCGAGGTCGGTGATCTCGTAGCCGCCGTCGGCGAGGGAGTGCAGTTCCGCGTGCCGGCGGGAGACGACGAGTTCGTCGACGACCAGGTCGTTCTCGGGGGCGCGGCCGATGCGTACGGCGGTGCGTGCGGCCAGCGGGCGGACCGCGGCGGGCTGCCGGAAGGTGCCGGTCAGGGCGGGGCGGGAGACCAGCGCGGGCGCTGCCGGCGGGGGCGGGGGCGCCGGGCGGGGCCATGGTTGCGGCCCGGGGGGTGCGGGCGCGGCCGGCTGCGCGGTGCCGGAGAGGACGGCGCGGGGTCCGTCCGCGGGGTTGCCGAAGCGGAGCTCGGTGCCGGCGCCGATGCTCCATGCGTGGATGCGGTGGCCGTCGGCCCAGGTCCCGTTCGTGCTGTCCTCGTCCTCGACCGTCCAGTGGTCGCCCACGGAGCGCAGCACCGCGTGGTGCCAGGAGACGCGGGCGTCCTCCAGGCAGATCTCGCAGAGGGGGTCGCGGCCGACGTGGTAGGTGCGGTCCGGGCTCATCGTCGTGGAGCCCGAGTCGGTCTCCAGGAGAAGCTCGGGCGCGGTCGGCACACCGGGGCGCTGGACCATGAGCAGATTTTCCCACGATCCGCCCCGCCCGGCAGCGGCGGACGTCGGCGCAGGTCAGAGCGGTCTTATGGGTAATGACAACGGTCCCCGTTGCAGCCTTTGCCCATCTCGCCGGGGTGCGCTTCACTTCACGCGACGGAACCGAACCAGCGGGTCCGACCGGACGGGGGAGACGTCATGAGCGGGCACGACCACGCGTACGGGGCCGACCGGCTGCCGGAGCACGCGCACGGGCACGGCGACGGCCCCGCGCCGGGCGGCCGGGGCGCGCAGGGTCACGGTGGTCACGGCGGCCATGACCACGGCCACGGGCCCGGTGGCCACAGCCACGGGGTGTCGGCGGACGCGGACCGCCGGTGGCTGGCGATCGCGCTCACGCTGATCGCCGCGTTCATGGCGGTCGAGGTGGTCGTCGGCATCATGGCCCATTCGCTGGCCCTGATCTCCGACGCGGCCCACATGCTGACGGACGCCGTCTCGATCGTCCTCGCCCTGATCGCGATGCGGCTGGCCGCCCGCCCGGCGCGCGGCGGTTTCACGTACGGACTCAAGCGGGCGGAGATACTGTCCGCCCAGGCCAACGGGCTGACCTTGCTGCTGCTGGCCGTCTGGCTGGCGTACGAGGCGGTGCGGCGGCTGGTGGACCCGCCGCCGGTGGAGGGCGGTCTGGTCGTGGTGACGGCGCTCGCCGGCATCGTGGTCAATGTGGCGGCGGCCTGGTGCATCTCTCGGGCGAATCGTTCCTCCCTCGCGGTGGAGGGCGCCTACCAGCACATCCTGAACGACCTCTTCGCCTTCATCGGGACCGCCGTCGCCGGTCTGGTCGTGCTGACGACGGGCTTCCGGCAGGCCGACGCGATCGCCACGCTCGTGGTCGTGGTGCTGATGGTGAAGGCGGGCTACGGCCTGGTCCGCGAGTCCGGGCGGATCCTCCTGGAGGCTGCTCCGGCCCACGTGGAACCGGACGTGGTGGGTGACCGGCTGGTCAGCCAGCCGCCCGTCACCGAGGTGCACGACCTGCACATCTGGACCATCACCTCCGGGCAGGCGGCGCTCTCCGCTCACGTCCTGGTGGAGCAGGAGGGCGACTGCCACGCCGTCCGGCGCGACCTGGAGGAGCTGCTGGCCAAGGAGTACGGCATCACGCACACCACCCTCCAGGTGGACCACGTCCAGGACTCCGTGCTGACCGTCGGCCGGGCCGGCGAGGAGCCCGCCGACCGCGATCCGCACTGCGCGGACGCCCACGGGCCGGTCCACCGGCAGGGCCCGCACGACCACTGAGCGCAGCCCACCGCGCCGACGGGCCGCGCAGTGATCACTGAACCGGCCGCGGGCGGGGCATGGATGGACCCATGACGCGCAAACGCAGTGCCGGGCTGCTCCTCTTCCGCCGTACCGGCGAGGGCCCCGGCCCCGGGTTCGAGGTCCTGCTCGGCCGCATGGGCGGACCGCTGTGGGCGGGCCGGGACACCGGCGGCTGGGCCATTCCGAAGGGCGAGTACGGGCCGGACGAGACCCCGCGGGACGCCGCACGCCGGGAGTTCACCGAGGAGATCGGGCTGCCGCCGCCGGAGGGCGAGTACCTGCCGCTGGGGGACGTGCGGCTGGCCAGCGGGAAACTCGTGACCATCTGGGCGGTGGAGGCGGACCTGGACCCCGCCCTGATGGTGCCCGGGACCTTCTCCATGGAGTGGCCCCCGCACTCCGGGACGATGCAGGACTTCCCCGAGCTGGACAGCGTTGCCTGGTTCACCCCCGAGGTGGCCGCCGTCAAGGTGATGCCCCCTCAAGTCCCCTTCCTGGAAAGGCTGCAGGAACTTCTGGAGGGTTGACCCGACCTTGACTTGCCAACGAAGGCGAGCTGCGTGGACATTACACACATGACGAACGTCGTGCTGGTGGGAACCCTGGACACCAAGGGTGAGGAGTACGGCTGGCTGCGCGAGAGGCTGTTGCGCGCCGGCGTCGAGGTGGTACTGGTCGACACAGGGATCATGGGCGAGCCGCGGGTGCCCGCCGACGTCCCACGGGACGCGGTGGCCCGGGCCGCGGGAACGGAACTGACGCACCTGCGCACGGCCGCCGACCGGGGCGCGGCCGTGACCACGATGGCAAGGGGCGCGGAGGCGACCCTGCTGCGCCTGCACGCCGAGGGCCGGCTGCACGGCGTACTCGCGATCGGCGGCAGCGGTGGCACGTCCATCGCCTCCCGGGCGATGCGGGCCCTGCCGCTGGGCGTACCCAAGCTCATGGTCTCGTCCATGGCGTCGGGGGACGTCTCCCCCTACGTCGGCACCGCGGACATCACGATGATGTACAGCGTGGTGGACATCGCGGGGATCAACAGCATCTCCGAGCCGGTCCTGGCGAACGCGGTCGAGGCGGTGGCCGGGATGGCCAGGGCCTACGCCCGCGCCGGCCGGGAGCGGCGCCGCCCGCCGCGGCTCGGCAGCGGGGCCCGCCCCCTGATCGCGGCGAGCATGGCGGGCGTGACCACCACCGGGGTGGACGCGGCCCGCGAACGGCTGACCGAGCTCGGCTACGAGGTACTGGTCTTCCACGTCAGCGGCGCCGGCGGCCGGACCTTGGAGACCCTGGCAGGCCAGGGGGTCTTCGCGGGCGTCCTCGACCTGACGCTCAGCGAGATCGCCGACGACCTGTGCGGGGGCATCCTCACGGCAGGCCCCGACCGGCTCACCGCGGCCGGACGCGCCGGGATACCGCAGGTGGTCAGCCTGGGCGCGTTGGACATGGTGAAGTTCGGGCCGTTCGAGACCCTGCCCGACCGGGCCCGCTACCGGCGCGTGCACGTGCACAACCCGTCGATCACGGTGATCCGCACGACCGCCGCCGAGTGCACGGAGCTCGGCCGCCGGGTCGCCGCCAAACTGCGGGCGTCGACCGGGCCGTCGGCCGTCTGCGTCCCGCTCCGCGGACTGTCCACGCTCGGCGCGCCGGGCGGCCCCTACCATGACCCCGGCGCGGACCGGGCCCTGTTCTCGGCGCTGCGCGAGGGCTTGCGGGGCAGCGCCGCCCGGCTCTACGACTACGACACCCACATCAACGACCCGGTGTTCGGCCGGGCCGCGGCCGACCGGCTGCACGCCATGATCGGAGCGGTTTCGGCCGCCGCCTGAGACACCCCCCACGGCAGGGAACCGGCCGTGGCGGAAATCGTGTCCCAGGGAATGGCCGGTCAGGGGACCGGCCGCCCGTGGGACACGACGGCGCCACGGCAGGGGGGACGGGAACGATGAAGGACACGTGGACGGCATGGTCGGTCCCCGGGTACACGGAGGTCAGGGAGCTCGGCTCGGGGGGCAGCGGCCGCGTGGTGCTGGCGGTGCACGAGGCCACCGGCACGGCGGTCGCGGTGAAGTACCTCAGCGAGCGGCTGCGCCGTGACCCGGCCTTCGTGGGCGGGTTCCGGGCCGAGGCACGCCTGCTCGGGGGGCTCCGGTCGCCCTGTGTGGTGGGGCTGTACGAGTACGTGGAGGCGCCCGGCGGCGCGGCCATCGTCATGGAGCTGGTGGACGGGATCTCCCTGCGCGCCGTGCTGAAGGAGTCCGGTCGGGCCGATGCCGAGGCCGCGCTCGTGGTGCTGAAGGGCTCCCTCCTCGGGCTGGCCGCCGCGCACCGGGCCGGGGTCGTCCACCGGGACTACAAGCCGGAGAACGTGCTGGTCTCCCGAGACGGCTCGTCGAAGCTGGTGGACTTCGGCATCGCGGCGGACCACGGGGCGACACCCGGGGTGGCCGGCACGCCCGCCTACATGGCGCCCGAGCAGTGGCAGGGCCGTCCGGCTTCGCCCGCGGCCGACGTGTACGCGGCGACCGCGACCTTCTTCGAGTGCCTGACCGGTCGCAAGCCCTACGACGGCGAGAACTTCGCCGAGCTGGCGGTCCAGCACATCGAGGCGCCGGTGCCGGAGACGGAGGCCCCGGAGCCGGTGCGCCCGCTGATCCGGCGGGGCCTGGCGAAGCGTCCCGAGGAGCGGCCGGAGAACGCGGAGGCGTTCGTGGCGGAGCTGGAGGGCGTGGCCCTCGCCGCGTACGGACCCGAGTGGGAGGAGCGCGGCCAGCGCAAGCTGGCCGCGCTGGCGGCCCTGCTGCCGCTGCTGTTCCCGTCGGCGGCCGCCCAGGCGGCGGGCACCACGGCCCTGGCGACGACCACGCTGAGCAGCGGCTCGGGCTGGGCGCCCGGCCGGCGCGGCTGGCTGGCGGCGGGGATCGCGCTGGTACTGGGCACGGTGCTGCTGGTCGCCACCGACGCGATCGGTACGCCCGCGGGCGGCGCCTCGGCGCTGAGCGCGTTCGCGACGACGGGCCCGGCCGCCGCGGGTTCGGCCCCGCCGTCGCCCGCGCCGGGCGCCGGACCGTCCGCGTCGCCGAGCACCTCCGCGTCGGCCACCGCCTCGGCGTCCCCGTCGCCCTCCGCTTCCGCCTCGCCCTCCGCTTCCGCGAGCGGGACCACGACGCCGAAGCCGACGGCCGGCGGGGCGCCGACCCCGACGCCCACGCCCACACCCACTCCGACCCCGGCCCCGACGCCGACGCCGACCCCCATGCCGACCCCGACGCTGAAGGTCACCGCGGTGGACGTGTCGCTGCGGACCGGCGTGTACCGGGGGGAGGCGACCGTCTCGATCGCCACGTCCGGGCCCGCCGGTCCGGTCACCGTCGTCCTGGAGTGGTTCCTCGGCGGGGTGCAGGGTGCGTACACCGTGCCCGACGGGACGGAGACGGTCGTGCTCCCCGCCGGCTCGTCCTCCGTGGTCCGCTCCCACGCCTTCAGCAGGGACCGCGGCTGCTACGGAGGGGTCCGGGTCACCACCAAGCCGGCGGCGGGCAACGGTTCCGCGGCCGCCTCGCAGTACCTTCCGCGCTGCCAGGAGGTCCCCCGATGAGCGATCCGCGCCCGCCGCAGGACGAGGACTACAGCGCCACCGTCCTCGGCAGCCACTGGTTCAGCGGTCCCGCCGAGACCGCCGGGCCCGCAGCGCCCGCCGCGCCCGCCGTGTCCGTAGGGCCCGCCGCGCCCGCCGAGGTGGCGCCGGACCGGGTCGACGGGTCCGTGCTGCGGTTCGGGCCCGGGGTGACGGCGGCCCTGCCCGCGCCGTTCCCGGTGGCCGCCGCCGCCCCGCCGCGGCGCCGCCGGGGCGGGGGCCTGCGCCGGTACGCGCTGGCCGCATGCGTCCTGCTCGCGGTCCTCGGGTACCTGGGCTGGCAGCGCCTCTCCCCCACGGTCGGGGTCCGGGACCTGGCCGTCACCACGGACCCCGCGGGACCGACCTGCGACACGACGGCGGACGTGGTGGCCGTCGTGAAGACCGACGGGCGGCCCGGGACCCTGACGTACCGCTGGGTGCGCAGCGACGGAACGCGCTCGGAGGAGCTGACGGAGCGGGTTCCGCGCGGTCGGCACGAGGCGCGGCTGCACCTGCTGTGGACCTTCCGGGGCGCGGGGAGCCACCGCGCGCGGGCCGAGCTCCACCTGGTCTCCCCGGAGCGGCGCACGGCCGCGGTGGACTTCACGTACAGCTGCCGCCCGTAGTCCGTCCCGGCCGGCTTCTGCCGGTGCGCGGTGGTCCGGTTGGTGCGGCGGCGCTCGCGGGGGGCTCGCCGGGGGTGGTCGCGGCGGGGGTGCTCGCCGCCGGGCGTTCGCTGCGGTGGGCTCGTTTCGGCCGTTCGACCGAGGCGGTTCCGGCCGTCCGGCCGAAGCCCGGACCTGCCGTCCGCTGGTTGACTCACAGGTGTTGACGAGGGCTCAGGGCCGTCCTCGGGCAACCCTGCGTGTCACGTTCCAGCCGGCGAACACCCCAACCGGAACGTGACCGTCCCGCACGGACGCCATGTCCGTGCGGGGAGGCCCGCAGCCGCTTTGGGGAGTGGCTGCGGGCCGCCTCGCCTGTCCGTCCCCCGCCGCAACCGGGGGACGGGGTTCAGAACCTGGCGTGGGCGGTGATGTCCGCCTCGAAGGCGTCCGTCATCGCCGGGGTCACCGTCGGCCGGCACTGCCGGACCGCCGCCAGGTAGTCCTGTGTGGTGGCGCCGAGCTGCGCGGCCGACGCGCCGCGCGCACCCACCGCCTCCAGGTCCCGCTCGAAGGACACCTGGGCTGCGATCCGTGCGGCGTGCTCGATGTCGGCGGGGGTGAACAGGTGCGTCGCCTCCACCAGGGCGTCCACGTCGACGCCCGCGCGCCCCGCCGTGTAGCGCGACCAGATCGCGGCGCGCGCCCCGGCATCCGGGGTCCCGATCGGGATCAGGTAGTCGAAGCGCCCGGGTCGCAGGAAGGCGGGGTCGAGGGAGCGGATCGAGTTCGTGGCGCACACCAGCAGCCGCTCGTCGCCCTCGCGGAAGCCGGGTATCAGTTTCAGCAGCTCGTTGGTCACCCCGTGGATCCCGCCGGGCTGCGCCGGCTCGGTGCGCACCGGGGCGATCTCCTCGACCTCGTCGATGAAGACCAGGACCCGTTCCAGTTCGGCGATCCGGGCGAAGGCGTCGCGCAGGGCGGCGGCCAGGTTGCCCTCGTCCGCGAGGCGGGAGGGCAGCAGTTCCACGAAGGGCCAGCCCAGCCGGGAGGCGATGGCCCGGGCGAAGGTGGTCTTGCCGGTGCCGGGTGGGCCGAAGAGGGTGATGGCGCGGGGCGGCCGGACCCCGTGGGAGGCGGCGCGCTCCGGCTCGGCCAGCGGCAGCACCACGCGCCGCTCGATGAGGTCCTTCTCCTTCTCCATGCCCGCGACCGCGGCCCACAGGCCACTGGGCAGGAAACGGCCGCCGAGGTCGTCGAGGAGGCCCGCGGACGGCCCGTGCAGCGGCTCGGTCTTCTCGAAGTAGGCGACGGCGGGCTGCCGGGTGTACCCGGCGTTGAGCAGTCCCTCGCCGAGCAGGTCCTCCTCGGGAAGGACGTACGCGATGCGGCCCACCCGGGCGGCGATGAGCCGCCGCTCCAGCTCGACGAGCAGGGCGGAGGCCAGGCCGCGGCCCCGCCACCCGCCGGCGATGGCGATCCGCATGACCCAGGCGCGCTCCCCGGTGACGCAGGCCAGGGCCGCGCCGATCGGGACGCCCTGGTGGACGGCGACCACGCAGGGCTGCCGGTCGGTGAGGGCGCTGATGCACTCGGCGAGCGAGAAGACCGACTCCTGGCCGAGTTCGGCCGTGGTGTCGATCAGGTGGACCACCGCTGCGAGATCGCTCTCGCGGTAGTCGTGGATGAGCCAGTTCACCGGGTACCGCCCCTCGTTCGTGCTCCTGCGGCGAGGTTAGGGGCGCCCGGCCCGGGCGCTCACGCTCCGTGGTGCACAACAGCGGGTCCGCAAACCCTCCGCCGCGTCCATAGACCGGCGCGGACACCGGCATGGACACCGGCATGAACGCCGGCATGGACGCCGACATGGACGGGCACGGTCCGCCGGCGCAGCCTCACCGGCCGGAAAGGGCCGCCTGGTCCGGGTTTCACACCGGGCGCACCGGATTCACAGCGGATTCATACGGAATTTCTTGCTCCGGGCAAAGGTTCGACGGGCAGGCTCGGGGCATGATCCACCGCATGCCCCCGCGCCCCCACCCGGCACGCCGGACCCGAGCCCGTGCCCGACGGGCGTCCCGGATGCTGCTCGCGCTGGCCGCGATGGCCGCGCTGATCAGCGTGGACCTGCCCGATGCCCCGGCACTCCCGCCGCTCGGCGAGAGTGCTCCGGCCGCGCCCGGCGCCACGGCCGACCGGGTCGGCGCCCTGTTCGCCGGGGGCCTGGACGGCGGGCACTTCTGCACCGCCGCCGTGGTGCGCAGCGACGGCCACGACGTGATCGCCACGGCCGCGCACTGCCTGGACGACCCGGAGGGCACCGTCTTCGCGCCGGGCTACCGGGACGGCAGGGCCCCGTACGGCACCTGGCAGGTCACCGGCGTGTACGTGGCGCGGGCCTGGACCGACGGCGGGGACCCGGACGCGGACGTCGCCTTCGCCACGGTGGCCCCGGCCGGGGACGGTGCGGCCGGGAACGTCGAGGACCTCGTGGGCGGCTTCCCGGTGGCCGCCGGGCAGCCGGACGAGGCCACGGTGACCGTCCTCGGGTACCCGCGGGACGACGAGGCCCCGGTGCGCTGCGCCAACACCACCGACCTGTTCTCCGAGACGCAGCGCCGGATCGGCTGCCCGGACCTCAGCGGCGGCACCAGCGGCAGCCCCTGGCTGGTGGACGGTGCGCTGGCCGGAGTGCTCGGGGGGTACGAGGAGGGCGGGGCCGTGCCGGAGGTCTCGTACAGCGCGGTGCTGGGCGACCGGGCGGTGGAGCTGTACCGGGAGGCGTCCGACGCCGGCTGACCGCCGTCCGCCCCGGCGGGAGCCGACAGCCGAGAGTGCCGCGAGCCGCGAGCCGCGGTCTAGTCGAGGACCAGGCCCGGCGCCTCGAACCAGGTCGGTTCGTCGCGCAGTGCCTGCCGGATCCGGTCGAGCGCGAAAGGCTCCAGCTCGGGCAGCGCGTCCACCGCGAACCAGGCCACTTCGAGGGATTCGTGGTCGTTGACCCGCGCCTCACCGCCGGTCGCCCGGCAGCGGAAGGTGATGTCCTGGAACTGGCAGACGTCGCCGTTCCCGTAGGTGATGGGCGCCAGCATCTGGACGAGGACGACCCGTTCCGGGACGCAGCGCACCGCCGTCTCCTCGTACACCTCGCGCACCGCGGTCTCCGCGGGCTGTTCGCCCGGCTCCGCGATCCCGCCGATCACGGACCACCGGCCGGTGTCGGACCGGCGGCCGAGCAGCACCCGGCCCAGGTCGTCGAAGACGACGGCCGTGACGCCCGGCAGCAGGAGCAGCTGGTGCCCGGCGGTGGCGCGGATCGCGCGGATGTAATCGGGTGTGGTCATGCCCCGACCCTACGAGGCCCCGCGCGGCCGGACGGGGTCACGCGGCGCGGCGGTCGCGCATCCGGCGCGTCACGGCCCAGCCGAGACCGGACGCGGCGGCGAGCAGCAGGGCGTACTCGGGCAGCGGTCCGACGACCGTGGCGGGGGTGCGGGAGGAGCGCAGCGGGATCTCGGCGACCAGCGCGTCCGCGGTGAACAGCTTCGTCTGCTGCACGATCCTGCCGTCGGGGCGGATGACCGCGCTGACACCGCTGGTGACGGGGACGAGGACGGTCCGGCTGTGCTCGATGGCCCGGATCCGGTCCATGGCGAGCTGCTGGTAGGTCATCTGGGACCGGCCGAAGGTGGCGTTGTTGCTGGGTACGGCGATGACCTGGGCCCCGGCCCGGACGGTGGAGCGGACGGCGTCGTCGAAGGCCGCCTCGAAGCAGGTGACCATGCCGACGCGGCTGCCGGCCATGTCGAAGACCCCGGGCTCCTTGCCGGGGCCGAAGTCGCGGCGGACCCGGTCCACGTCGGAGCTGAAGAGGCGCACGACGGACCGCATGGGGATGCGTTCACCGAAGGGCTGGATCTTGCGCTTGTCGTAGGTCCGGGTCGGTCCCGCGACCGGGTCCCAGAGGATCATGGTGTTGCGCAGCGGTCCGGATTCCGGCACCAGGACGGATCCGATCGCCACCGGGACCCCGATGGCCTTGACGGCCGAGTCGATGGCCGCGTAGGCGTCCGCTTCCAGGTACGGGTCGAGGTCGGAGGAGTTCTCCGGCCAGAGGACGAAGTCGGGGCGGGGGACGGTCCCTGCCGTGACCTCCTCGGCGAGCTGGCGGGTGCGCAGGGCGTGGTTGTCCAGGACCTGGCGGCGCTGCGCGTTGAAGTCGAGTCCGAGGCGCGGCACGTTGCCCTGGATGACGGCGGCCACGGCGGTGCCGTCCTCGGCCGCGTCGGAGACCAAGGGGCGCGCGGCGAGGCCGGCGCCGATCGGGGCGGCGACGGTGAGTACGGCCAGCGCGGCGGCGGTCCGGCGCGGCTGGTTGCGGGCGGTGCGCAGGAGGGCGTAGAGCGCGAATCCGCTCAGCGCCACGGCGAAGGACAGCACCGGGGTGCCGCCGAGGGCGGCGAGCGGGGCGAAGACCCCGTCGGCCTGGCCGAAGGCGAGCTTGCCCCAGGGGAAACCGCCGAAGGGCGCCCGGGCGCGCAGTGCCTCGCCCGCGACCCAGACGGCGGCGGCGAACAGCGGCCAGGCGGGGAGCCTGCTCACGAGGGCGATGCCGAGGCCGGTGAGGCCGAGGTACAGGGCTTCGACGGCGGCCAGCGCCAGCCACGGCACTGGGCCGACCTCCGCGCCCGTCCAGGCGAGCAGTGGCAGCAGGAAGCCCAGCCCGGCGAAGAAGCCGATGCCGAAGCCGGACCGGGCGCGGCGGCCGTACAGGCACCCGGCGAGCAGCGCCAAGGCGAAGGGGGCCAGCCACCACAGCGGGCGCGGCGGGAAGCTGAGGTAGAGCAGGACGCCGGCGGCCGCGGCCGCCGCGGCGCGCGGCCAGAACGCCGTGCGCGCGTCCCTGCGCCCTGCCTTCCGCGCGCTCTTCTGCGCTGCCTTCCGTGCGGCGGGCGTCCCGGCCTCGGGGGCGTCGTGGCCGGCGGATCCGGCGCGGAGGGCCGCGGAGTCCGGTGCGGTCCGGTCGGGGGGCTGCGCGGGCTCGTTCCCGGCCGCGCGGGTGGCGCTGCTGCTCATCTGGCGGAGTGTACGTGGCCCCCGGCCGGGGGCCGGTCAAGGACCGCCGGGAGTCCGCCCGGCCGTCAGCGGGCCAGCGCCCGCAGGTGGGCCCGGATGACGAGGACGGCGTTCTCCGCATCGTCGACGGTGACGGTGAACCGCTTGCCGTCGGCCAGCTGCAACTGGAGGCCCTCGCCCCGCCGGACGATGATCGCGGTGCCCTTCTCCGGCCGCCAGCGGTGGCCCCAGCCGCCCCACTGCTGGGGGGTGACCCACGGAAGGAACTCGGCGGAGGCCACCTGGGTGAGCCGGATGGTGCGGCGGGGCAGGCCCATGTGGCCGCAGCGCACCTCCAGGGCCTCGGAGTCGACGGTCACCGCGACGTGGACGAAGGCGAGGGTGCCGTAGAGGATCAGCAGTCCGGCGGCGAGGCAGCCGGTCACCGCCATCAGCAGCGGGATGATGCCGGCGGTCCAGGCGTTGTCGACGGCGAGTTCGATACCGAGGGCCAGGCAGGCGGCGCCGGCCGCCGCGAGCAGCCACTGCGCTCGGTTGGAGGCCCGGCCCGTCCAGAGCGGACCCGGGGGGTGACCGGTCATGACTAGCAGCGTACTCACGTTCCGCAGGCCCGCCACCGCCTCCCGGCCCGCCGGTTCGGCGTGCCTCGTGCACGGCCCGCCCGCGCGCTCGTGACCTGGACCGGAGCCGGGGTCCTCGGGGCCGGGACACGCGGGTGTCACTGGCCCGTCCGGACGATGGGGACGACGCCGAGCGGGCCCGGCGCCTCAGGGCCGCGGGTCGGCGTCCCCGGCGGGGCTCCCGCCGGGCAGCAGGGCGACGAGGGCGTCGCGCAGCGCCGGGCGGCGGCCGGTCATGAAGCGGTGCAGCGTGCGCGAGGCGAAGGCCACCCGCTGGGCGCTGCGGCGGCGCTCGGCGTCGTAGGCGCGCAGGGCGGCGGGCAGCCGCTCCGGCCCGGCCGCCGCCACGGCGCGGGTCAGGGCCTCCGCGTCGAGGAGGGCCGTGCAGGCGCCCTGGCCGAGGTGGGGCGTCATGGCGTGGGCGGCGTCGCCGACGAGGGCGACCCGGCCGGCGGCGGTGAAGGCAGGGAGCGCCGGGTAGAGGTGGCGCAGCTCGTACCGGATCCACTCGGCCGGGTCGCCTTCGGCCAGGATGCGCGGGATCGGGTCGTGCCACCCGGCGAAGGCCGCCCGCAGCTGTTCGGCGGGGCCGGTGGTGGAGGAGGCCGGGAAGGGGCCGGGGAGGGTGGCGTACCAGTTGGTGCGCCCCGGCTCCACCGGGGTCGTCCCGAAGAAGCGGCCCGCACCCCAGGTCTCCCCGTACCGGCCGGCCTCGAATCCGGCGGTGCCGATCCAGGCGACCGTGCCGAGTCCGCGCGGGCGGCTGCGGTGGCCGAAACAGGCGGTGCGAACGGCGCTGTTGATGCCGTCGGCGCCGACGACGAGGTCGGCGTCGAGGGCGGCCGGGTCGGTGAGGTGCTGCCCGTAGGCGATCCCCGCGCCGCCGGGCCCGTCCGGGCCGTTGAGCAGGATGTCCATCAGATAGGGCCGCGATATCAGGAGTTCGGGTCGACCTGCCTTCCGTTCGATCCGTTCGAGCGGGAGGGCGGCCAGGACCGTGCCGTCGGGGCGCCGGATCCGGGCTGCACGGTAGGGCACTGCGCGGGCCCGCAGGGCGTCGCCCAGGCCGAGGCGGTCGAGCGCGGCCTGGGCGGTGGGGTGGATGCCGAAGGCCGTCCCGTAGCCGTCGAGGGCGCTGCGGCGTTCCAGGACGGCCACCTCCCAGCCCGCCCGGCGCAGGCCGACGGCCACGGCCAGCCCGCCGACCCCGGCTCCGACGACGACGGCCCTGCCCCTGCCCGTGCCCCTGCTCCTGCCCGTGGTGCGTCCCATGGCGATCCCTTCGCCTTCAGCGTGCGCGACCGGCCGTCCACCACATCCGTGGTGCCACACCTGTGGTACCACGGATGTGGTTATCCTGGCCAGGTGAATCCGGAACGGAGGGACCGGCTGCGGGATGCCGCCGTCGGGGTGCTCGCGGAAGCCGGCGGACGCGGGCTGACGCACCGGGCGGTCGATGCGGCCGCGGCGGTGCCCGCCGGTACCGCCAAGAACTACTTCCCCACGCGTGACGCACTGCTGCGGGCCGTGGCCGAACGGTGCCTGGAGCAGTACCGGGACCTGGCCGCGGCACTGACGGGACCCGGCCCCGCCGACGCCGGGGAGTTGGCGGCGCTGCTCGCCGCAATGCTCCACGACGTCCGCGGGCCGGGCCGCAGGCGCCTCCTGGCCTACCAGGAACTCCGGACGGAAGCGGCCCGGCAGCCCTGGCTGGGCGCCCTGCTCGACCCGATCGGCGCGGCCGACTTCGCCGCACACGCGGAGCTGCTGCGCTCCGCCGGGCTGCTCGGCGGGCCGGAGCAGGCCCGCACCCTGACGCTCGCCCTGCACGGGGCCCTCCTGCACCTGCTGGCCGACTCCCCCGGCACACTGGCCGCCGCCGGCCTCGACGACCTGGACGGCTTCGCCCGCGGCCTGGTCGCCGCCCTGCGCCGGGAAGAGCCGAGATGACCACGCGGCTCGACCGGGCCGTGGGCGCCGTCCTCGGCTCGGCCGCCGGGGACGCCCTGGGGGCCCCGTACGAGTTCGGCCCCGCGGGCCGACTTGCCGCGGGCGGAACGGAGATGCGCGGGGGCGGCGGCTGGGATCCCGGCGAGGCCACGGACGACACGCAGATGGCCGTCCTGGTGGCGGAGTCCCTGCTGGAGTGCGGCGGGCTCGAACTGCCCGACGTCTTCGACCGGTTCCGGCGGTGGGCCGCGGGGGAGCCCAAGGACATCGGACTCCAGACCGAGGCGGTGCTGACGAGCGGCGACCCGTGGGACACGGCTGCCGCCCTGCACTTTCAGGTCAACATCCGGGCGGCGGGCAATGGTTCGCTGATGCGGGCCGCCACCTCGGCGGTGTACTTCGCCGCCGCCGGCCGGGAGCGGAGCATGGCCGCGGCCCGGCGGATCGCCGCCCTGACCCACGGCGACCGGGCCGCATGGGAGGGGACGGCCCTGCTGCACGAGCTGGTACGGGCGGCCCTGGACGGCGCCGATCCGCTGGCCGCCCTCCCCGGGGCGCTGGCCGCGGTGCACCCGGACCACCGTGAGCGGTACGGCCGGGTGCTGGACCCCGACTGGCACCCGGACCTGGCCACCGAGTTCAACGGCGCGGTCTGGCCCTGCCTGGGCTCGGCCGTCTGGGCCGTGCGGACGACCGGGGGGTTCGCGGAGGCCGTCCGGGCAGCCGTGGACCTGGGCGGGGACACCGACACGGTGGCGGCCGTGACGGGAGCGCTCGCCGGGGCCCGGTACGGACAGGACGCGGTACCGGAGCAGTGGACCGGCCCCCTGCACGTCCCGCTGCCCGGCCACGGAGGCCGTGTGCTGGACGCCGGCGACCTGCGGGAGCTGGCCCGCCGGCTGGCGGAGGCCGGCCCGGGGGGCCGCTAGTGCCGTGACCGGAGAGGTGTGCCGGGTCGCGGCGTCCGGTGCGGTTCATCGCAAGGCGGAGGCCATGTCTCGTACCGGACGTGCGGGGTCCGACAACGCCGCGAGGTACCGTGCCGGGCCGCCGCGACCCGGTGAACCTCTCCGGTCAGCGGCACTAGGCGACGACGGCGCCCCGGCCGGCGAGGAGGCGGCCCTCCGCGTAGGCGAAGGCGGCGGCCGGCAGGTCCTCCTGGCGGCCGCTGCGCAGGACCGTCAGGGTGCCGGTGGCGGGCGGGCCGGGCTCGGGCCGGGCGCCGATGCGGCGCAGCGCCTGGACGGCGACGGCGTCGGCGGAGCCGTGGAAGGTGAGGCCGGCGCCGCCGGTCCGGTCGGCGAGGGCGGCCCGGATGGCCGTCTCGACCAGTTCGTAGTGGGTGCAGCCGAGGACCAC
Organism: Streptomyces sp. cmx-4-9; assembly: GCF_046548835.1. Taxonomy (NCBI): domain Bacteria; kingdom Bacillati; phylum Actinomycetota; class Actinomycetes; order Kitasatosporales; family Streptomycetaceae; genus Streptomyces; species Streptomyces sp. cmx-4-9. The sequence goes on along the minus strand of NZ_JAEBEE010000002.1, from coordinate 364,670 downwards.
GTCCGTGACCTCGGCGGGGGTGAGGGCGGCGGCCGCGGCCACGGCGGCGGTGACGGCTGCCCCGTCCGCGTGCTCCACCGCGTCGGCGAGCCCGGGGCAGGGCACCTCGGTCACGGGGACTCCGTCGGCGAAGTCGCGGATCAGTGCGCGCTGGTAGGGGCTGCCCGTGGTGGCGGGGGTGGCCCAGATGGCCACGCGGCCGCGGCCGGCGGCGGCGGGTTTGATCGCCGGGACGGTCCCGATGACGGGGATTGCGGGCTCCAGCTCGGCCCGCAGCGTCGGCAGGGCGTGCACGGTGGCGGTGTTGCAGGCCACGATGAGCGCGTCGGGCCGGTGGGCCGCGGCGGCCCGGGCGACGGACAGCGCCCGTCCGGTGAGCGAGGCGGGGGTCCGCGGCCCCCAGGGCATTCCGTCGGGGTCGGAGGACAGCAGCAGATCGGCGTCCGGCCGCAGCCGCCGCATCGCGGCGGCCGCCGCGAGGAGGCCGATTCCGGAGTCCATGAGCGCGATCTTCACGCGGCCACCTTAGTCGACACCCCTGCGGGCACCGGCCCGGTCCGGCCGCCCGGGGCGCCGTCCGGCCACCGGGCAGCCCTCCGCCGGGGGCCCTCCGCCGGGGGCCTTCCGCCGGGAGCCCGCGGCGCGCGGGGCCGCGCGGGTGCGCGACAGCCGGGGCGCAGCGCGGGACACTGCCGCCATGGGGACCCTTCTCGCCGTCTGTGCCGCCTGCGCCTCCCTCGGCGCCTGGCTCTGGCTGACCTTCGCGCAGGGCATGTTCTGGCGTACCGACGTGCGTCTGCCGCCGCGCGCCGCACCGGCCCGGTGGCCTTCGGTCGCGATCGTCGTCCCGGCCCGGGACGAGGCGCAGGTGCTGCCGTACAGCCTGCCCTCCCTCATCGCCCAGGACTATCCCGGTGAGGCCGAGGTGATCCTGGTCGACGACGGCAGCACGGACGGCACCGGCGAGCTCGCGCGGCGGCTGTCCCACGAGCAGCCCGGGCTGCCCCTGACGGTCGTCTCCCCCGGTGACCCCGGCCCCGGCTGGACCGGAAAGCTGTGGGCGCTGCGGCACGGGATCGCGCTCGCCCGTACCGCGCACGCCGATGAGCCCGAGTACCTGCTGCTCACGGACGCCGACATCGCGCACGAGCCCGACAGCCTCCGCGAACTGGTGGCCGCCGCGACCTCCGCCGACCTCGACCTGGTGTCCCAGATGGCGCGGCTGCGCACGGTGGGCTTCTGGGAGCGGCTCGTCGTCCCGGCCTTCGTCTACTTCTTCGCCCAGCTCTACCCGTTCCGCCGGATCAACCGCCCGGGCTCCCGCACCGCGGCGGCCGCGGGCGGCTGCGTCCTGCTGCGCACCGCCACCGCCGTCCGGGCGGGCGTGCCCGACTCCATCCGGCAGGCCGTCATCGACGACGTGTCGCTCGCCCGCGCGGTCCAGGGCGCCGGCGGCCGGATCTGGCTCGGGCTCGCGGAGCGGGTGGACAGCGTGCGCCCGTACCCGGCCCTCGCCGACCTGTGGCGGATGGTTGCGCGCAGCGCGTACGCGCAACTGCGCCACCGGCCGGCGCTGCTGGCCGGCACGGTCGCCGGGCTGGTCCTCGTCTACCTGGTGCCGCCGGCGGCGCTGCTCGGCGGGCTGGGAGCCGGCCGGCCGGTCCTCGCCTGGGCCGGCGGCCTGGCCTGGCTGCTGATGGCGGGCACCTACCTGCCGATGGTGCGCCACTACCGCCAGCCCGCGGCGCTGGCGCTGCTGCTCCCCTTCACGGCACTGCTGTACCTGCTGATGACCGTCGACTCGGCCGTCCGCCACTACCAGGGCCGCGGGGCCGCCTGGAAGGGACGGACCTACGCCCGCCCGAGCGACGCCTGACGCGGTGAACTGCGGTGCTCAAGGGCGTTCTGCGAGGTCATCGCGTGGTGACGGTGCGTCAACAGCAAGTCGGTGCACGGCACAACGGATGAGTACGAGTAGGAGCAAGATGGGGCGGAAGTGGCGAATCGTGCACGTGATCGCCCAGGGGAACCTGGGGTTCTGACCTGCGAATATGCAGGTCAGGGCGGTGTTGGTCACACCTCGCTATGGACCCCGTGAAGTCGTGGGCTTAACTTAGGTCCCATGACCTCCCCCCGCTCCACTTATGGCGGCGGTTACTACTCCGCGCCCTCCTTCCCGGACACCCCCATCTACGACTCCCTCGTCGCCGAACGCGGGACCCCGCAGATCGCCCCGATCCGCGTCCCCGCCGCCTACGACTCCCCGAGTGCCGGGTATTCGAGCGGCGGGTACCTGCCGGCCCTCGCCTCCTCCCTGCCCGCGCTGCCCCCGGCCATGCCCCAGCAGCAGGCCCCGGCGTACGGCTACCCGTACCAGCAGCAGGCAGCGCCGCAGCCGATGCCCCTGCAGCACGCCCCTGCGCCGTACATCCCCCAGCAGCAGCCCGTCGCAGCCCGCGCCGGGTACGTGCCGCACCCCCAGCAGCAGCAGCCCCGCCCGGTCGCCGCGGGCACCGGGTACGAGGCCATGCGCCCCGCCGCGCCGCGCCCCGCACAGGCCCAGGCTCCGGGAGCCCTGTACGAGGACCCGTACGGCCGCCCGTACCAGGGGCGCGGCTACTGACCGACCCGCCGGACACACCCACTGGGGAGGCACCGGGGGCGGCTGGCAGGATGCCCCCATGGCGAATCTGTATGTCCAGGCGCTCCACATGCACCCCGTCAAGTCGCTGGCGGGGACCGCCCCCGGCGAGGCGGTCGTGGAGCCCTGGGGCCTGTCCGGGGACCGGCGGTGGGCGCTGGTGGACGCCGGGGGCACGGTCATCACCCAGCGCCAGCAGCCGCGCCTCGCCCTGGCCTCGGCCCGTCCGGCCGGGGGCGGGGCGGTCGCGGTGTCCGCGCCGGGCATGGCCGAACTGGTCGTGGAGGTGCCTGTGCACGGGAGGCTGGAGCCGGTCCTCCTGTTCGGCAAGAAGGTCCCGACCGTGGCCGCGGCCGGCGCCGCGGCCGACTGGTTCGGCGCCTACCTCGGGGTCCCCGCACGGCTCGTGCACCTGGACGATCCGGCCGTACGCCGGCCCGTGGACCCGCACTACGCACTGCCGGGCGAAACCGTGAGCCTGGCCGACGGCTATCCCCTGCTGGCCACCACCCTCGCCTCGTTGGAGGCACTGAACGCGCTGATCGCGCAGGGGGACCATCCGCAGGAGGGCCCGCTGCCCATGGACCGGTTCCGGCCCAGCGTGGTGGTCGGCGGCGGAGAGCCGTGGGCCGAGGACGCCTGGGAGCGCCTCGCCATCGGCGACGCCGTCTTCCGCGGGGTACGCGAGTGCGGCAGGTGCATCGTCACCACCACCGACCAGCGCACGGCGCGGCGGGGCAAGGAGCCGCTGGCGACGCTGGCCCGGCACCGGCGGATCGGCACGTCGCTGGCCTTCGGCAGACAGCTGGTGCCGGTGCGGCCGGGCACCGTGCGCGTGGGGGACGAAGTCCGCGTCCTGGGATGACTCCCCACGAACACCCCTGCGGGAATGACACCTTCGAGGGGCTCTCGAGAACGACTGGAACCAACGTGCACGGCAGGGCCGTTGGATCAACCGAGGCCTTGCACACCCGTGACGCGTCATGAGGGAGTGGGGCCTGCCGGGACGGTGCGTCGACCGCGCACCGGACCGGGACGGCAGCAGGACTGACGGACAGACGGGGGCGAGGGGGAGCCGGACCGTGCGGACAGTGATGGGTGTATGGCGCTGGCGGCGCAATCCGCTGCGCAGACCGACCGACCTCGTCGAGGCCTGGGTGGCCTTCGCCGCCCTGGTGTGCCTGCTGGTGGTGGCCCCTGCCGTGGGCTGCCTCGCGGGAATCCGGGTGGACAGCACGCTGCAGCAGGCGGCGCGGGAGCAGCAGCAGGAGCGGTACCTCGTGCCGGCGACGGTGGTGCGCCGGGCTCCCGCGTCACTCGCGGGCGCCTCGGCCGACCCGTCGGCGCAGCAGCAGGCCCCGGAGCGCACGCCGATCGTGGCATCCTGGACGGCGCCCGACGGCAGCCCGCACGAGGGCACGGTGCCGGCCGCGGAGGAACCCCCGCGCCCCGGCGACCGGTTCCGGATCTGGACCGACACGCACGGCCGGGTGGTGGGACAGCCGCTCGACCCGTCCTCGGCCTCCTTCCATGCGGGCGTGGCGGGTCTGGCGGCCGCCATCTGCGCGGCCGTGCTGGTGGAGACGGTCCGGCGGCTGGTCGTACGCCGGCTCATGCATCGGCGGTACATATGTCTGGACCGTGCGTGGGCGGCGGCCGGACCGGACTGGGGCCGGGCGGGTGCGGGCAGCTGACCTGGCAACTCACCGGCTCCGCGCGCGCTACGGTGGGACGGCCAGATCAGTCGGCTTCGTGCGGCTCCGGTCGCTGCGACAGCGTGAGGACGAGGGTGGGGGCACGACAGCACCATGGCTCAGGGCACGGTCCAGGTGACGCACGGCGGCACATCGCGGTGGCGGCGCCGCTCCGGTGAGTATCCGACGCTGACCGCCGCGCTGGCCGTCGCGGGCGACGGGGACGTCCTGTCCATCGCGCCCGGCACCTACCGGGAGAACCTGGTGCTGCACCACGCCGTCACCCTGCGCGGCCCCGAGGGCGGGCTCGGGTCGGTGCGGATCGCCCCGCTCGACGGTATCGCGCTGACCGTGCGCGCCTCGGCCGTGGTCCAGGACCTGCACCTGGAGGGGCAGGACCGGGCTGCTCCCGCGCTGCTCGTTGAGGACGGCGCACCGGAGCTGACCGACCTGCGGGTGCAGACCCGCTCGGCGGCCGGGATCGAGGTCCGCGGCAGCGGGGCCCGGCCCCTGGTGCGGCGGTGCACCGTCGAGAATCCGACCGGGGTCGGCATCGCCGTACTGGACGGCGGCGGCGGGGTGTTCGAGGAGTGCGAGGTGGTGGCCGCCGGACAGAGCGGGATCGCGGTCCGCGGCGGCGGCCACCCGCGGCTGGAGCGCTGCCGGGTCCACCACGCCACGGGCGCGGGCATCGCGGTGACCGGCGAGGGCTCGGGCCTGGAGGCGCTGGGCTGCGAGGTCTACGAGATCAAGGGAGCCGGAGTACAGGTGGCCGCGCGGGCCACGGCCCGCCTCACGGACTGCGCCGTGCACCGCACCTCGGCGGACGGCGTCACCCTGGACACCGACGCGGTGCTGATGCTGGCCGGCTGCGACATCCACGACATCCCGGAGAACGCGGTGGACCTGCGGTCCCGTTCGGTGCTCACGCTCAGCCGCACCACGGTGCGCCGGTTCGGGCGCAACGGCCTGTCGGTGTGGGACCCGGGCACCCGGGTCGACGCGGAGTCCTGCGAGATCCACGACAGTACGGGCGACTACCCGGCGGTGTGGATCAGCGACGGGGCCACGGCCTCACTGCACGCCTGCCGGGTCCACGACGTTCCGGACGCGGTGTTCGTGCTGGACCGCGGTTCGCGCGCCGACGTGGTGGACAGCGACCTGTCCCAGGTGCGCAACACGGCCGTCTCGGTCAGCGACGGGGCCACCGCCCAGCTCGACGACTGCCGTATTCGGGAGGCGGCGACGGGCGCATGGTTCCGCGACCACGGCAGCGGCGGCACCCTCGCGAACTGCACCGTCGACGCCGTCCAGACCGGTGTGATCGTCACCAAGGGCGCCGATCCCACGCTGGAGCGGTGCACGGTCAGCTCCCCCGCCGAGGCCGGGTTCTACGTGTCGGCCGGCGGCCGCGGCACCTTCACCGCCTGCCGGGTCACCGACAGTTCCGGTTTCGGCTTCCACGTCCTCGACGGCTGCCGCACCACGCTCACGCGCTGCCACACCGAGCGGTGCGCGCGCGGGGGCTACGAGTTCGCCGAGGACGGCCCCCTCGCGCAGGAGTGCACGAGCGACGGGTCGGGTGCCCGGTCGGCCGCCCAGGCGGCGGGCGCCTCGGCCGGAGCGCAGCCCGCGATCCGGACGGCCACCGCGGCGCAGAGCGCCGTACCGGGTGCGTCGGCCATGCCCGCGCCCCGGCCCGCCGACCTGCCGGACGACCCGGCGGCGGGAGGGCCCGTACGGGGTTCCGGCGAGGTCCTGGGCCAGCTCGACGCCCTGGTCGGGCTGGAGAGCGTCAAGCGCGAGGTGCGTGCGCTGACCGACATGATCGAGGTGGGCCGGCGCAGGCAGCAGGCCGGGCTCAAAGCGGCTTCGGTCCGGCGCCATCTGGTCTTCACGGGCTCCCCCGGCACCGGCAAGACCACGGTGGCCCGGCTGTACGGGGAGATCCTCGCCTCCCTCGGGGTGCTGGAGCGCGGGCACCTGGTCGAGGTCTCCCGGGTGGACCTGGTCGGCGAGCACATCGGGTCCACGGCGATCCGTACGCAGGAGGCCTTCGAACGGGCGCGTGGCGGGGTGCTGTTCATCGACGAGGCGTACGCGCTGGCTCCGGAGGACTCGGGGCGGGACTTCGGGCGCGAGGCGATCGACACGCTGGTGAAGCTGATGGAGGACCACCGGGACGCAGTGGTGGTGATCGTCGCCGGGTACACGGCGGAGATGGAGCGGTTCCTGACCGTGAACCCCGGGGTGGCGTCCCGGTTCTCACGGACGATCACCTTCGGCGACTACGGCCCGCAGGAGCTGCTGCGGATCGTGGAGCAGCAGGCCGAGGAGCACGAGTACCGGCTGGGCGAGGGCACGGCCGAGGCACTGCTGGACTACTTCACGCAGCTGCCCAAGGGCCCGGCCTTCGGCAACGGCCGCACCGCGCGCCAGACCTTCGAGTCGATGGTCGAACGGCACGCGGGACGGGTGGCGCAGCTGTCGGAGCCGAACAAGGACGAGCTCACCCTGCTGTTCCCGGCGGATCTGCCCCTGCTGCCGGCCGTGGGCGCTCCGTGCTGAGCCGCTGACCGGGCACGTCCGTCCCGTCCGGCGCCTGCGGCACCTGCGGCCCGCCCGCCCGCTCGGGTGGCTGCGGTCGCTGCGGTCCGGGCCGGCCTGCCGGACCGTCCGGGCCGTGTTGCGGGCCGTGCGGTACGGCGGCGCGTGCGGACTCGGCGAGCCGGCTGAGCAGGGCGTCGCGTTCGGCGGCGAAGGCAGGGTCCGCCTGGTAGTCGGAGTGGCCGAGGATCGGGGCGGGCAGCGGATGGCGGGCGCTGCGCCCGTAGGCGACCGGATCCGCGAGCGGGCCGCGGTCGACGCGCTCCGCGGTGCCGGGGAACACCGGTCCCCCGATGGGGTCGGTGGCCCGCCACAGGTTCCGCCAGCAGTCGACCTCCCGGTGCAGTACGGCGAGCGGGCCGGGGCCGAAGTGGGCGGGGAACCAGCGTCCGTAGAGCCGGCTGATCGGTGATCCGTAGGTGAGCAGGGCCACCCGCCGGCGGACCACCGACGGCAGCTGCCAGACGGCGGCCGCGGCGAGCACGCTGCCCTGGGAGTGTCCGGAGATCACCAGGCGGCCGCCCGTGCGGACGGTCCAGCCGGCCATCCGCCACGTCAGGTCGGGTACGGCCCGCTCGGCGTAGCAGGGCGGTGCGAACGGGTGGGCGGCGCGCGGCCAGAAGGTGCCCACGTCCCACAGGATCCCTATGGTGCGGCGGGCCGCGGGGTCCCGGTAGGCGCGGCGCCCCCAGGCGACGAAGAGCACGAACCCGAAGCCGACGAGCCAGGAACCGGTGTCCTGGGCGGCTCGGGCGGCGGTCTCCCACAGCGGGTGGGTGCCGCGGGCGGCCTCCCCGGGGACCTTCCCGCTGGCCCAGGCTCCGGCGAGGGCGCCGGCGCCGAGCAGCAGGGTGATGCCGGAGACGGTTGCCACGAACCAGGGCGCGGAGTCGGTGAGCGCGGCGGCGGCCCGGGCTCCGGCGATGTGCCGGCTGCGGGCGAGGTCGGGCGGCGCCCCCGGGTACTCGGCGGCGACGGCCCGGGCGAGTTCGCGCCGGGCCCGGGCGCCGCGCCCGGCGAACCAGGCGGCGAGCAGGGCAAGGACCAGGAGCATCGGGGGCAGTACGGCGGCCTGCCAGGACAGCAGGACGGGCGGTCCGGGCAGCGGCGCGCCGGCCATCCCGGGGGTGGCTCCCCCGTCGAGCCAGTCGGCGACGCGCTGGGCGACCCCGCCGGACATCACCCCGCCGAGGGCGCAGCCCAGCACCGCGATGGCGGGCCCGCCGAGGCCGCGCAGGGCGGCGGCGGGATCGGGTGCCCGGTGGTACAGGTGCGCGGCGGCCGCGGCGAGGGCGAGGACGCACAGGCCCTGGCCCAGCATGAGGGCTCCGAAGGCGAAGTCGCCCGGGAGCCGCCCCGCCGGGGCCCAGCCGGGCCGCGACCATCCGGCGTGCAGGAGCACGGCGAGGAGGAGCGCGAGGGCGGCGCCCGGCAGCAGGGTGACGGCGGCGCGGTCGAGGTGGTGGTCGGGCCGGGCCTCGGTGCGGCCGCGGCGGCACACGACCCAGGCCACCGACAAGGCTCCGGCGCACAGCAGTGCCTCCAGTACCCAGCCCAGGGCCTCCAGTACCGGGGCGTCGGCGCGGCGGTCGTGGCGGGCGGTGGGCAGGGCGACCGCGGCGGCGACGGTGAGCAGCCCGGCGGCGGTGTGGGCGGCGCGGAGCCGGGCCACGAGCCTGCGTCCGTACCAGAACCCGGGGCGGCCGAGGGCGGGAACGGCGTCGGAGGCGGGGTCGGGCGGAGTCCGGGGGCCGGCGAAGCCGTCGGGGGGCTGCTGGGACTCGTACGCGCTCCACGTCCGGTTCGACAGGTACCAGAGGAGCCCGGTCAGGGCGGCCGGGACCAGCGCACCGAGCGCGAGGCGGCGGCCGGGCTGCGACCACCAGCCGTCCCGCAGGAAGGTGAGCCAGCCATGGCGGCCGGCGCAGGATCCGGAGCCCGCGCACTGCCAGGCGACCAGGTCGAGGGCGACCTCGCAGGCGGCGGCCACCAGGAGCACGGTGAGGCTGAGGGCGAGGATCCGCACGAGGACTCCGTACGCGCGCACTGCGCGGCGGGCCGGGCGGGGGGCGGGGGCGGCCGGGCGGGCCCAGTGGGCCAGGTTGACGACCATGAAGGGCAGGAGCAGCAGCCACAGGGCGCGGGCGCCGTTGCCGGAGGTGAGCCGGGACCAGCAGTAGGCCTCCGGGACGGGCCGGGCCGCGTACCGCTCGGGGTGCTCTTCGGCGTCGACGTCCTCGGTGCGGCGGAATACGGCGGCGGTGGAGTCCCCCGTGACGCGGACGGTGCGCGGGTCGCCGAGGAGTTCGCCGGGGGTGGCGCCGCCGACCCCGTGGACCAGCAGTTCCAGGGCGAGGGGAGGGACGGCGGCGGGGGGCGGGGCGGGCGTCAGGGGGGTGCTGGCAGGCGTCAGGGGGGTGCTGGTTTCCGGGCTGTCCGGCACGGCGGGCTCCGCTCGCGGGGCGGTGTGTGCGCGGTACATCATCCCGTGCAGGACACGGCCGGGCCAAGCCCCCCGCGGCCGATTCCCCCTGCGGAGCGGACATCTGACGGCGGCACGGTTAGGGTGGCCCGCATTCGCGCTCCGGACTCCGCGTGCCGGGGCAACGCCGCAGGAGGTACCCCCATGGCTCGCCGACTCCGTCCGGTGGGACTGGACTTCGCCGAGGAGGCGCCGGTCCGCCTGGTCTTCACGGCGGGTACGGCGGCGCCGCCGCAGGACGTGTACCGGGCCCTGGCCCAGGAGGTGGAGGACTGGCCGCGGTGGTTCGGGGCGGTCACCCTGGCCCGCCCTGCGCACGGCGGGGCCGGACGGGAGATCCGGCTGCGGGGCGGGGTCCGCTTCCAGGAGACGGTCATGACGGCGGACCCGGAGCAGCGCTACGCGTACCGGGTGGACGAGACCAACGCCCCCGGGGTGCGGGCCCTGTTGGAGGAGTGGCGGCTGGTCCCGGACGGTACGGGAACGCGCGTGCGCTGGACCTTCGCCGCCGACGGCCCGGCCCCCTTCCGGCTGGCGCTCAGGGCCGCCCGTCCGGGCCTGGGCCAGGCGTTCCGCACGGCCGTGCGCACTCTGGACCGCCGCCTCACCGCGGGTGGCGGGTCGGGCCGGTAGCCCCCGTCCGGTCGGACGGGCGACCTCCGGCCGGTGCACGGCTCGTCGTCCGGTCCGACGGGCCGACCTCCGGCCGGTGCACGGCTCGTGCCGCGGGGTCGGCCGCGGGGTCGGGCCCGGGCGGTCAGGTCCCGGCCGGTCAGGAGGCCGGTCAGGCGGCCGGTTCGCGCCAGACGCCGCTCGCCAGCAGGGTGTCGAGGGTCGCGGCGTACGGGGCGATGTCGAGCCCCTGGGCCGCCAGCCACTCGTCGGAGTAGTACTTGTCGAGGTAGCGGTCGCCCGGGTCGCACAGCAGGGTGACGACACTGCCCTTGCGGCCCTCCGCCGCCATCTCCGAGACGATCTTCAGTGCGCTCCACAGGCCGGTGCCGGTCGAACCGCCCGCCTTGCGGCCGATGGCCGCCTCCAGCGCCCGGCAGGCGGCGACGCTTGCCGCGTCCGGGACCTTCATCATCCGGTCGATGGCACCGGGGACGAAGCTCGGCTCCATCCGCGGCCGGCCGATGCCCTCGATGCGGGAGCCGCAGTCGCTGCTCGCATGGGGGTCGTGGCGGGTCCAGCCGTCGAAGAAGCAGGAGTTCTCCGGGTCGGGGACGCACACGCGGGTGTCGTGCTGCATGTAGTGCACGTAGCGGGCGATGGTCGCGGAGGTGCCGCCGGTGCCCGCCGTGGCGACGATCCAGGAGGGCTCGGGGTAGCGCTCCAGGCGCAGCTGCTGATAAATCGATTCTGCGATGTTGTTGTTGCCGCGCCAGTCGGTGGCCCGCTCCGCGTAGGTGAACTGGTCCATGTAGTGCCCGCCGGTGCGGGCCGCGAGCTCGGCCGACTCCTCGTACATCTTCATCGGATCGTCCACGAAGTGGCATTCGCCGCCGTGGAATTCGATCAGCCGGCACTTCTCCGGGCTGGTCGTGCGGGGCATGACGGCGATGAACCGGACGCCGATCAGCTTGGCGAAGTACGCCTCGGAGACGGCGGTGGAACCGGAGGAGGCCTCGATGACCGGGCGGCCCGGGCGGATCCAGCCGTTGCAGAGGGCGTACAGGAAGAGCGAACGGGCGAGTCGGTGTTTGAGGGAGCCCGTCGGATGCGTGGACTCGTCCTTGAGGTAGAGGTCGATGCCCCAGGCCTCGGGGAGCGGGAAGCGCAGCAAGTGGGTGTCGGCGGAGCGGTTGGCGTCCGCCTGCACCTTCCGGACGGCTTCCTTCAGCCAGGCGCGGTAGTCCGCGTCGCTGCGGTCGACGTCGGCGGTCGTGGCAGTCGTACGGGTCGTGCTCATGCGCCGTGCTCCTTCGTGTGCTTCTTTTCGCCCCCTGCTTTCGCAATGTACCTCCCTCACCTGCGCAAACAGTCACTTTGGGTTTCCATGCGGATCGCTTTCGGTCGCGTTCGGTTGCACTGTGGCGCACCGTGGGTGACCCTGGTGGAGCATTACCGAGGGTGCAGCACCCGTAACACTCATGTCGGGGAGTCGCAGCCGTGATCAGTCATTCCCGCAGGCACTGCGTCGTCGAACTGCAGGCCTTGCCGTCGCGGATAGGCCAGATCCGCAGAATCGTTTCTGCGCAATTGCGCCACTGGCAGCTCGATCCGCTCATCGACCGGGCCGCGCTCGGCGTGACGGAACTGCTCAGCAATGTCCACCGCCACGCGCAACCGGACAAGACCTGCATCGTGGAGATCGAGCTCCGCCTCGGGCGGCTGACCGTCTCGGTCTTCGACAGCGATCCCCGGCTCCCGGAGCTGCGGGACACGCGTCCGGGGTCCCTGGAGACCTGTGGACGCGGTCTGGCGCTGGTCGCCGCGGTCAGCGAGGCCTGGGGCGCCCGGCTCCAGGGCGACGGCCCCGGCAAAGTGGTCTGGTTCTCGCTGCGCGCGCAGCCCGCGCACTCGGCGCCCCCGCACCCGGTGTCGATCGGCGCGAAACCCGTACGGGAACCGGCGCGGACGGTGGTCGTGGCCGTGGAACCCGGGGCCGCCCCGGCGGCCGTACCGGTGGCCGCGTCGGTCGGCGCGTCGGTCGGCGCGTCGGTTGGTGCGTCGGTCGCCGCGTCGGTTGGCGCGTCGGCCGGCGCCCGCCCGGGCTGAGCCGTCTCTGCCGCGCCGCGCTGAACCGTCTCTCCCAGGCAGGGCACGAACCGGGACGGGCACGAGCGGGGACGGCCACGAACCGGGACGGGTGGTCGGGGCGGCCGGGGCCGTCCGGCCGGCCCGGCGCCGGTCGGCCGAGGGCCTGGGGCGCCGGCCGGCCTGACCAGCCTGACCGGCCTGACCAGCCTGACCGGCCCAGCCGGCAGGACGTCGCCTAGGCCGCCGCGCCCAGGGTGCCCAGCGGGTCGTCGAGCACCGGCTGCCAGGCGAGTTCCGCCGCGCCGACCAGGCTGTTGTGGTCCAGGGTGCAGGGCAGGATCGGCACGCCGCCGCTGCGCCCCCACAGGCTCCGGTCGGCGACCACCGCGCGCAGCCGCTCCGGGTCGGCGTCCAGCAGTTCCCGGTGCAGGCCGCCCAGGATGATCCGGTCCGGGTTCAGGATGTTCACCAGGCCGGCGAGGCCCAGCCCGAGACGGTCGATGAGCTCCTCGGCGGCCGCCCGTACCGCCGGCTCCGCGTACTCCCCGCGCAGCAGCTCGCGGGCCTGCTGGAGCAGCGACACCTCGGGGCCGGGCGTGCGGCCCGCCGCGGTCAGGAAGGCCAGCGGATCCGCCTCCACGTCCAGGCAGCCGCGGCTTCCGCAGTGGCAGGCGCGCCCCTCCGGGTTGACCGTGAGGTGGCCGACCTCCAGGGCCAGCCCCGAACTGCCGCTGTGCAGGCGCCCGTCCAGCACCAGCGCCCCGCCGACACCCCGGTGCCCCGTGGCCACGCAGAGCAGGTGCTGGGCGCTGCGGCCCGCGCCGTGCCGGTGCTCGGCCAGCGCCGCGAGGTTGACGTCGTTGCCGGTCAGCGCGGGGCCGTCGATGCCGGCCTCCTTCACGCACTCGGCGAAGATGGCCCGTACAGGCGAACCGGCGGGCCAGGCCAGGTGCAGCGGGTTCAGCGCGGTGCCGTCCGGCTCGGCCACGGCCGAGGGCACCGCGAGTCCCGCGCCGATGCAGCGCCGGCCGGTGCGGTCGAGCAGTTCCGCGCCCGCCCGCACCACCGCGCCGAGGACCTGGGCCGGGTCGGCGGAGACCGTGACCTTGCCGGGGGCGGTGGCCACGATCCGGCCGCCGAGGCCGACCAGCGCGGCCCGGAAACCGTCCGAGTGCACCTGAGCGGCCAGCGCCACCGGGCCGTTCTCGTCCACGGACAACCGGTGCGAGGGGCGGCCCTGGGTGCCGCCTCCACCCGCGCCGCCGGGCCGGGAGTCGACCCGGATGAGCCCCAGCGCCTCCAGCTCGGCGGCGACGGCCCCGGCCGTGGCGCGGGTGACGCCCAGCTCGGCCGTCAGGACCGCCCGGGTCGGGGCCCGGCCGGTGTGGACGAGCTCCAGCGCCGGGCCGAGCGCGCCCCGGCCCCGTTCCAGTCTGGTCCTCGTGGAACTCGTGGAAGCACTGGACACCGTGGTCACGTCCCCCACCCGCGGCGGGGCCCCGTTGCCGTTCATGACAGCGATCCTCGCACGCCCGGAGGGCCCCGGACGCCCACCCTCAGCCGAGCCCGCCGACGCGGAGCGTGATGTTCAGCCGCCCGGTCAGCCCGAGTCCCCGGGGCGCCGTACCCGGCAGGACCTTCGGCACCCCGTGGTAGGCCAGACGGCTCGGACCTCCGAAGACGAACAGGTCACCGCTGCGCAGCTCCACGTCCCGGTACGGGCGTCCGCGCCCGGCCGGGGTGCCGAAGCGGAAGACGCAGGTGTCGCCGAGGCTCAGCGAGACGACCGGTGCAGCGGACTTCTCGTCGGAGTCGCGGTGCATGCCCATCCGGGAGTCGGCGCCATAGAAGTTGATCAGCGCGATGTCGTACGCCGCCCCGGCCCCGGGCTCCCCCGGACCCGACGGCAGGTGCGGCTCCCCCGGTTGCCGCGGGCCCTGCGGACCGTCCCCGTACGCGGCGGCCACCGCTTCCCGCCCCAGTGCGGCGAGCCAGGGCGGCATCGGCTTGACCGGCTCCCCGTCGCCGTCCACGGCGGTCCGGGCGTAGCCGTACGGGTACCAGTGCAGTCCGAGGCAGACCTGCCGGGCGGTCATCGCGCCGCCGCCGGGGGTGTGGACCGTGCGCAGGCCGGCCGGTGGCCGGGCCCATGCGCGGCAGGCCGCCAGCAACTCCCGCTGCCGGCCGGGCCCGAGCCAGTCGGGCACGTGCACGGCGCCGGGGGCGATCAGGGTCCGCTCGCGCGGGAAGAGTTCCCCGTCCATCCCTCCATTGTGGCGGACCTGCTCTGACAGACTCCCCCCATGGAGATCAACGACTTCGTCAAGGCCCTGGAGCACGAGGGCGGGCTGCTCGCGGACGCGGCCGAACAGGCCGGCCCCGATGCCCTCGTACCCACCTGCCCGCAGTGGCGGATCGCGGACCTGCTGCGGCACACCGGCTCGGTGCACCGCTGGGCGGCGGGATACGTCGCCGGTGCGCAGTCGGAGCCGGGCCCCTTCCCGGACGCGCCGGAGCTGACCGGGGCGGAGCTGTTCGCGTGGTTCCGCGCGGGCCACGCCGATCTGGTGCGCACCCTGCAGGAGGCTCCGGCCGATGTGCAGTGTTGGACCTTCCTGCCGACGGCGCCGCCCTCGCCGCTGGCCTTCTGGGCCCGCCGCCAGGCCCACGAGACCGCCGTGCACCGGATGGACGCCGAGTCGGCGCTCGGCACGCTCTTCTCCCCGCTGGAGGCGCGTTTCGCGGAGGACGGGGTGGACGAGCTGCTGACGGGCTTCCACGCGCGGCCGCGCAGCCGCGTGCGGAGCCCGGAGCCCCGGGTGCTGCGGGTGCGGGCGGCCGACACCGGCGCGGCGTGGACCGTACACCTGTCGCCCGCGCCGGCCCGGACGGTCCTGGGCGACGCGGCCCCCGCGGACTGCGAGGTGACGGCCGAGGCGTCCTGGCTGTACGCCGCCCTGTGGAACCGGGTCCCGCTGGCGGGGCCGGCCGTCACGGGCGATACGGAGCTGGCCCGGCTGTGGACCGAGACGGCGGGCATCTGAAGCAGGGCGGACGGTCGGGGGCGGACGGCCGGGGCGGGGGCCCGCAGCCGGGGCCGGGACCCGGCCGGGGGTGCCGGATGTCGCGTGCGCTGGATAGGGTCGGCTGTCTCAAACGATCACGGGGGTAGTCGATGTCGGTTTCCACAGTGAGGTTCCGGAGCGCGGCGGTGCTCGCCGTCGCGCTGGCGGCGTTCGCGGTGTCCTGCAGCTCGGACGCGTCCGATCCGGCCACCGCAGCCTCGTCCTCAGCCGGGCCCGCGTCCGTGTCCTCGTCGGGATCGGCGCCCTCCGCGTCTCCCGACGCCCCGTCCGCGTCGGCGTCCCTGCCGCCGGAACTCGTCCGGGACGCCTTCGCAGGGCTCCAGGCCACCCTGAACGACTCCTGCACCCCGGGCAACTGCGCCTACTTCCTGGGCCGGGTCTACGACGAACTCCACCGGCTGGACCGCGCGATGAAAGCCGACGCCAAGGGCCCCGGTCATTTCCCCGAGCCGATCGCCCAGATCGCCGCGCTCGACAAGGAACTCGGCGGAGACCGCACCTTCGAGAACCTGAAGAAGCACCAGACGTCCCTGCTGGGCACCCGCGACAAGATCAACACCTGGATGCAGGGCCACCCGGACGACTACCGCTGACGCACGACGTGCGGCGCGCCCGCGGGTACCGGCGGGCGGGCGGGCCGCGCCGCTGCCAGAGCCTCATGGTCAGAGCGTCGTCGTCCGAACGTCGTTGTCAGAGCGTCGTTGTCAGAGCCGTCGTGCATGATCGGCCCCTGACGACCGCGACGGGGAGGCACCATGTCGATCACGAACGAGCAGGTGGCCGGGCACGCGTTCCTGCGCCCGCTGTACCGGGACCCGTACTTCCCCGATCAGGTCGTCGACCGCGGAAGGGCGGTCCTGCTGCGGCTGTGCGCGCGGATCGAGGCCGAACAACCGCCGGACCTGTCGGCCCTGTACCCGCTCACCCAGGCCGCGACGGAGGAGTTCAACCTCCTGGACACCGAGTTCGAGGCGGTCGGGAGCGGGATCGAGACGACGGCGCGTGAGGCGATCGCCGAGGACTTCTGGTTCGTGGCGTCGGCGTACGGCTTCCCGGACGCGGACCTGGAGGAACTGATCGCCAACCGCGACTGGTGAAGCGGACCCCCGCGACGACCCGTCGGGCGGCATCCACCGGCCGCGGGGCAGCGGCGGCCGCCCGTACGCGGCCCGCGGGGCGCCCCGGCGCGGCCTTCGCGTCCCCGCTCACCTCGCGACCGTGGCCCCCGCTCACCCCGGGACCGCGGTCGAGGCGGTACTCGCGGCGGCGGCCCGTGCCGGGGGCCGTACGCCGAACCACTGCTCGGCGCCGAACTCCTCGAACCGGTCCGCCTCGGCGAACCCCAGCTTCGCCGCCAGGCGCATCGAGCGTACGTGGGCGGTCTGGGTGCAGAGCACCACCGGCTCGGTGGGAAGCGCGGCGTCACACCAGTCGAGGACCGCCGCGCAGGCCTCGGCGGCGTATCCGCGCCCCCACGCCTCGGGCAGCAGCAGGTAGCCGAGTTCGGCCTCGTCGGCCTCGGGACGGACGTGCCCCGGACGGGCCGCGTCGCGGCGGTCGAGCGAGACGGTGCCGATCATCGCCCCCGCCCGTTCGATCACGAAGACGCCGGGACGCCGGCCGGGAACCTCGGGAACCACCCGTTCCAGTTCCTCACGCGGTCGGGGGCCTCCGAGGTACGTGCGTACCTCCGGTGAGGCGAACAGCTCGATGAACACCGCCCGGTCGCGCGCCTCGGACGCGCGGAGCACGAGCCGCTCGGTCCGTAGCGGAACGGGCGGCCAGGCGACGGGGCCGACTGCGGTCATGCCCGGCAACCTACGGCAAGCCGTGGAGCACCAACGCGGCGCCATCACCCCTCGACTTCGGCTTCGGCTTCGGCTTCGACTTCGACTTCGGCGGTACCGCGCGGCATGCGACCCCCTTCGCGCGGTGCATCGGAGACCCTTATCCCAGGGTGGCGGCGTAGCTGGTCTGGGGGTGGTACTTCCAGGACGGGCCCGTGTTCCAGGGGTTGGGCATGCGTGCGCCCGTCGCGTAGGCGTAGCCCGCCCCGCGTTCGAAGGCGGTGCGCAGCGTGGTCTGCATCGCCTGGACGTCCGGGACTTCGTGGACCAGGTGCCAGAACGCCGTGCCGTCGGAGTCGAGTTCGGATCCGGCGCGGTATCCGGAGCGGTGGTCGAAGACGTTGCCGCCCAGCCAGCCGCCGGCGGTGTAGGCGGCGTAGGTGTCCTCGTAGGTGACGAAGACGTCCGCGGTGCGCCGGGCCGGGTCCAGGTAGCAGTCGGCTATGGCGGTGCCGGGGTTGTTGACCACCAGGTCGGGGGCGGCGGGGTCGACGGCGTCCATGCTGTCCTGGACGTAGCGGCGCAGGTCCGCGTAGAGGTCGCGGGTGGCGTTGCCCGGGCCGCAGTCGCGGCTGACGACGTCGAAGAAGATGCCGTCGACGTGCAGCCGGCCGTCGCGGGTCTTCAGGTAGTTGTCGACGGAGGTCCGTACGGCTGCGGGGTCGCGGTTGCCGTGGTCGGTGTGGACGTACCCGAGGACCTTGGTCCTCTCGCCGGTGGCGGTCGTGCCGCCGCGCAGGGCGTCGGCGCGGGCCTGCCAGGGTGCGTCGAACGGAGCGTCCCCGTTGCCGGGGTTGAGGACCACGATCGAGGCGGCGGGGCCGGTCGCGGTGAGGTCGCTCAGCATGTGGTCGTTCGCCCAGACGTAGGCGGGGACCGCGATCTCCAGCCCCCTTACGCCGGGCGCCCGCGGGACGGGAGGCACGCTGGGCGCCGGGGCCGGGGCGATCCGCCCGGTCTGCGGCCGTGACCGGTCCGACCGCTGCGCGTCACCGGCCGTCGCCTGATCCTCGCCACGGGCCGACGCCGTGACGGCAGGTGCCGGCGCGGCCAGCACGGCGGTGACCAGGATGGCGTAGAGAGCCTTGACGGCGCGGCGCATGAACGTTCCTCCGGCGGCGGCAGGGGGGCGACCCGAAGAACACTAGACGCGCTCTCCTCCCCGCAGGAGGGAACGCCTTCATCGCCCCGGGGAACAGGAGTACGACCTGGCGTCCCGTCAGGTGAATTTCCGCCAGGATGACGCGCAGGGACGACTCATGCGGCAGGAAGCCCCCGGCCCGCGCCGACTGGTCGCCGGCCCCTTGCCGGCATCGGTGTGGGCGCACGGCCCGGTCGGCCCCCGCGAGAGGCGGGCTGCCTGGCCCCGTGCCCACGCGGCCGTGCTCCGCGCGGCCGGCCCCGGCCCCCAACCCCTGCCCCTGCCCCCGGGGGAGGCCGGTCGCTACGGGGCCCGGCCGCGAGGCCCGTACCCCCGGGGTGTCCACGCACGGTGCGGCGGGGTGGGCGCCGGTTCGCAGCTCCGCGGGGCCGGGCCGCGGGTTTCGGTTACCTGCCGGTGCGGCCCGCCTGGCGGGCGTCCAGGAGGTGCAGGGCCTTGCGGGCCAGCGGGTAGGTGCGGACCATGTCCGCCAGGGTCGCCTTGCCGCGGGTGATCTGCGCGAAGGCCAGCCAGGCGGGACGCAGGCCGGTGATCGCCGCGTGCATGAGGCCGGGGCGGCTCTCGAAGGCGGTGAGCATCCGCTTGCCCACCGCCATCTCCACGCCCAGGCCGGCCTTGACGGCGAAGGCGTAGTTGAGGGCCTGGCGCCGGGCGTCGACCGCGTCCTGCGCCTCGGAGATCTTCACGGCCCACTCCCCCGCGAGCCGTCCCGAGCGCAGCGCGAAGGAGATGCCCTCGCGGGTCCACGGCTCCAGGAGTCCGGCCGCGTCTCCCGCGACCAGTACGCGGCCCCGCGAGAGCGGGGAGTCCGGCGTGCGGCAGCGGGTCAGGTGCCCGGAGGAGACGGCCGCCTCGAAGCCGGCGAGTCCCAGCGCGGCGATGAAGTCGTCCAGATAGCGCTTGGTGGCCGCGCCTTCGCCCTTCGCCGAGATCACCCCGACGGTCAGGGTGTCCCCCTTGGGGAAGACCCAGCCGTAACTGCCGGGCAGGGGGCCCCAGTCGATGAGCACCCGGCCCTTCCAGTCCTCCGCGACCGTCGCCGGTACCGGGATCTCCGCTTCCAGGCCCAGGTCCACCTGGTCCATCTCGACCCCGACGTGCGCGCCGATCCGGCTGGCGCTGCCGTCCGCACCGACCACGGCGCGGGCCAGGACGGTCTCCCCGTCGGCGAGCACCACGGCGACGGTGCGCCGGTCCGGCACGGCGGCGCCGTGCTGCTCGACCCGGGCGACGGCGGTGCCGGTGCGCACGGTCGCGCCCGCCTTCTCGGCCTCCTCGACCAGTCCGGCGTCGAACTCCGCCCGGTTGATCAGCCCGAACAGCATCTGCCGGGAGCGCCGGGTGCGGGCCAGTCTGCCGTTGAGCGAGAAGGTGACCGCGTGGATGCGGTCCTTCAGCGGCAGGACGAAGCCCGGTGGGAGGGCGTCGCGCGAGGGACCGATGATGCCGCCGCCGCAGGTCTTGTAGCGGGGCAGGGCGGCCTTCTCCAAGAGCAGCACGCGCCGCCCCGCCGTGGCTGCGGCGTGCGCGGCCGAGGCGCCGGCCGGTCCGGCCCCGACCACGACCACGTCCCAGACCTCGCCGGCCCCGCCTGCCGTCCCGTCGCCCGCACCCTGCTCAGCCGGGCCGCCCTGCCCGCCGTGCTCGTCCTGCTCGCCGTGCTCGTCCTGCTCGTCCTGCTCGCCCAGCGCGCCCGATTCCCCACCCGGCGCCGTGCCCGGCCCCGTGGCCGATGCCCGGTCTGAGTCCTCGCCCGTGCCTGCGCCCGTGCCTGCGTCGCGTCCGTCGTCGCTGCTCACGATGTGCTGCTGCTCCTGATCACCCGTTGCTCCGATGCCGGGGAAATCCTACGGCGCGCGTCCGCCTCGTCCTGCTGTGCGAGGATCGGGACTGACTTTCGCCTGCCCGGCGCACGCGTACCACGCGGATGCGGGCGGCGTACACATACGACAACGTCGCACCCAAGAGGAGCGTGCCCATGTCCCAGAACCCGATCGCCGAGACCATCGCCTCGATGATGCCCCGCGCCAAGCAGGAGCTCACCGAGCTGGTGGCTTTCCAGTCGGTCGCGGACTGGGCACAGTTCCCCAGGAGCGAGAGCGAGGCCGCGGCCGGCTGGGTCGCCGACGCGCTGCGCGCCGAGGGGTTCCAGGACGTCGCACTGCTCGACACCCCGGACGGCACCCAGTCGGTGTACGGCTTCCTGCCGGGCCCCCAGGGTGCGCCGACGGTGCTGCTGTACGCGCACTACGACGTGCAGCCGCCCCTGGACGACGCCGCCTGGATCTCCCCCGCGTTCGAGCTGACCGAACGCGACGGCCGCTGGTACGGGCGCGGTTCGGCCGACTGCAAGGGCGGGTTCATCATGCACCTGCTCGCCCTGCGCGCGTTGAAGGCCAACGGGGGCGTGCCGGTGAGCGTGAAGGTGATCGTCGAGGGCTCCGAGGAGCAGGGCACCGGCGGCCTCCAGCAGTACGCCGAGGCGCACCCCGAGCTGCTGGCCGCGGACACCGTCGTGATCGGCGATGCGGGCAACTTCCGTCTGGGCCTGCCGACGGTGACGGCCACCCTGCGCGGGATGACCCTGCTCAAGGTGAAGATCGACACGCTGGGCGGCAACCTGCACTCCGGCATGTTCGGCGGAGCCGCCCCGGACGCCCTGGCCGCGCTGATCCGCGTCCTGGACTCGCTGCGCGCGGCGGACGGCTCCACCACGGTGGACGGGCTGGCCTCGGACGCGGTGTGGGAGGGGCTGCAGTACCCGGAGGAGGACTTCCGCGCCGATGCGCGGGTGCTGGACGGGGTCGAGCTGATCGGTGAGGGTACCGTCGCCGACCGGCTGTGGGCCCGTCCCGCGGTGACCGTGCTGGGCATCGACTGCCCGCCGGTGGTCGGGGCCACGCCGTCCGTGCACGCGAGCGCGGGTGCGCTGATCAGCCTGCGCGTGCCGCCGGGCGTGGACACCACGGAGGCGATCAAGCTGCTGGAGGCGCACATGGTGGCCCACACCCCGTGGAAGGCGCGCCTGGAGCTGGAGGTCGTCGGCCAGGGCCAGCCTTTCCAGGCGGACACGGACAGCCCGGCGTACGCGTCGATGGCCGCGGCCATGCGGGTGGCCTACCCCGGCCAGGAGATGCAGGTCAGCGGGATGGGCGGGTCGATTCCGCTGTGCAACACGCTGACGTCGCTGTACCCGGACGCCGAGATGCTGCTGATCGGCCTGAGCGAGCCGGAGGCGCAGATCCACGCGGTGAACGAGAGCGTCTCGCCGCAGGAGCTGGAGCGCCTGTCGGTCGCCGAGGCCCACTTCCTCGTCAACTACGCGGAGTCCAAGCGCGGCTGACCGCGCGGGCCAGCGATTCGCCCGGGGCGCACGGCGCCCCGGGCGTCTGCGCCTCGGGCGTCTGCGCCTCGGGCGTCTGCGTCTGGGGCGCACCGCGCCTCGGGCGCACTGGCGTTCCAAGCACCGCCTCTCGGGAGCACTGGCCCTCCCGGGCATACCGCCTCTAGGCGCACTGGCCCTCCCGGGCATACCGCCTGTCGGGCGTACTGGCCTTCCCGGGCGTACCGCGCCTCGGGCGCACTGACGCTCCAGGCATACCGCGCCTCAGGCGCACTGGCCCTCCAAGCGCACCGCCTCGCGGGCGCACTGACGCTCCAGGCATACCGCGCCTCAGGCGCACTGACGCTCCAGGCATACGACGCCTCAGCCGCACTGGCCCTCCAGACGCACCGCGCCTCAGGCGCACTGGCGTACTGCGCCGACGGCGAAGTCGCCTGCCCGGGGCGGGCCCTGCTGCATAGCGTCGGCGTCATGGATCTCGTGGAAGTTCTCCCGCAGCGGCTGCACATGCTCCGCTTCCCCATCGGCCAGGCGTACCTCTGGCAGGACGGCGGGGCCCTGACCCTGGTCGACTCGGGCCACGCCGGGGCCGCCGACGAGATCGAGGGGGCGATACGGTCCCTCGGGCTGCTGCCCGCACGGCTGGAGCGGATCGTCCTGACCCACTGCCACCGCGACCACGTCGGCTCGGCCGGTGAGCTCTCGGCCCGGCGGGACGCGCAGATCCTGGCGCACCGGCTCGACGCACCCGTGGTCCGCGGGGAGCTGCCGGTACCCGACCCCGTGCTGTCCGACTGGAAACTCCCCGTGTGGGAGCGCGGGTTGACCGTTCCGGCGGCCCCGCCGACCCCCGTCCACCGGGAGGTGGAGGACGGTGAGGAGCTCGGTTTCGGCGACGGCGCGTACGTCGTGCATGCGCCGGGGCACACGGACGGCAGCATCGGTATCCATCTCCCGCGCCACGGGGTGCTGTTCACGGGTGACTGCGCCGCGGCCGTGGGACCCGTGATGCTCGGTGTGTTCAACGTGGATCCCGGCCGGGCGCTCGCGTCCTTCCGGCGGCTGGCGGCGCTGGCGCCCTCGGTGGCCTGTTTCGGCCACGGCGACCCCCTGACGGTGGACACGGCCGCCGCACTGGCCGCGGCAGCAGCCGCGTCCGACCCCTCCGTGCCCCCGTCGGCGACGCCCCAGGCCGACTGACCGGGGCCACAGCCCCCTGGGTCCGGGTCCGGCCCGCCCGCGCCCCCGCCCCCTGCTGCCGGTCAGCCGACCGGGGTGCCGACCGGGGTGCCCGCCTCCAGGTACAGGGGGCGGCCCTGCTCGCGGGCGCGCAGGGCCCAGCGCAGGCGGGCGTAGCGGTGCCGCGGGAGGAGGCCGGCGGCCTCGGCCTCCGTGACGAAGCGCCAAGCGCGCAGTTCGGGTCCGGGGAGGCGGAGCCGGGCCGCGGCGCCTTCGGGGAGGCGGCCGCCGTCGAAGAGCAGGCGCAGGCCACCGTAGCCGGGGGGCTGCGGGGTCTCCCAGTCGACGACCAGCAGGTGCGGCACGCTCTCCAGGACGAGACCCAGTTCCTCGGCGACCTCCCGCACCCCCGCGCGCGCCGGGGCCTCGCCCGCCTCGACGACGCCGCCGGGGAACTCCCAGTCGGGTTTGTACGTGGGGTCCACGAGCAGCACCCGGTCCTGTTCGTCGAAGAGCAGGACCCCGGCCGCCACGGTCTCGCGGGTCGGTTCGGGTGTCTGGACGATGTCGCAGACCGCGGCCCGGTCGGTGCGGACGGCTTCGGCGATGCGCTCGGCGGTTTCGCGGGGGGTCAGGCCGCCGTTGTCGATGACGTGCGCGTCGGCGGTGAGCCAGCCCAGCGCCTGCCGGTAGGCGGGGAGGTGGTCGGAGGCCCACTGCCGCACGTTGAGGTCCGCCTCCTGGGGGGCGCCGGGTTCCTGACGGGCGGCAATGCGCTGCCGCAGGATCGTTTCCTCAGGGGCCAGCAGCACGTGCCGCACCGCGATCCGGCGGGCGGCCAGTGCGCCGAAGATCTCGTCCCGGTGGTCCTGCCTCAGCAGGGTCATCGGTACGACGAGCACCCCGCCCACTTCGGCGAGCAGCGCCGCGGCCGTGTCCACCACGAGGCGGCGCCAGCCCGGCAGGTCCCGGTAGTCGCCGACCTCGGCCATGCGCTTGCGCGGGAGCAGCGCCCGCAGCGCGTCGCCGACGGACTCCGGGTCGAACAGGGTGCTGTCCGGGAGGATTCCGGTCAGTTCGCGGGCCGTGCTGGTCTTCCCGGCGCTGAAGGTGCCGTTGATCCAGACAATCACGTCTACCCCTCTCCCCATGGCTCGTCCGGAGCCCCCCATGGCTTGCCCGCCTCACCCTGCCACGGAAACCCCACTATCAGCCGAGTGCTTATCCTCAAGGTCAGAGCCGTGCCAGATCCCCCGGAGGTTTCCCCGCCGTGCCCCAGAGCCGCCGCCCGTCCGAGCCCCGCTACGGCAACCGGCCGACCATGAAGGACGTGGCGGCCCGGGCCGGCGTCGGCCTGAAGACGGTGTCGCGGGTGGTCAACGGCGAGCCCGGGGTCACTGCCGACACGGAACGGCGGGTCCAAGAGGCCATCGACGCCCTGGGGTTCCGCCGCAACGACAGCGCGCGCGTGCTGCGCAAGGGCCGTACCGCCACCGTGGGGCTGGTCCTGGAGGATCTCGCCGACCCGTTCTACGGGCCGCTGAACCGGGCCGTCGAGGAGGTGGCGCGGGCGCACGGCGCCCTGCTCATCAACGGCTCCAGCGCCGAGGACCCGGCCCGGGAAAGGGAGTTGGCGCTGGCCCTGTGCGCCCGCCGGGTGGACGGGCTGATCGTGATCCCGGCCGGGGACGACCACCGCTATCTGGAGCCGGAGATGCGGGCGGGCGTGGCGACGGTGTTCGTGGACCGGCCCGCCGGTCGGATCGACGCGGACGTGGTGCTGTCGGACAGTTTCGGCGGAGCCCGCGACGGGGTGGCGCACCTGATCGCCGGCGGCCACCGCCGGATCGGCTTCATCGGCGACCATCCGCGCATCCACACGGCGACGGAGCGGCTGCGCGGCTACCGGGCGGCGATGGCGGACGCGGGGCTCGCGGTGGCCGGATCCTGGGTGTCGCTGGGCTCGACGGACCCGGGCCGGGTCTCGGTGGCCGCCGCGGACATGCTGTCCGGCCCGGAGCCGGTGACCGCGGTCTTCGCAGGCAACAACCGGGTGACGGTCACCCTGGTACGGGTCCTGGCCTCCCGGGAGCGTGCGGTGGCGCTGGTGGGCTTCGACGACTTCGAGCTCGCGGACCTGTTGCGTCCAGGGGTCACGGTCGTGGCCCAGGACGCGGCGGCGCTGGGCCGGGTGGCGACGGACCGGCTGTTCCGGCGGCTCGCGGGAGCCGACCTCCCGGCGGCCCGTATCGAGCTGCCGACCCGGCTGATCCCCCGCGGCTCCGGGGAGTTCCCGCCCGCCCCCTGACCCCGCGGGCTGCCCGTGCTGCGCCAGACGGCCCACCTTCGGGTGCGCGCGCGGTGCCCTTCTTCCAGGCTGAGTCCCGTCCCTCCGGTGTGCGTCCCACACCCGCCCGGAGGCGGCACGGGCCCCCCACCACGCGGGGCCCGCCAGGACGAGAAGGGATGTCCCATGTTCAAGCCGGTGCTCCTCACCGGATCGGCGACGGTCCTGCTGCTCACCGCGTTCGCCCCACCGGCCGGGGCGGCTGCGCCCGCGCCCGCGCCGCCCGGTCAGATCACGGTGGACGTCGCCACCGTCAACGGTTCGGGCTGCCGTCCCGGCAGCGCGGCCGTCGCCGTCGCACCGGACAACACGGCCTTCACCGTGACCTACAGCGAGTACATCGCCCAGGCCGGCGGGAGCGTCGCCGCGGTCGACGGCCGCAAGAACTGCCTGCTGTCCCTGGTCGTGAACGTCCCGCAGGGCTTCACGTACGCGGTCAGCAAGGTCGACTACCGGGGCTTCGGCAGCCTGCAGCCCGGCGCCGTCGGCACGCAGAAGGCCAGCTACTACTTCCAGGGCATGAGCCAGACCGCCTACCGGACGCACCAGTTCCGCGGTGCGCTCGACGACAACTGGCAGGCGACCGACGAAACGGGGATCGAAGCCCTGGTCTTCGCGCCGTGCGGGGAGAAGCGGAACTTCAACATCAACACCGAGCTGCGCGCGGAGGTCGGCACCTCCGACCCGGCGAGGACCAGCTTCATGGCGCTCGACTCCACGGACGGCAGCTTCAACAGCAAGTACCACTTCTCGTGGAAGCAGTGCCCGGCGCGCTGAGCCGCGGTGCCCGGCCGGGTCCGCCCGGCCGCGCACGACGAAGGGCGTACGCTCCGCCGCGCGGCGGGGCGTACGCCCTTCGGGTGTTCCGGCGGTCAGCTGCCGGCCTTCAGGGTGGCCGAGCGGCGCGGGATCGCGAAGGCGTCCAGCTCGGCGCGGGTCAGGCCGGTCAGGGAGGTGACCTCCTCGGCGCCGACGGCTCCGCAGTCCAGGCCGCGCACCAGGTAGCCGGCGAGCGCCTTGGCGGTGGCCGGCTCGTCCATCACGTCGCCCTCGATCTTGGCGACGTACGCCTTGAGGCGGCCGGCGGCGGCTTCCAGACCCTCGCGGTAGAAGGTGAAGACGGCGGCGTAGCGGGTCGGCAGGTGCGCCGGGTGCATGTCCCAGCCCTGGTAGTACGCACGGGCCAGGGCGCGGCGGGTGAGGCCGTAGTGCAGCTTCCAGGCCTCGTGGACGTGCTCGGTGGTGCCGATGGGCAGCACGTTGGTCGAGCCGTCGGAGACGCGTACGCCGGTGCCCGCGGCCGCGACCTGCATGACGGCCTTGGCGTGGTCGGCGGCGGGGTGGTCGCTCGACTGGTAGGCGGCGGAGACGCCGACGCAGGCGCTGTAGTCGAAGGTGCCGTAGTGCAGGCCGGTGGCGCGGCCCTTCGACGCCTCGATCATGCGGGCGACGGTGGCGGTGCCGTCGGAGGCGACGATGGACTGGCTGGTCTCGATCTGGATCTCGAAGCCGATCCGGCCGGGGCGCAGGCCGCGGGCGCGCTCGAAGGCTTCGAGCAGCGTGACGAAGGCGCTGACCTGCTCGGCGTAGGTGACCTTGGGGAGGGTCAGGACGAGGCCCTCGGGGAGGCCGCCGTTCGCGAGCAGGCCGGACAGGAAGATGTCGGTGGTGCGGATGCCGCGGTCGCGGACGTTGGACTCCATGCACTTCATGCGGATGCCCATGTACGGGGCGTTGGTGCCGTTGGAGAAGGCCTCGGAGACGAGGCGGGCGGCGCGGGCGGCGGCCTGGTCCTCCTCCTCGTCGGAGCGGACGCCGAAACCGTCCTCGAAGTCGACGCGGAGGTCCTCGACGGGCTCGGAGGCCAGCTTGGCCCGGACCCGGTCGTAGACGGGTACGGCCAGTTCGTCGGAGATGCCGAGGACCTTGGCGAAGGTGGCGGCGTCCGGAGCGTGCTCGTCGAGCGCGGCCAGGGCCTGGTCGCCCCAGGAGCGGATGGTGTCCGCGGCAAAGACGTCACCGGGCACGTAGACCGTGTGGATGGGCTGGCGGGTGCCGGGGTCGCCAGGGTAGTGGCGCGCGAGTTCTGCGTCCACCGGCGCCAGGGAGGCGCTGATGCCTTCGCTGACCGCGCCTGCGAGGCTCGTCGCCACCTTCTCCTGCTGACCCATCGTGCACTCTCCTCTTTTCCGCTTCACGGAAGCTTAGATCCGCATTGCAGAATTTAGTCACGGGGTTCCGCTCCGTCAATGGTCCCTCCCTCCTGACGGGCAAACGACTCGGGGCCGCGCGGTGAGAATCACCACACGGCCCCGGAGGCACAGAGATACGCAGGTCAAGCCGATACGGCGGATCGGTGGGGATCCGCCGGGCGGCGGACTAGCCCTTGCGCGCCTTGATCTCCTCGGTCAGCTGCGGGACGACGGCGAACAGGTCGCCGACGACGCCGTAGTCGACGAGGTCGAAGATCGGCGCCTCGGCGTCCTTGTTGACGGCGACGATGGTCTTCGAGGTCTGCATGCCGGCCCGGTGCTGGATCGCGCCCGAGATGCCCGAGGCGATGTACAGCTGCGGGGAGACCGACTTGCCGGTCTGGCCGACCTGGTTGGAGTGCGGGTACCAGCCGGCGTCGACCGCGGCGCGCGAGGCGCCGACCGCGGCACCGAGGGAGTCCGCGAGGGCCTCGATGACGTGGAAGTTCTCGGCGCCGTTGACGCCGCGGCCACCGGAGACCACGATCGCGGCCTCGGTCAGCTCGGGGCGGCCCGTCGACTCGCGCGGGGTGCGGGAGACGACCTTGGTGCCGGTCGCCAGGGCGCCGAAGGTGACGGCGAGGGCCTCGACGGCGCCCGCGGCCGGGGCGGCCTCCACCGGAGCCGAGTTCGGCTTGACGGTGATGACCGGAGTGCCCTTGGAGACACGGGACTTGGTGGTGAAGGAAGCGGCGAAGGCGGACTGCGTCGCGACCGGGCCCTCCTCACCGGCCTCCAGGTCGGTGGCGTCGGTGATGATGCCGGAGCCGATGCGCAGCGCGAGGCGCGCGGCGATCTCCTTGCCCTCGGCGGAGGAGGGCACGAGCACGGCGGCGAGGGAGCCGGCGGCGGACACGGACTCGTACGCGGCCTGGAGCGCGTCCACCTTCGGTACCACGAGGTACTCGGTGAACTCGGGGGCGTCGGCGGTCAGGACCTTGACGGCGCCGTGCTCGGCGAGCACGGCCGCGGTGTCGGCGGCGCCGGCGCCCAGGGCGACGGCGACGGGCTCGCCGATGCGGCGGGCCAGCGTCAGCAGCTCAAGGGTGGGCTTGCGGACGGCGCCGTCCACGTGGTCGACATAGACGAGAACTTCAGCCATGGGACTGCTCTCCTGCGATTGCGAAGTGTCTGGGGGCTTGAGAGGGGTTGGCCGAAGCTCAGATGAACTTCTGGCCGGCCAGGAACTCGGCCAGCTGCTTGCCGCCGTCGCCCTCGTCCTTGACGATCGTGCCGGCGGTGCGGGCCGGGCGCTGCGCCGCGGAGTCCACCGCGGTCCAGGAGCCCTCCAGGCCGACCTCGTCGGACTCGATCTCCAGCTCCTCCAGGTCCCAGGACTCGACCGGCTTCTTCTTGGCGGCCATGATGCCCTTGAAGGAGGGGTAGCGGGCCTCGCCCGACTGGTCTGTCACCGAGACGAGCGCCGGGAGGGAGGCCTCCAGCTGCTCGCTCGCGGTGTCGCCGTCGCGGCGGCCGGTCACGGTGCCGTCCTCGACCTTGACCTCGGAGAGCAGGGTGACCTGCGGGACGCCCAGGCGCTCGGCCAGGATCGCCGGGAGCACGCCCATGGCGGCGTCGGTCGACGCCATGCCGGTGATGACCAGGTCGTAGCCGGCCTTCTCGATCGCCTTGGCGAGCACCAGCGAGGTGCCCATGACGTCGGTGCCGTGCAGGTCGTCGTCCTCGACGTGGATGGCCTTGTCGGCGCCCATGGAGAGCGCCTTGCGCAGCGCGTCCTTGGCGTCCTCGGGGCCCACCGTCAGGACGGTGACCTCGGCGTCGTCGGCCTCTTCGGCGATCTGCAGCGCCTGCTCGACGGCGTACTCGTCGAGCTCCGACAGCAGGCCGTCGACGTCGTCACGGTTGACGGTCAAGTCCTCGGTGAACTGCCGGTCGCCGGTGGCGTCGGGCACGTACTTCACACAGACAACGATCCTCAGGCTCACGCCGGCTCTCCTACCGCATCGTCATTTCTGGTACCGCCTTGTGAAGGCAGCATAGGCGCCATGTGGGGCGGATCCCGGTCGGGGCGGCCCGCGCTCCGAAGGGAATGTTACTCGTCAGTACACATCGGGTCCCACCGAGGGGCAAGGCCGGTGAACTGTGACCTTGCCAACGCCGGACGGACCCGCTCCACCCGGCACGAATCAGTCGCGCAACGCGTTGAAGCGTCCCTGGTGGTACAGCAGCGGGCGGCCCGCTCCCGCGGGGTCCCCCGCCACCGCCTCTCCGATGATCACCCGGTGCTCCCCCGCAGGTACCCGCGTCACCACGCGGCACACCAGCCACGCCAGCACGCCGTCCAGCACCGGGACTCCGTACGGGCCCGGGGTGTGGGCCGTGGCCGGCCCGAACCGGTCGGCTCCGCTACGGGCGAACAGGCCGGCCAGCTCCTCCTGGTGCTCCCCCAGTATGTGGACGCCGAGGTACTCGGAGTCCCGGATCGCGGGCCAGCTGGAGGCCCCGGTCCCGATGGTGAACGACAGCAGCGGCGGGTCGGCGGACACCGAGTTGAGCGAGGTGGCGGTGAAGCCCACCGGACGGCCCGCGTCCTGGGCCGTGATCACCGCGACCCCGGCGGCGTGCCGCCGGAACACGGAGCGCAGGAGGTCGGGCGAGCCGGGCCGGCCGGCACGGGGGCGGGGCAACGGGGCCGGAGGGACCGTCGGAACCGTCGGGACCGTCATGGGGAAACTTCCTTACTGCCACGGAGGGCGGGCGCTGGCGGGAGGGGGTCGGGGCGTTCAGTGCCCCGGACAGCGCGCGCTCGCGTGCCGGACGAGGTCCACGTGGACCCGCCCGTGGAGCAGGAGTTCATACCGCATGCGGCCAGCCTCGCGATGTCCCGTGTACCCAGTCAAGCGAGAAGGGGCAGATGTCAGGTGCGTCACGCTGCGTGCGGGAGTGCCCACGAGCGCCGCGGGGCTCCGGCGCCCCCGATCGGAAGCCCGTCCTCCTGCACTCCTGATGCTGCTGACATTCCCGCCGCTCCTGCGCCCGTGCACCCCCGCGCTCACACCGCGGCGCCCAGGGCGGCGATGACGTCCGCCTTCCGCGGCATGCCGGCGGCTCGCCGGACGATCCGCCCCGCCCCGTCCAGGACGAGCACCGTCGGGGTCTTCTCGATGCCGAGGGCCCGGACGAGGCCGAGGTGGCGCTCGGCGTCGACCTCGATGTGCGCGACCCCCTCCACCATCGCCGCCACCTCCGCGAGGATCCGCCGCGTGGCGCGGCACGGCTGGCAGAAGGCACTGGAAAACTGCACCAGGCTGGCCCGCGGACCGGGCTGCGCACCCAGTTCGGCGGCCCCCAGCCGGATCTCCCCGTCGTCCTGTCCGCGCACCCGTACTCCAGTCGTCGTCACCCTGTTCCCACCCGTCCCACACCGTTCTCGGCAGGCACCTCTCTGCGGAGCGCCGCGTGCTTGCCCCGCATTCCCTGCGTGACGAGAATCTCCCTGGGTACGGTCATCTGGGCTGGCCAGCAGCCCGCGTATGGGGCACCATCCCCATGGTTGCGTAACCTACGCTGCCGTAACTTCCGGCCGGGAGAACCTCCCCAGGCAGAAAGCGGGGTCTCCCCACCATGGCTGAGCTCGTCTACCCTCC
This sequence comes from Streptomyces sp. cmx-4-9, assembly GCF_046548835.1. NCBI lineage: Bacteria > Bacillati > Actinomycetota > Actinomycetes > Kitasatosporales > Streptomycetaceae > Streptomyces > Streptomyces sp. cmx-4-9. The sequence goes on along the minus strand of NZ_JAEBEE010000002.1, from coordinate 333,719 downwards.
GGTGATCGGTGCCGCGCACGGTCTCTTCCGCGCGCTGGACGTCCGCATCGACATGAAGGGGACCGAGAACATCCCGCGCACGGGCGGGGCGGTCCTGGTGTCGAACCACATCGGCTATCTCGACTTCATCTTCGCCGGGCTCACCGCCCGGCCGCAGAAGCGCCTGGTGCGCTTCATGGCGAAGGAGTCCGTGTTCCGCCACAAGGTGTCCGGACCGCTGATGCGCGCCATGAAGCACATCCCGGTGGACCGCAAGCAGGGTGAGACGGCCTACCAGCACGCCCTGGACTCGCTGCGGGCGGGCGAGATCATCGGGGTCTTCCCCGAAGCCACCATCTCCCAGTCCTTCACGCTCAAGAGCTTCAAGTCGGGCGCGGCGCGCATGGCCCAGGAGGCCGGTGTGCCGCTGATCCCGGTGGCCCTGTGGGGCACCCAGCGGCTGTGGACCAAGGGCCGGCCGAAGAACCTCAAGCGCAGCCACATCCCGGTGACGATGCGGGTGGGCGAGCCGGTGGAGGCTCCGGCCGACCAGTACGCGGGAGCCATCACGCGCCGGCTGCGCGAGCGCGTGCAGGAACTGCTCGACGCGGCGCAGCGCGCGTACCCGGAGAAGCCCCGCAGCGCCGAGGACTCCTGGTGGCTGCCGGCCCACCTGGGCGGTACCGCGCCGACGGCCGCCGAGGTCCGCGAGGCGGGCTGAACCGCCCATCGCAGCGTGGTTCCCCGGCCCGGCTGCGGGGCGCCTTCCCCCGGGTGCTCCTGCGGAGGTCCTTCCCGGAACCCGGGCCCCGGGCCGAGGCCCCTTGCGCCGCAGCGCGCGGGAACGGGACCCGGGTCGTGCGGCACGATCGCGGGCCGCGCCGCGCGGCCCGTCCGCGTCGCCCCTCTCAGCCGGCCGCGTCCGCCCGCTTGCGGCGGCGGTGGGCGGCGACCCGGGCGCGTGTCGCGCAGGTGGTGGAGCAGTACCGGCGCGCGCTGCCCGGGCCGGTGGCGAGGAAGATCCGGCCGCACCCCCCGGCGGGACAGGCCCCCCAGACGATCCGGCCGTACTCGGTGAGGAGTTGGGCCAGCGCGAGGGCCCCGGCGGCCAGGAACCAGTCGCCCCAGCCCGCCCCGTCCCCCCGATCCACGTGCAGGTGCCAGGCCCTGCCGTCGTGCCGGGTCAGCCGGGGCCGGGTGGCGTGGGCGGCGAAGAGGCCGTTGAGGGCCTCGGCGGCCCGGTCCTCGTCGGGCTCGGCCAGCAGGGCCGCCATCCTCCCGGCCGCGGCGCGCAGGTCCGCGGCGTCCGCCTCGCCGAAGGCCTCCTCGGCGAGGTCGTCCGGGTGCTCCCCGTGCCGGGCCAGCAGCTCCACGAGGGCCGCGCGCGACAGGCCCGGGTCCGCACGCACGGCCTCGGCCAGGTCGAACAGGCGCCGGCCGGCCGAGAAGCCCGCCCCGGGGTCCGCCATCCCTGAATCCTTCCGCCTCACACCTGTATCGCGTAACGTCTTGTCCACTTATCACGTTACACGGCGGCTGGGGGGTCCGATGGGCGGGTTCTGGCGGTACCTGGCGGCGGCGCTAGCTGCCCGGTTCGCCTCGGAGGGCATGGGCATGGCCGTGGTGCTGCTCGCCCTGGAGCGGACCGGAAGCGCGGCGCACGGGGCGTTCCTGCTGACGGCCTGGCTGGCCCCGCACGTACTGGCGGCCCCGCTGGCTGGTGCGGCCGCGGCCCGGACCCGCCGCCCGCGGCTGTTCCACGTGGGCGCCCTGGCCGGTTTCACCGCCGCCGTGGCCGCACTGTCCCTGCTGCTGGGGCGGGCTCCGGTGGCGCTGGTGGCCGTGGTGGCGGTCCTCGGCGGGTCCTGCGGGCCCATGGTCACCGGCGGGCTGTCCAGCCTGGTCGCCGGCCTGGTGCCGGAGGGACCCCGGCGGGACAGGGCCTACGGCTGGGACGCCTCCACGTACAACGCCGCGGCGGTCACCGCGCCGGCGGTGGTCGGCCTGGTCGCCGCCCTGGCCTCCGCCGCCCCCGCGATGGCGGTCCTGGCCGCCTCCGGCGCGCTCGCCGCGGCGCTGGCGGCCGGCCTGCCGTACGAGCAGCGGGGGCCGCAGGTGCGGACCCGCGGGCCCGCGGCCGGTTCCGGCCTGACGGCCGGGCTCCGCGCCCTGTGGCAGGTCCGGGAGCTGCGGGCCGTCACGGCGGCCACCACGCTGGCCTTCGTCGGGATCGGCTCGCTCACCACCACCTCGGTCCTGCTCGCCGCGGACCTCGGCAGCCCGGGTGCCGGAGGCGTGCTGGTGACGGCCTTCGCGGTGGGGGCGCTGGCGGGTTCGCTGACGCTGGGGCGGATGACCTCGGTGCCGCCGGGCCGCCTCGTGCAGTGGGCGCTGGCCGGGACGGGGGCCGCGCTGGCCGCGGCGGCGGCGGGCCCGTCCGTGGCCGTCACGGCGGCGCTGTTCCTGGTGGCGGGGGTCTGCGACGGGCCGCTGCTGACGGCCACGCTGCGCATCCGCTCCGACTACGCGCCCGCGCAGGCCCGTACGCAGGTCTTCACCCTGGGCGCCGGGCTCAAACTGACGGCGGCCTCGGCCGGCGCGGCCCTGGTGGGGTTCGCGGCCGGCGCGCCCCCGCGGGTGCTGCTGGCCGGGATCGCCGCGCTCCAGCTGGCCGCGGCCCTGCTGCACGTGCTGGTGGCACGGCCGGGTTCGCCGCCGCAGGGCCCTACAGGGCCGTCGGCAGCGTCCGCCACAGTTCCGGCCGGTCGGCGGAGCCGCGGAGGGCGGTGAGGACGCCCGGGTGCGGGGCGGCGTACAGCACGGGGTGGTCGACCTCCCCCAGTTCCGGGCGTACGGGAAAGGCCAGCTGCTCTCGGTCGAGACGGAACTGCGCGTCCACGCCGGGCTTGTTGCCGCGGGGGTCCTGGCGCGACCACCGGGCGCTCCCGGGCAGCCGCAGGGCGATCAGCCCGTGCAGGAGGTGCCCGGTCCCGTCGTCCTCGGCGAGGCGCTGGTAGCACAGGGCCGTGGGGATGCCGCGGGCCCGCAACAGGGCGGCCAGCGCGTGGGACTTGGCGTGGCAGATGCCGGTCCGGGCGGCGAGCACGTCGGAGGCGCGCCAGACGACGCGCAGGTCGCCGGAGTCCGCCGAGTGGGGCACGGTGTCACGGACGAACGCGAAGGCGACCCGTGCGTAGGCCTCGGCATCGCCGTCCGCGGCGGCCCACAGGGCGTCGGCGGTCTCCTGCACCAGCGGATGGCCGTGGTCGATGGCCTCGTCGGCCGCCAGATAGCGGGCGAGGCCGGGATGCTCCTGGATCAGTTCCATGATCCAGGAGCATACCTATGCAGATATCTGCATGTGCATGTGCATGCTTATGGAATCAGCGCGCCAGCTCTTCCTTCAGCGCCTGGAGGAAGCCGTCCACGTCCTCCTCCTGGGTGTCGAAGCCGCACATCCAGCGGACGTCACCGGCGATCTCGTCCCAGAAGTAGAAGCGGTAGCGCTTCTGCAGCCGCCGCGACACCTCGTGGGGCAGCCGGGCGAACACCGCGTTGGCCTGCACCGGGTAGAGGATCTCCACCCCGTCCGTCTCGCGGACGCCCGCCGCCAGCCGCTGCGCCATGGCATTGGCGTGCCGGGCGTTGCGCAGCCACAGGTCCTTGGCCAGCAGGGCTTCCAGCTGCACCGACACGAACCGCATCTTCGACGCGAGCTGCATCGACATCTTGCGGATGTGCTTCATCTGGCGGACGGCGTCCTGGTTGAGCACGACCACCGCCTCGCCCATCATCATGCCGTTCTTGGTGCCGCCGTAGGACAGCACGTCCACGCCGGCCGTATTCGTGAAGGTGCGCATCGGCACGTCGAGGGAGGCCGCGGCGTTGGCTATCCGCGCCCCGTCCAGGTGCACCTTCATGCCCAGGGCGTGCGCGTGCTCGCAGATCGCCCGGACCTCGTCCGGGGTGTAGACCGTGCCCAGCTCGGTGTTCTGGGTGATCGAGACGACCTGGGGCATGGCCCGGTGCTCGTCCTCCCAGCCCCAGGCCTGCCGGTCGATGAGCTCGGGGGTCAGCTTGCCGTCCGGGGTGGGGACGGTGAGCAGCTTCAGGCCGGCCATCCGCTCCGGTGCGCCGCCCTCGTCGACGTTGATGTGCGCCGACTCGGCACAGACCACGGCGCCCCAGCGGTCGGTCATGGCCTGGAGGGCCGTGACGTTGGCGCCGGTGCCGTTGAAGACCGGGAAGACCTGCGCGTACGGTCCGAAATGGCTGCGGAAGACCTTCTGCAGGTGCTCGGTGTACTCGTCGTCGCCGTAGGCCACCTGGTGGCCGCCGTTGGCGAGCGCGATGGCCTCCAGGATCTCCGGGTGCACCCCCGCGTAGTTGTCGCTCGCGAAACCGCGCACCGCCGGGTCGTGGTGCCGGCGGGCATCGGTCCTCACGGTTGCGGAGTGAGCCACAGACGCTGTCCGTTCACATCGGTGGCGGGCCGCTCCCACACGCCGGCGATGGCCTCGGCCAGCTCCTGGACGTCGGTGAAGCCCGCGAACTTCGCATTGGGACGCTCGGCGCGCATCGCGTCGTGCACCAGTGCCTTGATGACCAGGATCGCAGCTGCGGCGCCCGGGCCGTCATCGCCCCCCGCCTTGCGGAAGGAATCGGCGAGGGCCAGCGTCCACGCCTCGGCCGCCGCCTTGCCCGCGTTGTACGCGGCGTTGTTGGCGACCGGCTTGTGCGCGCCGGACTGGCTGACCAGGACGTAGCGGCCGCGTGCGCTGCGCAGCAGGCCGTCGTGGAAGGCCAGCGAGGTGTGCTGGACGGTGCGGATGAGGAGCTTCTCCAGGAAGTCCCAGTCCGCGAGGTCGGTGTCGGTGAAGGAGGTGCTGCCGCGCCAGCCGCCGACGAGGTGGACGAGGCCGTCCAGGTGGCCGAACTCCTTCTCCGTCTGCTCGGCCCAGGCCTTGGTGGCGGCCAGGTCGAGCAGGTCCACGGTGTCACCGGTGATGGTGGCTCCGCCGTGGGCGTACCGCGCCGCGTCCACGGCCTCGGCGAGCCGCGCCGGGTCGGCGTCGGAGGCCACGACCACCGCGCCCGCCTCGGCGAGGCGGAGCAGGGTGGCGCGGCCCGCGGGGCCGCCGGCCCCGGCCACCGCGACCACAGCTCCCTGAAGCTTTCCGTTGCCGTTCGCGGAGCCGTTCATCTGTGCAGCCTCCTGGGGGCGAGTGCTCACGCGGCGACCCGCGCGGCGCTCTCGGCGGTACGGGCGGTGATGCCCTTCGTCGAGGCGATCACGCCCTTGAGCTTCTTGGCGAGGGCCTCGTAGAACATGCTGAGCGGAAACTCGTCCGGAAGCACGTCGTCCACCAGCTTGCGCGGAGGCTGCGTCATGTCGAGGGCGTCGGGGCCCTTGGCCCACTTGGAGCCCGGGTGGGGGGCGAGGTAGGTCGAGACCAGCTCGTACGCCTTGAACCAGTGGACGAGCTTCGGGCGGTCGATGCCGGCCCGGTAGAGGTCCTCGATCTCGGCGCACAGCTCGTTGGTGACCTGCGGAGCGCGCATCCAGTCGATCTTCAGCTTGTTGTCCGTCCAGCGCACGACGTCGTGCTTGTGGAGGTACGCGAAGAGGAGCTGGCCGCCCAGGCCGTCGTAGTTCCGGTTGCGGTCGCCGGAGACCGGGAAGCGGAACATCCGGTCGAAGAGGACGGCGTACTGCACGTCGCGGCCGTGCTCGTTGCCCTCGGACTCGAGCTTGACCGCCTCCTTGAAGGCGGTGAGGTCGCAGCGCAGCTCCTCCAGGCCGTACATCCAGAACGGCTGGCGCTGCTTGATCATGAAGGGGTCGAACGGCAGGTCGCCGTGACTGTGCGTGCGGTCGTGGACCATGTCCCACAGGACGAAGGCCTTCTCGCAGCGCTCCTGGTCCTCGACCATGGCGGCGATGTCCTCGGGCAGCTCGATGCCCAGGATGTCCACGGCGGCCTCGGTGACCCGGCGGTAGCGGGCGGCCTCGCGGTCGCAGAAGATGCCGCCCCAGGTGAAGCGCTCGGGGGCCTCGCGCACCGCGATGGTCTCCGGGAAGAGCACGGCGGAGTGCGTGTCGTAACCCGGGGTGAAGTCCTCGAAGGTGATGCCGAGGAAGAGCGGGTTGTCGTAGCGGGTCCGCTCCAGCTCGGAGAGCCACTCGGGCCACACCATCTTGAGCACGACGGCTTCGAGGTTGCGGTCCGGGTTGCCGTTCTGCGTGTACATGGGGAAGACGACGAGGTGCTGGAGGCCGTCGGCCCGCCCGGAGGCCGGGTGGAAGGCCAGCAGGGAGTCGAGGAAGTCGGGGACCCCGAAGCCGTCGGCAACCCATTTGTGCAGGTCGGCGACGAGCGCCCGGTGGTACGCGGCGTCATGCGGCAGCAGCGGGGACAGCGCCTCGACGCCCTCGGCCACGCGGGCGACCGCGGCCTCGGCGGCCGACCGGGCGGGGGCGCCCTCGGCCGCGAAGTCGATGGAGCCGTCCTTGGACTGCCAGGGGCGGATCTCCTCCACGGCGGCCTTGAGTTCGGGCCATGCCGGGTGGTCCACCACCCGCGCATCGGCGGTTATCGCGGTACCGCCGGCACCCGACACAAGAGTTTCCGTCATGTCACTTCCTCCACAGGAGAACCTCACGTGAGGGCAGCGTAAGCGTGTGAGGCTCTTCTACTCAAGTGGAAAGCCAGGAAATTATCCTGCGCCACCCCCTCCGTCACCGAAATTCTTCCCGTCCTTCAGGGTGGAAGCAATCGCTCCGCCCCGTCCTCCAGCCCGGACGGTGGCGTGGTGGCACTGGACCAGCCCCCGCCGTGGCGGAACACCACCGCGGGCCGGCGCCCGGCCGGCGCTCCGGGCCGGGGCGGCGGACGCGTACGGCGGGTGCGGGCGCGCCGGGCGGCCCCGGCAGCTCCCGGTCCTCGCCCGACTCGACGGCCGGGCCGCGGAAGGAGGCCGCGGGTGCGGCGGAAGATCCACGCGCCGCGGCGGCGCCGGTCAGCGCCCGCCGACGTCGGGGAAGGCGGCTGTCAGGACGTCGACGTGGGGCCGGGCGCCGGGGTCGAGCCGGTTCGCGAAACGCGCGGGGCCGGTCACGGCCGCGCCCGCAGGCGCTCCCGGCCGGGCGGCGCCGGCCTCGGCGTCCGGCCGGTGCCGGAAGTGCGGGATGGCCTTCTCGTCCCACTGCCACAGGGTCTCGAGGCACAGCTGCTGCTCCACCGCGCCCCTCCGGGCCGGGCTCTGGAACTCGTCCGCACCGGGCTCCTTCGCCGCCGGACGTACGTGATGGCGTCGTCGGTGGTGGCGGGGGCGTGGTCCGGGGCGCTGTCGGCAGACCTGGCGGAGCCCGGCGAGGGCCCCGCGGAGGGGTCCGGGGCGGCAGGCCGTCAAGCCGGCGGGGACGCGCCCACCGGCGGGTGACGCGCGGGGGCCGGCGGCGCGCGCACGGCCCTGACGGGATGCGGCCGGACGGCCCTTCGAGGGGGCTGCACGGGCGGTCCCCTCACATCCGCGGCGCACTAGCATGCGTCCTCATCGCGCGCGGCCGGCAGGGACACCGTCGCCGCGCGGAGAGCCGCCGTCGACGGAAGCGAGAGAACCTTGACTTTCCTCACCATCGGTCACCGCGGGGTCATGGGTGTCGAACCGGAGAACACCCTCCGGTCGTTCGTCCGCGCGGAACGGGCCGGCATGGACGTCATCGCCCTGGATCTCCGGTTGAGCAAGGACGGCGCCCTCGTCGCGCTGCACGACCCCGAGGTGGACCGGACCACCGACGGCTCGGGGTCCGTCGCCGATCTGACCCTGGCCGCACTGCGTGAACTCGACGCGGGTCAGGGCGAACAGGTGCCGCTCCTGGAGGAGGTGCTGGACGCGGTCCGCACCCCCCTGCAGGTGTCGGTGGCCGACCGGGCCGCCGCCGGGGCGCTCGCCGAGCTCGTCCTGCGCCGCGACCTGAGCGCCCGCGTCGAGGTGGCCTCCGCGCAGGACGCGCTGCTGGCGGAGGCCGCCCGGCTGGTGCCGGGCCTGCGGACCACGCTCTTCGCGCGCCCGCACGGCCCGGACGTCGTGGAGCGGGCGCTGGCGGCCGGCGCCGCCACGCTGGCGCTGGACATCCGGCGGCTGACGTTGGAGACGGTGGAGGCGGCGCACGCGGCCGGGCTCCGGGTGACGGGCTGGACGGTCAACACCCTGGACCAGCTGCGGCTGGCGCGGGCGCTCGGACTGGACGGGGCCGCGACCGACTACCCGGAGATCCGCAGCACGGGCCGCTTCACGGCGTGAGGCGTCCTCAGAGCGACTTGACCAGCAGCTCGAAGGCCAGGTCGGGACGGAGCGGGACGCCGAAGCGCTCGTTGCCGTAGGGGAAGGGGCTCAGCTCGCCGGTGCGCCGGTACCCGCGGCGGACGTAGTAGGCGATGAGCTCCTCCCGCACGTTCACCACCGTCATCCGCATCTCCTTGGCTCCCCACACCTCGGCCGCACGCCGCTCGGCCTCGGCCAGGATCTCCTTGCCGAGGCCACCGCCCTGCAGGCCGGGGCGGACGGCGAACATCCCGAAGTAGACGTACTCCCCGCGGTGTTCGAGCTGACAGCAGGCGACGAGTTCACCGGCCCGCTCGACGACGAGCAGGATGCCGTCCGGGGCGGCGATGACCTCGCGCACCCCGTCCTCGTCGGTGCGCTGACCCTCCAGGTAGTCCGCCTCGGTGGTCCAGCCGGCCCGGCTCGCGTCCCCGCGGTACGCCGACTCGACCAGGACCACCAGTTCCGGTACGTCGGCCTCCACGGCGCTGCGGAAGCTCAAGGGGGCGGGGCTGGCGGTCGACATGCGGACTCCGTTCTACGCAATGGCATATGACATGCCCGGTACGGCAGGGAGAGCCTATCCCGGAGCGGCGTGCGGACCCCCGCGGGCGGGCATTCCTTCCGGTGACGCCGACGAACCCGGAGGTTCCGCCGTGCACGGTCCCGCCACGTCCCTGCCCGCCTCCGTCTCCGCCTGGTTGCTGGTCCTGCTGTGCGCCGTGGCCGGCGGCTCCTGCCTGGTGCGGGCGGGCAGAGCCGGCCGCGGCGGGCGCGGCGCGGCGGCCGCCGAGGCGCTGATGGGTTTCGGCATGGCCCTGATGGCCGCGCCGCCGGGAACCGGCACCTGGGGGCCGCGGCTCCTGCTCGCCGTCTTCTGTGCGGCGGCGCTGCACTCGGTGTGGCTGCTGCGCGGCGGGCTGCACCACGTCCACCACCTCGTGGGCTCGCTGGCCATGGCCTACATGGCGCTGACGGCGGTGGCGCCCGCGGGGTCCCCGTCCGCGGGCGGGCACGGCGCCGCCTCGCACGGCGCCGGACTGCCTCTCGTCACCGGGGCGCTGCTGCTGTACTTCGCGGGCTACGTCCTGCTGGGCGGGGCCCGGCTGGTGGCGGCGGGCGGCGGGCGGCCGCTCGGCGGCGAGGCCGTGGCGGGCGACGGCCTCCCGACGTACGCCGAACTGGCCCCGGCCTGCCGACTGGCCATGGGCATCGGGATGTTGGCCATGCTGCTCGCGATGTGAGGGCTTCGGGGGACGTGTCCTGCGTCACCAATACGCCGAGGCCGTACCCGCAGGTAGCCCTGCGCTCATAGGCTGGCGGCCATGATGGTCCCCGCCGTTCTCCTGCTGCTCGGCGCCCTGACCGCGGTGCTCGCCCCCCGGCTGCTGGCCCGGGCCACCTGGCCCGAGCGCGAACCCGTCGTCGCCCTGTGGGCGTGGCAGTGCGTGGTCGGGGCCGTGCTCCTGTGCCTCGCGCTGTCGATGCTGCTCAGTGCGGCGGCGGCCTGGCTGGCGGTGCGGGACGGACTCTTCGCCGCCGCCCCGCACGGGGTGGCCGACGCCTACGGGCCGGGTGCGTCCGGGGGGCCGTGGGCCGCCGCGACCGCGCTGGTCCTGGCGGGCGGCGCCCTGTGGACGGGCGCCAAGCTGGCCGTGGAGGTGCTGCGGGCGCGGGCGCGGCGGCGGGCCCAGGGCAGCGAGCTGCTGGTGCGGGCCCCGCTGATGCCCGGCGAGGACCCGGCCGCCTCACGGCTCGTCGTCCTGGAGGGGGCACGGCCGGATGCCTGGTGGCTGCCGGGGACGGCCCCGCAGCTGGTGGTCACGACTGCGGCGCTGGGCCGGTTGAAGGGGAGCCAGCTGGACGCCGTCCTGGCCCACGAGCAGGGGCATGCGGCCGCCCGCCACGACTGGCTGCTGAACTGTGCGCGGGCGCTCGCCGGCGGCTTCCCGCGGGTGCCGGTCTTCGCCGCGTTCGAAGCGGAGATGCACCGGCTGGTCGAACTGGCCGCCGACGACGTGGCCTCGCGGCGGTTCGGGCGGCTGACGGTCGCCTTGGCCCTGGTCGGGCTGAACGAGGACCGCGGGGTCTTCGGCCCCGGCCCGGCCCCGCAGGCGCACGTGACGCACCGGGTCCGCCGGCTGCTGTCCGCCGCACCCCGCCTGCCGGCGGCCCGCCGCCTGCGCCTGACGGCCTTGGCCACCCTGGTGCCGGCGGTCCCCCTGCTGGTGGCCTTCGTACCGGGGCTGAGCACGTTGGCCTGAGGCCGCGGAGCAGATCGGAACCGCCGCTTCCGCGGGCGCGCCAGGCCGGTGGGAGAGGTTCCGGTGCTGCGAGGATCGATCGTATGCGGAGCGAGCGACTGCGGTGGACGGGCGTCCTGTGCGCGGTGTCGGCAGCCGCGCTGACGGTACTGGTGCGGGCGCAGTGGCAGCCGCTGGTCTCCCGCGACGAGCGCACCGCGCGGGTCCTGCACGCCTGGGCGGTCGCCCACCCGGGGGCCACGCAGGCCGTGCGCGTGCTGAGCGACTGGGTGTGGGACCCCTGGACCATGCGCGCCCTGGCCGCGCTCGCCTTCGTGTGGCTGTGGCGGCGCGGTGACCGGGACCGGGGGCTGCGAGTGGCCCTGGCCGTCCTGCTCGCCGCCGTGGTGCAGCAGACACTGAAGGCGCTGGTGGGCCGGGAGCGCCCGGTGTGGCCGGATCCGGTGGACTCGGCGCACTACGCGGCCTACCCGTCCGGCCATGCGATGACCGCGACGGTGGTGTGCGGCCTGCTGCTGTGGCTGCTCCCCCGCGGGAGCCCCGGGACACCCGGAGGGCCGGCGGCGCCGCGGCCGGCCCTGTCGGCCGCGGCGGTGGGAGCGGCCTGGGCCCTGGCCGGGGTCTCGGTGGTCGGCGTCGGCCTCACCCGGCTCTACCTGGGCGTGCACTGGGCCTCCGACGTGGTCGCCGGCTGGCTGCTGGGGGCCGCGGTGGTGGCCTTCGCGACGGGATGGCGACGTGGCAGGCTGTGGCCGTGAACGCACCCACTCCCGGCGCCTGGCTGCGCGCGGGCATCAGTCGTGACGGCGGCCCGCTCCGGGAGACCGGGCATGTCGTCTGGCTCCAGAGCGGCGCCTTCTACGCCGACAGCCGCGGGTTCGCCGGCACCACCGCGTACGACGGGCGCCAGGTCACCTTCCGCCACGAGGTCGGCGCCCCGGGCCACGACGTGGGCATGCTGCGGCGGGAGGGGACCGGGCTGGTCGAGACCGGGGAGAACCCGGACGGGAGCACTTTCCTGGAAGTCTGGACGCCGCTCGAAGAGGCCGGCGGACACGCGCCGGAGGGCTCCTGGTCCGCGGCGGGGAGCCAGACGGTCCGGGTGGGCCGCCATGTCGTCCACGTCGACGGCGCGGGGAACGGCGCCCACTTCGTCCTGCCCGCGGGACCGGACGGCCCCTGAGCAGCGGGCGCCGCGGTGCGGGGCGGGAGGTGGTGCCGGAGGCGGTGCGGTGTGCCTGCTCTGGGCGATCCCCCGTGTCACCCAGAGCAGACGACCCCGTGCGTATATTGGCTCTCAGCCAGTCAACGCAGGAGTAAGCATGTCCCCGCGCAGCGCATCGGTCAATGAAGAATTGCGCAGACGTTCCCGGGAGCGGTTGCTCCAGGCCACGGTCGAACTCGTCTCCGAACGCGGGTACGAGGCCACGACGCTCGGCGACATCGCCGACCGGGCGGGGGCGGCCCGCGGCCTGGTCTCGTACTACTTCCCGGGGAAGCAGCAGCTGCTGCAGTCGGCCGTCCACCGGCTGATGCACCGGACCCTGCAGGAGGCGCTGGAGCGCGAGCCGCTGCGCACCGACGCCCTGCAGGGCCGCGAACTCCTCGCCCGGGCCATCGATGCGATCCTCGGCCTGGCCCGGGAGCACCCGCGGCTGATGCGGACGCACATGGCGGGCATCCTCTCGGCCGACGGCTTCGTGCAGTGCCCGGAGCAGCAGCGGCTGGCGGAGCTGCTGCGCGGGACCGTCGCCCGGTACGGGTCCCGGGACGTGGACACCGACTACCCGCTGCTGCGGGCGCTGCTGATGGGCGCGGTGGTGGCCGTCCTGCTGCCCGGGGCGCCGATGCCGGCGGCGCGGCTGCGGGCCGAGCTGTTCCAGCGGTACGGGCTGGACTGGGAGTTCGGGGTCCCGCCGGACGGCGGCGAGCCGTCCGGCGGAACGATTCCGCGCTGACCGCGGACCGGCCCGGCCTAGCGGTAGTCGGGCTGGGTCTGGACGTTGAGCCGGTCCATCCGCACCCGCTTGGCGCTGTCGGTGCGCCAGTCGTCGAGCCGGAGCACGTCGAGGCCCTTGGCGATGTCGTTCGAGTAGATGTGCCCGTTGTAGTAGTACGCCGACCAGGACCCGCCGACCGCGAGCTGGTCCGTGTTGAGCGGGCCGCGTTCGAAGTAGGCGATCTCCTTGGGGCGGTCCGAGTCGGTGAAGTCCCAGACCGAGATGCCGCCCTGGTACCAGGCCTGCACCATGATGTCGCGGCCCCCGCCGACCGGGATCAGCGAGCCGTTGTGCGCCACGCAGTTCTCGGTGTCGGCCTGGTGGCGCGGGATCTTGAAGTAGCTGCGGAAGGAGAGCTTGCGCTGGTCGCCGCGGCCGGTGATGTCGTAGATCCCGTCGGCCCCCCGGTCGGGTCCGGTGGCCTCGTTGCAGGTGGCGCCGCCGCCACCGCCGAGCTCGTCGGTGAACACCACCTTGTCGGCCCGCTCGTTGAAGGTCGCCGAGTGCCAGAACGCGAAGTTCACGTTGTCCTGCACCCGGTCGATGACCCTCGGCTGCTCCGGCCTGCTGATGTCGAAGAGGATGCCGTCGCCCATGCAGGCGCCCGCGGCGAGGTTCTTCGACGGCAGGACGGTGATGTCGTGGCAGCCGGTGGTCGCCGAGACGCCCGGGTTGACCGGGCCGCCCGGGTTGCCGCCGTCGGGGAAGAGCACCGGGAAGGCGACCACCGCGGCCCGGGTGGGCGCCTTCTTCGGAACCTTCACCACCGAGATGCCGTCGTGCGGCGGCTTGCAGTCGGGAAAGGCCTCGTTCGGCGAGTACGAGGCGACGTAGAGGTAGATGTCCTTGCCGCCGTCGAGCAGGGTGTGGGTGTGCGAACCGCAGGCCGTCTCCACGGACTTGACGTACTTGGGGTTCTTCTTGTCCTTGATGTCGAAGATCTTGATGCCCTCCCACGAGGACTTCTCCGTCGCGGGCTGCGAGACGCTGTTGCAGGAGTCGTCGCTGCGCGAGGAGTCGGTGGAGAGGAAGAGCAGGTCGCCCTGGACGGAGATGTCGTTCTGGCCGCCGGGGCAGAGGACCTGGCTGACCGTCTTGGGGGCCTGGGGGTTGCCGATGTCGTAGATCGTGAAGCCGTTGTAGTTGCCCGCGTAGGCGTACCTGCCCTGGAAGGCCAGGTCGGAGTTGGTGACGCCGGGGAAGGTGCTGGGGATGTTGGCCAGGGGCTTGATGTTGCGGCTGTGGACGATCTCGTCCTTGCCGGGGATCTCGCCGGGCAGCGCCTCCCGGCCTGCGGCGGGGCCGCTGCTCTGCTGCCCGCCGGTTCCGGGTGTCAGGTCGCCCGGGTCCGGGGATGCGGCGGCGGTTCCCGCCGATAACAGCGCCGCGAGCAGTCCGGCCGCGGCGACGGCCGCGCCCAGACTCCTGTTCCGCACTCTTGTGGTGTGCATCGACGTCACGTGCCCTCCCATGGGAGTCCGATCGGTTCCGTCCGTCGTGGGAACGGAACCAGGACCCCGGCAGTATCGTCTTTCCATGGACATGGCAAAAGCCCACCGGGGCGCCAACGGCTCGGCGGCACGGCCCCTGCGGCTCGCCGCCGCGGGCGCAGCCGCCCTCCTGCTCCTGCTCACCGGCTGCCGCGAGGACGGTGGGGGCGGCGCGGCCCAGGACGCGGCGAAGGACGGCCGGCCCGCGGTCATCGCCCCCGGCCGGCCCGGCGAGAAGGCCCGCACCCTCTCCCCGGACCAAGCCCTGCGCGAACAGCCCGACGACAGCCCCAACGCTGCCGACCACGCCTACGTACGGGGCATGATCGAGCACCACCGGCAGGCCCTGGCGATGAGCGCCCTCGCCCCGGACCGGGCCTCGGCGGAGGGGGTCAGACGGCTCGCGGGACGGATCACCGCCGCCCAGAAACCCGAGATCGACGCGATGGAGGGGTGGCAGACCCGCTACCCGGCCCCGGCGCCGAAGGCCGCCGGACACGACCACGGCGCGATGCCCGGGATGGCCACGGAACAGCAGCTGCGCGAACTGGAACAGGCCCGGGGGGCCGGTTTCGACCGGTTGTTCCTGCGGCTGATGACCGCCCACCACGAGGGCGCCCTGAAGATGGCGGGCGAGGCCCTGGCCGACGGGAACAACGTGCTCGTCGAGGAGATGGCCAACGAGGTCGTGGCCACGCAGAGCGCCGAGATCCACCGGATGCGCGCGATGGGCTGACGTCCGGGGCGGCCGGTGCCATGCTGGGGACCACCTGCGGGAGGAGCTCCGCCGTGCTTCGAGTGGCCGTCGTCGGATCGGGTCCCAGCGGGGTCTACGCCGCGCAGGCGCTGGCCCAGCAGCGCGAGGTCCCCGGGGTGCGCGTCGACGTGCTGGACCGGCTGCCCGCGCCGTACGGACTCGTGCGGTACGGGGTGGCCCCCGACCACGAGAAGATCAAGTCGCTGCAGGGCAGTCTGCGCACCGTGCTGGAGGACGAGGGGATCCGCTTCCTCGGCCATGTGGAGGTCGGCGGCGACCGGCTGCCGGCCGGACGGCTGCTGGAGCTGTACCACGCAGTGGTGTACTGCGTGGGGGCGGCGCGGGACCGGCTGCTGGGCGTGCCGGGCGAGGACCTGGCCGGGGTGCACTCCGCCACCGCCTTCGTCGCCTGGTACAGCGGGCACCCCGACGCCGCGGCCGAGGCCTTCGACCTGCCCGGGGTGCGCTCGGCGGTCGTGGTCGGCGCGGGCAACGTGGCCGTGGACGTGACCCGGATCCTGGCCCGGGGCGTGCCGGAGCTGGCGCCGACCGACATGCCGCAGTCCGCGCTGGAGGCGCTGGGCGGGAGCGGGCTGCGCACGGTCGCCATGGTGGCCCGGCGCGGCCCGTCGCAGGCCAAGTTCACCACCAAGGAGCTGCGGGAGCTGGGCACGCTGCCCTCGGTGGAGGCGCTGGCGGACCCGGCCGAACTGGCTTTGGACCCCGCGTACGCCGGCGGCCCCGCGGCAGCGGCGCTCCCCGCGGTGGCGCGCCGGAACCTGGAGGTGCTCCGCGGCTGGGCGGAGCAGGGGCCGGGCGGTCCCCCGCCGGCGCCGCGCCGCATCACCCTGCGGTTCTACCTGCGCCCGGTGGAGGTGCTGGGCGGGCCCGACGGGCGGGTCCGGGCCGTGCGCTTCGAGCGGACGCTCCCGGACGGACAGGGCGGGGTGGCAGGGACCGGGCGGTACGAGGACCTGGACGCGCAGCTGGTGCTGCGTTCCGTCGGCTACCGGGGCGTCCCGCTGCCCGGCCTGCCCTTCGATCCGGCCTCGGGGACCGTCCCGCACGCGGCGGGACGGGTGCTGCGCGCGGGCCGGGCCTCGGTCGGCGAGTACGTGGCGGGCTGGATCAAGCGCGGCCCGACCGGGGTGATCGGTACGAACCGGCCGTGCGCCAAGGAGACCGTGTCCTCACTGCTGCAGGACGCGGGGGCGCTGGCCCGGCGGGAGCTCCCCGGCGACCCCCTGGACGCGCTGCGGGCCGCGGGCCTGCGGCCGGTCCTCTGGCCGGGCTGGCTGGCCATCGAGGCGGCCGAGGCCGAAGGGGGCCGCTCGCTGGGCCGCCGGACGGTGAAGATCCCGGACTGGGCCGGCCTCCTGGGCGCCGCGGGCCCGGCTCAGACCTGAGCGGCCAGACGGGCCGACTCGGCCCGGTCCGCGCGCAGGACGGCGTCGAGGAGCCCCGGGAAGAGGGACTCAAGGTCGGCGCGGCGCAGGGCGTTGAACTTGGTCGTGCCGCGGTAGGTCTGCCGGACGACGCCGCTCTCGCGCAGCACGCGGAAGTGGTGCGTGGTGGTGGACTTGGTGACGGGCAGGTCGAAGGCGGAGCAGCCCAGTTCCGGGCCGGAAGCCGCCAGGTCGCGGACGATCGACAGCCGGAGCGGGTCCCCGAGCGCGTGCAGGACGCCCTCCAGGCGGATCTCGGCCGGGTCGGGGTGGGCGAGGGTGCGGGCCGCGTCCCGTTCCGTCATTCGCTGCTCCTCACTCGCTGGGCTGCGGGCCCCATCGTACGAGAGCTCGTGGCCGGGCCGGCCCGGGCGGCCGGCGCCCGGGCCGCCCCCGTCACCAGGACCGGTGGTACGGGGCGGGTATGCGGACCTCGGCGCCCAGTTCCACCGCCGCACGGCGGGCCCAGTACGGGTCGCGCAGCAGCTCGCGGCCGAGCAGGACCGCATCGGCCTCGCCGTTGGCCAGGATCTTCTCGGCCTGCCCGGGTTCGGTGATCAGGCCGACGGCGGCGACGGGCAGGTCCGTCTCCGCCTTGACGCGGGCCGCGAAGGGCACCTGGTAGCCGGGGCCGACCGGGATGCTGAGCTTCGGGGCGAGGCCGCCGGTGGAGACGTCGAGGAGGTCCACGCCGTGCTCCTGGAGCAGCCCGGCCAGCCGGACCGTCTCCTCGGCGGTCCAGCCGTCCTGTTCGAGCCAGTCGGTGGCGGAGATCCGGAAGAACAGCGGGAGTTCCTCGGGCCACACGGCCCGTACGGCGTCCACCACGTCGAGGGCGAAGCGCGTGCGGTTCTCGAAGGAGCCGCCGTAGGCGTCGGTGCGCCGGTTGCTGTGCGGGGAGAGGAACTCCCCGATCAGGTAGCCGTGTGCGCCGTGGATCTCGACGACCTGGTAGCCGGCGGCGAGGGAGCGCGCGGCTGCGGCGGCGAACCGGGCGGTGATCTCCTGGATCTGCTCGACCGTCAGTTCCGCGGGTACGGGGTGGCCTTCGTCGAACGGCACGGCGCTCGGGGCGACCGGTTGCCAGCCGTACGCCTCGGGCCCGACCGGGCGGCCGCCCTTCCAGGTGCGGTCGGTCGAGGCCTTGCGGCCGGCGTGGGCGAGCTGGATGCCCGCGACCGCGCCCTGGGAGGCGATGAAGGAGGTGATCCGGCGCAGCGCCTCGACCTGTGCGTCGTTCCAGATGCCGAGGTCGTACGGGGAGATCCGGCCCTCGGGCGAGACGGCCGTGGCCTCCTGGAGGATCAGCCCGGTGCCACCGGTGGCGCGGGCTCCGTAGTGGGCGAAGTGCCAGTCGTTGGCCGTGCCCGTACCGGGGCCGGAGGGCTCGGCGCTGTACTGGCACATGGAGGCCATCCACACCCGGTTCGGGATGGTGACCCCGCGCAGGGTCCAGGGGGTGAACAGGGCGGCGGTACCGGCGGGCGGGGCAGCGGGGACGGCAGTGCTCATCAGGCTTCTCCAGAGGTCGCCGGGTGCACCGGCAACGGTTGAGTACGAGAGTCACCGTACTACGAATTTTCTCGTACTACGAGACTCCTCGTACTACGAGACCTCCCGTACCAGCAGGTCGAGTTCCGCCCGCAGGGCCCCGGCCAGGGCCGCCAGGTCCGGTACCGCCCGGGCGTCCGCGACCAGTCCGTAGTGCACCGTCCCCTTGTACGTGGAGACGGCGACCGCAAGGGCCTGCCCCCGGGCCAGCGGGGCGAGCGGGAAGACCGCGCGGACCCGGCTGCCGCCGAGGCTGAACGTCAGGCCCGGCAGCGGCACGCTGGTGACCAGGATGTCGAAGAGCAGCCGGGCCGCCTGGGCCACGAGCGGGCCGCCGAGCCGGTGCCCGAGCGGGTGCACGTGGTCGGCGAGGAGGGCGACCGCCCCGGCTCCGCGGGCGGGCCCGGCGTCCTTGTTGCGGTCCATGCCCTGGCGTACGGACCCCAGCCGGCGCAGCGGATCGGGCTCGGCGAGCGGCAGGCGGAGCAGGTACCCGGAGAGCCGGTTGCCCCCGCCGGACGCTCCCGGCCCGCGGCGCCGGGAGACGGGGATCAGTGCGCGCGGCCCGGCGCCCCGCGGCTCGGGGTCGCCGCGCCCGGCGAGCCAGCGCCGCAGCGCGCCCGCCACCAGGGCGATCAGCACGTCGTTGACGGTGCCCCCGACGGCCTTGCGGACCAGGTTGACCTCGTCCAGGTCCAGGGCCAGGCCCGCGACGGCCCGGCCGCCCGGCCGGGCCGGGGCCGCCGCCGGGTCGGCGGTGAGGGCCGTGGGGACCCCGACGGGCAGCCCGGCGCGGGCCACGGCGGCGCCGATCTCCAGCGCCTGGCCGACGTCCTGGACGCGGGCCGCCAGGGCGCCGGGGAGGCGGCGCAGGCGCAGGGCGGAACCGGGCCGTTGCGGGGGCACCGGTTGCGCGGGTCCCCGCAGGGCGGGGCCCTCGTCGAACAGGGCGGCGGCCAGGGCGAGCGCGCCCAGCCCGTCGGCGAGGGCGTGGTGGAACTTGAACAGCACGGCGAAGGAGTCCGGCTCGGGCCCAGCCAGCACGTGGGCCTCCCACGGCGGGAGCTCCCGGTCCAGCGGTCGCGCTATCAGCGGTCCGGCCGCGGCCTGCGGACCGGCGGCGTCCGTCCGGACCAGGAACACGTGCCGTGCCGGGTCGAAGCCGGGGTCGGGCGACCAGGCGGCCGCCCCGACGGGCAGCAGGACGTCGTGGATGCGGCGGCGCAGGCCGGGCAGGGCGGCGCAGCGTTCGGCGAGCAGCGCGGCGGCGCGCTCGGCGGCGCCGGAACCCGCAGCCTCGAAGACGGCGAGGGCGCCGAGGTGCATGGGATGGGCGGCGGATTCGATCCGCCAGAAGGCGAGGTCCAGCGGAGACAGGTGCTCAGTGGGCACTGAGGTCCTCTCGCATATGACAGCAGAGAGCTGAAGTCAATCGATTCCGAACACCAAGATGCAAGCAACGACCATTTAAGAACCGTGATGGGTCGGCACCGGTCACCTGTTCAGCGACCCGCGGCGCCACCGGGCTCCTGTCGGCGGTGGGGTGCAGACTGGCCGAAAAGAATTGCCGCTGAGGACGACGAAGTCCGGAGGTGCCGGCCATGGCCGACGTACTGCTGCTCGTAGGGACCCGCAAGGGACTGTTCACCGGCCGGCGCCGGGGGGACGGCCCCTGGGAGTTCGACGGGCCCCATTTCAACGCCCAGGCCGTCTACGCGGTCGCGATCGACCGGCGGGGCCCCGCGCCCCGGCTGCTGGTGGGGGCGGACAGCGCCCACTGGGGGCCGTCCGTCTTCAGTTCCGACGACCTGGGTGCCAGCTGGCGGGAGCCCGCCGCCGCGGCGGTGAAGTTCCCCAAGGACACCGGCGCCTCCCTGGAGCGGGTGTGGCAGCTCCATCCGGCCGGCCCGGAGGCCCCGGACGTGGTGTACGCGGGGACCGAGCCGGCCGCGCTGTTCCGCTCGACCGACCGCGGCGAGTCCTTCGAGCTGGTCCGCCCGCTGTGGGAGCACCCGAGCCGCAAGAGCTGGGTGCCGGGCGGCGGTGGCGAGGGGCTGCACACCGTGATCACCGACCCGCACGACCGGGAGGCGGTGACGGTGGCGGTCTCCACGGCGGGGGTGTTCCGCAGCAAGGACGGCGGCGCGAGCTGGTCCCCCTCCAACGACGGGGTGGCGGCGGTGTTCCTGCCGGACCCGTACCCCGAGTTCGGCCAGTGCGTCCACAAGATCGCCCAGGACGCGGCGGACACGGACCGGCTGTACCTCCAGAACCACTGGGGGGTCTACCGCAGCGACGACGCGGGGGCCCGGTGGACCGACATCGGGGGGAGCCTCCCCTCCGACTTCGGCTTCGCGGTGGCCGCCCACCCGCACCGCCCCGACACCGCCTACGTCTTCCCGCTGAACGCCGACTCCGACCGGGTCCCCGCGGAGCACCGCTGCCGCGTCTTCCGCACCCGGGACGCGGGCGCCACCTGGGAGCCGCTCACGCACGGGCTGCCCACGGGGGACCACTACGGCACGGTCCTGCGGGACGCGCTGTGCACGGACGACGCGGATCCGGCGGGGGTCTACTTCGGCAACCGCAACGGCGAGGTCTACGCCAGCCACGACGACGGCGACCACTGGCAGTTGCTGGCCGACCACCTGCCGGACGTGCTGTGCGTACGGGCGGCGAAGCTGAGCGACTGACCCGCCCCGGCGGCACCCGCCGGGCCCGCCTCCGCAGGGGGTCCGGCGGGTGCCGCACGGCCCCGATGGGCCAGTAGAGTGACCCAGCGTGGCAGCACGACCGTTGAACGAGATCGTCGAGCCGGGCTGGGCCCGGGCTCTGGAGCCGGTGGCGGGGCAGATCGCCGCCATGGGCGACTTCCTGCGCGCCGAGATCGCGGCGGGGAGGACCTACGTACCCGCCGGAGCCCATGTACTGCGCGCCTTCCAGCAGCCGTTCGACGAGGTCAAGGTCCTCATCGTCGGCCAGGACCCCTACCCCACCCCGGGGCACGCCGTGGGGCTGTCCTTCTCGGTGGCCCCCGAGGTGCGGCCGGTACCGCCCAGCCTGGACAACATCTTCCTGGAACTGCACCGGGACCTGGGCACCGGCCGGCCCGTGAACGGCGACCTCACCCCGTGGACCCGGCAGGGGGTGCTGCTGCTGAACCGCTCCCTGACCACCGCCCCCCGCCGTTCGAACGCGCACCAGGGCAAGGGCTGGGAGGCCGTCACGGACCAGGCCATCCGCGCCCTGGCCGCGCGCGGCAGACCGCTGGTCTCGATCCTGTGGGGCCGGGCCGCCCGGAACCTCCGGCCGCTGCTCGGGGACCTGCCCGTGGTGGAGTCCTCCCACCCCTCGCCCAAATCGGCCGACTACGGTTTCTTCGGCTCCCGGCCGTTCAGCCGGGCCAATGCGCTGCTCGAAGGCCAGGGTGTACAGCCTGTGGACTGGCGCTTGCCGTCCGTCAGTTGACCTTTCTCACATTCACCGGATAAATGCGGACAGATGCCATCGGAGCCAGCCCTGCCCGAACACCCGGTTCCGATAAGCCAGTAGCATGCGGCGCCATGAGCTCCCCCACTGGGCCCGCAAATGGCCTGCCCGTACGAATGCCGCGACCCCGCCAGACCGGACGGCACCGCCGGCCCGAGCCCGCGGTGGCGCCCGAGGGCGCGCCCGCGCTGGTGCTCGCCGTGCCCGGTGCCCCCTCGGCCGCCTCGCGAGGGCTCGCGGAAGAGATCATCAGCATCGGCCGTTCCGAGCTGCCGGGCCTCGATGCCCGGATCGGCTTCCTCGACGGTGATGACGCCTCCGAGTTCCCGTCCCTGTCGGGCGTGCTGACCGCGGTCGCCGAAGAGCGCACCGCGCGCGCGGAGTTCGCGCGCGCCGCCGGCCACGAGGTGCCCGCGCCGACCGGCCCCGACGCCGTGGTCGTGCCGCTGCTG
Source organism: Streptomyces sp. cmx-4-9 (assembly GCF_046548835.1). Taxonomy (NCBI): domain Bacteria; kingdom Bacillati; phylum Actinomycetota; class Actinomycetes; order Kitasatosporales; family Streptomycetaceae; genus Streptomyces; species Streptomyces sp. cmx-4-9. The sequence goes on along the minus strand of NZ_JAEBEE010000002.1, from coordinate 311,964 downwards.
GCCGGCCCGGACGGCGGTCTGCTGCGGCGGATCCGCCAGGCCCTGATGGACTCCTCGGCCGCCGCCGAACTCGCCGACGTACTCGGCCCGCACCCGCTGCTCGCCGAGGGCCTGCACGTGCGGCTGTCGGAGGCGGGCCTGGCCCGCGCCGACCGGGCACGGCTCTTCACGGTGACCACCGCCGCCGACGGCATCGTGCTGGCCACCACCGGTGGCGAGGAGGCCGTGCAGGCCGCCGGCATCACGGGCATGCTGCTCGCCGCCCGGCTCGCCGTGCCGGTCCAGGCCGCGGCCCTCGACCAGGAGGGTTCGGTGGCCGCGGTCGCCGAGCAGCTGCGCCGCGAGGGTTCCACCCAGCTGGCGCTCGCCCCGTACCTGATCGGCCCGGAGGCCGCCGAGGGCCTGCTGGACACCGCCTGCAAGGAGGCCGAGTGCGCCACGGCCGAGGTGCTCGGCGCGTACCCGGCGCTCGGCAAGCTGGCCGTCACCCAGTACGCGGCGGCGCTGGGGATCACCCAGGGGGCCGTGCACTGACCCGTCCACGGCACGGACGAGTGCCCCGCCACCGGATTCGGGGGCGGGGCACCCGTACGCCGGGGCGGTGGTGCGGGCGCGGGGCCGTCAGCCGAAGACCACGCAGGTCGCGGCGGGGACGGTCAGCGAGCCGGCCCGGGCCGGCTGCCCGGTCAGCGGGTCCACGTCGAACCAGGTGACGTCCCCGGAGCGTTCGTTCGCGGCGTACAGCCGGCGCCCCGAGGGGTCGGCGGTGAGATCGCGCGGCCAGCTGCCGCCACAGTCCACCGTCCCCGTGACCTGCGGCTTCAGGGCTCCTGCGGCGAGGGACAGGGTGACGAGGGCGTCGGCGCCGCGGACGGCGACCCACAGGAAGCGCCCGTTGGGGGAGACCGTCACCGCCGAGGGGTAGGCCCGTACGGCGCCTGGAGCCGCCCTGGGAGCCACCGGCACCTCGGCAACCGGTTCCAGGCGCCCCTCGGCCCCGTCCCAGCGGCAGACGGTCAGTTGGGGCTCCAGTTCGTGGACGACGTAGACCACGGCTGCGCCGGGGTGGAAGACGAGGTGGCGGGGTCCGGTCCCGGCGCGCAGTGCGGTCTCGGCGTGCAGCCGCAGCCCCCCGGTGTCCGGGTCCGGCGCGCAGACCCGTACCGAGTCGGTGCCGAGGTCCACGCTCAGCACCCAGCGGCCGCCCGGGGCGGGCACCACCTGGTGGGCGTGCGGGCGTTCCTGGCGGTCCGGGTCGGGCCCCGAGCCCCGGTGGGCGAGGACGGCCGGCGGGCCGCCCGGGCTGCCGTCGGCGGCCAGGGGGAGGCTGCTGACGCTGCCGGAGGTGTAGTTGGCGGTGTACAACCGGCCGCCCGCGAGGCTGAGGTGGGTGGGGCCGGAGCCGTCGACGGGCACGGCCGGGCCGAGTGCGTCGAGGCTCCGGGCGCCGGGCCGGAAGGCGGCCACCGCGCCCGGCTCCGTCTCGCTGACCGCGTACAGCACCCCGCTGGCAGGGTCGAGGGCCAGGTACGAGGGGTCCGCCAGGGTGTCGCAGGCCGCCAGCGGGGTGAGGGCCCCGGTGGCCGGATCCACGGCCGCGGTGGTGATGCCGCGGCCGCCCCCCGAGGTGAACGAGCCGATGTGGCACCGCTGTCCGGCGCTCCGGCCGGTCCTGTCCGTGCCGTCCACTGGGTGCCCCTCTCCGCCGTCCCGGATCCGTACGGAGCCGACGGTAACAGAAGGTCTAGACCAAATCCCGCCCTTGGGCGCGCTCCTGTGCGCCGGCATGGTGGACGTAGGCGGTGCTGCTGGGCCGGTCCTCGTAGGTGCGGTGGAAGACCGGGGTGGCCGATCCGGAGATCGGGGGCACGATCCAGGACCAGTCGGCGCCCACCTCGCGGCCCCTGCGCTCCTCCCGCGCCAGATGGGTCAGGAAGCGCCGGGACTCGCTGTGGTGGTCGGCGATGGTGACCCCGGCCCGGTCGAAGGAGTGCAGGACGGCCCGGTTGAGCTCGACCAGCGCACGGTCCTTCCAGAGCGAGCGGTCCGAGGTGGTGTCCAGGCCCAGGCGGCGGGCCACCGCGGGAAGCAGGTTGTAGCGGTCCTCGTCGGCGAGGTTGCGGGCGCCTATCTCGGTGCCCATGTACCAGCCGTTGAAGGGCGCGGCCGGGTAGTGGATCCCGCCGATCTCCAGGCACATGTTGGAGATGGCGGGCACGGCGTGCCAGCGCAGCCGCCAGTCGTCCCAGCCGTCGCCGCCGGCTTCCCCGTCGGGGTGGGCGATCGGGACCTCCAGCACGGCGTCCGCGGGGGTGTCGAACCAGCGGGGCTTGTCGTCGACCCCCTGGACCACCAGCGGGAGGAGGTCGAAGGGGGTGCCGGGGCCCCCGCCCCAGCCGAGCCGCAGCAGGGCCTGGGTGAGCGGGGCGTTGCGGGCGTCGCCGACGGTCACGGAGTGGTGGTCCCCGTACCCGGCGTACCGCACGAGCTGCTCGCTCCAGATGAGCGGTCCGGGACGGCCGGGTGCGTCCGGGGCGAAGACGGTGATCGTGGGGCGGATGCGGCCGCCGCCCGTCGCCTCGCGCAGGTGCTCGAAGCATTCGGCGGCGATGCCGTCCCCGTCGGTGACCTCCCGGCGGTCGCGCACCCGCAGGGAGTTCCAGTAGAGCCTGCCTATGCAGCGGTTGCTGTTGCGCCAGGCCACGCGGGCCCCGTGCACCAGCTCGTCGGGAGTGTGCCGGTAGGTTCCGGTGTCCGCGAGTTCGGCCCGCACGGCGGCGAGTCGGGCCTGCGGATCACCGGCGTCCCTGTTCTCCCGGTGGAAGAGTCGGATGAACTCCTCGGCCGCTTCCCACACCTGGGCGGTGGTGGAGCGCTGTTGAAGTATTTCCATCCCGGGCGATTACCCCCTGTCCGACCAGATCCACCCTGTACGTGCCGGATGAATGTGCAGTAAACAATCACCCGTTGTACATGCCGCAGGTCAACGCCGCCCGCCCAGGAAGGAGGGAACACCCTTCCGAGTGGTCTTCGGTCAAAGACCTGCGGAAGGGGAGGTCGGCGCTCTAAAATCCGCCCCAATTCACGGAGTTCACCGGGCGGCGGCGACGGCCTCCGGGCGGGGCGCCCGAGCCGCAGGGCCCGGCCCGTGCAGGCCCGCAGGGCTCACGAGCAGGGCCGGCTCATGAAGAGCGCCTGCTCACCGGCCGCGGGCGTGCCCCCGTAGAGGGCGGTGTCCAGGCCGCAGAAGGCGAAGCCCATGCGGCGGTAGGCGTGCACCGCGGGAGCGTTGACACTGCTGACCTCCAGCCACAGGTGGTCGGCGCCCCGTTCGCGGGCGAACCCGGCCACGCACTCCATCAGGGCGCGGCCGATGCCGCGGCCGCGGTGGGCCGGTGCGACCTCGATGTCCTCGACGGTCAGCCGCCGGTTCCAGGAGGAGTAGCCGGCGGCGGCGAAGCCGCACACCCGCCCGTCGTCGAGGGCCACGTAGGTGCGGGCGTCGCCGGCCGAGTCCTCGGCGCCGGCGCCCGCACCCGCCCCCACACCCTGCTCATCGTGCTCTTCGGGCGGGAACACCTTGCGCACCGGCGGGTCCACGGGGGTCTCGCGGAGGGTGAACCCGGCCTCGCCCACTTCCACCGCGAAGACGGTGTCCGTGGTGAAGGAGCTGTCGAGGGCCTCGATCGCGCCGGCGTCGCCGGGACGGGCGAGGCGGTAGACGATTCCGGCGGCGGAGCCGCGCGCGGCGCTGGTCATGAAGTCCACCGTACGCAAAAAATCCCCCGGTCGAATTGGCTGGGCCAATTGACTGCGGAGGGATCGGAAGGCGTATATTCGATATTTCATGTGCGCATGAAAATGCCGACATGAAGAACTCTACGAGGACACTGTAACGCGGCAGGAGTGCAATTGTCAACCGAGGAATTCCGGAAAGAGCAGCAATTCGTCACCGACCTCTATCGGCGCCTCGATGATCTGCGCGACCAGGCCGGACGGGCGGTCCGGGACGCTCTGCGTGATGTCGGCAGCGGATTCCAGGCCCGGCTGGAGCGGGACGTCGTGGTCGCCGAGCAGTCGGGCCTGCTGGCCGCCCTGGACGGCGGGGAGAACGGGCTGTGCTTCGGCCGGCTGGAGTTCACCGACGGCCGCGACCACCACATCGGCCGCATCGGGATCCGGGCCGACGACGCGGACCGCACCCCGCTCGTCCTGGACTGGCGGGCGGAGGTGGCCCGGCCCTTCTACCTGGCCACCGGGCACTCCCCCATGGGGCTGCGGCGCCGCCGCCACATCAGCAGCCGGGGCCGCACGGTCACCGCCCTCCACGACGAGATCCTCGACCTCACCGACGCCGAGCGCACCGGGCACGAGGGCGCCGACGCGGACGCCGTGCTGCTCGCCTCGCTCGACGCCGCCCGCACCGGCCGCATGCACGACATCGTGCGCACCATCCAGGCGGAGCAGGACCGGGTCATCCGCTCCTCCCACCGCGGGGTGCTGGTCGTCGAGGGCGGGCCGGGCACCGGCAAGACGGCCGTCGCCCTGCACCGGGCCGCGTACCTGCTCTACGCGCACCGGGAGCAGCTCGCCCGGCGCGGCGTGCTGATCGTCGGCCCGGGTCCCGCATTCCTGCACTACATCGGCGGGGTGCTGCCCGCGCTCGGCGAGACGGGAGTCCTGCTCGCCTCGCCCGGTGAGCTCTTCCCCGGCGTGCACGCCACCGGCACCGACCGGCCGGGGGCGGCCGCCGTCAAGGGCCGGGCCGCGATGGCGCAGGTGCTGGCGAAGGTCGTCGCCGACCGCCAAGGGCTGCCGGAGACGGTTCCGGCGGGCACCGGCGAGGAGTACGACACGGTTCCCGAACCCGCGCTGGAGATCGACCACGACGATTACGGGACCCTGCTGCTGGACCGTTCCATGGCCTACGAGGCGCGGGACCGGGCCCGGGCCACCGGGCTGCCGCACAACCTGGCGCGGCCCTCCTTCGCCTTCCGGATCATCGACGCCCTCACCGCGCAGCTCGCCGACCGGCTGGGAGCGGACCCGTACGGCGGCCCGAACCTGCTCGGGCTCGACGACGTGGCCCAGCTCGGCAAGGAGATCGCGACGAGCCCCGCGGTACATGCCGCGATCGACGTCCTGTGGCCGCCGCTGACCCCCCGGCAGCTGGTCGCCGACTTCCTGGCCGAGCCCACCCACCTGCCGGCGCACGAGGCGGAGCTGGTGCGGCGGGCCCCCTCGGCCCGGCCGCAGTGGACCCCGGCGGACGTGCCGCTGCTGGACGAGGCCGCCGAGCTGCTCGGGGAGGACGACAGTGCCCGGCGGGCGGCGGAGCAGCGGGACCGGGAGCGGCGCATCGCCTATGCGCAGGGGGTGCTGGACCTGTCGGAGGGTTCGCAGTCCTACGAGTTCGAGGACGAGGAGAGCGAGTTCCTCGCGGCGCACGACGTCATCGACGCCGAGCGGATGGCGGAGCGGCACGAGGAGGCCGACCACCGCAGTACCGCCGAACGGGCCGCCGCCGATCGCACCTGGGCCTTCGGGCACGTCATCGTCGACGAGGCGCAGGAACTGTCGGAAATGGCGTGGCGGCTGCTGATGCGGCGCTGCCCGACCCGCTCGATGACCCTGGTCGGCGATCCCGCGCAGACCTCGGACGAGGCGGGCTGCGGTTCCTGGCGGCGGATCCTCGAACCGTACGCGGGCGACCGCTGGGACCTGGTCCGGCTGGGGGTCAACTACCGGACCCCGGCCGAGGTCATGGAGGTGGCCGCGGCCGTGCTGCGGGCCCGCGACCCCGGCTTCGAGCCGCCGCGGTCGGTGCGGTCCACCGGTGTGCGGCCCTGGGCCCGGGCGGCCGGGGACCTGGCGGCGGCCGTCGCGGAGGCGGTGCGGCAGGGTCCGCCGGCCGGGGGGCGGCTGGCCGTCGTCGCCCCGCGCGCCCTGCACGGCGCGCTGGCCGCCGTCCTGCCCGGGGTCCGGGAGGGCGCGGAGCCGGACCTGACGCGGGACGTGGTGCTCCTGGACCCGCGGCAGGCGAAGGGGCTGGAGTTCGACACGGTGGTCGTGGTGGAGCCGGACGGGTTCGCGCCGAGCGACCTGTACGTGGCGCTGACCCGGGCCACGCAGGTCCTGGGCGTGGTGCACTCCCCGGGACGGCTGCCGGCCGGGCTGGCGCAGGCGTCCGGGGAGCTGTTGGACCGGCGCTGACGGCCGCGCCCTGCCGGACCAGGCCCGGGCAGGGCGGGGCCGCCGGGCTCAGGCGGCGCGGACGAGCGGGCTCCGGGGGTCGCTGTGCAGCGGCGCCGCCAGGTCGGCCAGGGCCCGCTCCAGGCCGTGCAGGTGGGCGAGGGCCGGCTCGCCCGCGGGGGTGGTCCGGGCCTGCGCCCGGTCGGCGGCCGTGCCCTCGCCGAGCGCACGTTCCCCGGCGGTCAGGGCCTCCACCGCCGCCTCGACCCGCCAGCACGCGGCGGCGAGCCGGGCGTCGTGCGAGGCCGCCGGGTCGGCGGCGACGGCGACCAGCCCGCGCACCTCCCGTGCGCACTCGTCCAGCAGCGCGATCACCTGGCGGGCGCGCGCCTTGCGGGCACGGAAGGGGCTGAGCGGATGCACCAGGGGCGCCAGGGCCATCCGCACCCGGGCCAGGAGCAGCTCCAGTTCGGCGGCGTACGGGCCGGGGTCGGACGATTCCGAGCCGGCCAGCCGCGCGGCCGCCTCCCCGGTGGCCGCGTGCACGCAGCGCAGGGCCCGCTGGATCCACGCCTCGTTGGTGGCATGGGTGGTGACGGGCAGCACCAGCACCACGGCGAGGGCGGCGCCGAGGGCGCCGACCGCCGTCTCCTCGAAGCGCAGGAGCAGCAGCCCGGGGTGCAGCACCCCGAGGAGCCCGTAGAGCAGGCCGGCCATGACGGTGACCGCCAGCATCATCCAGCTGTAGGAGACGGGCGCGGTGTAGAAGATGCCGAAGACGCAGACGGCGACCAGTGCGGCGGTGGGCACGGCCGCACCGTGCAGCGGTACCGCGATCAGCAGGCCCACGGCGATGCCGATCACGGTGCCGAGGACGCGGCGGAAGCCGCGGACGAGGGTCTCGCCGCGCGAGGCGGTGTTCACGAAGATCCACCAGGCGGTTCCGACGGCCCAGTACCAGCGGTCCTCGGACAGGAACTGGCCGACGCCCAGGGCGAAGGCGCATGCCGCGGTGGTCTGGAAGGCCTGCCGGGTGGTGGGCCGGGCCAGGCCCGTGCCGGGCAGCGCGGGCGGGGCGGCCGGCGGCGGGATGCGGCGTTCGAGGGGCCAGAGCACGAAGCGGACGCCCCCGGCGCAGAGCAGCGCCAGCCCGACGGCGGCGTACAGCTCGGGGAGCTGCGCGGGCACCGCGTGCAGGAACTGGGTGACGAAGAAGTGCATGAAGGCGAAGATCCCGAGGGCGTGCCCGCGCGGCCCCCAGCGCCGGGCGTAGACCCCGGCGAAGACGACGGCGAGGAAGGCCGCGTCCCGGGCGAGCGGCACGCCGTGCAGGGTCGTGGCAAGCGCGAGGACGGGGAATCCGGCGGCGGGCAGCAGGGCCGTGGTGACCCGCTGGGCGCGCACGCTGGAGTCGCCGACGGTGAACAGGGCCAGCAGGGCCGCCAGTCCCCCGGTGATGGACGCGGTCAGCGACAGGCCGCACAGCTCGGCGGCGGCCACGGCCAGGGCGATGCCGGTCACCGCGCGCAGTGAGTTCCTGAGCCTGGTTCGCCCCGGGTCCGGAGCCACGAACATCTTCTTCACGGCGGTGTGCCGCCCCCCTTGCAGTGGTGCGCGCCGACTCGCGGCCGCCCGGGGGTGGTGGGCGGTGACGGGCACGGCGAAGGCACCGCGGTCCGGATCCGGCCTCGTTGCCGTCCGGCGCTGCGCGGCGCCGTCAGTACATGGATACGCCACAGACAATCATCCGAGGGCCCACTGGCTCAACTCGTGTGAGGGAAGGTGGGCCATTGGCCCATTCGGCGGCGGGCTCTGGCGGCCATTGGCGGGCCATCGGACCACCCGGCTGGGGCCGCGCCGCGGCCGGACCGGGGCGGGTGCGGCCGGACCGGGGCGGGGCGCGGCGGTCACTGCGGGGCCGCTCCGGTGTTCTCCGTCGGCACGCACAGGACGGGGACGGGCGAGAGGTGCAGCAGCTTGTGCGGGGTGGAGCCGAGGAGGGCCCCGCGGAGCGGGCTGTCGCCCCAGCTCCCGACGATGATGACCCGCGCGCGGTGCCGTTCCGCGGCGGCGAGCAGGGCCTGGGCGGGTTTCTCGTCCCGCACCTCGACCGTCGAGGGCACCCCCGCCTCGTCGGCGGCCCGGACGGCGCGCGCGAGGGCGTTCACGCCGGCCTGCCGGACAGCCTCGCGGTGGGCCCGGTGCTCCTCCCCCGTGACGCCGGGAGCCGCCGCCCCGTAGACGAGGACGAGCGGTTCGCCGAAGGCGGTCGCCACCTTCAGAGCCACGTGCAGGGCACGTTCCGCTCCGGGTGATTCGTCGTACCCCAGGACGACGGACATCGGGGTCTCCTCTCCGGGGCGGTGCCTCTTCAGGGCTTCTGCTGCGTGCCGTGGACCAGGTCGGGATCCGCGACCCCCCGGCGTTCCTGCCAGTACCTTCCGTCCCTGAGCCGCCAGAAGACCATGACCAGCACACCCACGAGGCCGATGACGATCCCGATCACCAGGGGCGGACCGAGGCCGAACCAGGACACGCCGCCGGCCGAGTTCTCCGGGTCCGCCATGTCGGTGACGGACTCCACGAGCAGCCAGGCCAGCAGGGCGGCGCCGACGACGGGGCCGACGCCGATCAGCAGGAAGTTGTGCACGTTCTCCAGGAGGTGGCGGCGGTAGTAGACGGCGCAGGCCAGGCCGGTGAGCGCGTAGTAGAAGGCGATCAGGAGGGAGAGGGCGGTGAGCGAGTCCAGCAGGGCGTTCTCGCTGATCTGGTTGATGACGAGGTACCAGCCGATGGCGATGCCGGCCACCCACCACGTACTGACGTCAGGGGTGCGGAACCGCGGATGGATGTGGGCGAGCGCGGGCGGCAGGGCGTGGCGGCGGGCCATCGACAGGGCCGTGCGGGAGGCGGGGATGATCGTGGTCTGGGTGGAGGCGAGCGCGGAGGTGCACACCGCGAGGAGCACGACCCAGTCCCAGCCGCCCATCACCTCGTGGGCCAGGACGGCGAAGACGGCCTCCTCCTCGGAGGCGTTCTCGGCGAGGAAGGCGGTACCCGCGTAGGCGACGACCGCGAAGCCCACCGACAGGTACGTCACCAGCAGCACCACGGTCGACCAGATGCCCGCCTTGCCGGGCGCGGTGGCGGAGTCCTCGACCTCCTCGGTGAGGTTGACCGCGGACTCCCAGCCCCAGTAGATGAACACGCCGAGCAGCAGTCCGCCGGTGAGCGCGCTGCCGCCGGCGCCGAAGGGGTTGAGCCAGGCGACCGAGGGCTCGATCGAGTCGAGGGTGCCGGTGCCGGCGTAGACCCGGTGGAAGGCGACCACGGCGAAGGCCAGCAGGAAGAAGACCTGCGCCAGGATCAGGACGTTCTGCAGGTGGGCGGAGAGTTCGGTGCCGATGACGCAGATGGCGGTCATGGCGAGGATGACGACGACGGTCAGCGTCTGGCGGACCACCGGGTCCACCGCCCAGCTGTCGAGGCCGGCGGCGAGCAGCCCGAAGTGGACGGCCACGTCGGCCAGCGAGCCGATGACCAGGACGCCGGTCAGCGCGATGGCCCAGCCGCCGAGCCAGCCCGCCCAGGGGCCCATGGCCCGGGTGACCCACGAGAAGGTCGTCCCGCAGTCCTGGTCGACCTTGTTGAGGTAGTAGAAGGCCGAGGCGATGAGGAGCATGGGCACGAAGGACGCGAGCATCACGCCCGGCGCGTAGATGCCGGCCAGGGCCACGATCGGCCCGAGGACCGCCGCCAGGGAGTAGGCGGGCGAGGTGGAGTTCAGGCCGATGACGAGCGCGTCGAGGAAGCCGATCGCGTCCGCCTTGAGCCCTGCGGCGCCGTCCGTGCCGTCCTCGGGGCGCGTGCCGTCCGTCCTGCCGGGCCGGGGGCCGCCGGGGCCGCTGCCGCCCGTACCGTCGTGGGCCATGTACGCATCGTCACGCACCGGCCGCCGTGGCGCGAGGCGGGGCGGCCGGGCGGGTCGCGCGAGGGGGCGGCGTCAGGGGCGGGTGTTCCAGCCGGAGATCACCGGGAGGCCGTGCTCCGTGGAGAGCGTGCTGACCGTGCCGGTGCGCAGGAGGAACAGCCGGCCCTCCTCGGGCGGGAGTCCCAGGTAGCGGGCCGTCAGGACGCGGAGGAAGTGGCCGTGGGCGACCAGCACCACGTCCGCGCCGTCGGCGGCGACCACCGGGGCGGCGCGGGCGAGCACGCGGTCGGCGCGGGCGCCGACCTGGGCGGCGTTCTCGCCGGGGTGCGCCGCGTCGCCGGGCGGGACGGCGTCGGTCCACAGGGACCAGTGCGGCCGGCTCCGCTGGATCTCCGCGGTGGTGACGCCTTCGTAGCCGCCGTAGTCCCATTCCAGGAGGTCGGGCTCCGGCAGGCCGTCGGAGAGCCCGGCGAGCTGCGCCGTGGCGACGGCCCGGCGCAGCGGGCTGGTCAGGACCAGGGCCGGGCGCCGGTCCCGGAAGTACGGGGCGAGCGAGAGGGCCTCTTCGACGCCCCGGGCGGTCAGGGGCACGTCGGTGCGCCCGGTATGCCGTCCGGTGGCGCTCCACGCGGTCTCACCGTGCCTCACCAGCAACAGGTCACTCACCCTGCTGAGCCTACGGCCTGGGCCTGCGTCAGGTCGGCGCGGGGGCCGGGGGGCGCGTGTCCCGGGCCACCCGCCGAAAGGCGCCGAAAATTCGATGCGAAAACGGTGCGAGTTGGCCGGCAGGGCTCCTGATGGCGAGGCTCGGGCCATGGACGACGAGCAACGCATCGCGGCAGGTTTCGCGGCGGGCGACGAACACTGCATGGAGGACGTCTACCTGCGGTGGCGGCCGCTGGTGCATTCCCTGGCGCGCCGTTCGCTGGGCGACGACCGGGAGGCCGAGGACGTGACGCAGCAGGTCTTCCTCGCGGCCTGGCGCGGCCGGGGCGGCTTCCGGCCGGGGCCGGGCGGCCTGGGGGCCTGGCTCACGGGCATCACCCGGCACAAGGTGGCCGACGCGCTGGAGGCGCGGACCCGGCGGGCCCGGGCGGCGACGGCCGCGGCGCGCGCCTACGAGGAGTTCGCGCCCCGGCCCGGCGCCCGGACGCCTCCGGCGCCGGAGCCGGAGCGGGTCCTGGACCGGGTCCTGGTCCTGGGTGAACTGGCCCGGCTGCCGTCGGCGCAGCAGCGGGTGATACGCCTGGCCTTCTACGGGGACCTGACCCAGACGCAGATCGCGGCCCGCACCGGGCTGCCGCTGGGTACGGTCAAGAGTCACATGCGGCGGGCCCTGCAGGTGCTGCGCCAGTCGCTGGAGGCCCGTCCGCTGCCAGCCGCACGATGACATCGAGGCCCGAGCGCAGCCCGAACAGCCGCTCGGCCCGCGGGTCGGGCGTGCCCGCTCCCCAGCCGGGTCCGGCGAGCAGCAGCGCCGAATGGCCGCGGGCCCCGCGCAGGCCCCATTCGATGCCGGCCACCGAGCGGGCCAGCGCGGGGTCGGCGGTCGCCCGGGACTGCGCCCACAGCACGACGGCCCGCGGCCCGGTGCGCCGGACCGCGTCGCACAGTGCCTCGGCGGGCAGGGCCGCACCGAACATCCTGACCGGCACGCCCCGTTCGCCGAGGGCGGCGGCGAGTGCTTCGACGGGCAGAGTGTGCTGTTCACCGGGGGCGCAGGCCAGCAGGACGGGCGCGGTACGGGCCTGTGCCGGAGCGGGCCGTATCCGGTGCAGGACCCCGGACACTTGCCAGGACAGCAGGTGTTCCACCTCGATGTACCGCTCCCCCGCCGAGGCCCACTTGCGGCCGACGGCGTGCAGGGTCGGTGCGATGACCTCCTCCCACGCGGTGAGCAGGCCGAGTTCGGCGAGGGCGGCTTCCAGGAGTTCCTGCACGGCCGACGCGTCGAGGCGTACGGCGGCCCGCGCGAGCCCCCGGCACTCGGGCCGGACCTCCCCCAGGGGCAGGGCCCCCTGCCCGCCCGGCCCGCCCTGCGGGGGCCGGGCGCGGACCGCGGGCGCCGCGCCGCGGGCGGCCCGGGCGGCCTCGCCGGGGGGCACCCCCCGGGCGGTGAGGCGGCACATCAGTTCCAGGCGGGCGATGTCCTGCGGGGTCCAGCGGCGGTGGCGGCCGTCCTCCCTGCGGGCGGGGCCGATCGCGTAGCGGCGCTCCCAGGAGCGCAGCGTCGTCGGTGAGACCCCGAGGTGCCGGGCCACGGCGCCGGTGCTCAGCGCGGCGGCGGGGAGTGCGTGCGGCGCCTGGGGCGAGGGGTCGGACTGCACACGATCACCCTACGACGGGCGGCCGGTGTCCGACGCGCGTCCACCGTCCCGTCCCTGCCGGAACCGCTGCTGCCCGTCGGCCAGTTCCACCAGCGGGTCGGGGTAGTCGTAGCGGGCGCGCTCCTCCTCGGGCAGCCGCCACGGCTCGTGCAGGCGCGGGGCGGCGAGCCCGGCGAGCTCCGGCACCCAGCGGTGCACGTAGCGGCCCTGCGGGTCGTACCGCAGGGCTTGGCGGACGGGGTTCAGCACCCGGTTCGGGCGGGTGTCGGTGCCGGTTCCGGCGACCCACTGCCAGTTCATCTGGTTGTTGGCGAGGTCCCCGTCCACCAGGAGGTCGAGGAAGTGGCGCGCCCCGGTCCGCCAGTCGACGTACAGGGTCTTGGTCAGGAAACTGGCGGCCAGCAGCCGCGCACGGTTGTGCATCCAGCCCTCGTGGCGGAGCTGCCGCATCGCCGCGTCCACCACCGGGTACCCGGTGCGGCCCTCCTTCCAGGCCTGCACCTCCTCCTCGGCGGCGGGTCCGGTGCGCCAGTGGTCGCCGCGGGTGCGGTAGTCCTCGGCGGCGGACCGGGGACGGGCGGCGAGCACCTGGTAGTGGAAGTCGCGCCAGCACAGCTGGCGGACGAAGGCCTCGGCGCCGGGTCCGCCGGCCGCCCGGCTGCGGTGGACGGCCTCGGTGGGCGAGAGGGTGCCGAAGTGCAGGTGCGGGGAGAGCCGGGAGGTGGCATCGCCCGCCATGTCGTCGTGGCTGTCCTCGTAGCGCGTCACGCCGGAGCGCAGCCAGCCCGTCAGCATGCGCCGGGCCTCGGTCTCGCCGCCGCGGGCGAGGCCCGGGGAGGCCCCGGTGACGGCGGCGCGGGTGGGCAGCGGTTCGGAGCCGATGCCCTCGGGCACCCGGACGGCGCGCGGGGCGGGGGCGGCCGCCCGCGGGGGCAGTTCGTTCCAGCGGCGGAAGTACGGGGTGAAGACGGCGAAGTGGTCGGAGCCCGTGGGACGGACGGCCCCGGGTGCCTGGGCGGTGACGACGGTGTCGTGCACGTAGAGCCGGCGGCCCTCGGCTTCGAGGGCCTCGCGCAGCCGTCCCTCACGGGCGTGGGCGTACCCGCTGACTCCGGCGGCCATGTGCACCTCGTCGGCGTCGGCCTCCCGGACGAGGGCGCACACCTCGGCGACGACCTCACCGGAGCGGACCACCAGGCGGCCGCCGCGCTCGCGGAGCCCGGCGTCCAGGTCGGCAAGGCAGTCGGCGAGGAAGGCCTGCCGGTTGGGCGGGGCGAATCCGGCGGCCGCGACGGCGCGGTCGCGGACGAACAGCGGGACCACCCGGTCCCCCGAGGACAGGGCCGCGCGCAGCGGCGGATGGTCGTGCAGGCGCAGGTCGGAGGTGTAGAGGACCACCGCGACGTTCATGGGCTCTCGCTCCGCGTTCGGGACCGGGATCGGTCGGCTGTCAAGGGGTACTTCGCCGGACGGCCCCCGGCCGGATGCGGCGTGCCCGCGCGGGCCGGCGGGGGCGGACGGGCCGGCGGACGGGGCCGGCGAGCGGACGGGCCCGGCGGGCGGACGGGTTCGGTCCCGCCGTGCCCGCGTACGGGTTCGGCCCCCGGCGGGCCGGGGGTCAGCGGCCCCCGGTGTCCAGGCGCTCCGCGGCCCGGGCGATGTTGCGGGCCATGCCGCCGAAGACCACGGCGTGGAAGGGGGAGACGCTCCACCAGTAGAGGTGGCCGAGCAGCCCGTGGGGGTGGAAGAGGGCGCGCTGGCGGAACCGGGACACGGCCGGGCTGCGGCCCGTACCGCCCGGGCCGGGCTCCACGTACATCTCCAGCCACGCCAGCCCCGGCAGCCGCATCTCGGCGCGCAGGCGGAGCAGGCGGCCCGGTTCGATCTCCTCCACCCGCCAGAAGTCCAGCGAGTCCCCCACCCGGAGCCGGGCCGCGTCCCGGCGGCCGCGGCGGATGCCGACGCCGCCGACCAGCCGGTCGAGCCAGCCGCGTACCGCCCAGGCCAGCGGGAAGGAGTACCAGCCGTTCGTGCCGCCGATGCCCTCGACCACCCGCCACAGGGCGCCGGGCGAGGCGTTGACGTCGCGCTCGCGGTGGTCGGTGTAGAGGCTGCCGCCCGCCCAGTCGGGGTCGGTGGGCAGCGGGTCGCTGGGCGCTCCGGGCAGCGAGGCCGAGGACCACCGGGTGGTGACGTCGGCCTCCCGTACCCGCCGCAGCGCCAGGTCGAGGGCCTGGTCGACGCCGATGGGGGCGCCGGGAGGGTCGGGGACGTACCGGGCGATGTCGTGTTCCGCGCAGACGACCTCGTGCCGCAGCGATTCGGCGAGCGGCCTGGCCAGGGCCCGCGGTACGGGCGTGACCAGCCCGATCCAGTGGCTGGACAGGCGGGGGGTCAGCATCGGTACGCGCAGGATGAGCCGGTGGGGGAGTTCGGCGATCACGGCGTAGCGGCGCATCATCTCCTCGTAGGTCAGCACGTCGGGCCCGCCGATGTCGAAGGCGCGGTCCACTTCGGCCGGGAGGGTGGCGCAGCCGACCAGGTAGCGCAGTACGTCGCGGACGGCGATGGGCTGGCAGCGGGTGGACACCCAGCTCGGGGTGACCATGACGGGCAGCCGCTCGGTGAGGTAGCGCAGCATCTCGAAGGAGGCGGATCCGGAGCCGATGATCACCGCGGCGCGCAGGACCGCGGCGGGGACGGCACCGGCGAGCAGGATCTCGCCGACCTCCGCGCGGGAGCGCAGGTGCGGGGAGAGCTCCCGGGCCGGGACGTCCGCGGGGGCGAGACCGCCCAGGTAGACGATCCGGCGGACGCCCGCGGCCTCGGCCTGCTCCGCGAAGAGGCGGGCGGCGGCGCGGTCGCGTTCCTCGAAACCGGATCCGGCGTTCAGGGCGTGGACGAGGTAGTAGGCCACGTGGATGCCCTGCAGCGCCGATGCCACCGACGCGGCGTCGGTGACGTCGCCGCGGACCACCTCGGCCCGGCCGGCCCAGACGTGGTCCCGGAGCTTCTCCGGGGTGCGGGCCAGGCACCGGACGTGGTGTCCGGCATCGAGCAGTTCGGGCACCAGCCGACCGCCGATGTAGCCGGTGGCGCCGGTGACCAGGCAGTTCAGGCCCGTCATGACTGTCTCCGCTCCTCGTGCCCGTCCTGGTGGGCGTCCTGGCCAGTCTGCTGGGGCGGCCGCCGGTGCGCCTGCCCACCGGGGCGGGCCCGGTCCGCCGGAACACCGCTTCGCCGGCGCCGGGCCACCGGTCGCACGGGTGTGGTGGCTGCCGGCGCACCCCGTACGGGATTCGGTCGCGGCGTACCGGTCGGATGCGCCCGCCGGCCGGGACGGGCTCCGTACCAGGCACCGCGCCAGATCCGGAGGAAGCGGGCCATTGGTACAGTCACGGCATGCCGGTGGACGAGCTCGACACGAGGATCCTGCGTCTGCTGATCGAGCGGCCGCGCACCAGCGTCCGCGAATACGCCCGCCTCCTCGGCGTCGCACGGGGGACCCTGCAGGCGCGGCTGGACCGGCTGGAACGCACCGGGGTGATCACCGGCAGCGGCCCCGTGCTCTCTCCGGCCGCGCTGGGCCATCCGGTGCTGGCCTTCGTGCACATCGAGGTCACCCAGGGTCACCTGGACGAGGTCGGCGACGCGCTGGCGGCCGTACCCGAGATCATCGAGGCCTTTTCGATCACCGGGGGCGGGGACCTCCTCACGCGGGTGGCAGCCCGGGACAACGCACACCTGGAAGATGTGATCCAGCGGCTCATCCGGCTCCCCGGCGTGGTCCGCACGCGCACCGAGGTCGCCCTGCGCGAGCGGGTGGCCCACCGGCTGCTGCCCCTGGTCGAGGCGGTGGGACGGGCAGCCCGGTAGCACCTGCCAGACTGGTCTATACAGGACATGACCGGCAGGACGGGCGCAGCGGATGAAATCCGTCATATTCGATCTCGACGGCACGCTCGTGGACAGCGAGCCGAACTACTACGAGTCCGGACGCCGCACCTTGGCACGCCACGGCGTGCCGGATTTCTCCTGGGAGCAGCACGCCCGATTCATCGGCATCGGCACGCTCGAAACCTTGCAGATCCTCAAGGAGCGGTACGCGATCCGGACGCCCGTGGACCGGTTGCTCGCCGAGCAGAACGCCGCATACCTGGAGCTGGCCCGCGCCGGGACCGAGGTCTTCCCCGAGATGCGCAAGTTCGCGGAGCGGCTGCACGCGGAAGGGGTGCCGACGGCGGTGGCCTCCGGATCCTCCCGCGAGGCGATCGAAGCCGTCCTGGCCGGCACCGGCCTGGACGCCGTGCTGACCACCGTGGTGTCCGCCGAGGAGGTCGCGCACGGCAAGCCCGCCCCGGACGTGTTCCTGGAGGCCGCCCGGCGGCTGGGGGTCGGGCCCGCCGACTGTGTGGTCGTCGAGGACGCGGCGCCCGGAGTGCTGGCCGCGCGGGCCGCCGGCATGGACTGCGTGGCGGTCCCGTACGCGCCGCGGACGCCGGGAGACGCCGCCTTCGCGGAGGCCGGCCTGCTCTTCGCGGGCGGGCAGCGGGAGTTCCGTGCGGACACGGCCTACGACTGGGTGCGCGCCCGCCCGACCGACTGACGGACCGGCGGTCGCCGCGTCGTCGCGGGGCGCGGGGGGAGCGGGGGGCGCAGGGGGCCCGGGGGTCGTCGTGGTCGCCGTGGTCGCGGCCGTCGCCGCGGTCGTGGTGGTCACGGTCGCGGTGGTCGCCGTGTTCGCGGTGCGGCAGGTCCCAACTGCCCCTGGAAACTGCCCCTTTGCCGCTGTGTCAGCTCCTAGCCTCGGGGCGGGAACAGCGGCGGGCCCCGCCGCTCCGCACGAGGAGAGGCCCTGATGAATCCGAAGAAGAACAAGCTCGCGGCCGGTGGCGCCGCGGTCGTGATCGCCGCGGGCATCGTGATCGGCGCAGTCGGCGCGGCCCAGGCGGCCCCGTCCGCCCCCGAGCGCATCACGTCCGTGCAGCAGCTGCACGACAGCCTTGCCCAGGCGGTGGAGCAGGAACAGGCGCTCGGCCTCCAGGGCACCATCGGCGGGCCCGTCGGCAAGGCCCTGGACGCCTCGCACGACGCGATCGACGGCTGACGGGAAGGGTGAGCACCGTGGCAACCGACACGTCAGTGGCGGCTCCGGCGACCTGGTGCCCGAGCAGCGACGCCCGGGCACCCGAGGCGGTGGTCCTCGGCGTCCGCTCGGGGGCGGACGGCCGGGTGGCCTACCTCGCCGACCCGGTCCCGGCGTCCGAGGTGCTCGGCGCCGTCCCCGAGGGGATCGAGCCGACCCGCGTCCTGCGGTTCGCCTCGCACTGCGTCACCGGGTGCGCCAACCGCCGGGGCGACGACTGCACCCTGGTGGAACGGGTGCTGGCCCTGCCGGCCCCGGCGGACGCCCGTGCGGTTCCACGGTGCCACCTGCGCGCCACGTGCCAGTGGTGGCAGCAGACGGGCGTGGATGCCTGCCACCGCTGTCCCGCCGTCACCACGGCCACGTTCCAGGAGGACGAACTCGCCACCCTGGTCGCCGATCCGTCGACGACCCCGGAGCAACTGGCCGCCTGGATCGCCGCGTCGGACTGACCTCCGCCGGCGCCCGGAACGAGCCCCCGCCGTCCCCGTCCGCCCCCTCCCCCGCCCGCTGCCTGCACCACGAGCCGCCGCCCCGCACCCGGGCCGGCGGCTCGTCCGCGTGTCCGGAAGGGGAGACGGAGCGTCCAGGGAACGAGACGCCCATTGACCCGGTCCCCACCGGATGGCTAGGTTTCGCCGCATGTTGCAGTCAGTCATGCTCACCACGCGCGGTCACATCGACCTGCTGCGGGTGGCCTCCGCCGCGTGTCGCCGCGGCTGCTGACGCCCTTTTCCGCCGTGCCCGAGCGCCTCGCGCTCGTCGTCCGCGCATCCTGAGCTGACCGGGGACCCCCGGGCTGCGGTCCTCCGTACCGCCCGGCCGCACGGAGCCTGCCGCCCTTCCCGGACGGCCTGACCGGCCGGACCTTCCGGGCCTCGGCCCGGTTCCGCCCCACCGCACCGGGGGCCGGACCGGCCGCGGCACACGTCACCCCGCCCGCACCCCTCCCGTACCCCTCCCCTCGCGTGCACCCCTCCCGTGTACTCCGTCGCCCCGGCCGGCGTCGCGCCGGCACGACGTCATGCCTTCACGCCGTCATCACGCCGTCCTGTCATCACGCCGTCGCGTCGTGGCGCCGTCACGTCATCGCACCGCCTCCCACCCGCACTTCCGTGGAGCCCCCATGAGCATCAGCCATGCGCCACCGCCGGACCTCTCGCTCACGTCACGACCCGAGGAGCTGCCCGCCCCCTCCCCCGCCCTCGTGGCGGTCGTCCCGACCTCCGCGCGCCGGCGGTCGGTGCCCCGCTGGGTCCGCAGGACCTCCGGCCCCCTGCTGCTCCTCGCCCTGTGGCAAGTCGCCAGCACCGTCGGCTGGTTGCCCGCCGACACCCTGGCGCCGCCGTCGACCATCGCGGCCGCCGGAGCGGACCTCGTCGGGGATGGGACGCTGCCCGGCGCCATGGCCGTCTCCCTGCAGCGCGTGGCGATCGGCCTGGTGATCGGCGGCACCGCCGGCACCGTCCTCGCGCTGCTGTCGGGCCTGTCGCGTCTCGGCGAGGACCTCATCGACGCGAGCGTGCAGATGCTGCGCACCGTGCCGTGGGTGGGCCTCATCCCGCTGTTCATCATCTGGATGGGCATCGGGGAGGCCCCGAAGGTCGCCCTCATCGCCCTCGGAACCGCCTTCCACCTGTACCTCAACGTGTACGCGGGCATCCGCGGGGTGGACGAGCAGCTCATCGAGGCGGGCGGGGCCCTGGGACTCGGCCGGTGGGGTCTGGTGCGGCACGTGGTGCTGCCCGGCGCCCTCCCCGGGTTCATGACGGGGCTGCGCTACTCGCTCGCGACGGCCTGGCTGGCCCTGGTCTTCGGCGAGTCCATCAACGCGGACGCCGGCATCGGCTTCCTGATGAACCAGGCCCGCGAGTTCTTCCGCACCGACGTGATCGTCGTCTGCCTCGTCGTGTACGCCTTCCTCGGCCTGACCGCCGACCTCCTCGTCCGCCTCCTCGAAAGGCTGCTGCTGCAATGGCGACCGACGTTCACGGGACAGTAGCCACCGCCGCCGCCGTACGGGTCACCGGGCTGACCCGGTCCTTCGGCGGGCGGGTCGTCATCCACGGACTCGACCTGACGCTGCAGGCAGGCGAGTTCACCGTGCTGCTGGGCCGCAGCGGCTGC
The DNA here is from genome assembly GCF_046548835.1 of Streptomyces sp. cmx-4-9. Lineage (NCBI taxonomy): Bacteria > Bacillati > Actinomycetota > Actinomycetes > Kitasatosporales > Streptomycetaceae > Streptomyces > Streptomyces sp. cmx-4-9. The sequence goes on along the minus strand of NZ_JAEBEE010000002.1, from coordinate 292,241 downwards.
GGCAAGTCCACCCTGCTGCGCATCCTGGCGGGCCTGGACCGGGAGATCGAGGGCGAGGTACTGGTGCCCGAGCGCCGGGCCGTGGCCTTCCAGGCCCCGCGCCTGATGCCCTGGAAGCGCGTCTGGCGCAACGTCCTGCTCGGCCTGCCCGGGCGCCCCGTGCGCGAACGCGCCGAACGGGCGCTGGCCGAGGTCGGACTGGAACACCGCACGGACGCCTGGCCCAAGACCCTGTCCGGCGGTGAGGCCCAGCGGGCCTCGCTGGCCAGGGCGCTGGTCCGCGAGCCCGATCTGCTGCTGCTGGACGAGCCGTTCGGCGCCCTCGACGCGCTGACCCGGATCAAGGCGCAGCAGCTGGTGGCCCGGTTGTGGCAGCGGCGCGGCTGCGCGGTGCTGCTGGTCACGCACGACGTCGACGAGGCCGTGCTGCTCGCCGACCGCGTCCTGGTGATGGACGAGGGCCGGATCGCCTACGACACCCGGGTCGACCTGGAGCGGCCCCGCGAGGTCGGCCAAGCGGGCTTCGCGGCCCTGCGCTCACGGCTCCTGGCCGAACTGGGCGTCGGCTGAGCCGCCTCTTCGCCCCCCGTCCCCGATCACCTTCCGGCCCGGCCCGGCCGTCCCGCTCCACCCCGTTCCGCCCCTTCCGCGTACGAGAGAACGAAGACACCGACATGAGACGTCACTCCCTGCCCCTGTCCCTGCTCGCCTCCCTGGTACCGCTGTCGCTGGCGCTGACCGCCTGCGGCGGCAGCTCCGCCGCCGACACCGGCTCGGCGGCAGCCGGGCAGGACGGCGCCAAGGTCACGCTCAGCGTCGGCGACCAGAAGGGCGGCAGCGAGTCGCTGCTGCGGGCCGCCGGTGAACTGGACGGCCTCGACTACGGCATCAAGTGGTCCACTTTCACCTCCGGGCCGCCCCTTCTGGAGGCCGTCAACGCCAAGGCCGTGGACATCGGCGGCGTCGGCAACACCCCGCCGGTCTTCGCCGCGGGCGCCAAATCGAAGATCGCGGTGGTGGCGGCCTCGCACGGCTCCTCCGCCGGCGAGGCGGTCCTGGTGCCCAAGGGTTCGGCCCTCCAGTCCCCGGCCGAACTGCGCGGCAAGAAGATTGCGGTGGCCCAGGGCAGTTCGGCGCACTTCCAACTGCTGACGGCGCTCGCCCAGGCAGGCCTGAAGCCCACCGATGTGACGATCAGCTTCCTCCAGCCGGCGGACGCGCTGGCCGCCTTCAACAGCGGCGCCGTCGACGCCTGGGCGGTGTGGGACCCGTACACCTCCCAGGTGCTGCGCTCCGGCGCCCGGGTCCTCACCTCCGGGGAGGGGGCGGTCAACGGCCTGGGATTCCAGGTCGCGGCCCCCGCAGCCCTGGAGGACCCGGCGAAGAGCAAGGCCATCGGCGACTACCTGACCCGGCTGCGGCGCGCCCAGGACTGGGTGTACGAGCATCCGCAGGAGTGGGCGAAGGTCTGGGCGAAGGAGACCGGCCTGCCCTACGAGGTCGCCTTCGACGCGGTCAAGCGCAGCAACGGCACCCGGGTCGCGGTCGCCGTGGACGACGCGGCCGTGGCCTCCGAGCAGAAGATCGCCGACACCTTCACGGACCTGAAGCTGATCCCCGGCAAGGTCGCCTTCAAGGACTTCGTCGACACCCGCTTCAACGGCACCCTGCCGCCCTCCACCACCGCCCCTCGGTCGTATGCGAAGGACTCCTGATGACCGTCCGCCTGCACTGGTTCCTGCCCACCGGCGGGGACGGCCGCACCCTGGTCGACCGGCACGCCTACGCGCACAACACGGCCGCACCCGGGGTGCGCGAACCGGACATCGAATACCTCGCCCAGATCGCCAAGGCGGCCGAACGGCTCGGCTTCGAGGCGGTGCTGACCCCCACCGGGACCTGGTGCGAGGACGCCTGGCTGACCACGGTGGCGCTGGCCCAGCACACGGAACGGCTGAAGTTCCTGGTGGCCTTCCGGCCCGGCGTGGTCTCGCCGACGCTGGCGGCCCAGATGGCTGCCACCTACCAGCGGATCACCCGCGGCAGGCTCCTGCTGAACGTGGTGACGGGCGGGGACTCCGCCGAGCAGCGGCGGTTCGGCGACCACCTGGACCACGACCGCCGCTACGAGCGGACCGCCGAGTTCCTGTCAGTGGTCCGGGGGGTGTGGGGCGGGACGCCGTACGACTTCCACGGCGAGCACTACCGGATCGACGGCGGGCTGACCGCCGTTCCGCCCGACCCGCTGCCCGAGATCTTCTTCGGCGGGTCCTCGGCCGCGGCCGGCCCGGTGGCCGCCGAGCACGCCGATGTGTACCTGACCTGGGGCGAACCCCCGCAACAGGTGAAGGAGAAGATCGACTGGATCCGCTCGCTCGCCGAGGAGCGCGGACGGACGGTCCGCTTCGGCATCCGGCTGCACACCGTCTCCCGGGACTCGGCGAAGGAGGCCTGGGGCGCTGCGGACCGGCTGCTGGCCGATCTGGACGACGCGGACATCGCGCGGGCCCAGTCACTGCTCGGGGCGAGCGAATCGGTGGGCCAGCAGCGGATGCTCGCCCTGCACGGCGGCTCGCGCGACAAGCTGGAGATCGCGCCGAACCTGTGGGCGGGGGTCGGGCTGGTCCGCGGCGGCGCGGGCACGGCGCTGGTGGGCAGCCATGGCGACGTGGCCGACCGGATCGAGGAGTACCACGCGCTCGGGATCGAGAACTTCGTCCTGTCGGGCTACCCGCACCTGGAGGAGGCGTACTGGTTCGGCGAGGGGGTGACCCCCGAGCTGGCGGCCCGCGGCCTGCTCGCACCGTAGCGGGGCGCCGGCCGGGGCGGACGGGAAGATCCGGCGTCCCCCACGAGTTGGTAGAACCGTGAACGACATGACGGGCAGGACAGAGGTCGCAGAGGTCGACGTGGTGGTGGTCGGCGCCGGGCAGGCGGGCCTGTCCAGCGCCTACCACCTCGGCCGGGCGGGGATCGGCCACGTGGTCCTGGACCACTCCCCCCGCCCGGGCGGAGCCTGGCAGTTCCGCTGGCCGTCGCTGACCTACGGCAAGGTGCACGGGATGCACGCGCTGCCCGGCATGGAACTCGTGGGCGCCGACCCGCTGCGCCCCTCGTCGGAGGTGGTCCCCGCGTACTTCGACGCGTACGAGCGCCGCTTCGGCCTGCGAGTGCGCCGTCCGGTGGACGTCACAGCCGTACGCGAGGGGGACGGGGGCAGGCTGCGGGTCGAGACCCCGGCCGGGACCTGGTCCGCCCGGGCCCTGATCAACGCCACCGGAACCTGGGACCGGCCCTTCTGGCCGCGCTACCCGGGCCAGGAGGCGTTCCGCGGGCGCCAGGTGCACACCGCGAACTACCCGGGGCCGCAGGAGTTCGCCGGAGCCCGGGTGATCGTCGTGGGCGGGGGCACCTCCGCGGTGCAGCACCTGCTGGAGATCTCCGAGGTCGCGGCGGCGACCACCTGGGTGACGCGCCGGCCGCCGGTGTTCCGCGACGGGGGCTTCGGGGAGGCCGAGGGGCGGGCCGCGGTGGCCCTGGTGGACGAGCGGGTGCGTCGGGGACTGCCGCCGCAGAGCGTGGTCAGCGTCACCGGCCTCCCCCTCACCGAGGCCGTCCGGGCCGGCCTGGACTCCGGGGTGCTGGAGCGCCGGCCGGTGTTCGACCGGCTCACCCTCACCGGTGCGGTGTGGGAGGACGGCCGCAGGGTGGACGCCGACGTCATCCTGTGGGCGACCGGCTTCCGCGCCGCCGTCGAGCACCTGGCGCCGCTGCATCTGCGCGAGGCCGGCGGGGGCATCCGCGTCGAGGGGACCCGGGCCGTCCGCGACGCACGCGTCCACCTGGTCGGCTACGGGCCCTCGGCATCGACGATCGGCGCCAACCGGGCGGGCCGCGCCGCTGTCCAGGAGATCCGCCGCATGCTGGACCGGGACCGGACGCCGGTGCCCGTCGGCTGAAGCGGCGGGGACGGTCGGCTGCCCGCCGCTCCGGCGCACGCCGAAGGGGAGGGGGCTGTCCATCCGGGTGCCGGCGAGCGTGGCGTCCACCGCGCTCCGGCTGAGCGCGCAGGTGCGGGTGGAGTCCCGCTGTAGCGGCACCGACTTGGCGTGCGGGTGGGGGCCAGTCGTGCGGCCTCGGCCGTGTCGGGGGCCGTCCGCCCTAAGCCTGGACCGGTTCGCCGGCTTCCCGCGGGCGGCCTGCACCACGCAGGTCTGACCGCCCCACCCCGGCGAGTGTGTCGGGAACGGCGCTGCGGCGGCCGGCGCTCTCACGGCCCCTGCCGGAACGCCGGCCCCTGAATCCGTGGCACGTCCGCCACCCGGTCTGGGGCCTGTCCTGGGCCCGTACTGGGATGTCCTGCGCTCACACGTTCACGGGAGCCAGTTCCGCGGCCGGGGCCGCCTCCGGGGCGCGGGCGGTTTCCTGATCGCGGCGGACCAGGGCCGCGTACCGGCCGTCCGCCTCCAGGAGCTCCTCGTGCGTTCCGCGCTCGGCTATCCGCCCCGCGTCCAGGACCACGATCTGGTCGGCGTCGCGGACGGTGGAGAGGCGGTGCGCGATGGTGATGGTGGTACGCCCCGCGGACAGGTGGTCGATGGCCTGCTGGACGGCCTGCTCGGTACGGGTGTCCAGGGCGCTGGTGGCCTCGTCGAGGATGAGCACCGGCGGGTCCCGCAGGATGGTGCGCGCGATGGCCAGGCGCTGCTTCTCCCCGCCGGAGAAGCGGTATCCGCGCTCACCGACCAGGGTGTCGTACCCGTCGGGGAGGGAGGCGATGTGGTCGTGTATCTGCGCCGCGCGCGCCGCCTCGACCATCTCCTCGTCGGTGGCGTCCGGTTTGGCGAACCGCAGGTTGTCCGCGACCGAGGCATGGAAGAGGTAGGTCTCCTGGGAGACGACACCGATGGACCGGGCGAGGGAGTCGAAGTCGAGGTCGCGCACGTCCACCCCGTCGAGGGTGACGCGGCCGCCCGTCACGTCGTAGAGCCGGGGCACCAGGTAGCTGAGCGTGCTCTTGCCGGAGCCGGTCGGTCCGACCACGGCGAGGGAGCCGCCCGCCGGAACCGTGATGTCGATGCCCTTGAGGGTCGGGCCGTTCTCGGTGTCGTAGCCGAAGTCCACCTCCTCCAGCCGCACCTCTCCCTTGGCCCGGTCCAGCCGCACCGCGTCCTCGCGCTCGGTGATGTCCACCGGCAGGTCGAGGTACTCGAAGATGCGGGAGAACAGGGCGAGCGAGGTCTGTATCTGCACTCCGGTCGACAGCAGGCTGACGGCGGGCCGGAAGAGGCCCTGCTGGAGGGTCACGAAGGCGACGAGGGTGCCCACGGACAGCGAGGGGGCGCCGGACTGCAGGGCCAGGCCCGCGGCCCAGTAGATGAGCGCGGGCATGGCGGCCATGACGATGCCGATGGTGGACATCCGCCAGCGCCCGGCCATGCTGGAGCGCACCTCCAGGTCCACCAGCTTCTCGGACTCCTCGGAGAAGGCGGAGGTGAGCGAGTCGGAGCGGCCCATGGTGCGCCCGAGGAGGATGCCGCTGACCGACAGGGACTCGGTGACCGTGGCGGCCATGGCGGCCATCTGCTTCTGCCGCTGGAAGGTGATCTTCTTGCGCTCGCGCCCGACCCGGCGGCTGATCCACACGAAGGCGGGGAGCAGGAGCAGCGAGACCAGGGTCAGCCGCCAGTCGAGGGCGAGCATGGCGACCACGGAGGCGATGACGGCGGTGAGGTTGGAGACCAGCGAGGTCGCCGTGGAGGTGACGGTGGCCTGCATGCCGCCGATGTCATTGGCGATGCGGGACTGGACCTCGCCGGTGCGTGTCCGGGTGAAGAAGGCCAGGGGCATCCGCTGGAGCTGCGCATAGACGGCGGTGCGCAGGTCGTGCATGACGCGCTGGCCGACGGTGGTGGAGATGAAGGTCTGCAGCACGCCGAAGACGCTGGTGACCACGGCCGTGAGGATCATGCCGAGGGCGAGCAGGCTGAGCAGTCCGGTGCGGCCCTGAGGTATCGCGACGTCGAGTATCTCCTTGAGCAGGAACGGCGAGGCGACGCCGACCAGCGAGGAGGCTCCGACGAGCAGGCCGACGACGGCGAGCCGGCCGCGGTAGGGCCGGAAGAGGCCGACGATCCGGCGCAGCTCCCGCGGCCGCTCCGCCGGACCGGGGCGGCTGGGGTCGAGGGATTCTTTCGATGGGGTCCACTTCGGTTCTTCGGGGCGCATGGGCCTCCTTCTGACGAGACTCGCATGAGCATAGCTCATTGTTACCTATACTCACAATGAATCTGGTCCTGATACTGTTCCCAGTATGAGGACCTCTTCCGAGACCGACACCACAGACGGCGTTCTCGCGGAGCAGCTGCTGCGCCTGACCCGACGGCTCCACCGCATCCAGAAACGCCATCTGGAGCCGCTCGGCATCACTCCGGCGCAGTCCCGGCTGCTGCGCCTGGTCTCCCAGCACGACCGCGAAGAGGCCCCCCGAATGGCTGATCTCGCCGCCCGCCTGGAGGTGGTGCCCCGCGCCGTCACCACGCTCGTGGACGGCTTGGAGGCCGCCGGATGCGTACGGCGCGTGCCCGATCCGGCGAACCGGCGGGTCATAAGGATCGAGCTCACCGAGACCGGTCGCGCCACGCTGCGCCGCCTGCGCAACGCGCGGACCGACGCGGCAGAGGAGATCCTTGCTCCGTTGACCGCCGAACAGCGCGAGGTGCTCGGCAGTCTGCTGAACGCTCTGACGGACGCCCCCGCGCCCGCCGAGCACCGCTGCTGAGAGGGCCGGGAGGCCGCCGGGGGCCACGCGTGGCCGCGAGTGGGTGAGGGGACGCACATGCCGCTGCTGGAACCGGACCCGGGGGCCCTGCGCCCCCGCGGCGCCGGCGCCCCCGCCCCTGACCGGGTGCCCGGCCACCGGGCGGCCGGCACGCCCGAGCCGCTGCGCAGCGAACTGTCCGACCTGCTGGGCGCCGAGAAGGTGCTGGGGAAGGTCTCGGACCTCGTCCGCTACGCCTCCGACGCCTCCCCCTACCGCTTCGTCCCCCAGGTCGTGGTGGTCGCCGAGGACCTGGACGACGTCTCCGCCGTCCTGTCATACGCCCGCGGCCGCCGGCGCGACGTCGTCTTCCGCGCCGCCGGGACCTCGCTCAACGGGCAGGCGCAGGGTGAGGACATCCTGGTCGACGTGCGCCGCCACTGGTCCGGGGTCGAGGTCCTCGACGGCGGGCTGCGCGCCAGGATCCGGCCCGGCACCACGGTCGTCCGCGCCAATGCCGCCCTCGCCCGGCACGGCCGGGTCCTCGGACCCGACCCGGCCAGCGCCCTCGCCTGCACCCTCGGCGGAGTCGTCGCGAACAACGCCTCCGGCATGACGGCGGGCACCACGCGCAACGCGTACCGCACCCTCTCCTCGCTCACCTTCGTGCTGCCCGGCGGCACCGTCGTGGACACCGCCGACCCGCAGGCCGACGAGGCGCTGGCGCACGCCGAACCGGCGCTGTGCCGCGGGCTGATGGACATCAAGCGGGAGATCGAGGCCGATCCGGAGCTGGTCGCCCGCATCCGCGCCAAGTACGAGATCAAGAACACCACCGGCTACCGGCTCGACGCCTACCTGGACGGCGCCACGCCCGTGCAGGTCCTGCGCGGCCTCATGGTCGGCTCCGAGGGCACGCTGGGGTTCATCGCCGAGGTCGTCCTGGACACCCTCCCGCTGGACCGCCTGCTGACCAGCGCCCTGCTGTTCTTCCCCTCCCTCACCGCGGCGGCCGCGGCGGTGCCGCGGTTCAACGCGGCCGGCGCGCTCGCCGTCGAGCTCATGGACGGCAACACCCTGCGGGCCTCGGTCAGCGTGGCCGGCGTCCCCGCGGACTGGGCCGGCCTGCCCCGGGAGACGGCCGCGCTGCTGGTGGAGTTCCGGGCCCCGGACGAAGCCGGCCGCACCGCGTACGAGCGCCGGGCGGCGCAGGTGCTCGCCGGACTCGACCTCGTGGCGCCGGTGCCCTCCGTCACCAACGCCTTCACGCGCGACCCCGCGGCCATCGCCGGCTACTGGAAGGCCCGCAAGGCCTTCGTCACCGCGGTCGGCGGAGCCCGCGCCCCCGGCACCACCCTGATCACCGAGGACTTCGCCGTGCCGCCCTCGCGGCTGGCCGAGGCCTGCGAAGCGCTGCTCGCACTGCAGGCCCGGCACGGCTTCGACGCGGCCGTCGCCGGTCACGCGGCCCACGGCAACCTGCACTTCCTGCTCGCCTTCGACGCCGCCGACCCCGCGGACGTCGAGCGGTACGCGGCCTTCATGGACGCGTTCTGCCGACTCACCGTGGACCGCTTCGACGGCTCCCTGAAGGCCGAGCACTCCACCGGCCGCAACATGGCGCCCTACCTGGAACTGGAATGGGGCCCCAAGGCCACCGAGCTGATGTGGCGCACCAAGCGGACCGTCGACCCGGACGGGGTGCTCGCCCCGCGCGTGCTGCTCGACCGCGACCCGCGGGCCCATCTGCGCGGCCTGAAGACCATCCCGCGGGTGGAGGCGCCGGCCGACCCGTGCATCGAGTGCGGGTTCTGCGAACCGACCTGCCCCAGCGGGGACCTGACCACCACCCCGCGCCAGCGGATCGTGCTGCGCCGCGAGATGACGCGCCAGCAGCCGGGCTCCCCGGTGCTGGACGCCCTGCTCGACGCCTACGGCTACGACGCCGTGGACACCTGCGCCGGTGATTCCACCTGCCGGCTCGCCTGCCCGGTCGGGATCGACACCGGCGCGCTGATGCGGGACTTCCGCCACCGGCGGCACGGTCCGCGCGAGGAGCGCGCCGCGGAGCTGGCCGCGCGCCGGTTCCGGGCGGTCGAGACGGCCGCACGGCTGGCCGTCGCGGCCGCAGGCAAGATCACCGACCGGGTCGGGGACCGGTTCCTGGCAGCCGTCACGGGCGCCGCGCGCAAGGCCCTGCGTCCGGACCTGGTGCCGCAGTGGCTCCCGCAGGTCCCCGGCGCCGCGGCCCGCCGACTGCCCGCCACCGAGCGGGTGGGCGCGGCGGCCGTGTACTACCCGGCCTGCGTCAACCGGATCTTCGGTGGACCCGCGGGCGACCCGGGCCCCTCCCTGCCCGAGGCCGTCGTCGCGGTGTCCCGGCGCGCCGGGAAGCCCGTGTGGATCCCGACCGACGTGACCGGCACCTGCTGCGCAACCATCTGGCATTCCAAGGGGTACGACGCCGGCAACCGGGTGATGGCCGACCGCATCGTCGAGGCCGCCTGGGGGTGGACGGCCGGCGGGCGCCTGCCGCTGGTGGTCGACGCCTCCTCGTGCACGCTGGGCCTGGCCCACGAGGTGGTCCCGTACCTCAGCGAGGACAACCGGGCGCTGCACGCCGAGTTGCGGATCGTGGACTCGGTCGTGTGGGCGGCCGAGGAGCTGCTGCCCCATCTGGAGGTCCTGCGGAGGGCGGGTTCGGCGGTGCTCCATCCCACCTGCTCCATGCAGCACTTGGGCGATGTGGCGCAGCTGCGTGCCGTCGCCGAGGCCTGTGCCCACGAGGTGGTGGTCCCGGACGACGCGGGCTGCTGCGCCTTCGCGGGCGACCGCGGGATGCTGCACCCCGAGCTGACGGCTTCCGCCACCGCCCGGGAAGGCGCGGAGGTCACGGCGCGGAGCTTCGACGCGTACCTCTCGGCGAACCGGATGTGCGAGGTGGGCATGGAGCGCGCCACCGGACACGGCTACGCCTCGGTGCTGCTCGAACTGGAGCGCGCCACTCGCCCCTGACCGAGGCCACGAGCTGCGACGACGCCCTCCGCAACGGCAGAAGACCTCGTCGCGGCGGCCTCCGGCGGGCGGAAAATCGTTTGCCGGAGCCCGGTCCGGAAGACGAACCTTGCACTGTTTGGGCCAATCGACCAGTCATGGGGCGTCATGCAGATCAGCGATCTTCCGTATCCGGACCCCGGGGTACCCGACGCCCGTTCCGGGCCCCGGTTCCTGGTCTGGCTGGGCCGGGGGCAGATCGGCGGCCAACTCAAGAGCCTGGCCTGGGGGCTGGTGCACTTCTCCGGAGTCGCCGGACTGCCGTACGCGGTGGGCTTGGGCGTCGAGGCGGTCGTCAACCGCGACGGGGGCCGGCTGCTCCTGGTCGGCGCGCTGCTCGCGCTGCTCGGCGTCGCCATCGGCGTCGGTGACGCGATGCTCCACCGCACCGCCGTCACCAACTGGATCACCGCCGCCGCGCGCGTACAGCAGCTGCTGGCGCGCAAGACCGCCGAGTTGGGCTCCGCGCTGACCCGCCGGGTCGCGGCGGGCGAGGTGGTCGCCGTCTCCACCGGCGACGTGGAGAAGATCGGCTGGTTCGTCGAGGCGGTCTCCCGCTTCCTCGCAGCCGCGTTCGCCGTCGTCATCGTCTGCGTCGGCCTGCTGTTCTACGCGCCCGAGCTGGGCGCGGTCGTGGCCGTCGGCGTACCGGTCGTCGCGCTCGCCGCGCTGCCGCTGCTGCCCCGCGCCACCCGGCGTGCGGACGTCCAGCGGGAGAAGGCGGGCAAGGCCACCGAACTCGCCGCGGACACCGTCGCCGGTCTGCGCGTCCTGCGGGGCATCGGCGGTGAGGAGCTGTTCCTCGGCCGCTACCGCGAGGCCTCCCAGGAGGTACGCAGGGCCGCCGTGCGCAGCGCCCGGATGTGGGCGCTGATCGCGGCGATCCAGGTGCTGCTGCCGGGCGCTCTGATGATCACCGTGGTCTGGTACGGGTCCGCTCTCGTCCTGGACGGGCGCATCGAGGTGGGGGAACTCGTCGCGGCCTTCAGCGCCGTGGCCACCCTGCTCTACCCGCTGCGGCACTTCGAGGAGATCGCCATGGCGTACTCCTTCTCGCGCCCCTCCGCCCAGCGGGCCGCCCGGGTGCTGTCCCTGACCCGGACGGACCCCGGCGGACCGGACGCCCCGGCCGCCGAAGGGCAGCCGGCGGGGCGGGCTGCGGCGGTACGGCCGCCCGCCCCGGGCGGGGACCTGTACGACCCGCAGACCGGGGTGCTGGCTCCCGCGGGCATGTTCACCGCCGTGGTGTGCGGCGACCCGGACCTGGCGGGCCGCCTCGCGGAGCGGCTGGGCGGCCACCCGATGGACGACGCGGCCGCGGAGGCCGGTCCCTCGGTGCTCCTGGGCGGGGTGGCGCTGGACGACCTGCCCCTGGACACCGCGCGCACGCTGGTCCTCGTCCAGGACAAGGACCCGGTGCTGCTGTCCGGCACGCTGCGCGAGCTGTTCGACGTACCGGCGTCCGGAGCGGTCGGGGCGGCCGAGGCGCTGGAGGCGGCGCAGTGCGGGGACGTGCTGCAAGCCTTGCTGCAGTCGGCGCCGGACGGGGTCGAGGACCCGATGGACGCCCGGATCACCGAGCGCGGCCGGTCCCTGTCCGGGGGCCAGCGCCAGCGGCTCGCCCTGGCGCGGTCCCTGGTGACCGACCCGGAGGTGCTGGTCCTGGACGAGCCGACCTCGGCGGTCGACTCGCACACCGAGGCCCGGATCGCGGAGGGCGTCGCGGCCCTGCGCACCGGACGCACCACCGTGGCCATGGCGTCCTCACCCCTGCTGCTGGACCGCGCCGACCGGGTCGTCCTGGTCCACGAGGGCAAGGTGGCGGCGGTCGGCGCGCACCGCGAGCTGTTGCGCGAGGAACCGCTCTACCGGGCGGTCGTCACCCGCGAGACGGAGGACGAGCAGCGGCTCGCCCGCCTGGAACTGAACCGGCTTGAAGAAGCCCTCACCGAGATCGAGGAGTCCGCATGATCGGCGTGGCGCCGCCGCAGTACGATCCGGCGGCCCCCGAGACGGCCGCGACCCTGCCCGTGGGCTCGTCAGCGACCGTCCGGGGCTACGTCCGCGCACTGTTCCGCCGCCACCGTCGCGCCTTCCTGGCGCTGGTGGCGGTCAACGCGGTCGCGGTGATCGCCTCGATGGTGGGCCCCTATCTGCTGGGCCGGGTCGTGGACGGACTGGCCGCCGGCTCCCGCGAACTGCATCTGGGCCGCGTGGCGCTGGTGTTCGCACTGGCCCTGGTCGTGCAGACGCTGTTCGTGCGGCTGGTACGGCTGCGCGGCGCCATGCTCGGCGAGGAGATGCTGGCCGATCTGCGCGAGGACTTCCTGGTGCGTTCGGTGGCGCTGCCGCCGGGCGTCCTGGAGCGCGCCGGGACCGGTGACCTGCTGTCGCGGATCACCACGGACATCGACCGGCTGGCCAATGCGATGCGCGAGGCCGTGCCGCAGCTGGCGATCGGCGTGGTGTGGGTGGGGCTCCTGTTCGGTGCGCTGGCCGTCACCGCACCGCCGCTGGCGCTGGCGGCGCTGACCGCGCTGCCGGTGCTGGTCCTGGGCTGCCGCTGGTACTTCCGGCGCGCCCCGTCGGCCTACCGCTCGGAGGCGGCCGGGTACGCGGCGGTCGCGGCGGCGCTCACCGAGACCGTGGACGCGGGCCGCACGGTCGAGGCGCACCGCCTGGGGCCGGACCGGATCGCGCTGTCGGAGCGCCGGATCAAGGAGTGGACCGCGTGGGAGCGGTACACGCTCTTCCTGCGCACCGTCCTCTTCCCCGTCATCAACGCCACCTTCATCACGATTCTCGGCTCGGTCCTGCTGATCGGCGGCTACTGCGTCATCCAGGGCTGGATGACGGTGGGCCAGCTGACCACCGGTGCGCTCCTCGCCCAGATGATGGTCGATCCGATCGGCCTGATCCTGCGCTGGTACGACGAGCTGCAGATCGCCCAGGTGTCGCTGGGCCGCCTGGTGGGCGTACGGGAGATCGAGCCGGACGCGGGCGACGCGGAGGTGTCGCCCGCGGGGCGGGACGTACGCGCCCAGGAGGTCCGGTTCGGCTACCGGGAGGGCGTGGACGTCCTGCACGAGGTGTCCATGGCGGTACCGCCGGGCACCCGGATGGCGCTGGTCGGCCCCTCGGGCGCGGGCAAGTCCACCCTGGGCCGCCTCCTGGCGGGCATCTACGCGCCGCGGACCGGCGAGGTCACCCTGGGAGGGGCGCAGCTGTCGGACATGCCGGCGGAGCGGGTGCGCGAGCACGTGGCGCTGGTCAACCAGGAGCACCACGTGTTCGTGGGCTCGCTGCGGGACAATCTGCGGCTGGCCCGGACCGGGGCCGCGGACGCGGAGCTGTGGGCGGCGCTGGAAGCGGTGGACGCCGAGGGGTGGGCGCGGGCCTTCGAGGCCGGCCTGGACACCGGGGTCGGCTCCGGGGGCACGGTGCTGACCCCGGCGCAGGCCCAGCAGGTCGCGCTGGCCCGGCTGGTGCTGGCGGACCCGCACACGCTGGTGCTGGACGAGGCCACCTCGCTGCTGGACCCGCGCGCGGCACGGCACCTGGAGCGTTCCCTCGCCCGGGTGCTGGACGGCCGTACGGTGATCGCGATCGCCCACCGGCTGCACACCGCGCACGACGCGGACGTGATCGCGGTGGTCGAGGGCGGACGCATCAGCGAGCTCGGCTCGCACGACGAGCTCGTCGCGGCGGACGGCGCCTACGCAGCACTGTGGCGCTCCTGGCACGGCTGAGCCGGCCCCGCCCCCGAAGCCCCCGGCCCCCGGCCCCCCGCCCCGATCCGAGGCCGGGGGCCGGGGGCCGCGGCTTTCGCCGTCCCTGCGCCGTCGCGGTCAGCGGTGGCACGGTCCGCACGGATGCCCGAGAGGCGGCCGGTGCGGTGGCCGGAGAGGTCTGCCGGGCGCCGCGACCCGGTGGACCTCTCCGGTCACCGCACTAGATGAAGCCCAGGGCCGAGGCGCCGCCGAACCCTCCGAGGAGGAGGAAGGCCGGCATGAGGACCTTGAGCTCGACCCAGCTGCCCGCGCGGAAGCGCATCATCTTCGGCGGGCCGATGGGGTACCAGCGCTTGCCGGCGATGGGCAGCGGCCACAGGATCGGGCAGCCCGACACCGTCAGGGCGTCGCCGATGTCGTGGACCAGGGCGCCGAGGAGGATCGGCAGGCCCAGCCAGAGGTACTCCTGGCCGGGGCCGGTGAACAGCCAGTCCGCGCCGTTGCCCGGCTGGTCGAGCACGCCCGCGAGGATCCAGGCGCTGGTGGCGCCGAGCAGCCAGACGAGGATGTCGCTGGACATCCGGGCCGCCCGCCACAGCAGTCCCTCCACGGCGAGCACCAGGTGGACGAAGAGTATCGCGAGGACGCCCCAGCGCTCGGTGCCGGCGGCGAGGGCCGAGGCGCCGGCGCCGGTGAGGACGGCCCAGAGCCAGGTGTGCGTCAGGGTGCGGTGGCCGCCGGTGCGGCGGGCGTCCCTCGGGGAGCGGGTGGCCTTGTAGACCGCGTAGGAGATCTTGTCGACCACCTCGCACACGCCGCGCGAGAGCGGGCCGAAGGCCCGCGAGATCGTCGCCGACTTGTGGTCGAGGTCAGGGGCGAGGGCGGCGCCGGCGCAGATCAGGGCGCCGACCACGAGGACCGGCCAGGGCATGGGGTGGCCGGCGGCCGCGGTGGCCGCGCCCACCCCCAGCCAGGCTGCTGCGCCGGACAGTGAGTGAGCCGGACCCATCATGGTCTTTTCCCGCCCCGGTGGTGTGGTGCTCGGGCCCCCTCGACGGTTTCGTTCGGGCCGCATCGACGGCACAGCGTACCGTCGATGATCTTCCTCCTCCCCGCCGGTTCCCTCATCCGGGCGGAAGCCAGGCAAGATGGGGGGTGTGACCCTCATTGATCAGCTCCCGCCGAACGCCGACCCCGACGCCCTCTTCGAAGCCTTCTCCTCGTGGGCGGAGGGCCAGGGCATCGCCCTGTACCCGGCGCAGGAGGAGGCGCTGATCGAGGTGGTCTCCGGGGCGAACGTGGTCCTCTCCACGCCGACCGGCTCCGGCAAGAGCCTGGTGGCCGCGGGCGCGCACTTCACCGCCCTGGCCCAGGACAAGGTCACCTTCTACACCGCCCCCATCAAGGCCCTGGTGTCCGAGAAGTTCTTCGACCTGTGCAAGCTCTTCGGCACCGAGAACGTGGGGATGCTGACCGGCGACGCCTCCGTGAACTCGGACGCCCCCGTGATCTGCTGCACCGCGGAGGTGCTGGCCTCGATCGCCCTGCGCGACGGCCGGCACGCCGACATCGGCCAGGTCGTGATGGACGAGTTCCACTTCTATGCGGAGCCGGACCGCGGCTGGGCCTGGCAGATCCCGCTGCTGGAGCTGCCGCAGGCGCAGTTCGTCCTGATGTCGGCGACCCTCGGCGACATGAAGCGGTTCGAGGAGGACCTCACCCGGCGCACCGGCCGGCCCACCTCGGTGGTCCGCTCCGCGACCCGGCCCGTCCCGCTGTCGTACGACTACGTCACGACGCCCATCACGGACACCATCACCGAACTGCTGGAGACCCGGCAGGCCCCGGTGTACATCGTGCACTTCACGCAGGCCCAGGCGGTCGAGCGGGCGCAGTCGCTCATGAGCATCAACATGTGCACGCGCGAGGAGAAGGACAAGATCGCCGAGCTCATCGGCAACTTCCGCTTCACCACGAAGTTCGGCCAGAACCTCTCCCGCTACGTCCGGCACGGCATCGGCGTCCACCACGCCGGCATGCTGCCCAAGTACCGCCGCCTGGTGGAGAAGCTGGCCCAAGCCGGCCTGCTCAAGGTCATCTGCGGTACCGACACCCTGGGCGTCGGCGTCAACGTGCCGATCCGCACCGTGCTGTTCACCGCGCTCACCAAGTACGACGGCAACCGGGTCCGCACCCTGCGGGCCCGCGAGTTCCACCAGATCGCCGGCCGGGCCGGCCGGGCCGGATTCGACACGGCGGGCTATGTGGTCGCGCAGGCGCCCGAGCACGTCATCGAGAACGAGAAGGCCCTCGCGAAGGCGGGCGACGACCCGAAGAAGCGCCGCAAGGTGGTGCGCAAGAAGGCACCCGAGGGCTTCGTCGCCTGGTCGGACACCACCTTCGAGAAGCTGATCGCCGCCGACCCGGAGCCGCTGACCTCGCGCTTCAAGGTCACCAACATCATGCTGCTGTCCGTCATCGCCCGGCCGGGCGACGCCTTCAAGGCCATGCGGCACCTCCTGGAGGACAACCACGAGCCGCGCAAGGCCCAGCTGCGCCACATCCGCCGGGCCATCGCCATCTACCGCTCCCTGCTGGACGGCGGGGTGGTCGAGAAGCTCGACACCCCGGACGCGGAGGGCCGCACCATCCGGCTGACGGTCGACCTCCAGCAGGACTTCGCGCTCAACCAGCCGCTGTCCACCTTCGCCCTGGCCTCCTTCGACCTGCTGGACCCCGAGTCGCCCTCCTACGCGTTGGACATGGTGTCGGTCGTCGAGTCCACCCTGGATGACCCGCGGCAGATCCTGGCCGCGCAGCAGAACAAGGAGCGCGGCATCCAGGTCGGCCAGATGAAGGCGGACGGGATCGAGTACGAGGAGCGGATGGAGCGTCTCCAGGACGTCACTTATCCCAAGCCGCTCGAAGAGCTGCTCTTCCACGCCTACGACGTCTACGCCAAGAGCCACCCCTGGGTCCGCGACCACCCGGTCTCCCCGAAGTCGATCATCCGCGACATGTACGAACGCGCGATGACCTTCACCGAGTTCACCTCCTTCTACGAGCTCGCCCGCACCGAGGGCATCGTGCTGCGGTACCTGGCGAGCGCGTTCAAGGCACTGGACCACACCATCCCCGACGACCTGAAGTCCGAGGACCTCGAAGACCTGATCGCCTGGCTCGGCGAGCTGGTCCGCCAGGTCGACTCCAGCCTCCTCGACGAGTGGGAGCAGCTGGCGAACCCGGAGGTGGAGACGGCCGAGCAGGCCCAGGAGAAGGCCGACCAGGTCAAGCCGGTCACGGCGAACTCCCGCGCCTTCCGCGTCCTGGTGCGCAACGCCATGTTCCGCCGGGTGGAGTTGGCCGCACTCGACCACGTGAACGTGCTGGGCGAGCTCGACGGCGACTCCGGATGGGACGCCGACGCCTGGGGCGAGGCCCTGGACGGCTACTGGGACGAGTACGACGACCTCGGCACGGGCCCCGATGCCCGCGGGCCGAAGCTGCTCCAGATCGAGGAGGACCCGGCGCACGGCCTGTGGCGCGTCCGCCAGGCCTTCGCCGACCCCAACGGGGACCATGGCTGGGGCATCAGCGCCGAGGTCGACCTCGCCGCCTCCGACGAGGAGGGCCGGGCCGTCATCCGGGTCACCTCGGTCGGTGAACTCGGCGCGCTCTGACCGACGCCCGCAACCCGCCGACCCGCCCGTGCCGCTCGCCGCGCCCGGGCCCGACCGTGGAGAACCCCTGATGACGAACCCCGCCGAGAGACTCGTCGACCTGCTCGACCTGGAGCAGATCGAGGTCAACATCTTCCGCGGCGCCAGCCCGCACGAATCCCTCCAGCGCGTCTTCGGCGGCCAGGTCGCCGGACAGGCCCTGGTGGCGGCGGGCCGCACCACCGAGGGCGACCGCCCGGTGCACTCGCTGCACGCGTACTTCCTGCGCCCCGGCATTCCCGGGGTGCCGATCGTGTACCAGGTGGAACGGGTGCGCGACGGGCGGTCCTTCACCACGCGCCGGGTCACCGCGGTCCAGCAGGGCAAGACGATCTTCAATCTCACCGCCTCCTTCCACCAACCGGAGGAGGGCAGCATCGAGCACCAGCTGCCTCCCCGCCTCGACTTCCCCCACCCGGACGCGCTCCCCAAGGTCGCGGACGAGATCCGCGAGCACCTGGGGGCGCTGCCCGAGGCGCTGGAGCGGATGGCCCGCCGCCAGCCCTTCGACATCCGCTACACGGACCGGCTCCGCTGGACTCCCGAGGAGCTCAAGGACGCCGATCCGCGCAGCGCGGTGTGGATGCGCGCGGTCGGCCCGCTGGGCGACGACCCGCTGGTGCACACCTGCGCCCTCACCTACGCCAGTGACATGACCCTCCTCGATGCCGTGCGCATCCCCGTGGAACCCCTGTGGGGCATGCGCGGGTTCGACATGGCCTCCCTGGACCACGCCATGTGGTTCCACCGGCCCTTCCGTGCCGACGAGTGGTTCCTGTACGACCAGGAGTCGCCCATCGCGCACGGCGGCCGCGGCCTGGCCCGCGGCCGCATCTACGACCTGGAGGGCAGACTGCTGGTCTCCGTGGTCCAGGAGGGCCTGTTCCGTCCGTACTCCCCGCGGTCCGCCCGGCCGGCCGCTTCGACCCCCGAGAACTGAGCACGCACATGCCCGACCCGGCCCTCCCCTGCCCCTGCGGGCTGCCCGCCGCCTACCCGGAGTGCTGCGGCCGCTTCCACTCCGGCGTCCGGCAGGCGCCCACGGCCGAACTGCTGATGCGCTCGCGCTTCAGCGCCTTCGCCGTGGGCGACACCGCCTACCTGCTGCGCTCCTGGCACTCCTCGACCCGCCCGGGCGGCCTCGACCTGGACCCCGGGCAGCGCTGGGAGCGCCTGGAGATCCTCGGTACGCAGCGCGGCGGGATGTTCGAGACCGAGGGCTCGGTGGAGTTCCGGGCGCACTACCGCGAGGGCGGCCGCACCGGTTCACTGCACGAGCTCAGCGGTTTCTCCCGCGAGGGCGGTGCCTGGGTCTACGTCGGCCCCCTCTCCCCCGTCGACTTCGACTGACCGCGAGCGGCGGCCAGGGCGGCACCCAGGCTCGCGCGGTAGCGCTCCACCTCCGGTGCACCGTCGGCCTTCAGCAGCGCCCGGGCGACCGCCGCGGCCGCCGGGGCCTGCGGGTGCCCGTACGGCAGGGGTGGGGCGAGAGCGGCCAGGACGATGCGCTCCGCCGGATCGGGCACGGCCGTGCGCAGCTCCTCTTCGGGGAGTACGGAGGCCAGGACGGCTGCCCGTCCCCAGGGGTCGGGGGTCCGTTTCAGCAGGAGCCCGACGTGCCGGGCCCGCCAGGAGCGCGGCCGCAGATCGGTACCGGCCGTCATCAGCTCCCGGTCCGCCGGTGGCGCGGCGCCGCGGAGCGCGGTCGGCTCCCGCTCGGCGAACTCCCGTAGTTCCGCGGCCAGGTACAGCCAGACCACGGCCCGGTAGCGGTTGATCCGGTATCCCACCGGCGTGAGGTGGCCGCAGCGTGCGAGCCGGGTGAACCGGCTCGGGCCGATGCCCAGCACCTCCGCGCCGGCGTCCGCGCCCGCCACCGCCTTGAGCCGTTCCCGCAGTGCCCGGGGCCCGTCCCCGTCCGGACCGGCCGCACGTTCCGGAAGGCCCCTGTCGGCCGGGCCGCCTGTGCACGGGGCTCCCCCGGCCTGCCGCGTCGCGGCCGTCCTCACCCGTTCCAGCTCGGCCCGCGCGTACCGCGCTCCGCCGCCCGGGGCCGACGGGCCCGCGCAGACGATCCCGAGCTGGACGGCCCGGGCGAACTCGCTGCGGCTCAGGCCCAGTTCCGCTGCGGCTTGTACGCCGCCCACCAGGAGGCCTGCGCCCAGCGCCGCCTCGGCCTCCCGCAGCACGGCCTCAACCTGCATCGTCATGACGCTCTCCCCACCGGTAGTGATTACCCTGTGTGAAGACCGTAACTCCGCGTGACGACGCCGCGCGAGGCCTGTGGATAACTCTCCGAGCCCCTCCTCAGCCGCCCGTGATCCGTCGCTCCGCCACGCCCAGGTGCTCGCCCACCCGGTTGACCAGCAGCGTCATCTCGTAGGCGACCTGGCCGATGTCGGACTCGGAGGCGCTCAGCACGCACAGGCAGCTCCCCGGGCCCGCCGCCATGACGAACAGGACGCCCTCGTCGTACTCGACCATCGTCTGGCGTACCTCACCCGCCCGGAAGTGCCGGCCCGACCCCTTGGCCAGGCTCTGCAGACCGGCCGCGACAGCGGCGAGGTGTTCCGCGTCCTCCCGGGCCAGCCCCGCGCTCGCGCCCGTGACCAGGCCGTCGTTGGACAGCACCACCGCGTGCCGCACCTGTTGGACCCTGCGCGTC
Organism: Streptomyces sp. cmx-4-9; assembly: GCF_046548835.1. NCBI lineage: Bacteria > Bacillati > Actinomycetota > Actinomycetes > Kitasatosporales > Streptomycetaceae > Streptomyces > Streptomyces sp. cmx-4-9. Next base: position 272,312 of record NZ_JAEBEE010000002.1, on the reverse strand, counting down.
AGGTCGTCCAGCAGCCAGTCGAGCTGCTTGTCCAGTGCCATTTCCGAGTCCCTCCCCCTCGGCACGGCCCGCATGGCCGCGCCCCGCCCCGCATGGTCGTCCCGCCAGCCTTCCCCACCGGTGCCTTCCCGGCAAGGAGGATGTCCCCATGTCGAAGAAGATGACTCAAGAGGAATGGCGGGCCTTCGTCTCGCACTCCACCCGCACCGGCAAGCTCTCCACCGTCCGCGCGGACGGCAGTCCGCACATCGCTCCCGTCTGGTTCGTGCTCGACGGCGACTCCTTCGTCTTCAACACCGGCAAGGACACCGTCAAGGGCCGCAACCTGGCCCGGGACGGCCGGGTCGCGCTGTGCGTCGACGACGACCGGCCGCCGTTCTCCTACGTCGTGCTCCACGGCCGCGCCGAAATCAGCGAACACGCCGACGACCCCGACGGGATGCTCGCCTGGGCGACCCGGATCGGCGCCCGCTACATGGGCGCGGAGCACGCCGCCGCCTTCGGACGCCGCAACGCCGTCCCGGGCGAACTCCTCGTACGGGTCCCCATCGCGAAGGTGATCGCCGAGGCGGGCGTCGCCGACTGAGCCCCGGCCGCGGCGGTTCACGCGGAGTCCGTCTGCGGCCCCACCGATTCCAACAGCCTGGCGGTGTGCACCCGTCCGGCGTACTCGACCAGCCTGATCAGCACTTCCTTACCCGAGTCCCGGTCCCGGGCGTCGCACAGCACCACCGGGGTCCCCTGATCCAGGTCCAACGCCCGGGACACCTCGTTCGCCCCGTACCGCCGGGCGGTCGTGAAGCAGTTCACCGCCACGACGAAGGGGATGCGGCGGTGCTCGAAGTAGTCCACCGCCGGGAAGCAGTCCTCCAGCCGCCGCGTGTCGGCCAGCACCACCGCGCCGAGCGCCCCTTGTGACAACTCGTCCCACAGGAACCAGAACCGGTCCTGTCCCGGCGTCCCGAACAGGTAGAGGGAGAGCCCGGACCGGATGGTGATCCGGCCGAAGTCCATGGCCACCGTCGTGGTGGTCTTCTGGTCCACCCCTCCGGTGTCGTCGACCTGTTCGCCCGCCTCGCTCAGCAACTCCTCGGTCCGCAGCGGCCGGATCTCGCTGACGGCGCCGACCAGCGTGGTCTTGCCCACCCCGAAGCCCCCCGCCACGAGGATCTTCAGCGCGAGCGGGGCCAGCTCGGTGTCGGTGTCCTCTTGTCGCATCACAGCGCTCGCAATCCCTCGATGACTTCCCGCAGAATCCGCTCGTCCGGCAGCTGCGCGGGCGGTACCGGTCGGCTCACCTTCACGTGCCCGCCCTCCAGCAGGTCCCCGAGCAGGACGCGCACCACCCCCACGGGCAGGTCGGCGTCGGCGGCGAGTTCCGCCACCGACTGGGTCTCGGCCCGGCAGAGTCCGAGCAGCGCCCGGTGCTCGGGGCCGAGCAGCGACTCGGCCGCCGCGTCGGTGCCCTCCGGGTCGACCGCGACCAGCGCGATCAGATCGAAGCGGAGGCCGTGGGGTCCGGGCTTCGTGCGTCCGCCGGTCATGGCGTACGGACGGACGAGGGGGCCCGCGTCGGCGTCGTACCACTGGCCGCTCATGTGCCGGACCGCCGCCCTCAGCCCGCGGCCGGCGGCCGCGCCGCGAACCGGGGCGGCGTGTAGAGGTGCTCGCCGACCTGCTTCACGAGCCGGGCCATCTCATAGGCGATCAGGCCGATGTCGGCGCCGGCGGAACTGAGGACGGCCAGGCAGGACCCGTCCCCGGCCGCCGCGACGAAGAGGAACCCCTCGTCCATCTCGACCATCGTCTGGCGCACGCCCCCGGCGTGGAAGTGCCGCCCCGCGCCCTTGGCCAGGCTGTGGAAGCCCGAGGCCACGGCGGCCAGGTGCTCGGCGTCCTCCCGGCTCAGCGCGTGGGACGCGCCGACCGCCAGGCCGTCGTTGGACAGGACCACGGCGTGCCGGACCTCGCGCACCCGGACGACCAGGTCGTCCAGCAGCCAGTCCAGTTCCCCCGACCGCCGGACGCCGTCCAGGTCGGTTCTCTGCTGTTCGATCATCACACTTCTCCTTCGCTGCCTGCGTGGGCGGAGTTCTCCCGGGTGCCGCGGGCCCAGCCGTCCCGGTAGGCCGCCATCCGGTCCCGCGCCTGCTCCGGGCTGCGTCCCGGCGGACCCGCAGGCGGCCGTTCGCCGGCCGGCGCCTTGGCGGGTGCCTCGCGCAACTGGGGCACGAGGCTGGCCTGGCGCACCCGGCGCGGCAGCTCGGTCACCGGGGACGGGGACGGGGACGGCGCCGGAGCAGGGGTGCCGGGGCCCGCCTCCGCCTGCGTACGCGGTCCCGCGGGGCTTGCGGAGCGCGGCCGGAACGGGGCCACCGGGGCCGGGGGCTGCTCCCCCGGGCCGGCCGGCTGCGCGGCGGACGGGGACCGGCCGGGCCCGGGCTTCCGGTGGGCGGCGGCCGGGGTGCGGTCCGCAGCCGGGAGGTGACCGGCCGGAGCGCGATCACCCGGGGTGCGGCCGGCCGGGGCAAGGCCGGCCGGAGTGCGATCGGCCGGGGTGTGGTCCGCGGGCGTCGGGCCGGCGGCCGCGATGCCGTGCACCTCCTCCCGTACCGGCGCCGCGGCGGAAACCTCCTCGGGGGGTCCGGGGCGGCGGGGCGACGTCCCGGCACGCTGGTCCGGGACGGCCGTGCCTGCGGTGCCCGCGGCCTGGAGCAGGGAGTTGGGCAGCAGCACCACGGCGGTGGTGCCGCCGTACGGTGACGTGCGCAGGTGCACCTTCACCCCGTGGCGGGCCGAGAGCCGGCTGACCACGAAGAGCCCCAGCCGGTCGCTGTCGAAGAGGTCGAGCGCCTCGGACTGTTCGATGCGCCGGTTGGCGTCGTTCAGCGTGTCCCGGCCCATGCCGAGGCCGCGGTCCTCGACCTCCAGGACGTAGCCGGTTCCGACGGGTTCGCCGCTGACCCGCACCTTGGTGTGCGGCGGCGAGAACTGGGTGGCGTTCTCGACGAGTTCGGCGAGCAGGTGGGTCAGGTCGGCGACGGCCCCGCCGACGACCGCGGCCTCGGCGAGCTGGCGGACCTCGACCCGGGTGTAGTCCTCGATCTCGGAGACGGCGGCCCGCACCACGTTCGTCAGGGGGACCGGCATCCGCCAGGCCCGGCCGGGAGCCGCCCCCGACAGGATGATGAGGCTCTCGGCGTGCCGGCGCATCCGGGTGGTGAGGTGGTCGAGGCGGAAGAGGTCGCCGAGCTCGTTGGGGTCGTCGGCGCGGCGCTCCATCGAGTCCAGCAGGGTGAGTTGCCTGTGCACCAGGACCTGGCTGCGGCGGGCGAGGTTGACGAACACCCCGGAGACCCCGCTGGCCAGTTCGGCGCGCTCGACGGCGGCGCTCAGCGCGGCCCGGTGGACGGTGGCGAGCGCCTCACCGACCTGGGTGACCTCGTCCTCGGCCGCGGGTTCCGGCGGGGTCTCCGCGTCGACGTCGATCTGCTGCCCGGCCCGCAGCCGGTCCATCGCGTGCGGCAGTTTGCGGTGGGCGATCTCCAGGGCGGTGTTGCGCAGGGAGACGAGCTCGACGACCAGGGCGCGGCCGATGCGCACGGAGATGAAGAGCGAGGCGGCCACGGCGGCCAGGCCGAGCAGTACGGCGGCGCCGGCCGGGCTGAGGGCCCCTTCGGCAAACGGGTCCGCACGGTCGGCGGCAGCGGCGTGCGCGGCCTCGTCGATCTCGCGGAGCGAGGCGCCGATGCCGCTGTGGGCGGCCTCCCAGCCCGGTGGTGCGCCGACCGCGTCCCGGGTGGTCCCGGCGGCCAGCGCCCGGTCCTCCGCGCCGGTGAGGTCGGCGTAGGCGGCGCTCCTCGCCACCGACTGCCAGGCCTCCTGCTGGGCTGCCGGGAGGTCGCCGGTGGCCCCGGCGGTCAGGGCGCGGCGGGTCTCGACGGCGCCGGTGAGCCGACGCAGCGTGTCGGCGGTGCGCGGGCCCGGCAGGGCGAGCAGGGCGTCCTCCTGGGAGAGGAGTTCGCGGGCGCGGGCGAGTTCGAGCAGGACGCGGGCCTCAGGGCCGAGTTCGGCGTCCTGCCCGTCGGACAGGGCCCCGGTGACGGCGAGGGCGGCGTCGATCACCCGGGTGTAGATCTCGTACGCGGCCTCGGGGGTGGCCCGGCGGCCCGTGATGTCCTTGCGGGTGGGGCCGAGGGCGTCCGCGGCGGCGACGAAGGCGCTCAGCCGGACCGCCACGCCGGTGCGGTAGTCGCCGGAGTCGGCGACGGTGTGCCGGTCGCCGAGGCGCAGCCGCCGGACGGCGGCCTCGCTGCGCTGGGCCTGCTGGTCCAGGGTGGCGCCCTGGTCGGCGGCCGGTTCCGCCAGCAGGCGGACTGCGGCCCGGCGCTCTGCCTGGAGTTCGGCGACGGCGGCGGCGACGGGGGTGCGTATCTGCGCATCGACCCGCTGGACGCGGCTGAGCCGGGCGATGTCCTGGGCGGTGCTGACGGTGGCGAAGCCCCAGAGTGCGAGCAAGGAGACCACGGGGACCATCAGCAGGGAGACGATCTTCGCGCGGACGGTGCGGGGGCGCAGCCGCAGCCCGGGCTTGCGGCCGGGGGACGGGGCGGGGGCCCGTCGCGGGGCGAGGAGCTCGGCCGGTTCCTCGGCCGGCGGTCCGGCGTGGGCCCGGCGGCCGCGGGCCGCAGGCGCGGGCAGCCGGGGCGCCGGTGCTGCCGGTTTTCTGCGGGGTGTGCGCATGGGCTCCTCGTTCGGGGGCGCTTCGTGCTGGTGCGGGGCGGGGGCGGTGCGGGCGGAGGGCGCGGCGGCGGGTCAGTGTGCGGGCGCCGGGTGTTCGCCGAGGTGCTGGGCGGAGGCGGAGGCGGCGCGTTCGTCGGCGGTCGGGGAAAGCGCGACGAAAGCCGAGGTGATGAACAGGTAGGAACCGAGCCCGACGGCGAGCGGGAAGATGAACTGCATGGCCGTGGCGCCGGTCAGGGCGCCGTCCGAGGGGCTGACATCGACGGCGACGGCCATCATCCCGGTGTAGTGCATGCTGGTGACGGCGGCGCCCATGACCAGGGAGGCGACGGCGACGGCGACCGGTGCCTTGATGTTCAGCGCGGCCCACAGGGCTGCCGTGGCGGCCACGACGGCGATGGCGACGGAGAGGCCGACGGCCAGCGGCTCGTAGCGGACGTCCCCGTGCAGGCGCAGGGCCGCCATGCCGAGGTAGTGCATGCTGGCGACGCCGAGGCCGGTGGTGAGGCCGCCGAGTACGAGGGCCCGGCCGCGGTCCTTCCCGTATCCCACGGCGAAGAGGCCGGCGCCGACGACCAGCATGGCGACGAGCAGGCTGAGGATGGTCAGCGGGACGTCGAAGCGGATCTGGGTGCCGACGACGTCGAAGCCGAGCATGGCGACGAAGTGCATGGTCCAGATGCCGGAGCCGATGGCGGAGGCGGCGGTGACCAGCCAGTTGCGGCGGGAGGATCCGGTCGCGGCGAGCGCGCGGACGGTGCAGCGCAGCCCGAGGGCGGCGCCGATCGATGCCATCACGTATGACAGTGCGGGTGTCAGCCAGCCATAGGCGGCGTGGTCCATGTGTCCCATGGCCACGGGACGCTAGTGCGGGTGAGGGCGCGAACACGGGGCGCATTTCGAAAGCAGCTGGAACTGCTGGAATATGACAGAGATACGTTCTTGTTCGATCACGGCACGTGCCTCCTTGTACACGGCCTGCACGCGCCGCTGCGGACTCCGGTGCGAGATCATGGGCGCATGAGCGAAGACCACACCCGTGTGCAGGAGTTCTTCGGGGCGCGCGCCGCCGACTGGGACCGGAAGTTCCCCGGGGACGGGCCCGCCTTCACGGCCGCCGTGGCCGAGTTCGGGCTGCGGCCCGGCGACCGCGTGCTCGACGCGGGCTGCGGCACCGGACGGGCGCTGGGCGCGCTGCGTCGCGCCGTCGGGCCTGCCGGGCTCGTAGTCGGGGCCGATGTCACCCCGCAGATGCTGGCCGCCGCGCAGCGGGCCGGGCGCGGCGCCGAGGGCGCGCTGCTGCTGACGGACGTGGCCCGGCTCCCGCTGCGCGACGGGGCGCTGGACGCGGTGTTCGCGGCCGGGCTGATCGCCCATCTGCCCGATCCGTCATCCGACCTGCGCGAGCTGGCCCGGGTGGTGCGCCCCGGCGGCCGGCTCGCGCTCTTCCACCCCATCGGGCGCGCCGCCCTGGCCGCGCGCCAGGGACGCGAATTGACCCCGCAGGACCTGCGGGCCGCGCACAACCTCCGTCCGCTGCTGTCCGGTTCGGGCTGGGAGATGGCCTCGTACGCCGACGAGGACCACCGCTTCCTCGTGGTGGCGGTGCGCCGGCCCTGAGGCGGCCGGTCCACGGGGGTGCACCCGGCCCTGGGGCCGGCTCAGGACGGGGGCTGGGCCTCCGCGCCGGCGGGCCGGCGGGGCGGGGGGACCGGGCAGCCGCCGGCGCCGGGCAGTGGGAAGGTGCCGAGCTCGCCCACGTCGTAGCCGCCGGGGTAGCCCTTGATCTCCGGGTTCTGGCGGGCGTAGTGCGGGGTTCTGCGCGGCGGCAGCAGACGCACCGCGCGCCCGCGCAGCCGCAGGGCGCCCCGGACCAGCCGCCGGACCCGGGGGTGCGGCTGGCGGAACCGGAAGGCGTCCAGCAGGGAGTCGTCGAGGAGGGCCAGGCTTGCGGCGCGCACGGCCGGGGTCAGCGGCGCGGGGTACCAGGAGGCCATCAGGTCGAGGGTGGAGTCCGCGACCTCCCGGCCGCCCGCGTCCCAGCCGAAACGGGCCTTCTCGTAGGCGTCCAGGGTGGCCTCGAACTCCTCGTAGGAGCCGGGGATGTCCGGGATGCCCATGTGCCGGCCGAGGGTGGCGTAGTAGTTCGCCGAGGCGCGGCGCTCGTGGTGGGTCAGCGGGCGCCAGCCGTACGCGTCCAGCCAGCGCGCCGGGATCACCACGAAGGTGCACAGCACATACCGCATGTCCTCGTCGCTGATGTCGTAGCTGCGGTGCATCTGGTTGACGCGGCGGATCGCGGTGCGTGCGGTGTCGCTCTCGAAGCCGTGCTCCACCACCGCGTCGAGCAGCAGGGCCGTGTCGTCGTAGCGCTTCTGGGTCCGGCCGGTGAACTCGGCGGTCCCGGCGAGGAGGCTGCCGATGGCGGGGACGGCGTAGGTGCGGAAGAGGGCGAGTTCCAGGGCGCGCGTGAAGTCCCAGGGGAACTCGAAGGTGGCGGTGAGCCGGTAGATGGCGAGGAAGTCCTTGTCGGGATCGAGCCGGAGGATCTCCCTGAGCCGGTCGTATCGCTGCACCGGGTGTCCCTTTCTGTGGCGGGCCCCCAACTCTACGTGCAGGTGGCAGCCTTGGAAATCGTCACCCCGGCGCTCTCGACGGGCGGGTTACCCGCTGGTTAGGGTGCGCCGACGAGAGAGCCAACAGGAGGCCACGTGTCCGACGACGAGGGGGGCGGCTCGCTGTACGTGCTGACCGCCGTACTGATGACCCCCGCGCAGTTCCCCGGCATCCTGGGCGACGATTTCCCCGAGGCCTGCTCACTGCTCGGCGTGGAGCCGTCCGGTGAGGGGTACGGGCTGGTCCTGGGCCAGGACGAGGAGGGAGCGCGCTGGACGGTCGTCGTGGACGACGTCTCGCTCGTGGCGGCCGCGATCGCCTCCTGGGACTGCGGGATGGACTACGACCTGTCGCCCGACGAGCGGACCATCGTGGTCTCGCTGGCGGGCTGGCCCCTCGAACTCTCGGTGGCCGCCTCCGGGATACCCGAGCCCCACGATCCGGAGCAGGGCGCCGACGGCACGGGACGGGTCCCGCTCGCCCCGCCCTCGGCCGAGACCTGGGGTGCGGTGCAGAGGCGCATGGGGGCGGACCAGATCGCCCGGGAGTGGGCCGACTGGTGCGGGCGGGAGGCCGCGGACGGCGGAGCGGCGGCGGCCGCCCACCCCGGGCTCTCCCGGGCCCTCGACGAGGCCCTGGGGTACACCCGTACCCCGCCGCCGCCCGGCAGGGTGCGGTCCTCGTTCGCGGGCGAGGGGGCGCGGACGCTGCGGGCGGACGGCCCCGGCTGGTCGCTGGTGGCGCGTACCGGCGGCGCCGCCTTCGTGCTGCTGGACGAGGAGCCGGGTGAGGTCCTCGTCGTCCCCCGGGACGGGGAACCGCCGCTGGGGCCGCTGCTGGAGGCGCTGGACCGCATCGCGGTGCGCCCGGCCTGAGCGCAGGACCGGGACGGGCGCGCGGGGCGCAGAGGCGCCCCGACCCCTGCACCCCACCCGGGGCACCCCGGACTCCCGGGGGTCAGACGCGGTCGAGCGGGACGTGCGGGGCCGGGGGCAGCGTCACCGTGATCGCGTCGCCGGGTCGGATCGTCCCGCCGTGGCGGACGACGCCCATGATGCCCGCCTTGCGGACCGGGTCCCCGTGCTCGTCCCGGCCCACGACCTGCTTGAGCAGCCCGTGCCGGTACGCGTCGATCTGACGGCACGGGTTCCGCAGGCCCGTCACCTCGACCACCGCTTCCTCGCCGAGCCGCAGCAGGGTGCCGGTCGGGAGCCCGAGCAGGTCTATGCCCGCGGTGGTCACGTTCTCCCCGAGCTCGCCGGGCGCGACCTCGAAGCCGGCCTCGGCCACCTCGTCGAACAGTTCCCGGTGGATGAGGTGCACCTGCCGCAGGTTCGGCTGGGTGGGGTCCTGCGCCACCCGGGAGCGGTGCTTGACCGTCACTCCGGCGTGCACGTCCCCTTCGACTCCGAGCCCTTCGAGGAGCCGGATGCTTGCGCGCGGCGGCTTGGTGAACGAGTACACGCCGTTGCTGCTGACCGCAGCGACCGAGCCGGCCTGTGCCGTGTTCATAAAACTCCCCCCTCGCCGCCTCAGCGGCCGATCTGCTTCTTCGACACGTGGCGCAGCCGACGGCGCTGGGAGGGGTCGAGCAGCAGGTACGCGACTGCCGGGACCCCGATGAGGACCAGCAGACCCGCCCAGAACCCGACCGTCCAGAACAGGACCACGGCTGCCGCGACACCGGCCACGGCGATCTTTCCGCTGGTGGACATTCCCGGACACCTCCTCCTGATCGTCGACCACTACCCGGTCAACGCGCCGTCCCCCCGAACCGTTCCCGTCCGTGGCGGCGGCCGCGGTGCACCCGGGGGATGTGCGCCGTGTGGGCCAGGATCGCGCGGGCGATCGTGGCGCGGTCGGCCGGGTCGACGCCGTGGCCCGCGTTCTCCAGGGGCAGCAGGCGGGCGCCGGGGACGGCTGCGGCGAGTGCCTCGCCGTGCCCGAGCGGGAACATCGGGTCCGCGGTTCCGTGGATGACCAGGGTGGGCGCAGTGATCGACGCGGGCGACCGGTGCAGAGGCCGTCCGGCCGGCAGCACGTCGTGGTTGCGCACGGCCGCGAAGTCGTCCGCGCGCGCGATGTCCCGGCGCACCAGCTCGCGGACGGCGTCCTCGTCGAACGGCCGTCGGCCTCCTGCCAGCACGCGTGCGTACGCGACCAGGTACTCGGCCACCGAGGCGGCCTGCGTCCAGTCCACCTGCGCGGTGGTGACGAACCGCGTGAACTCCTCGGTCGGCGGCGGCAGTTCACGGCCGCCGCCCACGGCGGGGGACGTGCTGACCAGGACGAGCGAGCGGACCCTTGCGGGGTGGTCGAGCGCGACCGACTGCGCGAGTGCACCTCCGGCCGAGACGCCCACGAGGTGCGCGGCCGGGATTCCCAGGGCGTCGAGCACCCGCACGGCGTCGTCGGCCAGGTCCGCGCCGCTGTAGCCGGGCCGTCCCGGCTCGTAGGTGACGGAGCGGCCGGTGTCGCGGTGGTCGTAGCGGATCACGAACCGTCCGCCCGCGGCGAGCGTCCGGCACAGGCCCTCGTCCCACCACAGCATCGAGGCCCCGGTGCCCATGATCAGCAGCACCGGCGGGTCGGACCGGGCGCCGAAGGACTCGGTGCACAGCGCCACACCGTCCGTGCCGGTCATCCGCTCGGCCATGGCCCGCCTCCTCGCCGCACCCATTGTGCCTCGGCGGAGGGGGCCGGGCGCGTGGCTCGGGGCCTCAGCGCCGTTGGCGGCGGACGAGGTCGTGGAAGGGGCCGGCCGGGTCGGCGAGCAGTTCGGCGGGCGGGCCCTGCTGGACGATCCGGCCCTCGGACATGACGAGGACGCGGTCGGCGTCCATCACCGTGGTGAGGCGGTGGGCGATCACGATGCGGGTGGCCTGCAGGGCGCGGGTGGACTCGACGACGACGCGCTGGGCCTCGTTGTCCAGTGCGCTGGTGGCCTCGTCGAAGAACAGGATGCGGGGCTTGCGGATGAGGGCCTGGGCGATCATCAGCCGTTGGCGCTGACCGCCCGAGAGGGTGCCGCCGCCGTCGGACAGCATGGTGTGCATCCCCATCGGCATGGCCTTGACGTCCTGCGCCAGGCCCGCCATCGCGGCGGCTTCCCAGGCCTCCTCCAGCGAGAACGTCCCGGCGCCGCGGATGCAGTCGAGGAGGGAGCCGGTGAACGGCTGGGCGTTCTGCAGGACGACGCCGCACTGGCGGCGCACGGCCGCCCGGTCCAGCGCCGCCAGGTCCTGGCCGTCGTAGAGCACGGCGCCGGAGACGGGCTTGTCGAAGCCGATCAGCAGGCGCAGGAGCGTCGACTTGCCGCAGCCGCTGGCCCCGACGATCGCGACGAACTCCCCCGGGGCGATGCGCAGGTTGACCTCGTCCAGGACGAGCGGGCCGTCGTCGGCGTAGCGGTACGACAGGTCCCTGACCTCGATGGCGCCGGTCAGCGCGCCTGGGCGGGTAGCGGAGCGGACCACCTCGGGGATCTCCTCCAGGACCGGCTTGACCTGCTCGAACATCGGGAGCACGGCCGCGGCCGACAAGAGCGCACCGGTCAGCTGGGTGACCGAGGACAGCAGCATGGTCAGGGCGGTGCCGAAGGTGAGGAATGCGCTGGCGGACATGGCGCCGCGGGCCGGTCCGGCCAGCAGCACGAACATCACCAGCGTGCACAGAGGCAGGTATACGGCGCCCAGGACGGCGGTGGTGTTCTGGATCCGGCCGATGCGCTGCTGCAGGTCGCGGGTGCGGGCGAACTCCCGGGCCCAGGCGGCGTACGCGAAGCTCTCCGCGGCGGCGACGCGGAGCTTGGGCAGTCCGCGCAGGGTCTGGAAGGCCTGGTTGTTGAGCCGGTGGCCGAGCTTGACCAGCCTGCGCTGGTAGCGCAGCTGCCACAGCCCGAGGCCGAGGAACACCCCGGCGACGACGACGAGCATGGCGAGCGCCGCCATCGCCAGCGGCACGCTGTAGACCAGCAGCAGGACGAAGTTGACCGCGCCGGCCGCGCCGGCCTGCACGCAGACCGGGCCGATGCCGGACAGCACGCGCCGGATGGCGCTGATGCCCATCGCCGCGCCGGCCAGTTCACCGGTGGAGCGTCCGGCGAAGAACGTCGTCGGCAGCCGTAGCAGCCGGTCCCACACCGCCGGCTGGAGAGTGGCCTCGATACGGCCCTCCATGCGCAGGATGGAGGTGTTCTGCAGCAGCATGAACGCGGCCGAGACGACGGCGGCTGCGACCAGTGCCAGCCCGGTCTGCACGATGAGCCCGTTCTCGGCCCGCGGCACGTACCGGCCGAGGACCTGGCCGGTGGCGACGGGCACCAGGGCGCCCAGGACCACCGCGACCAGGCCGCCGAGCAGCAGGCTGCGCAGCTCCGGGAGGGTGCCGTGCAGGCTGAAGCGCAGCAGCCCCGGCAGGCTGGTCCTGCCGTCGGGCAGCGGGCGGTACAGCATGACGGCGCGCGGCGCGAAGGCGGCTGCGGTGGTTCTCCCGAGGCGCTCGCGCGTTCCGGTGGCGGGGTCGACCGCCTCGTAGCGGCCGCGCCGCCAGAGCAGGGCGACGGGTGCGCCGTCCTTCTCCCGCCGGCCCACCAGGGGACCGGTGTTCTCCCGCCACCAGCGTCCGCCGAGCCGGACCGCGCGGGTGCGGATGCGGGAGGCGAGCGCGATGCGTTCGACGGGGTCCTCCTGCCCGGCGCAGGGCGCTGCCCCGCCCGGTTCGCTCAGGGGGATCCGGGCCGCGTCGGCGACCAGGCGGCAGGCGGCGAAGGTCGCGTCGGGGCTCGCGCTGCGGCGGGCGTCGCGGCCGCCGTGCCCGATGGACGCCAGCAGCGTCCGGTCCGCCTGGGTGCGGGCGGCCCGGCCCGCCTCGATGCCGGCCGCGGTGCGGTCCTCGTGGGCGCGTTCGAGCCGTTCGATCCAGCCGTCCAGTGCGTACAGCAGCCGGTGCTGCTGGTCGACCATGCCCTGCCACGTCTGCGCGTCGAGGAGGAGGGTGCCGACCGCTTCCGCCTCGTACACGGCGCCGTACTGGACGCTGCCGGGGGTGATCTGCATCCACAGGATGTCGTCGTCGGCGTCCGTGGGGCCGGCGGGGGCCCCGCCGGCGAGGAGCGGCCGGCACAGCACGTGCAGGCCGCGGCCGATCCCGCGGACGAAGGCCTCCTCCAGCGGGCTCAGCGGGCCGCCGCTGCCATCGGCGGCGTACCCGTACGGCACCTGGTCGGCGTACCAGGGCCCGCCCTGGGCGGGGTCCGCGTACGGCGGGCGGTACAGCTCCCGCAGGGTGATGCGCCGCAGCAGGCACCCCGGCAGGGGGCGGCCGACCAGGGTGTGCCCGGGACCCTGCGCCGGCCCGAGCAGCAGCGTGCCGGGCTCCAGCCGGCCCAGGAAGTGCCAGGGGCCGAACTGCGCGGCGTCGACCGCGAACAGGTCGAGCTCCCCCTGGACGACGAGCCACAGGACGAGCGGCCCTTCCAGGGACAGGCTGCGCAGGCCCGTGCAGTCCACCGGCGCGCCCAGGGCGCCCAAGGCGGCGACGACCGGGTCGGCGGCCCCGCCCGCCGGGCCGGCCCCGGCGGCGCTGCCTGCGGCGTCTGGGTGGTGGGGGTGCGTCACCTCAGTGCTCCCTGACCAGGTCGGCGTACGGGCCCTGCGCGGCCACCAGCTGCTCGTGCCGGCCGCGTTCCACGACGGTGCCCCGGTCGAGGACGACGATCTCGTCGCTGTCGCGCACGGTGCTCAGCCGGTGGGCGATGACCACGCAGGCGCAGCCGCGTCGGCGCAGGTTGTCGATGATGACCTGCTCGGTGGCCGCGTCCAGGGCGCTCGTCACCTCGTCGAGGACCATGACGCTGGGCCGGCGCACCAGTGCCCGCGCGATCTCCAGGCGCTGCCGCTGGCCGCCGGAGAAGTTCCGGCCGTCCTGCTCGACGCGGCTGTGGATGCCGCCGGGGCGGCGGGCGACCACGTCGTGCACGGCGGCGTCCTCCAGGGCGGCGGTGACGGCCTCGTCCGGGATGGAGGGGTCCCACAGGGTGACGTTGTCCCGGACGGTGCCCTCGAAGAGGAAGACGTCCTGGTCGACGAAGGAGACGGAGGCGGCCAGGGCGCCGCGGGGGATGTCCGCCAGCCGCATCCCGTCGATGCGGACGGCCCCCTCCCAGGGGGTGTGCAGGCCGGAGATCAGCCGGGAGACGGTGGACTTGCCGCTGCCGGAGCCGCCGACGAGCGCCACCTGCTGCCCGGGACCGACCGTGAGGGAGAAGTCCTTGAGCAGCGGGGCGTCCAGCGGGCTGTAGCCGAAGGTGATGCGGTCCAGCTGTACGTGGCCCGTGAGGCGCCGGGTGCCGGCGGCGCCTTCGCGCCGTGCGTGGACGGGGTCGGGGGGAAAGTTCTCGACGTCCTTGAGCCGCGCCACGTCGGCCGCGAAGTCCTGGATCCTCCCGGCAACGCCGCCCAGCCGGGAGATCGGCGCGGTGAAGCTGGTCACCAGGGCCTGGAAGGCGACCAGCAGACCCACGGTGAGGTGTCCCTCCACCGCCCTCAGGCCGCCGATCATGAGGATCAGCGCACTGTTGAAGGCCGCGAGCGTGGGGGCGGTGATCGCGAGCCAGGCGCCGGGCACGCCGAGCCGCTGCTGCACGTCGAGGGTGACGGCGTGCTGGCCCGCCCAGCGGCGGAAGAAGCCGTCCTCACCGCCGGTGGCCTTCATGGTCTCGATGAGCTGGCAACCGCCGTAGGAGGTGTTGGTGAGCCGGGCGCTCTCGGCGCGCAGCTTCTGGGTGCCGGTGGACCTCAGCCGGATCACGGTGCGCAGGGCCGCGATGTTGAGCAGGGCGATGAGCACGCCCACGAGGGTGAGTTGCGGATCGTAGGTCCACAGCAGCACCGCGTAGATCACGACCACCACGGCGTCCACACCCGCGGCGGCGAGGTCCCGGGCGAGGGTCTCGGCGACGGAGTCGTTGGATTGCAGGCGCTGGACCAGGTCGGCCGGGTTGCGCTGGGAGTAGAAGGCGACCGGGAGTCGGAGCAGGTGCCGGAAGAAGCGGGCGCCGCCCAGGGTGGAGGAGATGATGCGCCCGCGCAGCAGGTTCGCCTGTTGCAGCGCGGTGAGGACCGCGGTGAGGACGAGGGCGACGGCCATCGACGCGAACAGCACGCCCAGCAGGGACGTCTGCTCCCCGATGAGGAACAGGTCGATGTACGTGCGGCTCAGGGCGGGCACCGAGGCGCCGACGGCCACCAGCAGCAGGCTGGAGGCCACCGCCGCGGCCATGGTGCCCGAAGTACCGCGCAGGCGGGCCGGCATGGCGTCCAGGACGCCCGGTCTGCGGCCGCCCCGCCGGAAGCCCTCGCCGGGCTCGAAGACGAGCACGACGCCGGTGAAGCCGGTGTCGAACTCGTCGAGGGGGACGAAACGGCGGCCGCTGCCGGGGTCGTTGACGTAGACGCCCCTGCGGCCGAGGCGGCGGCCCATGCCCTCGTAGACGACGTAGTGGTTGAACTCCCAGAAGAGGACGGCCGGCGCCTTCACCCCGGCGAGCGCGGCCACGTCCATCTGCATGCCCTTGGCGTGCAGCCCGTACCCGCGGGCGGCCTTGAGCAGGTTGCCGGCCCGGGAGCCGTCACGGGAGACGCCGCAGGCGATGCGCAGTTCCTCGAGGGCGACGTGGCGTCCGTGGTGGCCGAGGACCATGGCCAGGGCGGCGGCGCCGCATTCCACCGCTTCCATCTGGAGCACGGTGGGCGTGCGCACCGGGCGGGGCGGCCGGCCCGCGGGGACGGGGGCCGCCCTGCGGCGGGTGCCCCTCCCGGGCGCGGGCCGGCGGCGCCGGCGGTCGGCGGCAGGGGGCTGCGGTGCGCGGGGGGCCTCGGGCGGGGCCCCGGTCTGCGGCGCGCTCACGGCAGCAGCCAGTCGACGGGGCGCCGTTCGGCGAGGTGGACGGAGCCGGTCACCGGGGTCCGCGAGTCGACGGCGTACGGGGGCCCCTCGGCGGAGGACCACCGGTAACCGGACCTGGTCGACGGGGAGGGTTCGAGCTGTACGAGCACGGACACCGGGTTGCCCGAGCGGGCGAACTGCTCGCCGAGCCCGGCGTCGCCGAGGAAGCTGCCGATCTGCCCCGGTGTCAGGGGTGCGCGGCCGACCGCCTTGACACGGCCGCGCAGCACGCCGAACTGTTGCGCCGGGACGGACGGGACGCCGAGGTCGACCCGGGCGTCCACGGGGATTGCGGCGCCCCGGCCGGCCGGCACGTACAGCACGGCCACCAGCGGTTCCCGGGGGTCCTGTACGCGTTCCACGGTGGCCACGTCCGCGCCGGGGGCGACGACCGAGCCCACCTCGGCCACGAGCGCCGCCAGCCGGCCGGCGGCCACCGCGCGCACGGGGCGCTCGCCCTGTTCCGTACGGACGGTGAGCAGGGGCGCTCCGGCGGCCAGCAGCTGGCCCTCCTCCGCGAGGACGTCGGTGACCTGCCCCGCGACCGGGCTCTGCAGCCGGTAGCTGCCTCCGGCGCGGGTGAGGATGCCGGGCGCGGTCAGTGTGGACGACACGGTCCCGGTGAAGGCCCAGAAAGCGGCGGCGGCCATGACGACGACCGTGACGGCCAGGACGAGCCGGCCCTGCGGGCGCGCGAATCGGACCGGCAGGTCGAGTTCTTCGGGTGATTGCAGCTTGGAAAGAGCCTTTTGGCGAAACTGCACGGACCATTCCTTTGACTGCATTCGGATCGGTCGGGAATGCGGGCAGCCGGGAACCCCGGAGCCGTGGGGGATGCTCCGGGGTTCAGGGGCACATCGCGATCAGATACCGGCGCGGCCGGCGTTCACCGAGACACCGGTGATGCCGGTGACGAGACCGGGGACGTGCGAGACGATGCCCTGCGCGGCCTGGACCGTGTCGAGGGAGCCCACGACACCCACGACGCTGTTGACGTCGCTGGTCACGGCGCCGGCGAGGCCGCCGGAGATGCTGATGACACCGCCGGAGACGGCGTCCAGCTCGGTGTCGGCGATCTCGCGGGTCTCAAGGTCGTTACGCATGGCGCGCACCTTTCATTGGGGGGAGGAATGCATTGCGCGGCGGCTGGGAAGCCCGAAAACCCGGCCGCCTTTGATGGCCGCCGCAATGGGCACGATGTAAGCATGTGAACGGGCCCTGCGACCAATCCCGTTGACGCTCTCAGAAGGGTGCGCGAGCGTCTGAGGCGACCGAGGTGCAGCTTGATTCACCGAATGGCGACGGCTTCTTCACAGGAATGAGTAACAGATGAGGGCGCCCTGCTGCCCGCACGGAACGAATGGGGCGATGTCCCTGCGAATCGGATGCGACATAGGGGACATTCCGGAGGCCGGCGGAGAGTGGAGGAGACCAGGCGCCGTGAACGCGCACACCCTGTGCAGGTTTCCGGAAGACGCAGCTCGTGACGGCCGCGTCACGCCCGGTGGCCGGTCGGGCGCGTGGACGGGTGCGGTCGGGCGCGCGGTCGGGCGCATGGACGGGTGCGGGCCGGGGGACGATCGGGTGCGGGCCGGGCTGCGCCCCGTCAGGCGGTGGCCGCGGCGAAGTGGGTGCGGAGCATCCCGATGACCTCGTCCGCCCTGCTGCTCAGGAAGAAGTGGCCGCCCTGGTAGACCTGCAGGTCGAAGGCGCCGGTGGTGTGCTGCGACCAGGCCCGCGCCTCCTCGATCGTCGTCCGCGGGTCGGCGTCCCCGGTGAGCGCGGTCACGGGGCATATCAGGTCGGGGCCGGGCCGGTAGCGGTAGGTCTCCACGGCGGTGTAGTCGCCCCGGACGGCCGGCAGGACCATGCGCAGCACCTCCGCGTCGTCCAGCAGCCGCGGGTCGGTGCCCCCGAGGGCCACCATCTCGGCGATCAGAGCCGCGTCGCCGCGTCGGTGGACGTCCTCGTCCCGGTGCCGGGACGGAGCCCGCCGGCCGGAGGCGAAGAGGTGGACGGGCCCGGCCAGGCCCTCCTGCCCGAACCGGCGGGCCACTTCGAAGGCCACCAGGGCCCCCATGCTGTGGCCGAAGAACGTCAACGGCCGGTCCGCCCAGGGCAGCAGGGCCTTGAACGCCTCGTCCGCCAGGGCGGGCACGGACTCGATGCACGGCTCGGTACGCCGGTCCTGGCGCCCGGGGTACTGGGCGGCGAGCAGGTCGACGGCCGGGGAGAGCGCCCGGGAGACGGGGAGGTAGTAACTGGCTGCGCCGCCCGCGTGCGGGAAGCACACGATCCGGGCGGGTGCCCGGTCGGCGGGGTGGAACCGCCGGAACCACGGGCTGTCGGTCCCCGAAGAGCTCATCCTCTGTCACCCGTTTCCGGCCGGCGGCGCAGGACGCCGCATCGAGCCGCAACAGCCGGTCCCCCCGCCGTCGCCGCGCTGTTCCCGTCTGTGATCACCGCAATTCTGCCCAGCCGGTCCGGCCGGCCGCAACCACCCTGTCCCTCACGGGATTTCGCGAAGACAGCCGTGGCCGGATGGAGACGGAGGGCCGGACGGAACACCAGGGAGCGAGCGGAGCAGCAGCCGCAGGCCCCGGGCGCCCGGGCAGGGACCGCTGTACGCTACCGGGCCGCCCCGCCGTTGCTCGGCGGGTACCCCGGCCTGGCCGGCACCGACGGGCGTACGGGCGCCGGCGCGGGCAGCGGCGGCAGCGCGTCCTCGTACAGCCAGGCGGAGAACAGCTCGTCCAGCGACCCGGACGCGTAGCGGGCCGCATGGGCGGTGAACCCGGCCGTGGTCACCACGGCGTGGCGGTGCACGCCGGCCCAGTCGCGCAGCATGCGGAAGAAGGCTCCGTCACCGAGGGCGCAGCGGACCGCGTGCACGGCGAGCCCGCCGCGCTGGTACAGCCGGTCGTCGAACATCAGCTTCCGGCCCGGGTCGGCCAGCCTCAGGTCCTGCGGCCGCAGGGACAGCAGCCGGTGGGCGACGGCGGCCTGCTCGTGCGCGGTGCGGCCCCCGGACCGCTCCGACCACAGCCATTCCGCGTACTTCGCGAAGCCCTCGTTGAGCCAGATGTGCCGCCAGTCGGCGATGGTGACGCTGTTGCCGAACCACTGGTGTGCGAGCTCGTGGGCGATCAGCCGCTCCGAGCCGCGGACGCCGTCCACATGGTTGGCGCCGAACAGGGAGAGCCCCTGGGCCTCGACCGGGACGTCCAGCTCCTCGTCGGCGACGACGACCGCGTACTCCCCGAAGGGGTAGGGGCCGAAGAGCTCCTCGAACAGCCGCATCATGGCGGGCTGCCGGGCGAAGTCCCGGGAGAACCGGGGCAGCAGGTGCGCCGGCACGTGGCCGCTCTGCGGGACCCCGCCGATCCCGGGGTCGCCCAGCAGCACGGTCTGGTAGAGGCCGATGGACAGGCCCACCAGGTAGCTGGAGGTCGGCGCGGACTGCTCGTACACCCAGGTGGTGGTGCTGGACCTGGTCGTGCGGGTGAGCAGGCGGCCGCCGGCCACCACCGTGTAGGCGGAGGGGACGTTGACGGAGATCTGGTAGGAGGCCTTGTCGGCGGGCCGGTCGTTGCACGGGTACCAGGAGGGTGCGCCGACGGGCTGGCTGGCCACCAGCGCGCCGTCGGTCAGTTCCTCCCAGCCGATGCCGCCCCAGGGGCTGCGCACCGGCTTGGGGTTGCCCGCCCAGTGCACTTCCACGGTGAACGCGGCCCCTGCGGGGAGGGGTTTCGCCGGCCGGATGCGGAGCTTGCCGGCCCGGTGGGCGTAGTTCTGCGGGGCCCGGCCGTTCACCAGGACGCGGCCGATCCTGAACTCGGAGAGGTTCAGGTGGAACTCGGTGAGCGCCGCCCGGCCGGCGATGGCGCTGATCCGGGCCGTCCCGGCCAGCCGGTTGGGGCCGGGGCGGTACTCCAGAGCGAGTTCGTAGCGGTGCACGCGGTAACGGGCATCGCCGTTGGCCGGAAAGTACGGGTCCGATGCCGTTGTCTTCTGGCCGCTCACTGCCGCTTCCGCTCCCTGCGCTGTGCTCGTACGTCGTGCCGGGCGGTGGAGGACCGGATCAGGACCGCCACGCCTCGATGGGATTGCCCAGCCAGCGGGTGTCGGCGGGGACGGATTCCCCGGCCATCACGAGGGAAGCGGGACCCAGGGTGCTGCGGGCCCCGATCGTACTCCCGGGCAGGACGATTCCGCCCGGGCCGAGTGTGGCGCCCTCGCGGAGGACCACAGTATCCGTCCTCAAGATCCGGTCGTGGAAGAGGTGCGTCTGGAGCACGCAGCCGCGGTTCACGCTGACCGCGTCGCCCAGCTCGACCAGGTCCGTCTCGGGGAGCCAGTAGCTCTCGCACCACGCGCCCCGCCCGATCCGGGCGCCGAGTCCGCGCAGCCACAGGGTCATCAGCGGCGTCCCGGGGACCGATCCGGCCAGCCAGGGCACGGCCAGCACCTCGACGAAGGTGTCGGCCAGTTCGTTGCGCCACACGAAACCGCTCCACAGCGGGTGCTCCCCCGTGCGGTGGCGGCCCACCAGCAGCCATTTCGCGGTCACGGAGACGGCGCAGGCGCCGGCGCCCGCGGCGAGCAGGACGACCCCGGACAGCAGTGCCGCCGCCCCGACCCCCGGCCCGCCGCCGGTGGCCAGCGCGCACAGCGCCGCCACCGTCAGCACGGCCAGCGCGGCGGAGCAGAAGACGGGCAGGAGGCGGCACAGCTCCACGAGGCCGCGTGCCCACAGCAGGTGCGCGGGCGGGTCGTAGGTGCGGCTCTGGTCGGGGTCCGCGGCCGAGCGCGGCAGCCGGACCGGCGGCAGGCCCAGGTACGAGCTGCCCTTCTTGGCCTTCTTCGGGGTGGCCGACAGCACGCCGACCAGGCCGTCGTCGGGGACGCTGCGACCCGGCGCGGTCATGCCCGAGTTCCCGAGGAAGGCGCGGCGGCCGATCTCTGAGTGCCCGATCCGCATCCAGCCGCCGCCGAGCTCGTAGGGCGCGGTCAGGGTGTCGTCGGCGAGGAAGGCGCCCTCGCCGACGGTGGTGAGGCTGGGCAGCGCGAGGACGGTGGACACCTCGGCGCCCCGGCCGATCCGCATGCCGAGCAGCCGCAGCCAGACGGGGGTGACCAGGGCGGCGTACAGCGGGAAGAGGGTCTCCCGGGACAGGTCCATGAGCTGGGTGACGGTCCAGGCCTGCCAGCCGATCCGGCTGTGGGTGGGGTGGGTGCCGGTCCGCAGGCCGAGGCTCAGCAGGCGTACGGAGACCAGCAGGAGCAGGGCGTACGCGAGCCCGAAGGCCAGTGCGCCGGGGACGACGGCGAGCAGGGCCCCGCGCAGGGCCTCGCCGAAGCCGGAGCCGGCGGGTACGAACAGGGCGAGCACGAGCAGGGCGGGCGCGGTGGCGAGGACCGGCAGGGCGGTCAGGCAGAAGCCGGCGGCTCCGTACAGGGCCCGCCAGTGCAGTGCGCGCGGCGGGCGTTCCTTGGGCCAGTTCCGCTTGGCCTTGCCGATCTTCCCGGCGGGCGCCCCGGCCCAGCGCTGGCCGGTGGGGACCTGCCCGACGACGGCGGAGCCCGGGGCCACCTCGGCGCGCTTGCCGACGCGGGCGCCCGGGAAGAGCAGGCTGCGGGTGCCGACCACGGCCCCGGCGCCGACCTTGACCGGCCCGATCACCAGCCGGTCCCCGTCGAGCCAGTGCCCGGAGAGGTCCACCTCGGACTCCACGGCGCAGCCGCGGCCGAGTTTGAGCATGCCGGTGACCGGCGGCAGCGCGTGCAGGTCCACCTCGGGCCCGATCTTGGCGCCCAGGGCCCGGGCGTAGCGCTCCAGCCAGGAGCCGCTCAGGGAGGTCGCCCCGACGGACTCGGCCAGCCGCTCGGCCGTCCACAGCCTCAGGTGCACGCTCCCGCCGCGCGGGTGGCGGCCGGGTTGGACCCCGCGCAGCAGCAGGCGTGCGCCGCCGGCGGCGAGGGCGAGGCGGCCCGGGGGGCTGTGGAACAGCACGGCGCCCGCGGCGACGAGCCACCAGGAGGCGGTCGGCGCCCACGGGTAGGCCCCCAGGAGGTGCAGTACGTTGCCCAGCGCCAGCAGGGCCACCGTCCAGCGCAGGCCGACCAGGGTGAACAGCGGGAGCAGCAGCAGGCACTGGGCGACCTGGGCACGGCGGGGGACGGGGGCGACGGTCCGGGCCGCGCCGTCCTCCTGGACGGACTTCTCCAGCCGCCGGGCGAGCTTGCGCAGGGTGGGCTGCTGGTAGATGTCGAGGACGGCGGCGCTCGGGTAGCGGGTGCGCAGCCGGGTGGTGAGCCGGGCGGCGGCGAGGCTGCTGCCACCGATCGCGAAGAAGTCGTCGGCGGCTCCGGTGACGGCCACGCCGAGGGTCTCGCTCCACTGCTCGGCGAGCCAGGCCTCGGTGCCGTACAGCTGCTCGGCGGGGCCGGTGGTCTCCAGTTCGGGCAGGGGCCAGGGCAGCGCGTCCCGGTCCACCTTGCCGGAGGTGCGGGTCGGCAGCTGCGCGACGGGTGCCAGCAGCGGGACCAGGGCGGCGGGCAGCTCGGCGCGCAGCCGCGTCACGGCCGCCGCGTGGTCCCAGCCCTCCTGGGTGACCAGGTAGCCGACGAGCAGCTGGTTGCCGCTGCGGGCGGTGCGGACGGCGGCAGCCGCTCCGGCGACCCCGGGCAGGGCCTGGAGCGCGGAGTCGACCTCGCCGAGTTCGATGCGGCGGCCGCCCAGCTTGATCTGCTCGTCGCCGCGGCCGAGGAAGACCAGGCCTTCCGGTTCGGCGCGGACGAGGTCGCCGCTGCGGTAGGCGCGCTGCCAGCCGAGGGATTCCAGCGGGGCGTACTTCTCGGCGTCCTTCTCGGGGTCGAGGTAGCGGGCCAGGCCGACGCCGCCGATCACGAGCTGCCCGCTGCCGCCCATGGGCACCGGCTCGCCGGCCTCGTCGACGACGGCGAGTTCCCAGCCGTCGAGGGGGAGGCCGATCCGGACGGGCTCCTCGCCGGTCAGCAGCGAGGCGCAGGCGACGACCGTGGCCTCGGTGGGGCCGTAGGTGTTCCAGACCTCGCGGCCCTCGGTGACCAGGCGCTGGGTGAGCTCGGGCGGGCAGGCCTCGCCGCCGAAGATCAGCAGCCGGACCTCGTCGAGGGTCTCGGGCTCCCAGAGCGCGGCCAGGGTGGGCACGGTGGAGACCACGGTGATCTCCTGCTCCACCAGCCAGGGGCCGAGGTCGGCGCCGCTGCGGACCTGGGAGCGGGGTACGGGCACCAGGCAGGCCCCGTGGCGCCAGGCCAGCCACATCTCCTCGCAGGAGGCGTCGAAGGCGACGGAGAGCCCGGCCATGACCCGGTCCCCCGGGCCGATCGGCTCCTCGGTGAGGAACAGTGCGGCTTCGGCGTCGACGAAGGCGGCGGCGCTGCGGTGGGTGACGGCGACGCCCTTGGGCTTGCCGGTGGATCCGGAGGTGAAGATGATCCACGCGTCGTGGCCGGGCCCGGGCCGCCCGGCGGGGGCGCGGACCGCAGCCAGCCCGCCGGCCGGGGCCGCGGTGGTGTCGGTGCGTCCGTCGGGGCCCAGCACGGCGCGCACCCCCGCCTCGCCGAAGACCAGCTCGGCCCGCTCGTCGGGGTCCTCGGCGTCGACGGGCACGTAGGCGGCGCCCGCGGCGAGGACGGCGAGGACGGCGACGTACAGCTCGTTGGTCCCGGACGGCACGCGGACGCCGACCCGGTCGCCGAGGCCCACCCCGGCGGCGTCGAGGGCGCGGCGGCGGCGCTCGACCTCGGCGGCCAGCTGCCGGTAGGTCAGTCGGGTGGTGCCGTCGTCCAGGGCGAGCTCGTCGGGGTACGCCCGGACGGTGGACTCGAAGACGTCGACGAGGGTGCGGGCCGGGGCGGCGGGCCCGGCGGTGAACAGGGCGGACTTGTCCGCTCCGTCCCGGCTCTCGGCGTCGTCGAGCAGAGTGAGTTCACCGTACTCAGGTGTTGCTGCCATCGGCCCTCGCGTCTCGTTCCCGGAAACGTCCGGGTCGCCGGCGGAGCCCGGGTCTGCCCGGGTTGTTCCGGTCCGGCACCGAACGACCTGTCAGTCTAGTGCGCCGTCAAGAATCTTCTTCTCGAAGCCTCCCCCGGTGGCCGGGAAGCGGCGAGGCCGGTCCGGGCGCCACGGCGGGGCTGGCGGCGGCCCGCGGCCAGGATCGCGCGGCGAGCGGAACGCAAGGTGAACGCAGCCGAACGGGCCCGCGTCGGGGCGGACGGGGGGCGCGGAGCGGGCCGGGGGTCCGGGGGTTCCAGGGGGTCCGGGTGCGGGCAGGGCGGCTGCCCGGAGCCGGTTCCGGTCCGGCTCCGGCGCGGTCGGCTCCGGCGCGGCCGGCTTCGGTCAGGCCGCCGCGGAGGACCGCCTCGCCGGCGCGCGGCCGCCCGCCCCGGGCCGGCCCGCCAGGAATTGCGCCACGGCCGCCGTGAAGCGGCCCGGGTCGTCCAGCCAGGGGTGGTGGCCCGCACCGTCCTGCACGGTGAACGCCGCGCCGGGGAAGAACCGGGCGCACTGCGCCACGGCCTCCGGCGGGCTGTTCAGGTCGTGCTCCCCGGCCAGGAGCAGGACGGGGGCCGCAAGGGCGGTGAGCGCTGCCCGGGTGGCCGCCGGGTCGAAGGCCCCCTCGGCCGCGAAACCGGTGACGGCGCCGGGGTTCTGCGGCCGGGATGCCGCGTGGTGGCGCCGGGCCGCGTCGTCCCAGCGTCCGTGGAAGAAGGGCGCGATGGCGTCGGGGTCGCCCGGGGCGCCGGCGAGGACGGCCTCCAGGGCGGCGAACGCCGCGGGGAACCAGGGCTCGCCCCGCCGGGCCAGGGCGAGTTCGCGCCGCATAGGCCCGGCCACCGCCACCCCGAGGGCGCGGGTGCTCGGGCCGATCAGGGCGAGTCTGCGCACGCGCTGCGGGTACCGGGCCGCGTACTGCACGGCGATGTTGGCCCCGGCCGAGTGGGCGAGCAGGTCCGTCCGGGGCAGTCCGAGGTGGGCGCGCAGGGCCTCGACGTCCTCGGCCAGTCGGTCGCAGCGGTAGGAGGCGGTGTCCTCGGGGACCTGCGACCGGCCGGTGCCGCGCAGGTCCAGGGTGATGAGGGTGCGATGCGCGCCGAGCCCGCCGAGGTCGCCCAGGTAGGCGGAGTCAGCAGGGCCGCCGGGGATGCAGAGGAGCGGGTCTCCCGCGCCGTGGACGCGGAAGGCGAGACGGGTGCCGTCGGGGGCGGTGAAGGTGGGCATGGCCCCCATCCTGCCCGCCACAACCAGGTTGTACAACCAGGTTGTGACGGGGCGCTGGTGCGCGGTGTATAACCAGGTGGTGGCGACGAGGCAGAGCAGTGAAGAGGGCCGGCGGCGGACGGATGCCCCTGCGGACCCGGGCGGCGGCCCCCTGAGCGAGGAGCAGGCCGGGCGTATGCTCGCCGAGATGAACGAGGTCATCCGCGCGGGCGAGGAGATGCGCAGGCTGCGCGCCGAGATGGTCGCGATGCTGGCGGGCTGCGGCTGGACCCAGGACCGCATCGCGCGGATCGCCGGCATGAGCCAGCCCGCCGTGTCCAAGCAGGTGCTCAAGGAGCAGGCGGGCCCGCCCCGCCCGCCGGTGGGGCTCTCCCTCAAGCAGTCGGACGGGCCCTGGCTCGAAGGGCGGCTGTGGGGCCTCGCCGAGGCGCTCTCCGACGCGGTGCAGGGCGCCGCCCGCTGCACGCGGGCCGTACACCTGCTGGCCCGGGGCCGCACGCGGTTCACGCCCGAGAGCACGGACGCGCTGCGGAGGCTCGTCGAGGAGGACCTGCGGCAGTACGCTGCGGAGCTGCCGGCCGGGTACCGGGCCGCGTACGACGAGATCAGCCGCGGGTTCGACGTGCCTGACGGTGGCGGTGCGGGCGGTGGGTCGGCCGGGGCGCGGCGCACGCTGGCGCACCGGCTCCAGCGCGACCGGCTCGGGGCCGGCTGAGCCGACGGGCCCGCAGGTCAGGCGCCGTCCTCGGCGGGCTCGCCCTGTCCCGCCTTCTCCAGTTCCTCGTCCAGGGCCAGGAAGGCCGCGAGGGAGGGCTCGACGGCGCCCTCGGCGCCCGGCAGGTCCAGTTCCGCCCAGATGACCTTGCCCTCCGCGGTGTACCGGGTGCCCCAGTGCTCGCTCAGCTGCGCCACCAGGAACAGGCCGCGGCCGCCCTCGTCCGTGGTGGCGGCGTACCGCAGGTGGGGGGCGGTGCTGCTGCCGTCCCACACCTCGCAGGTCAGGGTGTGGTCGTACAGCAGCCGCATGCGCACCGGCCCGCTGCCGTGCCGCAGGGCGTTGGTGATGAGTTCGCTGAGGATCAGTTCGGTGGCGAAGCCCAGCTCCGACAGGCCCCACTCGTCGAGCTTCTTCGCCGCGAGGCTGCGCTGCGCGGCGACCTGGCTCGGTTCGAAGGGCACGTCCCACTGCGCGACCCGGTCGGGGCCGAGCGTGCGGGTCCGGGCGATCAGCAGGGCCACGTCGTCGGTGGGCCGCTCGGGCAGCAGGATGTCGAGCACGGCCCGGCAGCTCTCCTGGGGGTCCCGGTCGGGGTGGCTCAGGGCCGTCCGCAGCAGTTCCAGGCCCTCGGTGATGTCCCGGCTGCGCTCTTCGACCAGCCCGTCCGTGTACAGGACGAGCTGGCTGCCCTCCGGCAGGTGCAGCTCGGCGGTCTCGAAGGGCATACCGCCCAGGCCCAGCGGGGGGCCGGCGGGGAGGTCCACGATCTCCGTGGTGCCGTCGGGGGCGACCACCAGGGGCGGCAGGTGCCCCGCCCGGGCCATGGTGCAGCTCCGGGACACCGGGTCGTAGACGGCGTACAGGCAGGTCGCGCCCAGCACTCCGCCCGCCGCCTCGTCGCCGTCGCCCTCGCGGTCGTGGTCGATGCGGTGGACGAGGTCGTCGAGGCGGGCGAGGATCTCGTCGGGCGGCAGGTCCAGGGTGGAGAAGTTGTGCACGGCGGTGCGCAGCCGGCCCATGGTGGCGGCGGCGTGCAGGCCGTGGCCCACCACGTCCCCGACGACCAGCGCGACCCGGCTGCCCGGCAGCGGGATCACGTCGAACCAGTCGCCGCCCACTCCGGACTGCGCGGGCAGGTAGAAGTGCGCCACGTCCACGGCGCTCTGCTCCGGCAGGGCCCGGGGCAGCAGGCTGCGCTGGAGGGTTTCGGCGAGGGCGTGCTCGCGGGTGTAGCGGCGGGCGTTGTCCATGCTGATCGCCGCGCGGGCCACGAGCTCCTCGGCCAGGGACAGCTCGTCCTCGTCGAAGGGCTCCGGCTTGCGCGAGCGCCAGAAGTTGACCACGCCGAGGACGACGCCCCGGGCGGTGAGCGGGGCGGCGATGAGGGAGTGGATGCCGTAGTCGACGATCGCCCGGGCCCGCGGCGGGTCCTGTGCGTGCCAGCCCGGTGCGTCGGCCAGGTCGGGCACCAGCTCGGCCCGGCCCGTGCCGTAGCCGCGGGCCTGCGGGGTGGAGGGCAGGAAGTCGATCAGCCGGCCGCGGGGGTAGAGGGGGTGGTCGGTGCGGATGCCGTGGACGGCGGTGCGGCGCATGTCGGCGCCGGGACCGGGCTCGTCGCCGTCGAGCACGGCCTCGGCCAGGTCGACGGTGACGTAGTCGGCCAGGCGGGGGACGGCGACGGTGGCGAGCTCCTCGGCGGTGCGGACCACGTCGAGGGTGGTGCCGATGTCGCCTCCGGCGTCGTAGAGCAGTTTGAGGCGGCGCCGGGCCGTCTCGGCGCGGCTGGTCAGGACCTGCATCTCGGTGGAGTCCCGGATGGTGACGACGGTGCCCGCGGGGCGGCCGCGCGGGCAGGTGAGCCGCTGGTTGACCACCAGGAGCCGGTCCCCGCACTCAAGGACCTCGTCGGTGGCCTCGCGGCCCGACAGCAGCAGGTCGGCCATCCGGCGGTCCAGGCCGGGTACGTCCCCGATGCCGCGCCCCTCGGAGTCCTCGGGCAGCCCGAGCAGGCGGGCGGCCTCGTCGTTCGCCAGGACGAGCCGGCCGTCGCGGTCGGTGATCAGCACTCCCTCGCGGACGGCGTGGAGCACCGCGTCGTGGTGCTCGTACATGCGGGTCATCTCCTGCGTGCCCAGCCCGTGGGTCTGGCGGCGCAGCCGTCTGCTGATGAGCGCGGTGCCCACCGTGGCCAGGGCCAGCCCGGTCGCGATCGCGAGGAGGATCACCGGGAGCTGCCGGTCGACGACACCGGTCACGTTCTTCACGGTCAGGCCGGCGGACACCAGGCCGACGACCCGGCCGTCGGGGGCGGTGACCGGCACCACGGCCTGGATCTCCTTGCCGAGGGGGCCGTCGACGCTCTCCGTGTAGGTGCGCCCGGCCAGCGAGGGCTCGATCGTGCCGACGAACCGCTTGCCGATGCGCTCGGGCTGGGGGTGGGTGTAGCGGATGCCCTCCGTGTCCATCACGACGATGAAGTCGACGCCGGCGGCCTTGCGCGTGGCTTCGGCGACCGGTTGCAGCACGGCCGATGGATCCGGCGAGGCCAGGGCGTCCTGGAGGCCGAGGGAATGGGCGAAGGTCTGCGCGACCGACACCGACCGGTTGCGTGCTTCGCGGTCGCTGTCGTGGCGCGACTGGAGGACCAGCGCCAGGAGGGCCGCGGTGGCGAGCAACACCACGATCGCCACCTGAAGGACGAATACCTGTCCGGCGACGCTCCTGAACCTGGTGCCTAGGGGTGACCGCACCGACGTGCCCGGCACGGGTGGCGAGGAAGGGTCACGTCCCCAGTTGTAGCACTTCCCGGCGTCCGGGGCTGCCGAACGGCGCACGCCGTGTCCCGGCGGCGGCGGACCGGTGCCCGCGGCGGCCCCGCGGCGGCCCCGGCCGGCGGGCCGTCTACCGCGCGGCGGCGGCCGTGACGGAGCCGGCGGCCGTGCCGGAGCCGGGCTGCGGGGACTGCGGGGAGGGGCCGGTCTTCGGGGCCCGGCCGGGCTCGGAGGCCTTCGGGGCCTCGGGGGTGCAGGTGACCTCGTCGCGCGGGGTGTAGTGGGTCGTGGACTCCTCGCGCCGGACCTCCTTGCCGCCCTGGACGAAGATCCGGCCGACGGCCACGTCGAAGCCTTCGAGCGGGGTCTGGACCTCGCAGGCCGGACCGGTGCCCGTGTGCTTGCCGGGGGGCGTGACCTTGGTGCGCGGCCCCTGGGTCGCCCGTATCTCGTCGTACTTCTTCGTACCGAGGAGGGTGATCGTCAGCGAGGTCTCGGTGGACTGGGCGCGGACGTACAGGGCGTGGCCGGTGTCGTTGACCCAGCGCAGGTCGAGGCTGCCCCAGGCGACGGTGGCCTCGCGGCCCTCGGGATAGCGCTCGATGTAGAAGGAGTGCGCGCCGTGCTCGACGGTCTTGACGCCCGCGAAGAACGCGGCGTTGTACATGGTGGTGGCGACGGCCGAGACGCCGCCGCCGGGCGACTTCACGTACCGGCCGTCATTGATCATGATGCCGTCGACGAAGCCGTTCTTCTCGGTGCGCTCCCCCACGGTCTTGTTGAAGCTCCACTCCCGGCCGGGCAGGACCACGGACCCGTTGATCAGCTCGACGGCGCGGCCGATGTTGGTGGTGCGGTACGGGGCGGCGGGGAACTGCACGGTGAAGGAGGAGACCTTCTCCTTGATGCCCAGGCGCTGCGCCTCGGCGGCGGTGAGCCCGGGCTGGACCTCCACGGTGGGGACCTCCCCGCTGCGGGCTGCTCCGGTGCGGGTCAGCAGGGGCATGACGGTCTTGCCGAGGGCGGCGTCGGTGACCTTGAGCCCGGTACGGCCCTGGTCGCCGACGACCACCTTGCCGGCGGCGTCCACGCCGAGCGCGGCGTCCCGCGGGGCGGAGGTGACCGCCTCGACCGGGCGGGCAACGGAGGGATCGGCGAGCAGGCCCTTGGAATCGAGGGCGGGCACCAGGCGGCCCTGGTCGTCCGGCTTCATCTCCAGGTGCCCGCCGAGGACGGCGGGGGTGATGGGTATGCGCGTGCCGGCGACGCTGACGGTGACGGGGCCCGACATGGCGGGTCCCGCGAACTCCCGCAGGGCACGGCCGGTCTCCTCGGCGCCGACCCGCGGCCGGGTCCGCTCGACCGGCAGCTCGACGGGTCCGGGGTCCGTCCGCAGGTAGGCGGCGCGCAGCGTCTCCACCGCGCGGTCCCCGACGAGGGCGACGCCGGTGAGCGGGGCGACGCTCTTCGCCGTGCCCTTCTCGAAGGCGATCGATCCGTCCCGCACCTCCCGGCGGGTGCTCTCGGCGATGCCGTCGACGGCGGCGCGGGCGGTCCGCTCGTCCATGTGCGTCACGGGTTCCACCGCGCGGCCCCGGTCGGCGAAGAGCGCGCCGATCACGGTGACGGGGTCGTGCCCGGTGCGGGCAGCGCGTCGGACGGTCGCCGCGGTGTCGAGGGAGAGTCCGAGGGTGGCCGGTTCGGCCTTCTCGACGCGGTCGTCGATCTTCAGGGCGACCGGCGCGGTGGCGGCGGGGCCGAGTTCGCGGTCCAGGGTCCGCCGCGCTTCGGCGCGGCTCATGCCGCCGATGTCCACCCCGCGGACGGTGGTGCCGACGTCGATGTCCGCGCCGGTCACGAGTCCGGTGACGTAGAGGCCGCCCAGCCCGAGTACGGCGGCGCCGCCCGCCACGGGCAGTGCGATCCGCCAGTTTCCCGTCCAGCTGCGCGCGCGTCCCATGTCTCTCCCTGGCGCCGGCCGCCGAGCGGGGGCGCGGGCCGCGAGAGCAGCCCCTAGATGACGGTTCCGAACCGCAATGATTCACCCGAATGGGACGATTTGGGAGCGAATGTAATCGTTCTCACGGTCAGAAAACGCACGAGCGCCCGGCCCGAACGGAGGTTCGGGCCGGGCGCTGCGTCACGCGGGCGGATCGCCGGATCCGCCGGGGCGCGAGGGGCCGGGCGGGATCAGACCGCCGGGACCGGGTAGGTCGGGTACTCCACGCCGGACACGTGCTGGACGACCCGGATGACCTGGCACGAGTAGCCGAACTCGTTGTCGTACCAGAGGTACAGGATCGCGTCGTCGCCCTCGACCTTGGTGGCGCCCGCGTCGACGATCGAGGCGTGGCGCGAGCCGATGAAGTCGCTCGACACGGCGTCGGGGGCGGTGGTGAAGTCGATCTGCCGCTTGAGCGGCGAGGTCAGCGACACGTTGCGGAGGTAGTCGAGGACCTCCTCACGGGTGGTCTCCCGCTTCAGCCGCAGGCTGAGGATGGCGATGGAGACGTCCGGGACCGGGACGCGGATGGAGCTGCCGGTGATCCGCGCGTTCAGGTCCGGGAGCGCCTTGGCCACGGCGGAGGCGGCGCCGGTCTCGGTCATGACCATGTTCAGCGGAGCGGAGCGGCCGCGGCGGTCGCTGCTGTGGTAGTTGTCCAGCAGGTTCTGGTCGTTCGTGAACGAGTGGACGGTCTCCACGTGGCCGCGCAGCACGCCGTACTCGTCCGCCATGGCCTTCAGCGGCGGGACGATCGCGTTGGTGGTGCAGGAGGCGCAGGACAGGATCTGCTCGTCCGGCTTGATGGTGTCGTGGTTGACGCCGTGCACGATGTTCGGGACGTCGCCCTTGCCGGGCGCGGTCAGGACGACCTTGTCGATGCCGGGGCGCAGGTGCTTCGACAGGCCGGCGCGGTCGCGCCACTTGCCCGTGTTGTCGATGAGGATGGCGTCCTTGATGCCGTGCACCGTGTAGTCGACCTCGGACGGGTCGCTCGCGTAGATCACCTTGATCTCGTTGCCGTTGGCGATGATCGTGCTCTTCGCCTCGTCAACGGTGATCGTGCCCTGGAACTGGCCGTGGATCGAGTCGCGGCGCAGCAGCGAGGCGCGCTTGACGAGGTCCTGTTCGCCGCCGCCGCGCACGACGATGGCGCGCAGGCGCAGGCCGTTGCCGGAGCCGGCCTTCTCGATGAGCAGGCGGGCCACGAGGCGGCCGATGCGGCCGAAGCCGTAGAGGACGACATCGCGGGAGTCGCGGCGCTCGATCTTGTTCTCACCGATGGCGCCCGAGACGGAGGCGGCGGTGAACTCCTCCACGGAGAGCCCGCGGCCGTCGGTCTTGTACGTGGCGGCCAGCATGCCGATGTCGATCTGCGAGGGACCGAGGTCGAGCGTGGTGAGGGCCTGCAGGAACGGCAGGGTCTCGGTGACCGAGAGCTCCTCGCCGTCGATCTGGCGGGCGAATCGGTGGGTCTTGAGAATGCTCACCACGGACTTGTTCACCAGGGAGCGGCTGTGCAGGACGATCGTGACGTCCCGCTCCCGGTGCAGCTTCCCGATGATCGGGATCATCGACTCCGCGATCTCCTCGCGGATCTTCCAGTTGGTGAACGAGTCGTCATTGACAGTCACAGGTTTATCTTTCGAGCTAGGCGGCGCTCACATGCTAACCCCCCGCTCATTCGATCATTCAAATGACCCCCCGCTCCCGCCCGCACGGCCGCCCGGTCACTTCTCTGCGCCGGACTCGTCCAGGTAGTCGCGCGCCAGTGCGCCGGCCCGCCGGAACCAGTCCGTCAGGACGGCGGTCTGCTCCGGGGTGTACTGCGCGAAGAGTTCGGCCAGGCGGGCGTAGTACGGCCCGTAGATGGCCGTCACCCGCTCCGTGGCCTCGGGCACGGCCACGACGCGCACCCGGCGCCTGTCGGCGGGGTCCGGCTGCCGGGTCACGAACCCGCCGCGCTCCAGCCGGTTGATGATCCCGGTGACCGCTCCGGTGGTGACGTGCGCGCGGACGGCAAGGTCGCCGGCGGTGACCGGCTCCTCCCCCGCCGCCAGGACGTACGCGAAGCACACGAGGTCCGTGACGCCCACGCCGAGTTTCCGGGCGAACTCCTGCTGGCCGACGATGCTCGTCGCGATGAGGTCGTCCATCGCACCGATCGCCTCCGACGGATCGGACCCTGCGGTGAGCTCCATTGAAAATCCCTTAGCTCATAAGATAAGTTTCTCAGTGACTAAGACATCCTAGACCGGTGCCGATGCCGTGACCACGTCGCGACACGTCCCGGTGGCCACGAGGAGGCAGACGCATGAGCGGACACGACGACGGCCACACGATCGCCGGCTGGACCGGGACCGCCGTGGCCACGGCCGGCGCCTCGGTGCTGGCCGTGGGGGTCATCGGCTGGACCCCCGGGCTGTGGCTCGGGGGCGCCGTCACCGTCGCGGCCCTGCTGGTCACCTGGGGCCTGCACCTGGCCGGTTGGGGGAAGGCCCCAGGCCCGAGGCCCGCCGCCGTCCAGCCCATGAGGGTGCGGGACCGTTCCGCGCGCGGCGGGCACCCCGGCTGCCTCGGCTGCCGGCTGGCCGGACGCGACGGCGCGGCGGCCCGCACCGGCGCACCCCGGACCCCGGCGGCCGCACTCGCCGCCGTCACCGCCACCACCTCCACCACGGCCGGCGCCACGGCCACCGCCGCAGCCGCCCCCGCAGCCGCCGATCCGGTGTCCTGACCGGCGCCGGGGGCGCCGGGCTCCTCCGGCGCGCCGCGGCGGCGCATCCGTGCTGTGCTCGTAAGGGGGACTTGCACAGGGGGGACCCGACGGCTCGCAACTCGGGGCGGGCCAAGGAGGAACCCACCATGGACACCAACCTGCGGGCCCGGGACATCATGACCGAGGGTGTGCAGTGCATCCGGGCGGACCAGTCCCTCGTGGAGGCCGCGCGCATGATGCGCGACCTGAACGTCGGCTGCCTGCCCATCTGCGGCGCCGACGAGCGCCTCCAGGGGCTGATCACCGACCGGGACATCGTGCTCCAGTGCTGCGCCGAGGGCGCGGACCCGTCGCGGATGCGGGCCGGCAACCTCGCCGGCGGCCTGCACTGGATCGACGCCGACGCGCACGCGCACGAAGCGGTGGACACCATGGAGGTCCACCAGATCAAGCGGCTGCCCGTCATCGACGTGTCCGGCGGCCACCGCCTCATCGGCATGATCACGGAGGCCAATCTGGCGAAGAACCTCTCCGACGAGGACATCGCCGAATTCGCCGTCCGCGTCTACGCCGCGAACTGACCACGGCAGGAGCATCGGCCATGGGCAAGCTCTCCGCAGAACAGTTGCGCGACCGCGTCCGCGGGCAGGTCGTCACCCCCGACGACGAGGGGTACGACCAGGCCCGCACGGTCCACAACGCCATGATCGACAAGAAGCCGGCCGTCGTCGTGCACTGTGCCAACGCAGGCGACGTCATGGCGGCCGTCGACTTCGCCCGGGAGAACGGGATCGACCTCGCCGTCCGCGGCGGAGGCCACAGCGTGCCGGGCTTCGGCACCTGCGACGGCGGTGTGGTGGCGGACCTGTCCGCCATGCGCGGCGTCCGCGTGGACCCCGTACGGCGCACCGCCCGCGCGGAGGGCGGCGCGACCTGGGGCGACTTCAACGCGGCCACCCACGCGTTCGGACTCGCCACCACCGGCGGGATCATCTCCACCACCGGGGTCGGCGGACTCACCTTGGGCGGCGGCATCGGCTACCTCGCCCGGGGCCTGGGCCTGAGCTGCGACAACCTCGTCTCGGCGGACGTCGTGACCGCGGACGGCCGGCTGCTCGTCGCCAGCGCGCAGGAGAACGAAGACCTCTTCTGGGCGCTGCGCGGCGGCGGCGGCAACTTCGGCGCCGTGACCTCCTTCGAGTTCCGGCTCTCCCCCGTCAAGGACGTGTACGGCGGTCCGATCCTCTTCGAGATCGACAGCGCGGCCACCGTCCTGCGCGGCTTCCGCGACCTCATCGCCGACGCACCGGAGCAGCTCGGCGGATTCCCGGCCTTCCAGATCGCCCCGCCGCTGCCCTTCATCCCGCAGGACCGGCACGGTGAGCCCTTCATCCTGATCGTGGCCTGCTGGTCGGGCCCGGTCGAGGAGGGGGAGAAGGCCCTGCGGGCGTTCCACGAGTTCGCACCGGTCGTCGCGGAACACGTCGGCCCCATGCCGTACCCGGCGCTGAACAGCGCGTTCGACGGGCTCGTGCCGCCCGGCCTCCAGCACTACTGGAAGGCCAACTTCGTGACCGAGCTCAGCGACGCCGCCATCGACGCGCACACCCGGCACGGGCCGCTGGTCCCCGCGGTGAACTCGACCGTGCACATCTATCCGATCAACGGCGCCTGCCACCGCGTGGGCCCCGACGCCACGGCCTTCGCCTACCGCGACGCGTCCTTCGCCACGGTCATCGCCGGCATGTGGCCCGACCCCGCCGACAACGAGGCCAACACCTCCTGGGTGCGCGACTACTACGCGGCGACGGCCCCGCACTCCGAGGAGGGCGGCTACGTCAACTTCATGGCCGACGACGACCAGTCCCGGGTCAAGGCCAACTACAAGGGGAACTACGACCGCCTGGTCGCGGCGAAGCGCGCCTACGACCCGGACAACCTCTTCCACCTGAACCAGAACATCCTGCCGTAGGACGGGACGGCGAAGTGCCCGGGGCGGCCCACGCCGCCCCGGGCACTTCGGCCGTTCAGCGTTCCGACAGCTCCGACGGGGCCTCCTGGACCACCCAGCCGTTGCCGTCCGGGTCCTCGAAGGACATGAACGAGTTCCAGGTCTCCCCTTTGCCCTGCGCCCATCCCGTGGCGCCCACGTGGCGGACCGGGGAGACCTCCACACCCCGTCCCACCAGTTCCTCGCGCGCCGCCTCGATGTCCGTGACGCAGAGCTGGAGTCCCTGGAGCGTGCCCGGCGCCATCGCCGACGTCCCCGGGGCCGCGGGCATCCCCTCGATCATCGCGATCGAGCAGCGCGAGCCGGGCGGGGTCAGCTGGATGATGCGGACGCCGGGGGCGACCTCGTCGTCCAGGTCGACGGTGAAGCCGACCTTGTCGGCGTAGAACTCCTTGGCCCGGTCCATGTCGGTGACGGGGACCGGGACGACTTCGAGCGTCCAATTCACTGCGGTTCTCCTCACGGGCTGCGCGGCGGTGCGGGAGCGGCGGGCCCCATTACAGCAGGGCGCGAGGCCGCCGGCGGCGAACTCCCGCGGGACGCGCGGCCCCGTCCGACACCGCGGCGCAACCTTGCTGACCCTGCGTCACTCCCGGGCCGCCGGGATCTTTCGTAAGCTCAGGGCGCCCGGAGAGACCAACTGGGCCCGTGCACCACCGAGTCCGCGCAGGAACCGTCCTCGTGGACGGACCGACCAGGGGAAACACGCATGCTTCTGCCCGTCGACCGACGTCTGGCCGTCAGCGCCACCGCCCTGCTGGCGCTGGTGGCCACCGCCGCGCCGGTGACCGCCGCCCACGCCGCACCCGCCCGTACCGCCCCGGCCGTGCAGGCCCCCGTACCGGCGCCCGACCTCGAAGCGCTGGAGCAGGCCCTGCGGAACACGACCGCCGCAGGGGCGCCGGGCGCGCTGGTGCGCCTGAAGGGGCCCACGGGCGTCCTCACCCGGACCCTGGGCGTACGGGACAGGGACACGGGCGCCGCCATGGACACCCGGGCCCGCTTCCGGATCGGCAGCGTCAGCAAGACGTTCTCCTCGGTGGTCCTGCTGCAGCTGGTGGCGGAGAAGAAGATCGACCTCGACACCCCGGTCAACCACTACCTGCCCGGCCTGCTGCCCGACGACCGGATCACGGTGCGTCACCTGCTGACCCACCGCAGCGGGCTGGCCGACTACACGAACGCGATGTTCGCGCAGACCGTGCCCGGGTTCGAGGCCGTGCGCAACAAGGTGTTCAGCTACCGCGACCTGGTCGGGCTGTCCCTGAAGGAGCCGCGTACGGGCCAGCCCGGCGCGGCCTACCAGTACTCGAACACCAACTTCGTCGTCGTCGGCATGCTGATCGAGAAGGCCACCGGCAACCAGGTGGCCCGGGAGTACGAACGCCGGATCATCAAGCCGCTGGGGCTGCGCAACACCTCGTACGTCCACCCGAGCACCGCCATCAAGGGTCTGCACGCCCACGGCTACCTGCACCCGGACGAGGCGGGCGCGCCCCTGGTGGACTCGACCGAGCAGACGGTGTCGTGGGCCCAGTCCGCGGGCGCGGTGATCTCGGATGCGGCCGACCTGAACACCTTCATGACCGCGCTGCTCGGCGGCCGGCTGCTGTCCGCCGCCCTGCTGGACGCGATGACCACGGTCACCCCGACCGACGCCACCAACACCCGCTTCTACGGTCTGGGCCTGCGCCGCTACGACCTCTCCTGCGGGACGTCGGTGTACGGGCACACGGGCACGGTGCAGGGCTTCTACACCTACGCCTTCGCCGCCCGCGACGGCCGCAGCCTGGCCGCCATGGCGAACACCTCGAACCGGGGCACGGCCAACACCGCCCTGGGCGGCACCCTTGAGGCGGCGTTCTGCGGGAAGCAGCCCGTGAAGGCCGCCGGCCGCGGTTTCGCGGCCACCGCTCCGGCCGAGGTGGACCTCCCGGAGCAGCACGCGCGCTGACACCCCGTCCGTGGCCGGCCGGTCCCGGGCGGGCGCCCGGGACCGGCCGGCGGACGGCGCGCGGGGCAGCCCCGGGACCCGCTGCCCACCGCGTCAGGACGCAGGTGTGTCCGCCGGGTCGGGCCGTGCGCGACCTCGCGGGGTCAGGGGCGCGGGGTCAGTTCGGCCATGGCGTTCCATCCCTGGCCGGGAACCTCGACGTTGATGATCTCCGGGGTGGCGGCGATCGCTCCCGCCATGGCCTCCATGCCGGCCTTGAAGTGCGCGGAGGCCACGTGTGCGGCGCCCGCCTCGGCGTCGGCGAAGGCTTCCAGGAGGGTGAAGCTGTTCGGGTCGTCGACGCTGCGCGACCAGTCGTAGAAGAGGTTGCCTGGCTCGTTGCGGGTGGCGCGGGTGAAATCGTCGACGAGGGCGAGCCAGTTGTCGCTGTGCTCCGGTCGGACGGTGAACCTGACGGCTATGAAAATCATGGCTCCAGCCTCGCAGGCAGGCGCGGGCACCGCACCCGGGACGTGGCCGGATTCCGGCAGGACCGCACTCCGCCCCGCGGCCCGGCCCCAACCGCCCAGGCGCTGAGCGCCGCGGCCCGGGCAGTGTCCGTGAGCGGAGCGTTCGTGTCCACGACGGTGATCAGTCCGCCCCGGTACACGGTGTGGCTCGGTCACGGGCGCGGCGGGCTCCGGGCACCGGAGGTGGCCGCGGTGCAGCCGCGGGATGCGGGGCCCGGTACGTGGCCGCGAGCCGGCAGCCCGTCCGGCGGGCCGGCGCCTGGGCGCTGACCGGCCCGGGCGCCTCGGCCACGGCGTCGAGGAGGCCAGGGCGCCCCCGACGGGCTGCGGGCCGGTCTGCGGCACGGTGTCACCTCCCGCGGCAGTGGGCGCCGCGCGGCGGCCCGCCGACCGTACGGGCCCTGCCGCAACCGTCGGAAAACGGCGGACCCCACGTGACTCCGGTCACTTCGAGTGACGTGTGGGGCATGACGTGCGGGACCTGGGGCACGCGAGGCCCTTACAGTCCACCGCGGGTCCGCCGCGGTGGCGAACCGGAGGTACAGCGCGTCGTGTCGGAACAGAAGACCATTCACATCGCCGGGACCTGGCGGTCCGCCGTCTCAGGGGCGGTCAGGGAGGTCTTGGACCCAGCTGACGCCCAGGTGCTCGCCGTGGTCGCCGAGGGCGGCGCCGAGGACACGGACGCGGCCGTCGCCGCCGCCCGGGCCGCTTTCGACAGCGGTTCCTGGCCCGCTACCCCGGTGGCGGAGCGCGCCGCGCTGCTGCGCCGCACCGCCGACCTGCTCCAGCGCGACCGCGAGCGCATCGGGCTGCTGGAGAGCCGGGACGCGGGCAAGACCCTCGAAGAGGGCCGCGTGGACGTGGACTGTGTCAGCGACGCCTTCCGCTACTTCGCCGACCTCGTCATCGGTGAGGGCGGCGGCCGGGTCGTGGACGCCGGCTCCCGCGACATCCACAGCGTGGTCGTCCACGAGCCGGTCGGGGTGTGCGCCCTGATCACCCCGTGGAACTATCCGCTGCTCCAGGCCAGCTGGAAGATCGCGCCGGCCCTGGCTGCGGGCAACACCTTCGTGGTCAAGCCGAGCGAGATCACCCCGCTGACCACGGTGGCCCTGATCGAGCTCTTGGCGGAGGCGGGCCTGCCGGCCGGGGTCGCCAATCTGGTGACCGGCGCGGGC
This sequence comes from Streptomyces sp. cmx-4-9, assembly GCF_046548835.1. Taxonomy (NCBI): domain Bacteria; kingdom Bacillati; phylum Actinomycetota; class Actinomycetes; order Kitasatosporales; family Streptomycetaceae; genus Streptomyces; species Streptomyces sp. cmx-4-9. The sequence goes on along the minus strand of NZ_JAEBEE010000002.1, from coordinate 233,873 downwards.
GACCCGGTCGGCGCCCGTCTGGCCGAGCACCCCGACGTGGACCTGGTGTCCTTCACCGGCGGCCTGGCCAGCGGTACGAAGGTGATGCGCGCGGCCTCGGACACGGTCAAGAAGGTGGCACTGGAACTCGGCGGGAAGAACCCCAACGTCGTCTTCGCCGATGCGTGCGCCACCGAGGACGGCTTCGACACGGCCGTGGACCAGGCCCTCAACGCGGCCTTCATCCACAGCGGCCAGGTCTGCTCGGCAGGCTCCCGGCTGATCGTCGAGGAGTCGGTGGCCGAGCGGTTCGTCGCCGAGCTGGCCCGCCGCGCCGACCGGATCCGCATCGGCCGCGGTACCGACCCGGGCGTGGAGTGCGGCCCGCTGGTCTCCGCCGCCCAGCTCGCGCGGACCGAGGAGTACGTGGCCTCCGCGCTCGCCGAGGGCGCCGTACTGCGCGCCGGCGGACGGCGGCCCGAGGGGCCGGGCTACTTCTACCGTCCGACCGTCCTGGACGGCTGCCACCGCGGGATGCGGGTCATCCGCGAGGAGGTCTTCGGGCCGGTCCTGACCGTCGAGACCTTCCGTACCGAGGCCGAGGCCGTGGCCCTGGCGAACGACACCGAGTACGGGCTGGCCGGCGGCGTGTGGACCGCGGACCAGGGCCGCGCCCGCCGGGTCGCCGGGCGGCTGCGCCACGGCACGGTCTGGATCAACGACTTCCACCCCTACCTGCCGCAGGCGGAATGGGGCGGCTTCGGCAAGTCGGGCATCGGGCGCGAGCTCGGCCCTGCGGGCCTCGCCGAGTACCGCGAGGCCAAGCACGTCTACCAGAACCTCGCTCCGCGCCCCGTGCGCTGGTTCGCTGGCTGAAAGGGCACGAGAGAGATGACCACGAACACCACGCAGCATCCCGACCCCCGACCCGGGCAGGGCCGGGACCGGAGCCAGGAGCAGGAGTACGACTACGTCATCGTCGGCGGCGGCACCGCGGGCTCGGTGATCGCCTCGCGCCTCACCGAGGACCCGGACGTCACCGTGGCCGTCATCGAGGGCGGCCCGAGCGACGTCGACCGTCCGGACGTGCTGACCCTGCGCCGCTGGATGGGCCTCCTCGGCGGGGAGCTGGACTACGACTACCCGACCACCGAGCAGCCCCGCGGCAACTCGCACATCCGGCACAGCCGGGCCCGGGTCCTCGGCGGCTGCTCCTCGCACAACACGCTGATCGCCTTCAAGCCGCTGCCCTCCGACTGGGACGAGTGGTCGCAGGCCGGCGCCGAGGGTTGGCACGCGGCGGCCATGGAGCCGTACTTCGACCGGCTGCTGAACAACGTCGTGCCGGTGGGCGAGGCCGACCGCAACGCCATCGCCTCGGACTTCGTGGAGGCGGCCCAGGCGGCCCTGGGCGTGCCCCGGGTCGAGGGATTCAACCGCAAGCCGTTCCACGAGGGCGCCGGCTTCTTCGACCTCGCCTACCACCCGGAGACCAACAAGCGCTCCTCCGCGTCGGTCGCGTACCTCCACCCGTTCATGGACGAGCGGCCCAACCTGCACCTGATGCTGGAGACCTGGGCCTGCCGCCTGGAGCTGGAGGGCAACCGCGCCCGGGGTGTGCACGTCCTGGCCGAGGACGGCAGCCGGTCGCTGGTGACCGCGCGCCGCGAGGTGCTGGTGTGCGCGGGCGCCGTCGACACCCCGCGGCTGCTGCTGCACTCCGGCATCGGTCCGCGCGCGGACCTGGAGGCCCTGGGCATCCCCCCGGTCCACGACCTGCCGGGAGTGGGCGAGAACCTGCTGGACCACCCGGAGTCGGTGATCGTCTGGGAGACGGACGGGCCGATCCCGGAAAATTCGGCGATGGACAGCGACGCCGGCCTGTTCGTCCGGCGCGACCCGGACTCCCCCGGGCCGGACCTGATGTTCCACTTCTACCAGATCCCGTTCACCGACAACCCGGAGCGGCTGGGCTACGAACGCCCGGCGCACGGCGTGTCGTTGACCCCCAACATCCCCAAGCCGCGCAGCCGCGGCCGGCTCTACCTCACCAGCGCGGACCCCGAGGTCAAGCCCGCCCTCGACTTCCGGTACTTCACGGACGAGGAGGACTACGACGCCCGGACCCTGGTCGACGGCATCAGGCTGGCCCGGAAGATCGCCGCGACCGAACCGCTGGCGGGCTGGCTCCGGCGCGAGGTCTGCCCGGGCCCGGAGGTCACCGGCGACGAGGAGCTGAGCGCGTACGCCCGCTCGGTGGCCCACACGGTCTACCACCCCGCCGGCACCTGCAAGATGGGCGCCCCCGACGATCCGACGGCCGTCGTGGGTCCGGACCTGAAGGTCCGCGGACTCGACGGTATCCGCATAGCGGACGCTTCCGTCTTCCCGACGATGACCGCGGTCAACCCGATGATCGGAGTGCTGATGGTGGGCGAGAAAGCCGCCGAGCTGCTGCGGGGTGGTGGCCGGTGAACGCCGCCGACGGCTCCCCCGTCTTCTCCGTGCAGGGCCTGTGGAAGGTCTTCGGCCCCGACTCCAAGGCCGCGAAGGTGCCCGGCTCCGCCGACGCCGGGCTGAGCGCCGCCGAACTGCGTGAGCGCACCGGCTGCACCGCGGCCGTCCGCGACGTGGGCTTCGAGGTCCGCAAGGGCGAGGTCTTCGTCGTGATGGGCCTGTCCGGTTCCGGCAAGTCCACCCTGGTGCGCTGCCTGACCCGGCTGATCGAGCCCACGGCGGGCACCCTGTCCATCGACGGGGAGGACGTCCTCGCCATGGACGCGGGCCGGTTGCGCGAACTGCGCCGCCACCGCGCCGCCATGGTCTTCCAGCACTTCGGCCTGCTCCCGCACCGCACCGTGCTCGACAACGTGGCCTACGGCCTGGAGATCCAGGGCATGGGCCGCGCCGAACGGCGCGCGCGGGCCTCCGAGATGGTGGCCAAGGTCGGCCTCGACGGGCTCGGCGACCGCCGTCCCGGGCAGCTCTCCGGAGGCCAGCAGCAGCGTGTGGGACTGGCCCGTGCCCTGGCCGCTGATCCCGAAGTGCTGCTGTTCGACGAGCCGTTCAGCGCGCTCGACCCGCTGATCCGCCGCGAGATGCAGGAGGAGGTGGCCCGCCTCCACCACGAGGAGGGCCGCACGATGGTCTTCATCACCCACGACCTGTCCGAGGCCCTGCGACTGGGAGACCGGATCGCGCTGATGCGCGACGGCCGGATCGTGCAGCTCGGCACCCCGGAGGAGATCGTGGGCTCCCCCGCCGACGACTACGTGCGGGACTTCGTCCGCGACGTGCCGCGCGAGCAGGTGCTCACGGTGCGCGGGGCGATGCGCCCCGCCCGGCCCGGCGAGGCCGACCAGGGTCCCGCGCTCGCCCCCGCCACGACCGTGGCCCAGGCCATCGAGGCGGTCGCCCGTACCGGCGGTCCGGCGCGGGTGGTCGACGGCGGCCGGTGCCTCGGCATCGTCGACGACGCGGCGCTGCTCGCCGTGGTCGCCGGGATTCCCTCCCCCCGGACCGCGGAGGTGGCCGCATGAGGGGCCGTACGCAGCCCCCCGTGCTCCCCGCCCCCTGCGTGGGGCGGTGGCGCGGATGAGCACGACCGCCACCTCCGTGCGCGAGCCCGGCGAGCCGGGCCGCCCGGCCCGGACCGCCCGGCCCGCGACGGCCGCCCGGCCGGACGCCGGCGCGCGCCCCGCCAAGGACCGTGCGGCCGCCGGGCGTTCCGGCCGCGCCGGGGCCGGGTCGGCCGGTCTGCAGACCCTGCTCCCCCGCCGGACCGGGCGCACCCTGCTGCCCCTCGCCGTGGCCGCACTGGTCCTCCTGCCGCTCGCGTTCGCCTTCCCGGGCGCCGCCAGCTGGCCCGGGGCGCTGGCCGTGGACCTGTCCGGCCCGCTGGGCCGGGCCGGTGACTGGATCATCGACAACCGGGACGGCCACCCGCTGTTCCTCTACTTCTTCGGCCACGTCAGCAATGCCGTGGTGGTGTCCGTCCGCGCCGTGTACGTGGTCCTGCTGGCTGCCGGCTGGGCCGGGGTCACCGCCTTCGCCGGCCTGGTCGCATGGCGTCTGGCGGGCGTGCGGCTCGCTCTGACCTGCGTGGGCGCCTTCGCCGCCTGCGGGCTGCTCGGCATGTGGGTGCCGACGATGCAGACCCTTGCGCTGATGGCCGTGGCCGTGGCCGCCTCCGTGCTGGTCGGCGGCCTGCTGGGGCTGGCCGCTGGGCTGTCCCCGCGGGCGGGCCGCGCGCTGCGTCCCGTCCTGGACACCATGCAGGTGCTCCCCGCCTTCGCCTACTTGCTGCCGATGGTGCTGGTCTTCGGCATCGGCGTGCCGGCCGCCGTGCTCGCCACCGTGGTGTACGCGGCTCCGCCGATGGCCCGGCTCACCGCGCTGGGGCTGCGCGAGGCCGACGCCGGAGTGCTGGAGGCCGCGCGTTCGCTCGGCGCGACCGGGCGGCAGCGGCTGTTCACCGCGCGGCTTCCGCTGGCGCTGCCGCGGCTGCTGCTCGGCGTCAACCAGGCCGTCATGATGGCGCTGTCGATGGCCGTCATCGCCTCCGTGATCGGTGCGGGCGGCCTCGGCGACCGGGTCTACCAGGCCCTCGCCTCGGTCGACGTGGGCGCCGCGCTCGCCGCCGGCATCCCCATCGTGCTGCTCGCCGTCGTCCTGGACCGCACCGCCGACGCGGCGGGCCGCCGGCTGGCCGCCGACCCGGCCGACCGCAAGTCCCGGCACCTGCTGCGACGGGTGTTCGCGGGCTGGTACGGGCGGCTGCTGACGGTCCTGGCGGCGGTCGCCGTCGCGGTCGCCGGACGGATGGCCGGCACCTCCCTGTGGCCCGGCTCCTGGACGGTGCCGATCGCCGAGCCGGTCAACCGGGCCGTCGCGTGGATGACCGACCACCTCTACTCGGGCGTGCCCGTCGTCGGCGGCACCGCGGACTGGGCGGCCGGCTTCACCGGCTGGGTCCTGGACCCCCTGCGCAGCGGTCTGCAGGCCATGCCGTGGTGGCTGGTGCTCCTGGTGGTCGCCGCCCTCGGGCTGCTCGCCGGTACCTGGCGCAGCGCGCTGACCGCCGTCCTGGCCATGGCCGCCATCGGGGTCCTCGGCGTGTGGGAGCCCTCGCTCGACACGCTCTCGCAGGTGCTCGCCGCGGTCGTCGTCACCCTGGTGCTCGGCTTCGCGATCGCGGTGGGCGCGGCCCGCAGCGAGCGCGCCCAGCGGCTGCTGCGCCCCGTGCTCGACGTGTGCCAGACCATGCCGCAGTTCGTCTACCTCATCCCGGTGGTCGCCCTGTTCGGCGTCGGGCGGGCACCCGCGGCGGCCGCCGCCGTGGTGTACGCGCTGCCCGCCGTCGTCCGCATCACCGTGCAGGGGCTGAGCGGGGTGGACCCCGCCGCCATGGAGTCGGCGCGCTCTCTGGGCGCCACCCGGTCGCAGCAGTTGTGGCAGGTCCAGCTGCCGCTGGCCCGCCCGGCCCTGCTGCTCGCCGTCAACCAGGCGGTGGTCCTGGTCCTGGCCGTCGTCATCATCGGCGGTCTGGTCGGCGGCGGTGCACTGGGTTACGAGGTCGTCCTCGGCCTCGCCCAGGGAGACCTGGCCACCGGACTGGTCGCGGGCGTCGCGATCGTCTGCCTGGGCCTGGTGCTCGACCGCGTCACCCAGCCCGCGAAGGAGGCCTGACATGCCGGACCGACAGCAGCGGCGCTCCCCGCGCCGCCGTACCCTCACCGCCGTGACCGCCGTGGCCACGGCAGCGGGCTGCCTCGCCGCGCTCACCGGCTGCGGCGCTGCCGACATGACCCGCCAGTCCTCCCCGTACGCGGCGGCCCAGGACGCCCGGACCGTCACGCTGTCCGTGCAGTCGTGGGTGGGCGCGCAGGCGAACACCGCCGTCGCCGCCTACCTGCTCGAACACGAGCTGGGCTACCGGGTGGACACCGTGCAGGTGGACGAGGTCCCCGCATGGGACGCGCTCAGCCAGGGCCGCGTGGACGCGATCCTGGAGGACTGGGGCCATCCCGAGCAGGAGGAGCGGTACGTCGCGAAGAAGAAGACCATCACACCGGGCGGCGAGCTGGGTGTGACGGGCCACATCGGCTGGTTCGTCCCCACGTATTTCGCCGAGGCCCATCCGGACGTGACCGACTGGAAGAACCTGGACAAGTACGCGGACCAGCTGCGCACGCCGGAGAGCCGCGGCAAGGGGCAGCTGCTGGACGGTTCGCCGTCCTACGTGACGAACGACAAGGCGCTGGTGAAGAACCTGGACCTGGACTTCGACGTGGTCTTCGCCGGGTCGGAGGCGGCGCAGATCACGCAGATCCGGCAGTTCGCGAAGGAGGGCAAGCCCTTCCTGACGTACTGGTACAAGCCGCAGTGGCTCTTCGAGCGGGTGCCGATGACGGAGGTGAAGCTGCCCGAGTACAAGGAGGGCTGCGACGCCGACCCGGAAGCGGTGGCCTGCGCCTACCCGCACACTCCGCTGCGGAAGTTCCTCAACACCCGCTTCGCCGATTCGGGTGGTGAGGCCGCCGCGTTCCTGAAGGCATTCCACTGGAACACCGAGGAGCAGAACGAGGTGTCGCTGATGATCGCCGAGGAGAAGATGTCGCCGCAGGAGGCGGCCCGGACCTGGGTGGAGCGCAACCGCGACGTGTGGGAGCCGTGGCTGCGCTGATGCGCCGGGCGCGCCGCGCCGCGCACCCGGGCCGCGCAGGCCGCGGGGTGTCCGAACGGGCCGAGGCCGCCGCAACCCCCCGGGGGGTTGCGGCGGCCTCGGCGCGTCGCGGTGGGCCGGTTACTCGGCGGACACCTTCAGCAGCTTGTTCGGGGTTCCGGCGCTGGGGTTGGTGATCTTGCCGGAGGTGGCGCCGGCGGTCAGGGCCTCGGCGACCTGCGCCGGGGTCGCGTCCTTGTGCCCGGCCAGGTACAGGGCCGCCGCGCCGACGACGTGGGGGGTCGCCATGGACGTGCCGGAGATGGTCTTCGTACCGGTGTCGCTGTCGTTCCACGCGGAGGTGATGTCCGAGCCCGGGGCGTAGAGGTCCACGACGGAGCCGAAGTTGGAGAAGTCGGACTGGGTGTCCTCCTTCGTGCTGGAGGCCACGGTGATGGCCTCCTTGACCCGGGAGGGCGAGCCCTGTCCGGCGTCGGCGGATTCGTTGCCCGCGGCGACGGCGAAGGTGACGCCGCCGGTTATCGCCCTGCGCACCGCCTCGTCGAGGGCCTCGTCGGCGCCGCCGCCGAGGCTCATGTTGGCGACCGAGGGACCGCTGTGGTTCTGGGTGACCCAGTCGATGCCCGCGACGACCTGCTCGGTGGTGCCCGAGCCGTTGTCGTCGAGCACGCGGACGGCGACGACCTTCGCCTTCTTCGCGACGCCGTGCTCCAGGCCGGCTATGGTGCCGGCGACGTGCGTGCCGTGGCCGTTCCCGTCGTCCGCGCTCTGGTCGTTGTCCACGGCGTCGAAGCCGTGGGTGGCCCGGCCGGCGAAGTCCTTGTGGGTGATGCGGACTCCGGTGTCGATGACGTAGGCGGTCACCCCGTCACCGCCGGCGTCGGGATAGGTGTACTTCCGGTCCGCTGCCGTGGCTTCCTGGTCGATGCGGTCCAGGCCCCAGGAGGGCGGGTTGGGCTGGGTGGTGTTGAGGGAGAACTTCTTGTTCTGGACGACCTTGCCCACGGCCGGGTCGGCGGCCAGGCGCTTGGCGTCCGACTCCGAGAGGCCCGAGGCGGAGAAGCCGTTGACCGCGGAGCCGTAGGTGCGCCGCAGCTCGCCGCCGTACTTCTTGGCGAGCGCCTGCTTGTCCGCGCTCTTGTCGAGCATCACGATGTAGCTGCCGCTGAGCGCGCCCGGCGCGCCGAGCCCGTACACCGTTCCTTCGGCCGGAGTCGTCGCACCGGCGAAGGGGGACATGAGAATGCCGACACCGGCGACGGTCGCGGCCCCCGTGAGGACGGCCGTGATCCGGATCCCGCGGGACCGGGTGCGTGCATGCCTGTGAGTTGACATGGGGGAAGTGCTCCTCGTGTTGACGTGTGGGGCGTCAAAAGCGCTGGCGCGCTGAACCCCCAGGAGCCGGAAAATCTCCGGGGGTTGGTTCGAAACCCTGACCGATTCACGGGAGCGATTCAAGGTCGCCCGGACCCTCTGCGTTATTCAACAAGGTTTCTTAAGGAGACCTCCTCGTCGGCTCCTCAGAAAGATCACACTCTCCTGATCTTCTGCACACATGCGGCACTTCCCGTGTGCGCCAGCGAATGTGGAGCTGATTGTTCTCAACTTCCCTTCGGCGCCGTGGGACGTGAGGGGTCATCAGGAGGGGTGGGGCGGCGGGCGGTCCTCGCCGAGGTGAGCCGGTCCACCACCTCGGCGAGGTCCTGGCACGCCTGCTCCAGCCGCAGCCGGATGTTGATGCGCTCCGTGACGAGCGCCGAGAGCAGCAGGGAGGTCAGGGCCGCACTGCCGTTGAGGGCCTGGAGGTTCACCATGCCCTCGGTCATGGTGTGGGAGGCGAAGGGGCCGACGAGGTCGACGGCCGCCGCGTTGGCCAGGACGGAGACCAGCAGCACGCAGGGGGCGCTGCCCGCGAGCTGGAACCGCAGGGCGGCCCAGATGAGGACCGGGAAGACCAGGAACAGCAGCGCCAGTTCGCTCCGGGTCGCCAAGACCGTGCACACCACCGCCGTCACGCCCAGGGCGGCGGCCTCCCCCCACCGGTAGGTGTCCCTCGGCACCCGGGCCCTGCGCAGGACCAGCAGCAGCGGCGTGACCACCAGGACGCCCATGGCGTCGCCGGCCCACCAGGTCCACCACCCGGTCCAGAACTCACTCGCCGGCATCTTGCCGGTGGCCCGCAGCAGCCCGGCCCCGACGGTGGCGCTGATCAGCATCGGCGCCAGGCCGCCGAGGAAGACCAGGGCGACGCCGTCCCTGAGGCGGTCCATCGTGGTGCGGAAGCCGGCGCGGCGCAGCAGCAGGCAGGCGCAGACGGGAGCCAGGGTGTTGCCCGCGGCGATGCCGAGGCCGACGGGGTCGAGGGTGCCGATCCACAGGATCACGAGGCAGGCGCCGAGGGCGATCCCGGGCCAGATGCGGAGCCCGAGCCAGAGCAGGCAGGCGACGGCGATCCCGGTGGGCGGCCACAGCGGGGTGACGACCGCTCCGTCCATCACCACCTGCTGGAGCAGGCCGATCCGTCCGCCGAGGTAGTAGGCGCCCGCCACGGCGAGGATCCGGAGCACGGCCAGGCACAGACGTCGGAAGCCCTCGGTGCGCATCACTGCATCAGACAGGAGCGGCCGCGCCGCCCGCGCGTGACACGCCCTACGGGGTCACGGGGTCCCCCCGCTCACCCCGTCCGGCCGTTCCGGGCGGCGGCCCGCCGGCGGGGCCGCGGCGTGGCTGAGGACCAGGACGGCGGCGTCGTCCACGTGGCCGGTGGAGTCGGCGACCTTCATCACCTCGGCGGCGAGCTCGCCGGGGTCGCCCCCGGCGCCCGCCCTGACCGCCTCGGCCACCCGTTCGAGCCCCGCCTCGATGGGGAAGGCCGGGCCTTCGACGACCCCGTCGGTGATCAGGACGAAGGATCCGGCGGCGGCGAGCTTGCGCCGGGTCACCGGGTAGTGCGCCTCGGCGAGCATGCCCAGCGGGAGCCCGCCCTCGTCCTCGGTGAGCCCGTGGCGGCCGTCGTCCGTGGCCCAGACCGCGGGCACGTGGCCGGCGCGGGCGCTCTGGATCTCCCAGGTGACGGGGTCGAAGCGGAGGAAGGTGCAGGTGGCGAATAGGTCGTTCTCCACGGAGAGCAGCAGGTCGTTGGCCCGGCTGAGGACCTCTCCGGGGTCGGCGGCGGCCGCGGCCACGGCCCGTACGGCGATCCGGACCTGGCCCATGAAGGCGGCCGCCTCGACGTCGTGGCCCTCGACGTCGCCGATGGAGAAGCCCAGGGCGCCCTCGGGGAGCAGGAAGCCGTCGTACCAGTCGCCGCCCACGCTCAGTCCATGGCGGGCCGGCGCGTACCGGGCGGCGGTGCGCAGCCCCGGCAGGGCGGGCACCGAGCTGGGGAGGATCTCCCGCTGGAGGGCCTCGGCGAGCTCCACCCGGGCCTGGTGGAACTCCGCGCCCTCCTTGGCCTGCGCCGTGAGCCGCCCGAGCCGGGCCAGCAGGTCGTCGGCGCTCGCCGACCGCGTGGACCGATGGGGGGTCATGGACCGCTCCGGGGTGCGTGCGACGGACGTCAGGCTCCGGGCCCTGACTCCAGGGCCCCGTTCATCATATTTCCGCAGCCTGCCGACCACATCCCGGCAGCTGTCGTCACGGTGCGTGAGCGCCGGGTACGGCCCGCCCCGGCCCGCCGGCTCGGCCGGACGGCCGCCTCCCGCAAGGGGAGGCGGCCGTTCAGGATGCTCGGCGGCGCTCAGCGGGCGGGGGATCCGGCCGCTTCGAGCGCGGTGCCCGTGCACGTGCCGAAGGCCCGGCGGTGGTAGACCAGCGGCGGCTGCGGCCGGGTGTCGGCGTACTCCACCGCACCCTGGACGATGACGTGGTCCCCGCCCGGCGTCAGGGCGGCCACCCGGCACGCCATCCAGGCGGGAACCCCGGGAAGCCTCGGCACGCCGCCCTCGTCGGTCAGCGGGATCCCGGCGCCCTTGTCCCGTCCCTTCGCGGCGAAGGCCCGCGCCCAGTCCTCCTGGCCGTCGGCCAGCACGTTGATCCCGAACCGGCCGGACCGCCGGATGACGGCCAGCAGCTCCGAGTCCTCGGCGAGGGCGACCATGACCAGCGGCGGATTGCGGGAGAGGGAGGCGACCGCGCTGACGGTCGTCCCGTGGACCCGCGCCCCGTCATAGGCCGTGACCACGGTCACGGCGCAGGGGAAGGCAGCCATGGCGTCGCGGAAGCCGGCGTCGTCCACCGCGGGCGGGGCCGGCGCGGGCGCCCGCGGGGCCGGCGCGGCGCCGTGGTCCGGCCCGGTCACGCGGCCGCCCCCCGGCGTCGGAGCAGCTTCGGCCCGGCCACCGCCAGGACGGCGCCCACCAGCATGAACAGGGAGCCGATCAGCTGGCCCGTGCCGATGGACTCGTCCAGGAGCACGAAGGACAGCACCGTGCCGGACACCGGGACCAGGAACATCAAGACGGAGGCGGTCGTGGGTCCGACCTGGCGCACGCCGCGGTAGAACAGCGCGTACGCGACCGCCGTGGGGCCGAGGACCAGGAAGGCCATCGTCCACCAGAAGCTGCCGGAGAGGCCGCTCCAGGCCACGTCGCCCACGTCCGGCACGGCGAGCGCGGCCAGCATGAGCGAGCCGAAGGCCATGGAGTAGGCCGTGGCCCGGACCGGCTCGATCTGCACCAGGATCCGCTTGCCGATCATGGTGTAGGCGGCCCAGCCCACGGCGGCGACCACATAGGCCAGCTCGCCCAGCAGCCGGTCCCGGCCGCCGCCGGACTCGGCGACGCCGAAGAAGAACAGCACCGCGCCCGCCGCGCCCGCGGTGAGGCCCGCGACCCGGTGCCACTGCGCCTTCTCCCAGCGCAGCGCGAGCGCCGCGGCCGTGGTGAGGATGGGGCTCAGGATGGGCACGATGATGGCGCCGTCCACGGCCGGGGCGTAGGTGAGGCCGAAGAACAGGACGGCGTTGTAGACGAAGACGCCCAGGAAGCCCGCGATGGCCAGCGGCCGGATCTCGGACCCGCGGATGCCGGCGCGCCCGGGCAGCAGCAGCGGCAGGATCAGCAGGAGCACGAGGGCGCCCGACCCGAACCGGAGGGCCGCGGCGACGCTGTGGGGTATGTCCTCCACGACGATCTTCGAGACCACGAAGCCGCTGCCCCACAGCGCCATGGTGACCAGCAGGGGCGGCAGGGGGTGGTTCCAGCCGCCCGGGGCCCGGCCCGGGGCGGCTGCGGCCGGGGCCCCGGCGCCCTTCGCGTCAGTGGACACGGGCGGCTGCCTCGGGCTGCTCGGGCAGGCTGCTCAGCGACGCGGCCAGCTCCTGCGGGGACAGTCCGCTGTCGTCGAGGGCCCCCTGCAGGTGGGCGTCGTAGGCCGCGAGGTCGAACTGGCCGTGCCCGCTGAGGCAGAACAGGATGACCGGGTCGGCGCCCGCCGCCGTGGCCCGCCTGGCCTCGACCACGGCGGCGTGCACGGCGTGGGCGGACTCGGGCGCCGGGATGATGCCCTCGGCGCGGGCGAACTCCAGTCCGCTGGCGAGGACTTCGTTCTGGCCGTAGGCGACGGACTCGATGGTGCCCGCGGAGTACAGGGAGCTGACGATCTTCGCCGTGCCGTGGTAGCGCAGGCCGCCGGCGTGGATGGCGGCCGGGGAGAAGGCGTGTCCCAGCGTGTACATCTTCTGCAGCGGGGTGGCGCGCGAGGAGTCGGTGTAGTCGTAGCGGTAGACCCCGCGCGTCAGCTTCGGGCAGGCGGTGGGCTCCACGGCGATGCACCGGGGGCCCTGGCCGCCGCGCAGCCGGTCGCGCAGGTACGGGCCCGCGAGCCCGCCGAAGTTGCTGCCCGCACCGAGGCTGGCGATGACCACGTCGGGCTGCTCGCCGAACGCCGCCATCTGCTCCTGCGCCTCCAGGCCGATGACGGTCTGGTGCAGCAGTGAGTACGACTCCCCGCTGCCCGTGGCGAACCGGCTTCCGCTGTCGCGGCGCGCGTCCTCCAGCGCCTCCGCCATGGCGATGGCGAGGCTGCCGCCGGTGCCGGGGTGCGCGGCGAGCGCCTCGCGTCCCGCGTCCGTGGCCGGGGTGGGGCTGGGGACGACGGTGGCGCCGAGCATCTCCATGACCACGCGCCGGTAGGGCTTGGCCTGGTAGCTGTTGCCGACCATGTAGACGTGGCATTCGAGGCCGAAGGCACGGCAGGCCGCTGCCAGGGCGGTGCCCCACTGGCCGGCGCCGGTGGCCGTCACCAGGCGCTCGGCGCCCGCCTGCTTGTAGTAGTAGGCCTGGGCGAGGGCGCTGTTCAGCTTGTGGCTGCCGCTGACGTTGCCGCCCTCGTACTTGTAGTAGATGCGGGCGCTGACGCCGAGTTCGGCCTCCAGCTTCTCGGCCCGGCGCAGCGGGGTGGGCCGGAAGCTCCGGTAGTGCTCCAGGACCTCGGCGGGGATGGCGATGTCGCTCGCCTTGCTGAGCTCCTGGCGCACGAGCCCGGTGGGGATCTGCGGGTTGAGTCCGGGGCGGCCGCCCGGAGCGGGCATGTCCGGGGCGATCGGCTCCGGCAGGTCCGGGATGATGTTGTACCAAGTGGTGGGGATGCCGGTCATGTTCAGACTCCCTTGGCAGCCGCGACGGCGTTCTGCGCGTAGCTGACGACATCGCCCAGGGTCGCCTTGCGGACCTCGGCGAACAGCTTGTCCGCGAAGGCGACGCCCAGCTCGTCCTCGACGGCGATGAGGCCCTGTACGTAGGCCATGGAGCCGACCGGCAGCTCTTCGGAGCCGATCTCGGCGGTGAGCGCGACGGACGGGTCCAGGTCGAGGCCGGCGGCCTCGGCGAGGTGGCGGATGACGAGCTCGGGGAGCTGCTGGTCGATACCGGTGTTCGGCATGGTGGTCCTCTCGTACGGGTGGTTCCGGAAAGTGGTCAGGTGTCCCGGCCGTCGGCGGCGAGGGGCGCCGGAGCGGCGCTCTCGGCCGCGGCCAGCTCGTGCAGGGCCGCCACCAGCGGCCCGGTGCGCGCCGGGCCGGGGCGCCGGAGCGACAGACGGGCGAAGCGGATCATCATGGGCAGGCGTGCCCAGTCGGCCGCCAGCGCGGTGAGCCGCTCCACGGCGGCCGCGTCCGGCGCCGCGCCCGTCCGGCCCTGCCAGGTCGCGTAGCGCAGGTGCAGGGCGCGCTGGCGGGCGGCGGTCCAGATCTCGTCGGCCTGGACGTAGCCGTCCTCGTGGCCGCCCAGCCGCTCGAAGTGGCCGGCCAGCGCGTGCAGGGCGTCCGCCGCGCGGAGCCAGCTCTGCGGGCGCGGGTCAGGGCCCGGCGGGGCGTCCGCGGGGCCCCGTACGGCGAACCACTGGTGGCCGGCGTACAGGTCCGCGTCGTCCTCGTCCCCGAAGGCGTGCCGCTCCTGGAGCAGGAACGGCAGGGTGAGTTCCGGTACCCGGCGGCTCCAGGCGCGCAGCCCGTCTCCGTCGGTCCATCCGCTCCAGGCGCTCTGGTCCCCGAGGTCGTCGGCGGCCCGGAAGTCGTCGCGGACGTGCCAGCGGCCGTCCCCGTACCCGTCGACGACGAACCAGTGCGGCGCGTGGCGCTGTTGGTGGGCGGTGAGCCAGGGCAGGTTGTGGGCGTCGCCCACGACGACGACCGCGCCGGAGGCCGCGTACTCCGCGGCGATGCCGGCCAGGGCCCCGTCGGCGTCCGCTGCCCCGCGCCGCACGAGGGGCAGCGGTCCCCGGGCGGCGCGCAGTCCCGCGGGCAGGTGGCGGAAGGCGTGGACGCCGTCCGCCTCGGTCCGCAGGTCCAGTGGGCAGGAGCTGCCGAGGGCGGAGAGCCAGTCCCGGCCGGTGGCGTCCAGGTAGGCCGCGAGGGCCGATCCGTAGCAGGAGAGCAGTTCGCCGTCCACGGGCGGCGCCTGGGGCCCGGTCCGGGTCCCGGCCGCCGGGCCCGTCCCGGGCGCACCCGCTCCCGTCACCGTCCCCGTCACCATGCGTACTCCCGGTCGTTCGTCCCGGCGGGCGCGGTCGCCACGGCGAGCGCGAGGTCGCGGCGGCTGTCCAGGCGCATCCACCGCACGGTCCCCCAGGCGCCCCGGTCCCCGGCGCCGTCGACGGGGATCTGCCAGGGCCGGCCGGACAGCCCCGTGCCGACCGCCTTCGCGCACGCTTCCTGGACGGTCCAGGTACGGGTGAAGCGGCGCGCCCGTTCGGTCCCGTGGAGGTCCGCGAGGCCCTGGTAGGAGGGCAGGGAGGCCCAGCGGCGCAGGGTGGCGGCCTTCGGCTCGGTCACCGGCTCGACGTCGATGCCGACGCTGGTCCCCAGGCTGACCGCGACCGCGGCCACGCCCCCGCTGTGGGAGACGCTGGTGCCCAGCTCCGGAGCCTGCACGAACCGCGGCGGGCCGCCGGCGGTGTCCTCAGCGGGCGTCAGCTCCCGCGCGGGGCGGCGCAGCGCCTGGGCTGCGGCGCGGCGCAGCAGGCTCCGCCCGAAGGCGAACTCCGCGCGCCGGCCGGGGGCCATGCGGGAGGCGGCCGCCAGCTCGGCGGGGCCGAGCCACGACAGGTCCGGGTCGGCGGGGATCGGGCCGAGGAGCGTGTGCACCTCGGCGTCCCCGAGGCGCACGGATGCGTGCACCACGCCGTCAGACAAGGCGCACCTCGGGATCGAGGAGGGTCAGCGTGCCGTTGGCGGTGGTGAGTCGGTCGTTGGAGTAGTTCAACCGCGCCGACTTGAGGTCACGGAACAGCCGTTCCGCGGGAATGGCGGAGCTGCGCATGTAACCGTGCCGCAGGCCCAGCAGGTCCATGAGGCGGTCGGCGGCGTCCATGAGCGTCTCCGAGGCGAACACCTTGAGCCCGTTGAGCCGTAGTTGGACGGGGGCGGCGCCGATGTCGCCGCCGGTCAGCCGCAGGTCCTCGATCTCCCGCACGACCTGGCCGAGGAAGGCGTCCACCGCGTCCACGGCCAGCCTGATCCGGGCGATGCGGTCCAGCACCAGCTCGGAGCGGAGGTTGAAGTCCCGGCGCTTGGCCGGGTCGCGCAGCATGGTCAGGGTGTCGCGCAGCACCCCGCAGACGGCTCCGAGCCAACTCGCCGACCAGCCGATGTGGGCGGCCGGGGCGAAGACGGCGCCGGAGATGTCGGCGAACGCGCCCGCCTCGCCGACCTGCTGGTCGGCGGGCACGGTCCCGTGCAGGGTCATGGCGACGCTGTGCGTGGCGCGCATGCCCATCGGGTTCCAGCCGTCGCGCCGGGTGGTCTGCAGCTGCCCGCGGTCGGCGTAGACCAGGGTGACGGCGTTCGAGGAGGCGTCGGCGGCGTCCCGCATGGTGATGAGGAAGCCGTCGGCCTGGACTCCGCCGGTGACGATCGGGGCCTCGCGGTGGATCAGCAGGTCGTCCGTCGCACGGTCGAGCGCGGCCCCGGCAGAGGTCAGGTGGCCGCCTTTGCCCGCCTCCGAGGTGACGGAGGCGATGTAGACCTCGCCCCGGGCGATCCGCGGCAGCAGCCGGCTCTTGAGGCCGGGGGTCGCGTACTCGGCGAGGGTGACGACCTGCTGGCAGTGCATGGCCCAGATCAGGGCGGCGGACAGCGAGCCGCGGCCGAGTTCCCGGGCGACGGCCGCCATGTCGGCGAGCGAGCCGCCCAGGCCGCCGTACTCGACGGGCACCGACAGGCCCATGAGGCCCGAGGCGCGCAGCGCGTCGAGCGCGGCCACGGGGAAGGAGGCGCTGTCGTCGGCCTCCGCGGCGGTGGCCCGCAGCACCGGGAAGAGCTCCCGGGCCAGCTCGGTCGGGGTGGCGGTGGGCACGGGGCGCGCCTGTGCGCTGGGGGCGCTCACGCGGAGACCCCGTCCCGTGCCTGCTCCAGGGCCGCGCGCAGGCCGCCGAGGCTGTGGAAGGTGTCGGGCCGCAGCGCCGCGTCGGGCAGGTTCACTCCGAAGGTGTCCTCTATGTCGAAGAGCACGTCCACGGCCCGCATGGAGTCGAGGCCGAGTTCCGCGAGGGGGGAGTCCTCGGTGATCGGGGTGTCCTCGGCGAGCTCCGGCAGGTGGCGGCGGAGCAGTGCGACGAGTTCGGGGTCGGGGGTGGGCATGGTGTCAGTTCCTCTCGACAGGGGTACGGGTGAGGACCGTGCGCGAGGCGGTGGTGGGGCGTCCGCCGCCGGTGACCACCTCGACGGGTGCCGGGTAGCTGAGGAAGCCCACCAGGCTGGCCGTCAGTCCGTACGCCCCGGTGTTGGGCACGGCCAGCAGGTCGCCGGCGTGCAGCGCGGGAAGGTCGGAGGGGCTGCCCCACTGGTCCAGCGGGGTGCACAGCGGGCCCACCAGGTGCACGGGCCGGCCGGTCGGTTCGGTGTCCTCGGCGTGGGCGCTGCCGGGCAGCCGCAGCAGGCCCGGCCGCAGCGGGGGCAGCCGGCGCAGCCCGGCGAGGCCGCCGAGGTGGTGGATGCCGCTGTCGAGCAGGGCGTACTGCCGGCCCTTGGACTCCTTGACCTCGACGACGGAGGTCACGAGGGTGCCGCAGGAGCCGACGAGGTAGCGGCCGGACTCGAAGGAGACGGCGGGTCCGCCGTCGCGCCAGGTGGGCACGTGCTCGTCGAGGAGCTTTTCGAGCCCCGTCCGCAGGCCCGGGTAGACGGGCCGTTCGCCGGCCTGGGCGTAGGGGGTGCCGAAGCCGCCGCCGAGGTCCAGCTCGCCGAACTCCCGGCCGAGGGCCCGGGCCAGTTCCCCGCACATGGCGAGGGCCGCGTCGAACTGGCCGAGCAGGACGTCCTCGGTGGGCAGGTTGGTGCCCATGTAGAGGTGCAGCCCGGTGATCCGGACCCGGCCGGTGTCCTGGAACGCCTCCGGGTCGGCCAGCACCCGGGCGAAGTCCACGCCGAACTTGGTGCTGACGCCCGCCATGGCCAGTCCCATGCCGGGTACGGGCCGGTCGGCGTTGATGCGCAGCAGGCACTCGATCGCGGCGTCCGGGTCCCGTCCGGTGTCCCGGGCCACGGCGGAGAGGGTCTCCAGGTCGCGCACGGACTCCACGGAGAAGCGGGTGACGCCCGCCCGCAGGGCCTCTCCGATTTCCGGAACGGTCTTTGCAGGGCCGCTGTACGTGATATCTGCGGGAGCAAAGCCCGCCACCAAAGCGGAATCCAGTTCTCCGGTGGAGCTGACCTCGGCCCGGCATCCCAGACGGGCCAGGACTCCCGCGACGTCGGGGTGCGGATTCGCCTTCAGCGAATAGTGGAGGACCGCCCCCTCCGGCAGCGCCGCCACGAGGTCCGCATGGGATTGCGCCACCACGTTCAGGTCATAGAGGTAGAGCGGTGTCCCGTACGCGGCGGCGGCCGCGTCCGGGGATATCGCCCCGGATCCAGCAATACTGTCGGTCATCGTGTCCCCGTGGAAGTGAGTGAGCCCAGGGCCGCTTTGTCGATCTTCCCGTGGGGTGTGAGCGGAAGCGCCTCCAGCACCTCGCACACTTCGGGAATTTTGTGCGGCTCAAGGCGGTCGCGAAGTCCGGCGAGAATTTCCGGAACGTTCAATTCACCGCTGACGAACAGACGGGCGGGACCGTCCCCGACGGGGGCGAGGGCGGCTGCCTGGTCGACTCCGGAAACGTCCAGCGCGGCCTGCTCTACCTCCGCGGTGCTCACGCGGAACCCCTTCCGCTTGTACACGTCGTCGTCCCGGCCGAGGAAGTAGATGAACCCGTCCTCGTCCAGCCGGCACTGGTCCCCCGTGAACAGGGCGGTCCGGCCGTCGGGGCCGGGCCGGAAGCGCCGGGCGGTGAGCTCCGGTGCGTTCCAGTACCCCGGCATCACGTGCGGGCCCAAGACCACCAGTTCGCCGCCGCTGCCGGGTGGCAGCTCCCGGCCCTGCTCGTCGACGACGGAGCAGCGGGTGCCGGGCAGCGGGCGGCCCACCGAGCCGGGGCGCGCATCCACGTTCTCCGGTTCCAGGATCGAGACGCGCTTGCACTCGGTCAGCCCGTACATGGGGGCGACGCGCAGCCCGGGGATCCGGGCGCGCAGCGAGGCGATGTGGGACTCGCCGAGCGCGGCGCCGGTGTTGGTCACCAGCCGCAGCTTCAGCCGGTGTTCGCCGGACCGGGCGGCCAGGCGGACCAGGGTGGCCGCGAGGGCGGGCACGAGCGGGAAGACCGTGGCACCGGTCTCCTCCAGCCTGCGCAGCAGCGCGGGTCCGGCCGAGGCGTCCCCGTCCAGGACCAGGTGCGCGCCCGCCGCCAGGGAGAGGAACACCTGGTAGAGGCCGTAGTCGAAGGAGAGGGGGGTGCAGGAGAACACGGTGTCGTCCGCCGCGTAGCCCAGCATCTGGCCGATCGCGTCGATCGCGAAGGCCATCTGGCGGTGCGGCGACATCACGGCTTTGGGCATGCCCGTGCTGCCCGAGGTGTAGATGAGGCAGGCCAGCTCGTCCTCGGAGCGCCCGGCGGCGTCCGCCGGGCCTGGGGCCGGCCCGGGAGCCGGCGCCGTCTCCCACAGGTCCTCGGTGAGGGCCACCGTGCGCACTCCGGTGCCGGCGTGGGCCGCGGTCAGCTCGGGGTCGACGAGCGCCAGCGCCGGGGAGCAGTCCGCGGCGATGTGGTCGAGGTGGAAGGGACGGACCCGGGGGTTGAGGAGCACCGCCACGGCGCCCGCGTACGAGCAGGCGAAGAGGGCGGCCACCGTCCCCGGCCCGTTGGGGGCGTGGACGAGGACCCGGTCCCCCGGGGCGACTCCCGACGCGGAGAGGCGGCCGGCCAGGTTCCGGCAGCGGCTGCGGAGTTCTCCGTAACTCCAGGTGGCACCCCCTGCGGTGAGCGCAGGACGGGACGCCTCGACCTCGCATTGTTTCTCGATCAGATCATGTAGGAAACGCAAGACTTACCCCTCGTAAGCGTGACGGACTCCACCTTCTCAAGGAGAGCGGAGCGTGTCTCAGCGGGAGCCGCGGGAATGTGTTGCATGTATGTGAAAAATGCAACGACACGCCGGTGACGACTCGGGCCGGAGTGCAACGAGAGTGGACGGCGGCCGCGCGGCCGCCGTCGAATGCATACCGTTTCCGTCTTCACAAGCCATGGCCCCCGCCACCCCTCCCCCGCTCCGCCCCGGAATTCCCCATTCACAAGAGGGGAGCCGGCGGAATACGGAGTTGCCATCCAATGGCCTTCGCCGCACAGAAGATCATTTGCGGTAGGGGAGTGCAACCCCGTATCCGCATAGCGAGACAAGGGGAAATAGGCCAAGCGGGACCATTGCGAAGATGTGCTGCCTCTCCGCCCCATAGCCCTCCCATCTCGCCCGGACTCCGTTGTCACGCGCAGGAGTACGCAGGCCAGGGAGTCGGCGGAGCCGGGCCCGGCCGCGGACTGCGCGGGCGGGCCCGGCCGGGCCGTGGGATCGGGGCGCGGGCCTTCAAGCGATCCTTGAGCGGTTCTCCGCCGGTCCTCCAGCGAAACCGTTCAGGGTCAGCGGCTCCACTTCTGCTGGGCGGCCCCGGTGCACGTCCAGATCCGCAGCCGGGTGCCGTTCGCCGAGCTGCCGCCCGTGGCGTCGAGGCACTTGTTCGCCTGCGGGTTGACGATGTCCCGGGCCGCCGGGAGGGCCCACTGCTGGGCGGGCGTCCCGTTGCAGTCCCACAGCTGGACCGGGGTGCCGTCGGCGGTGCCGCCGGAGGCCACGTCCAGGCACTTGCCGAGTGCCCGCACCGTACCGTCGGCTCCGACGCTCCACTGCTGGGCGCCGGTTCCGTTGCAGTCGTAGAGCTGGACGGCCGTCCCGTTGGCGGTGCCCGCCCCCGCCACGTCCACGCACTTGCCGCCGATCCCGGTGATGGCGCCGGCGCCGGGCTGGCCGTCGCCGGTGGTCACCCGGACGTGGTCGACGACGAGCTGCTGCGGGAAGGAGGTCCCGGCATCGGGGTCGCCGGGCCAGTAGCCGCCGACCGCGAGGTTGAGGATCAGGAAGAACGGCTTGTCGAAGACCCACTGGCGGCCACCGAGGTCGGCCGGGGTGCGACGCTGGTAGACGGCGCCGTCCACCGACCAGGTGATCGCGCCCGGGCTCCAGTCGACCGCGAAGGTGTGGAAGGCGTCGGCGAAGGCCTGGCCGCCGGGGAGGGTGTAGCCGGCGCCGATGCCGCCGGAGCCCGAGTAGCCGGGCCCGTGCAGGGTCCCGTGGACGGTGGACGGCTCGAAGCCCACGTTCTCCATCACGTCGATCTCACCCGAAGCCGGCCATCCGACCTGGCCGATGTCCGCGCCCAGCATCCAGAACGCGGGCCACATCCCCTGCCCGCGGGGGATCTTCATCCGGGCCTCGACGCGGCCGTGGGTCGTGGTGAACCGGCCGGCCGTGTTCAGCCGGGCGGAGGTGTACTCGCAACGGCCGTACCAGCAGTTGTAGTTGCCCGGGTTCTCGCGACGGGCGGTGATCACCAGGTGGCCCTGGCCGTCGAGGGCGGCGTTGCGGTTACCGGCGGTGTAGAACTGCCGTTCGTGGTTGTTGACGTTGTCGCCGGTCTCGGTCTGCCACTTGGCCCCGTCGACCGCCGAGCCCGCGGGCCCGTCGAAATCGTCGGAGAAGGTGACGGCGGCCGCCGCGGCGGCAGGACCGGACGGGGCGGGGCGGGCGGTGTCCGCCGGGGCCCCCTGGGCCGGACCGGTGGCCAGGGATGCGAGGGCGAGGACCGAGGCCAGGGACAGCAGCAGGCGGCGGGACAAGCGGGGGGAGTCCATGACTCTCCCTTCCTGGTGTGGGGGGAGGGAACCGCTTAGTTCACTGTGTGAGTTAAGAAGTGAACAAATGACCTGTCAAGGGTTTGGTATGGACCACGTTCCGTGGTCGGCGACGGCCCCCGCGGGTCGCCGCCCGACGGAAACCGGCCGAATCCCGCGGGTGCGCGGCCAGGCGGCGCACCCGCGTCCGCGCCGCGCACGGCCGGCGGCCTGCACGGGCACCGCAGCGCAGGTGACTGACCGGGTCTGCTCGTCTGCGTACGGGACGGCGGCTGTTTTCGGACATGATTCCCGACGCCAACTGAACGTAACGGCGCGCATCCTGACCATCTGTCAATACCCGTGCGTAGAACCGATAAGATCCCGGGCTGATGTCCAATGATCTTCCGCTGTCGATCGTTTGAGGGTTCTGATGGTTCGAGAGGGATCGTCGCCCGGTAGTCCAGGGCCCGCCTCACCCGTCGTATGGGTGCTGCCCGCACTGCTGACGGCTGCGGCCGCAGTGGTCGCGGTGGTGCTCGTGTCGGCACCCGCACGCACCCCCGTCGCATGGATCGGCGCCGCGGCCTTCGTCGCCGTCGCACTCTCCTGCAGCGAAACCGCCCGGCGGGGCAAGGCGATGGCGGTGCTCCGGGCCAGAGTCGCCGCCCAGGACGCGGCGCTGTCCCGCCAGCAGCACGAGACCGTACGGCTGGCCGAGAGCCTGCTGCCCGACATCGTGGCGCGGCTGCGCAAGGGCGAGTTCCCCGAGGACGTCATGGCCTCGATGGGGGATTCCGAGCCCTACCGGCACGGGCTGACCCCCGAGTTCACCGCGGCCCACCAGGCCGTGCTGCGCTCGGTGCTCGAGGCCGTGGTCGCGGAGGAGGACCTGCGCGACTCGGCGCAGCGCGCCTTCGTGAACATCGCCCGCCGCGTCCAGGCGATCGTCCACCAGCAGGCCACGGAACTGCGGGAGATGGAGGACCGGCACGGACAGAGCCCCGCGGTCTTCGGCGATCTGCTCCGCCTCGACCACGGCACCGCGCTCATCGGCCGTCTCGCCGACTCCATCGCCGTACTCGGCGGTGCGCGCCCCGGCCGGCAGTGGAGCAAGGCCGTGCCGCTGTACAGCGTGCTGCGCGGTGCGATGTCCCGGATCATCGACTACCAGCGCGTGGAGCTGCACTCGGTCTCCCAGGTCGCCGTCGTCGGCCCGGCCGTCGAACCGCTCATCCACGCCCTGGCCGAGCTGCTCGACAACGCCACCCGCTACTCCCCGCCGCAGACCAGGGTCCACCTGACCGCCGTCGACGTGAACTCCGGCATCGCGGTCGAGATCGAGGACGGCGGTCTGAGCATGAGCGAGGAAGCCCGCAAGCGGGCCGAGCGCATGCTGCGCCAGGCCCAGCAGGGAATCGACCTGACCGACCTGGGCGAGACCCCGCGCCTGGGCCTCGCCGTGGTCGGCCGGCTCTCGCAGGCCTACAACTTCCAGGTCTCGCTGCGCGCTTCGGCGTACGGCGGCGTGCGCGCCGTCCTGGTCATCCCGCAGGACCTGATCACCACCGTCTCCTCCGCGACGGGGGTCGCCCACGGCATCGGCACCTCCTCGGGCCCCCGCGCCGCCGCGCTGCAGCCGTCGGCCGCACCGGCCGGCCCGACCGCCTCCTGGAACGTGCGGCACTCGGCGGCCCCCGCCGCGGACCCCCGGGTCCCGCGTCCGGCCACCGGCCCGCGGCACGCGGCGGCCGCCCCGGCCGCCTACGACGGCGACGACGACCTCCCCGAGGTCACGGAGCGGACGGCGAACGGCCTTCCGCAGCGCCGCCGCAAGGCCCGTGCCACCGTGCCGGCCCAGCCCGCCGACTTCGCCCCGGCAGCCCCGGCGGCCCCGGCGGTCCCGGCCGCGGCGCCGGCGGAGCCCGAGCCCCAGGTGCAGCCGGGCATGTGGCTGGCCGCCTTCCAGAGCGGCCTCTCCGAGGACAGTCAGACCGGTCCCGGGCGGACCGGGGCAAGCCAGAACAGTGACGCCTCGCCTGACTCGGCGAGCAAGGGGGAACAGCCGTGAGCCAGATGCAGACCAATATGGACTGGATGCTCAAGGACCTGGCCGAGAGCGTTCCGCAGACCCGCCACGTGATCGTTCTCTCCGCCGACGGCCTGCGCATGGCCCAGTACGGGGCGGAGACCGACACGGCCGACCGGCTCGCCGCCGCCTGCGCCGGCCTGCAGAGCCTGGCCGGGGCGGTCGCCTCCGAACTCCCCCACAGCAGGGGCCGGATGCGGCTGGTCGTGATCGAGATGGACGGCGGGTTCTTCTACCTGATGGCGGCCGGGGCCGGCGCCTACCTCGCGGTCCTCGCCGACGAAGGGGTCGACGCCGGACTGATGGGCCAGCGGATGCGGGACCTGGTGGCGCGGATCGGAGAGCACCTCAGCAGCCCGCCGCGCCGCGACGGACAGCCCGCGTGAGCGACCCGGGCTCCCCGTGGGAGGACGGCACTCCCGAGCGGCTCTACGTCATCACGGGTGGTCGCAGCGGCCCGTTATCGGCCACCACCCTCGACCTGGTGACACTGATCATCGCCAGGTCGGGGCCCAGACCCGGGATGCAGCCGGAGCACGCGTCGATCCTGCGCATGTGCCAGTCGCCGCTCTCGGTGGCGGAGATCTCCGCGTACCTCGCACTCCCGGTGAGCGTGGTCACCGTTCTCCTGGGCGATCTGCTCGCCGCCGACCACGTGCTCTCCCGCGCACCCGTCGCCCTGGCCCAACTTCCGGACTTGGCATTGATTGAGGCAGTGATCGATGGACTTCGAAAGCTCTGACGCTCCTGCGGGGCCGCGGCAAGAGGACATATTGCCGGCCACCGCCGCCGCGGCGGTCAAGGTGGTGATCGTGGGCGGCTTCGGGGTCGGCAAGACGACCCTCGTCGGCGCCGTCAGCGAGATCCGCCCGCTGACCACCGAGGAGACGATGACCCAGGCCGGGGTCGGCGTCGACGACACGGCGGGCGTGGAACGCAAGAGTTCCACCACCGTGGCCATGGACTTCGGCCGCATCACCCTCAACGACGAGCTGGTGCTCTACCTTTTCGGCACGCCCGGCCAGCAGCGCTTCTGGTTCCTGTGGCACGGCCTGTTCGAGGGCGCGCTGGGGGCCGTCGTCCTGGTCGACACACGGCGCCTGGAGGTCAGCTTCGACGTGATCGGCCGCCTGGAGGAGCGCGGAGTGCCCTTCGTGGTCGCCGTCAACTCCTTCCCCTCGGCGCCCGAGCACCCGCTGGAGGAGCTGCGCAGTGCGCTGGACCTGCCCGCCTCCGTGCCGCTGATCCTGTGCGACGCCCGCCGCCGCGAGTCCAGCCGTGACGTCCTCATGGCGCTGATGCGCTACCTGCACTCCCTCGCCGTCACCCCGGAGGCATCGTGACCAGCCCGTTCCCCGACTCCCTGGACCCGGCCCAGCCCCTCCCGCCGCCCGGCTGCCCCGCGCACCGGCTGTACGGACCCGAGGCCGAGGCCGACCCGATGGGCCTGTACGAGAAGCTGCGCGCCGAGCACGGTGCGGTGGCGCCCGTCCTCGTGCACGGCGACCTGCCGGCCTGGCTGGTGCTCGGCCACCGCGAGAACCTGGACGTGGCCCGCACCCCCTCGCGCTTCAGCCGCGACCCCCGCCGCTGGCGCGACATGCAGGAGGGCAACGTACCGCCGGACCACCCGCTCACCCCGATGACGGCCTGGCAGCCGGTGTGCCACTTCGTCGACGGGGCCGAGCACGAGCGGCTGCGCGGAGCACTCACCGACTCCCTGGAGCGGTTCGACCGGCGCGGTGTGCGGCGCTACGTGAAGCGCTTCGCCGACCAGCTGATCGACGCCTTCGCCGAGCAGGGGCGGACCGACCTGATCGCCTCCTTCGCCGAGCCGCTGCCGATGCTGGTGATGACCCAGCTCGTCGGCGCCCCGGAGTCCTACGGTCCGCGCCTGGTCGAGGCGGCCCGCGACATGATCCGGGGCACCGCGACGGCCGTCTCCAGCAGCGAGTACGTCACGCTCACCCTGCGGGAGCTCGTCGCACGCAAACGGCAGGTGCCCGGCCGGGACTTCACGACCTGGATGCTGGAGCACCGCACGGGTCTGAGCGACGAGGAGATCGTCGAGCACCTGCGGCTGGTGCTGATCGCGGCGTTCGAGACGACGGCCAACCTGATCGCGAACACGCTGCGCCTGATCCTCACGGACAGCCGTTTCCGTGCGAGCCTGTCCGGCGGTCACATGACGCTGCCGGACGCCCTGGAGCAGGTCCTGTGGGACGAGCCGCCGCTGATGACCGTCCTGGGGCGCTGGGCCACCGGCGACACCGAGATCGGCGGGGCCCGGGTCAAGGCCGGGGACATGGTGCTGCTCGGGCTCGGAGCGGGGAACCTCGACCCGGAGATCCGGCCCGACCTGAGCGCGCCCGTCCACGGCAACCGCTCCCACCTGGCCTTCAGCGGCGGCCCCCACGAGTGCCCCGGCCAGGACATCGGCCGGGCCGTCGCGGACACCGGCATCGACACCCTGCTGACCCGGCTGCCCGATCTGGAGCTGGCGGTGCACGAGGGCGAGCTGCACTGGACCGCCTCGCTGATGTCCCGCCACCTGGTGGCACTGCCGGTGCGGTTCACCCCGCGCGTCGCCACGGTCACCGGGTCCACCCCGGTGCCCGGCGAGCAGTCGGCGGCCCCGTCCGAGGCGGCCCCGGCGGCCCCGGCGGCCCCGGCGGGACCGCCCCGGGTGCCGCCGGCGGCGCGGCGCTCGTGGTGGGCGCGCCTGTGGGGCCGCCGCTGACTCAGCGGCGGGCGCCGTCGAGCTGCTGCCACCACCAGGCGATGGCCGGGACCGGCGGCGCGTCGGTGCTCGGGTCGCTGGGGGTGTCCCGCCAGCTGATGTCGAAGCGCGCGCCGTCCACCGGGAGGGCGTTGCGGTTGCGCGGACTGGCGTAGCGGGGCGCCCCGACGTGGTACTCCAGGTCGCCCGCCAGCCAGTGCTCCAGCGAGAGCAGGTAGCGGCCCAGCTGCTCGCCGGCGTCCCGGCCGATCTGCTCGCGCAGCCGCTGGAAGAGGGTCACCGCCCGGTCCCGCAGGGCGTAGGCGGCCGGCAGGGCCTCGGCGGGCGTGCACCCGTCGCGCGCGGCCAGCACGTTGACCAGGTTCTGCTCCCAGGGGACCTGGTGGTCGTCCTTGTTGTACGAGAACAGGTCGTTGTCGCAGCTCACGATGAATCCGGCGGCGTCGGTGAGGGCCTGTACGGGGGCGGTGTACAGCTCCTCTCCCGGTACGGCGATCCCGTTCGCCACATCGCACCAGGACAGGGTGAACCGGGTGCCGTTGCTCGCGATCCGCTTGGCCACGAACTCGTTGAGGCCGGGCATGGCGGTCCGCCCCGCGCTCGCGGCCTGCCAGGTGGCGCCGAGCACCCATTCCCGTACGGCCTCGACGAAGCGGCGCAGCTGGACGGGGGTGAGCATGGCCCGGGTGCGGGCGGCGAGGTCCTCCAGGGCGGCGGTCTGCGGCCCCGGCGGCAGCAGTCCGGTGCCGGGGGCTTCGATGGTGCGGATCATCCGTGCGCCGTGGTCGGCGACGGTGGCCGTGCCGGCGGGCCCGGTCTCGGAGTCCTGCCAGTCGTCGGTGGAGAAGGCCCAGTAGTTCCACTCGGTGAACAGCACCATCGGCTCGACAGCGCCGTGGGGGATGATCCGGCTGGTGAACTCGGCGCTGTTCGTGGCCAGTCCCCAGGCCCGCTCGGTGGCGTCCGGGTAGATCCCGTACGCGTCGATCCAGTCGACGGCGCGCTTCTCCACCGCGGCGGCCTCGGGGTGGATCAGACCGCGTTCGAAGGGGCAGTAGAAGGCCGGCAGCTCCCAGCCGATCCGGGAGGGGCGACTGCCTTCGGCGTAGGCGGTCGGCATGGTCAGCTCCCCCCGCCGAGACGGAACAGCAGCAGACGGGTCTCCATCGCGTGGTCGCGCCAGATCCGGAACAGCTTGCCGTGGGTGACGGTGGACTCCAGGAGCCGTTCGCGCGACCAGGCGGCCGGGGATGCGGGAGCGGTGCCCGGCGTGCGGCCGGTGCCTTCGACCCGGTCCAGTTCGGCCGTGTTCCAGGCCATGGACTGCACCCAGAACTCGGCGACCCGGTCGGTGACGTCCTCGTCCTGCTCCAGCTCGAAGCCGGCTGCCCCGGCTGCCCTGATGTACTCGCTGAGGGTGCCCAGGCGCGTCTTGTAGTAGCCGTCGATGAACTCGGTCCACTCGGGACGGCAGATGAAGTGCTCCTGGATCCCGAACCAGCCGCCGGGCTTCAGTGCGCGGGCGACCACCTGGAAGAGGCGCTCGCGGTCCATGTAGCCGGAGCTCTCGTTGGCGTAGGCGGCGTCGTACCGGTCGGTGGTGGTGAACCCGTGGACGTCGGCGAGGACCGGGTCCACCCGGTCCGCCACTCCGCCCTGGCGGGCCAACTCCTTGATCAGGGGGACGTGCTCGCCGGCGACGGTCAGACCGGTGACCGTGGAACCGTGCTCCTGCGCCCAGTAGAGGGAGCCTCCGCCCACTCCGCAGCCGATGTCCAGCAGCCGGGCGGGCGGTGTGGCGTACGCACCCCAGGTCCGGGCCGCGTGGTCGACTATCGCCTCCTGCGACTCGACGATGCGGCGCTTGAGCACCCTCTGGGAGACCGTGGTGTTGGGGGCTGCGCCCGGGGCGAAGAGCCCCATGTGGAAGTGGATCCGGGGCCCGGGGCCGTACTTGTGGAGAATGTCCGCCGTCTTGCGGCTGTAGTAGAGCGGCACCTCACTCTCGTCGAAGGACTGGCCACCAGCGGGTACGGGTGGGTGGCTGACGAGGTTGCTGTCCATCTGTTCTCCGGTCCTGCGGTCACGTGGGGGTGTTGATCGGCCGCCCCACTCTGCCCATCAGTGATCGATAAAACGCCTCAACCGCTTGAGAATTGAGCATAGTCACACTTGAAATAACCACAATCCCGGCGGAGTTGTCATAGCGTCGGTGCAGCTCTGCCCTGATCCCTGTCCAGGCCATCCGGTCGGGAACCCCGCGCCCCCTCCGTCCGACTACTGCCCCGACGACGGAGCAGCGAGGAGAGGGAGGGGCGAGCCGATCGCGTGGTGAGTCCCCACACCGCCGGTGAGACGCCGAGTTCGGCGACCAGGCGGAGGCCGTCAGCGCCGGAGTTCCAGTCGCTCCGGTCGCAGCGCTTGCCGCCACCGGCCGCCTGGATCGGAGCAGTTGCCGGTCGGGGCGGCCGGCGGGTTCCCCCGGCGGGCTTGCGGCGTGGCTCACCCCTGCCGGTGTTTAGCAGGATCGGAGCAATTCGCGACCTGATCGTGCCCCTCTCGCGTGCGTCCTGCCACGATGAGCCGCCATGATTCCGGGCCGGTGTTGCCGAGCGGTACGGGCCGCAGTGGTCGCGGCCACCTGCGGGCTGCTCACTGCGCTCGGCCACGCCGTGGCGTCGGCAACTCCCCTGCCCTGGCGGGCGATGGCCGCGGCCTTCGCCGCGGTCACCTGGGCCGCGGTGGGCGTCCAGGCGTTCCTGCACGGCGGGTTCTCCCGCGCCCAGGCCGCTGCTGCCGCCGGAGGCACCGGCGGCGGGCCGCCCGCCCGGCGGTGGGTGCGGTACCTGCCGTGCGGTAGGCCGCAGACCCCGGGCGCCGCGGCGCCGGCGCCGCCGGTCAGCGCCGACGTGATGTCCGGGGGCGGATGCCACGCCCACCACGCGGCCCCCGCCGCATCCGCGGACCACGACATGGCGGCGGGCCCCCCTCCCGGCGGCATGCCGGCCGCCCACCTGCCGGCGGCCCTGCTGTGCGGGCCGTGGCTCGCGTATGGCGAGCGCGGCGTCTTCCGGCTGCGCGCGGGCGCCGGCTGGCTGCCGGCCCCGCTGCACCAGGTG
Organism: Streptomyces sp. cmx-4-9; assembly: GCF_046548835.1. NCBI lineage: Bacteria > Bacillati > Actinomycetota > Actinomycetes > Kitasatosporales > Streptomycetaceae > Streptomyces > Streptomyces sp. cmx-4-9. The sequence goes on along the minus strand of NZ_JAEBEE010000002.1, from coordinate 204,564 downwards.
TTCCGCGTTCCCCAGCCGCCGCACCGGCCGCGGGTGCCCGGACGCCGCGAGCACGGCTGGCTGCCGGCCCCGCTGCACCAGGTGTTCCGCGTTCCCCAGCCGCCGCACCGGCCGCGGATGCGCGGACGCCGCGAGCACGTGGCGCAGCCGCTGCGCCGGCTCCTGCCGGGCCACACCCTCACCTCGCGGGGTCCGCCGCGCGGGGCCGCCGGCCTCTGACAGCCGGCTCCCCGGTGGCGCGGCCCCGCTTCGCGGTCCCCGCCCCGGGCATCGGCTGCGCGCTTCGGCGCGCGGCCGTACGACCTCGCCGGCGCCGCCCGACACGCGGCGCCGGACCCGCATCCTGCCCGAAGGACACCAGGCGATGACCCCTGCCCTGACCACCCTCCGCGCGCCCGGGAACGGGCCCGCCCGGCCGACCGGCGGAGCCGACGAGGCGGTGACCCGGCTGGCGCTGGCGGCCCGCGGCGGCGACCCGCGGTGCACCGACCGGTTCGTGCGCTCCCTGCAGCGCGACGTCTGGCGCTACGTGGCCCACCTCAGCGCCGACCCGCAGGCGGCCGACGACCTCACGCAGGACACCTTCGTCCGGGCCCTCGGCGCGCTCCCCCGGTTCGAGGGCCGCTCCTCGGCGCGGACCTGGCTGCTGTCCATCGCCCGCCGCACGGTGGTGGACAGCCTCCGGTACGCGGCCGCGCGGCCCCGGACCTCGGACCGGGCCGACTGGCAGGCGGCGGCCGAGCAGGCCCAGCCGCGGGGCGTCCCCGGCTTCGAGGACGGCATAGCGCTCGCCGAGCTCCTCGCGGGCATCCCCGCAGAGCGCCGCGAGGCCTTCGTCCTCACCCAGCTCCTCGGACTGCCCTACGCCGAGGCGGCCCTCGCCATCGGCTGCCCGGTGGGCACCGTCCGCTCCCGGGTCGCGCGCGCCCGTAACGCGCTGGTCACCCTGCTGACGGACACCGCGGCGGACGGCCCGGTGGACCGCCCGGCAGCGTCGGCGCAACCGGCCGCGGCCGGTTCCTGAACGACGGCGGCCCGCCGCCCCGGCACGGGGGCGGCGGGCCGTCGGCGTACGGGGCCGGGAGGCGGCGGGGTCAGGAGCGTCCGCGCGGTTTGCCGCGGCGGGCGCCCTTGGCGCCGCCCTTGGCACCCTTGCCGCCGGACCCCGCGGAACCGCCGCGCGCACCCTTGGCACCGGCGGACTTGCCGCCCGCGGGCTTGCGCTGGGCGCCGCCCGCCTCCGGGCGCTTGCGCTTGGGCTGCGGCGGGGTCGGGGGGCGGCCGCGGGTGCTGTTGACGGTCCGGCCACGGACGATCCCGATGAACTCCTCCACCAGGTCGGTGGTCTCCTCCTGCGGCCAGGAGAGCGCGACGCGCGACTGCGGCACACCGGAGACCGGCCGGTAGGTGAGGTCCCTGCGGTGGTGGAGGCGGGCCAGCGACTGCGGAACGACGAGCACACCGACACCGGCCGCCACCAGCTCGACGGCGTCCTCCGTGGTGGCGGGGCGCTCCAGCGCCGGGCGCCCCGGCGGGTTCTCCCAGTCCAGGGTGTCGTCGAGGGGGTGCAGCACGATCTCGTCGGCGAGGTCCTCGGCGGAGACCTCCTCGGCCGCCGCCACGAGGTGGTCCTTGGGGACCACGACCACGGTGGTCTCGGTGTAGAGGGGGATCGCGCTGAGGTCGTCCCGGTCCACCGGGAGACGGACGAATCCCGCGTCGGCGGCGCCGTCACGCAGGACGCCGAAGGCCTCGGCGGCGGGGGCCGCGACGAGGGCGAGGGGGACGCCGGGCAGCCGCTCGTTCCAGATCCGCACCCATTTGGCGGGCGTCACTCCGGGGACGTACGCGAGCCGGAACGAAGGGGTTGTTTCCGAGCCTGTCACCCCGCCAGGTTACCGGTCGTGGTCGGAGGTAGCGCACATGCTCGATACCCTTGGCACCATGACGTCGCACCAGAGCACCCAGACCATGAAGCCCGCGACCGCGGCGAAGAAGCTGGGTGTGTACCTCGAGGCCACCCCCGCCGAGTTCCAGGAGGGTGTCGTCTCGCGCACCGAGCTGGCTGCGCTCCAGAGCGATCCGCCCCAGTGGCTGCAGGACCTGCGCGCCGACGGCCCGCACCCCCGCCCCGTGGTGGCGGCGAAGCTGGGCGTCTCCATCGCGGGTCTGGCCCGCGGCGGGGTCACCGAGCCCCTGACGACGGAGCAGATCGAGGCGCTGAAGGACGAGCTGCCCGAGTGGCTCCGGCGCGAGCGCGCGACCCAGGCCGAGGTCCGCAAAGAGACGGTCCGGATCAAGGAGAAGAAGGCGGAGCAGGCCGCGAAGCAGGACGGCAAGCAGGCCTGAGGCCCGTCCCCGGGGGCGCCCGGGGTGCCGGCCGGCTGACTGCACCACGCCGCGGGGCGGGGGTCCGAGGACCCCCGCCCCGCTGTCGTGCCGGGTCAGGCGTTGACGCAGGTGTTGCCGAGCGCCGGGTTCAGCAGACCGATCACGTTGACGCTGTTGCCGCAGAGGTTGATCGGCACGTGGACGGGGACCTGGATCACATTGCCCGAGAGCACGCCCGGGGAGCCGATGGCCGCACCCGAGGCGTCGGCGTCGGCGGAGGCCGCCGAGGCACCGCCGACGATCGCCACGGCGACGGCCAGGGCCAGACCGGCAGTCTTCAGAACACGGGACATGAGACGTCTCCTCGTTGCTGCAGAACGACGCGGGTGCGTCGCGCGGCCCCCACGGGGCCGCACCTTCTCTTCGGCAGGAAACCCCTGCTCGATGGGCCGTGGGGGGACGGTTCCCTCGAAAGGGTGGGCCTGCGCCTGCTGCATTCGGGCTGGCCCTTCCGGGCCCCCTCCCCGCCGGCCCGGGGCCGGACCGGCCCGGGTTGCGTCCGTGACCATGTCGTCCCGCCCCACCGGGGGGCGCCGGACTGTGGGGTCCGCGCACATGTGCCGCGAGGACGGGCCTGCCTAGCGTGTGCCCCCATGACGAGCGAATCCGACGCGGTTCCCGCAGGCTTTCCCGGCGGCTCCCAGGGCGTGGACCTCAGGGGGCGCACCGCCCTCGTGACCGGTGGCGCCGGCGGCATCGGGCGGGCCTGTGTGCAGGCCCTGGCCGAAGCCGGCGCCTTCGTGCACGTGGTGGACCTGGACGGGTCCGCCGCCGAGGAGGCGGCCCGGGCGGTCGGCGGGCGGGCGCACGCCGTGGACCTCGCGGACGCCGGGGCCGTGCACGGCCTGCCGCGCGCGGTGGACGTCCTCGTCAACAGCGCCGGGCTCCAGCATGTGGCCCCCCTGGAGGAGCTCCCGCCGGAGCGGTTCGAGCTGATGCAGAAGGTGATGGTCACCGCGCCGTTCCTGCTGCTGCGCCAGTGCCTGCCGCACATGTACGCGGGGTCCTGGGGGCGGATCGTGAACATCTCCAGCGTGCACGGCCTGCGGGCCAGCCCGTACAAGTCCGCCTACGTCGCCGCCAAGCACGGGCTGGAGGGGCTCAGCAAGGCCGCCGCCCTGGAGGGCGCCCCGCACGGGGTGACCAGCAACTGCGTCAGCCCCGGCTACGTCCGCACCCCGCTGGTGGAGGGGCAGATCGCGGCCCAGGCCGCCGCCCACGGCATCGCGCCCGGGGAGGTCGTGGCGGACGTGCTGCTCAGCCGCTCCGCGATCAAACGCCTGATCGAGCCGGAGGAGGTGGCCGCGGCCGTCGTCTGGCTCTGCGGCCCGCACACCGGCTTCGTCACCGGCGCCTCCCTCTCCCTCGACGGGGGCTGGGGCGCGCACTGAGCGCGCCGCCGCCCCGACAGCCCCGGTGTGGTGCCCGGCCACACCGGACGGGGCCCGATGGTGAGGCCCCGGCCCATAGGCCGCCGCTGCGGCGGCTTCTACGTTGTGCCGACACCGAACGTCCCCGCCTACCGCCTGGAGTGGTGCACATGGTCTCCCCCGCAACGGCCGCCCCGGCCGGGTCAGGCATCCGGAGGATCGTCGCCGCGAGCCTGGTCGGCACCACCGTCGAGTGGTACGACTTCTTCCTCTACGGCTCGGCTGCCGCCCTGGTCTTCAACACCCTGTTCTTCCCGTCCAGCGACCCGCTGACGGGCACCGTGCTCGCCTTCCTGACCTATGCGGTGGGCTTCGTCGCCCGGCCGCTCGGCGGCATCGTGTTCGGCCACTTCGGCGACCGGACGGGCCGCAAGAAGCTGCTGGTGCTCAGCCTGCTGATGATGGGCGGGGCCACCTTCGCGATGGGTCTGCTGCCCACCCACGCGAGCATCGGGGCGGGCGCCCCGCTGCTGCTCACCCTGCTCCGGCTGATTCAGGGCTTCGCCCTCGGCGGCGAGTGGGGCGGGGCGGTCCTGCTGGTCTCCGAGCACGGCGGTGACCGGCACCGCGGCTTCTGGGCCTCCTGGCCGCAGGCGGGTGCGCCCGGCGGCAACCTGCTCGCCACCGGCGTCCTGGCGCTGCTGGCGGCGGTGCAGTCCGAGGAGGCGTTCCTCGCGTGGGGTTGGCGGATCCCCTTCCTGCTTTCGGGGGTGCTCGTGGTGATCGGGCTGTGGATCCGCATATCCGTCTCGGAGTCCCCGGTCTTCCTGGCCGCCCGGCGCGCGGCGGACGAGCAGGCCGCGGCCGGGGTAGCGGAGAAGCCGCCGGTGCTGCAGGTGCTGCGCACGGGCCGGCGCCAGGTGCTGACGGCGATCGGGACCCGGCTCGGCGAGAACGTCTCGTACTACGTCCTCACCGCGTTCCTGCTCGTCTACGTCACCACCCACCTGGGCCTGCCCAAGAGCGCTGCGCTGAACGCCGTGCTGATCGGGTCGGCGGTGCACTTCGTGACGATCCCGCTGTGGGGCGCCCTGTCCGACCGGATCGGACGGCGGCCGGTCACCCTGGTCGGCGCGGTGGGCATGGCCGGCTGGGCCTTCGCCTTCTTCGCCCTGCTGGACACGGAGTCCTTCCCGGTCATCGCCTCCGCCGTCACCGTCGGACTGCTGCTGCACGGGGCGATGTACGGTCCGCAGGCCGCGTTCCTGTCCGAGATGTTCGACACCAAGGTCCGCTACTCCGGCGCCTCGATGGGCTCCCAGCTCGCCTCCGTCATCGGCGGGGCGCTGGCGCCGGTGATCGCGGTCGAACTCCTCAAGGACTACGGGTCGTCGGTGCCCGTGTCCGTCTACCTGTCCTTCACCGCCCTGGTCACCGCCGTGACCGTGTTCGCCGCCCGGGAGACCCGGGGCCGCGACCTGGCCGTGGACGGCCCGGCCGCCGTCCTGCCCCGCCCGCGCACGCCGGGCGGGGTCCCGTCCGGACCGGCGGGGACGCCGGCCGACCGGCGCTCCGGCTGACCGCCACCGCCCGTCCCGTCCGAGGAGGACCTGCCCGTATGCTCCGCACCGTGACCGGCTCAGGATCCGCTTCCGCCCGCCCCGATGCCCGCGCCGGCATGCGGCAGCTGCTCGACCTGCTGGCCCGGAGCGCGCCCGCGGAGGAGTTCGGCCGTCCCGGCGCGCAGGCCGCGGCGGCCGGGGCGGGCCCGGAGGAGCTCGCCGAGCTGGCCGAGGCCACCGAGACGGCCCTGCGGATCCGCCGGACGCTCGGCCAGCACCGCCGCCGCGAGGCCCAGCTGAGCGCCCTGTTCGACACGGCGAGCGACCTGGCCGCGCTGCGGGACCTGGACGCGGTGCTGCGGGCCATCGTCCACCGGGCCCGGCTGCTGCTCGGGACCGACGTCGCGTACCTGTCGCTGAACGACGAGGCCGCGGGGGACACGTACATGCGGGTCACCGACGGTGCGGTGGCCGCCGCCTTCCAGCGGGTCCGGCTGGGGATGGGCGAGGGGCTGGGCGGCCTGGTCGCCCAGAGCGCCCGCCCGTACGCCACCGGGGACTACCAGGGCGACACCCGCTTCCGGCACACCGCCCCGATCGACGGCGCCGTCCTCGAAGAGGGGCTGCGGGCCATCCTGGGGGTGCCGCTGCGGGTGGGCGCCCAGGTCATCGGGGTGCTGTACGCGGCCGACCGCACGCCGCGCGCCTTCACCCCGGACGAGGTGGCGCTGCTCTCCTCCCTGGCCGACCACGCGGCGGTCGCCATCGACTGGGCCCGGCTGCTGGAGGAGACCCGGGCCGCGCTCGTGGACCTGGGGGCCGCGACCGAGACCGTGCGCGCGCAGAGCGAGGCCATGCGGCGTGCGGAGCGGGCCCACGACCAGCTCACCGACCTGGTGCTGCGGGGCGGTGACGCCGCCGGGGTGGCCGAGCAGCTCGCCGGGCTCCTGGCCGGCGGGATCGTGATCCACGATGCGGAGGGCGCGGAACTGGCCCGGACGGGAACGCCACCGCTCGCCGCACCCGCCCGCGCCGTGGCGGCCTCCCGGGCCGGCGGCCGGGCCGTCCCCCTCGACGGGACCTGGGTGTGCGCCGTGCTGGCCGGGCCGGAGCTGCTGGGCAGCATCGCCCTGACGGGCCGTCCGGACCTGGCGGACGCCGACCGGCTCCTGTTCGAACGGGCGGGCGTGGTCACCGCGCTGCTCCTGCTGCTGCGGCACTCCGTGGCGCAGACCGAGGACCGGGTGCGCGGGGAACTGCTGGGCGACCTGCTGTCGGCCTCCGGGGACCCCGCGGGGCTCGCCGGCCGGGCCCGGCGCACCGGCGTGGACCTGGACCGGCCGCCGGCGGTGTTCGTCCTGCAGTGCGAGGCGGTCCCCCGCCACCGGCTGCTCGCGGCGGCGGCCCGGACCGCGCACGGCTGCGGGGGCATGGCCGGGCTCCACCACGAGCACGTCGTCCTGGTCCTGCCGGGCGCGGATCCGGGCCCCCGCGCCCAGGCGCTCGCCGCCGAACTGGGCCGGGCGGTCACCGCGGAGGTCACGGTGGGCGCGGCCGGTCCCGCCGAAGGGCCGGCCGGGCTGCCTGCCGCGCACGCCGAGGCCCACCGGGCGCTGTCCGCGCTGCTGGCGCTGGGCCGTGCCGGCCGGGGCGGGGCCCTGGCCGACCTGGGCTTCGTGGGGGTGCTCCTCGGCGACCGGGCGGACACGGCCGGGTACGTGGCGCGGACGCTGGGCCCCGTACTGGACTACGACGCCGCCCGCGGCACGGAGCTGACCGCGACCCTGGAGGCGTACTTCGTGCAGGGCGCCAGCCTGACCCGGACCAAGGACGTGCTGCACGTCCACGTGAACACCGTGGTCCAGCGTCTGGAGCGGGTGGGGCGCCTGCTGGGACCGGACTGGAACGCCCCGGACCGGGCCCTGGAACTGCAGCTCGCGCTGCGGCTGCACCGGCTGGCGCCGGACCGCTGACGGGCCCGGCGCCGGCGCCAGGTCCGATCAGGACCGGCCGAGCAGGGTGCTCATGACCTCGTGCAGGACGGCCTGCGGGTCCTCCACGGCCTGGGTCCAGCGCCAGGCGACGAACCCGTCGGGGCGGACGAGGACCGCGCCCTCCGGGTGCGTGCCGTGGGCCTGCGCCCAGTCGGCTCCGTTCTCGGGGATCAGGTCGGCGTCCGCGCCGATGCCGATCGCGTACGCGTCCAGGCGCATGCCCAGCTGTTCCGCGACCTCGACGGCCGCCGCCCGCCAGGGCGTGCCCTCGGAGCTGAGCAGGACGAAGGAGCGTTCGTACAGGTCGAGGCTGGACTTGCGCGCGCCGTCCAGGCCGAGCCACAGGTGCGGGGCGCGGGTGCCGGGTTCGCCGGACAGCTGCATCCGCTCGGGTACGACGGGTCCTGCGGGGTCGGTGCCCACCACGGCGCCCTGGTTGTAGCGGTAGCCCATGGCCACGGCGAGGACCCCGCCCTGGCGTCCGCCGGCCGCCGCGGGGGCGGGGGCGTACCCCGGGTGGCTGTGCTCGGCCGAGCGGGCCGAGGCCCGCTCGCTGGTGGCCCGGGCCACCGGCTGCCGTTCGCTCTCGTACGTCTCCAGCAGAGCGGGACCGGCCCAGCCCTCCAGGACCGCGGCCAGCTTCCAGGCGAGGTTGTGGGCGTCCTGGATCCCGGTGTTCGAACCGAACGCCCCGGTGGGGGACATCTCGTGGGCGGAGTCACCGGCGAGGAAGACCCGGCCGGAGCCGTACTGCCGCGCGACCCGCTCCGCGGCGTGCCACGGTGCCTTCCCGGTGATCACCACGTCCAGGTCGGGTGCGCCGACGGCGCGGCGGATGTGGTCGGTGCAGCGCTCGTCGGTGAAGTCCTCCAGCGTCTCGCCGCGGTCCGGGTGCCAGGGCGCGTGGAAGACCCACTGCTCGTGGTTGTCGACCGGCAGCAGGGCGCCGTCCGCGCCGGGCTTCGTCAGGTAGCAGACGATGAAGCGGCGGTCGCCGACGATGCGCGTGAGCCCGTGGGACCGGAAGGTGATGCTCACGTTGTGGAAGAGGTCCCCGGAGCCGCTCTGGCCGATCCGCAGCTGCTCACGGACCGGGCTGCGCGGGCCGTCGGCGGCCACCAGGTAGTCCGCACGGACGGTCATGTGCTCGCCCGTGTCCCGCTTCTTCACCACGGCCGTGACACCGGTCTCGTCGTGGTCGAAGGAGAGCAGTTCGGTGGAGTACCGCAGGTCCGCGCCCAGGGAGGGGGCCACCGACTGCAGGACCGGCTCGATGTCGTTCTGGCTGCACAGGCACCAGGTCGACGGGCTGAAGCGTGCGATGGCGCCGCCGGGGTCGATCTCCTCGAACAGCCACTCCTGGTCGTCGCCGGTGAGGGAGCCGCCCTGGAGGATGCCGTGGTTGTCGCAGAGCACCGAGGCCGCCTCGCGGATCCGGTCCTCCACGCCGGCGACCCGGAACACCTCCATGGTCCGTACGTTGATCCCGCGTCCGCGGGGATGCATCGAGGTACCGGCGTGCTTCTCGACGAGCATGTGCCGGATGCCGTGGCGGCCCAGGAACAGGGAGGTGCACAGGCCCACCAGTGAGCCGCCCACGATGAGGACCGGTACACGATGGTCAACGTTTTCCGTCATGTCTCTTCCATGCCCTGCGGCGGGAGCCAGTGGGACGTTTCCGCCTCCCATTCACCCGCTTGGTTCTCCCCTCTCGCGCCGGTCGCAGTACCGGACCACGATCGATTCCGGGTGGCGCCACCCGAGAACCGGGGGCCGACCGGCCGCATGCGCAGGCGGATCACCCGACGGATTCCACCGAGGACTGACGGCGTGCCACGGGACGTGGCGCCCGGCACGGTCCCGAAGGAGTGAGAACGATGACCACTTTGTCGGAACGGATATCGCAGTCCGCCTTCGACGGCTCCAGGCTTCGGGTCGTGCTGCTGCTTGACCTGTACGACGGCGCCCAGAAGCAGTTCCTCCAGGTGTACGAGAACCTGCGCGAGCAGGTGTCCTCCGTGCCCGGGCACATCAGTGACGAGCTGTGCCAGTCGATCGAGAACCCCTCCCAGTGGCTCATCACCAGCGAATGGGAGAGCGCCCCGCCCTTCCTGGCCTGGCTGGGCAGCGAGGAGCACCTGCGCTCGGTCGAGCCGCTGCACGGCTGCGTCCGGGACACCCGCTCCCTGCGTTTCAGCGTGCTGCAGGAGAGCGGCAAGACCGTGCCCGACCTCCCGCTGCCCGTGAAGGGCCGTCTGCAGGGCGCGCCCCGGCGCGGGGACGGCGTGGTGCGCCACGCCCTCACCTTCACCGTCAAGCCCGGCAGTGAGGACGTCGTCGCGAAGCTGATGGCCGGCTACGCCTCACCACAGGCGAGGGTCGACGAGAGCACCTGGCTGCGCCGTACCTCGCTGTTCATGCACGGCAACCGCATCGTCCGCGCCATCGAGGTCGAGGGGGACCTCCTCGCGGCGTTGCGGCACGTGGCCCGCCAGCCCGAGGTCAGGGCCCTCGAAGAGGCCCTCAACCCGTACCTGGAGCAGAGCCGGGACCTCGACGACCCGGCGTCGGCGCGGGTGTTCTTCACCCGTGCGGCGCTCCCGGCCGTCCACCACGTGTCCGCGGGCGGCGACGAGGGCGCCGACGTGCGCAGGCACGCGCTGTTCTACCGGGCCAAGCCCGGGTACGGGATGGCGCTCGCCCGGCTGGTCGCCGGGCAGGACGAGGCGGCCGTCGACGACCTCACCAACCCCGTCGAGGGCAGCACCGTCTTCCAGCGCGACGACCTCGTCGTCCGGCTCCTGGACCTGCGCGGCCCGCTCGACGCCCGGCCGGCCCTGGCCCTCGGTGTCGAGGGCGAGCGCAAGGCGGCCGTCCTCGGGAGGCTGCTCGACGAAGGCGACGGCTACGGGACCACCGGGGCCGAAGAGGGCCTGCTGGCCACCGACCGCGGTCTGGCCCGCTTCCTGGCCCGGTCCACCATGCGTCCGATCACCGATCGGCGGACCTCGGTGGAGGTCTGATCCGTTCGTCCCCCGACAAGGAGAACCCCGTCATGACCGCTCAACTGACCATCGAGGAACTGGCCGCCCTGATGAAGAAGGGCGCCGGCATCTCCGTCGACCCCGCCGACATGGCGAGCCGGCCCGACTCGGCCTTCGAGGTGTGGGGCCTGGACTCGCTGGGGCTGCTCGGCATCGTCGGCGAGCTGGAGAACCGGCACGGCCGGCCGCTGCCCGCGGACGCCGACCGGTGCAAGACCCCGCAGGAGTTCCTGAGTCTCGTCAACGGCGCCCTGGTGCGGGGCGCCTGAGTCGCGCGGGCACCCCGGGGCCGGCGGCGGCGCGCCGGCCCTGGGGTGCCCATGCGGGCTGCGTCACCCGGGCACGCTGCACTCGAATGCGTGCAGGTACGGGTTCACCGGGCGGATGTCCCCGATGATCAGCCCGGCGTCCGTGAGGCGGGTGACGAGGCTCTCCCGGGTGTGCTTCGCACCGCCGACGTTGAGCAGCAGCATCAGGTCCATGGCCGTGGTGAACCGCATCGACGGGGTGTCGTCCACGAGGTTCTCGATGACGACGACCCGTGCTCCGGGGCGGGCCGCGGCCATGACGTTGTGCAGGGTCCGGCGGGTGCTCTCGTCGTCCCACTCCAGGATGTTCTTGATGATGTAGAGGTCGGCCTCGACGGGAATGGCCTCGCGGCAGTCGCCGGGGACGATCCGGGTCCGTGCGGCGAGCGCGCCGCCCTCCCGCAGCCGAGGGTCGGCCTTGGCCGCCACGCCGGGCAGGTCCAGCAGGGTGCCGCGGACCTCCGGGTGCTTCTCCAGCAGGCCGGCCAGGACATGGCCCTGGCCGCCGCCGATGTCGGCGACCTCGGACACCCCGGTGAGGTCCAGGAGTTCGGCGACGTCCAGCGCCGACTGCATGCTGGACGTGGTCATGGCCCGGTTGAACACGTGGGCCGACTCGTGCGCGTCCTGGTGGAGGTAGTCGAAGAAGCCCTTGCCGAAGACGCCCTCGAACACGTTCCCCCCGGAGCGGACCGCGTCGTCGAGCAGCGGCCAGGCCTGCCAGGTCCAGGGCTCCGTGCACCACAGGGAGATGTACCGCAGGCTGTGCGGGTCGTCCTCGCGCAGCAGCCGTGACATCTCCGTGTGGACGAAGCGGCCGTCCGGGGTCTCCTGGAAGACGCCGTAGCAGGACAGGGCGCGCAGCAGCCGGCGCAGGGGCAGCGGTTCGGCGTGCACGGCGGCCGCGAGTTCCTCGGCGGTGGCGGGTGCCTCGCCGAGGGCGTCGGCGACGCCGAGACGGGCGGCCGCCCGGACGGCCGCGGCGCAGGCGGCGCCGAAGACGAGTTCCCGCAGCCGCATGCCGGGCGCGGGGGCCGGTGCGGCGGCGGGGGTGACGGGAGCGGGGGTGGGGCTGACGGTGGTCATACGGCCTCTCTTCTCCTGGTGGCGGTGGCGGCGGACACCGGTCAGCACATCCCTGCGGGCTGCGACACCTGGCAGCGGTTGCCGAGGAACGTGTTGCCCGTGCCGGTGCCCTGGTCGGCCAGGTCCGCCGGCTTGTTGCCCAGCACCGTGTTGTCCTTGATGAGGTTGTCGCTGTTCTGGGCGCCCACGAAGCTCTTGAAGAGCAGGATGCCGCCGGACAGCGGCGAGGCACCGACGTTGTCGCGGATGGAGTTCCCCCGCACGGTCGTCTCCTCGGCCCCGGTCAGCACGATGCCCACGCCCTGGATGTCGGGGAGGCGGCTGTTGCCGCGGCAGAACTTGTTGTTGGCGTGGATCAGGTTGCCGCGGACGCTCATGGCCCCGGCGCCCGGCTCGCCCTCGTCGCCGACGACGAAGACGCCGCCGCAGTTCCCGGTGAGGGTGTTGTCCTGGATGCTGAGGTTGCGGACCCGCCGGGCCGTCACGCCGATGCGGTTGCCGGTCATCGTGTTGTGGCGGACCACGGCGCCCAGGGTGTCGGTGGCGCCGCCCTCCCGCTCGACGGTGTTGGCGATGAAGATGCCGGACTCCGCGTTGTCCCGGGCGGTGTTCTCGCGGAAGGCGCCCCGGGTGGAGCGCTCCTGGGCGATGCCCCAGGTGCCGTTCTTCTCGGAGATCACCCGCTCGACGGTCAGCCGGTCGGTGTAGGAGGCCCAGAGGCCGTTGCGCTTGAAGCCGGAGACGGTCAGCGACCGGATGGTCACCCGGTCGACGGTCTGCTCGGGCGTGCCCATCACGCAGATGCCGGTGTCGGCCTGCGAGCAGACCGCGCCCGCACGGACGGCCTGCGGAGCCGGGGCCTGCGGCGGCATCAGCACCGTCTGCGGCCCCCATCCGCGCAGGGTCAACCGCTTGGTGATCAGTACGTTCTCGCGGTAGGTGCCGGGCATCACCGTGATGGTGTCCCCGGACTTGGCGGCGTCCACCGCTTCCTGGATCGATTCACCCGCCTGCACCGTGTGCCGGGCCGCCGCCGCACCGGCGGTTGCGGAGGGCGCGGCCGCGCCGATTCCCGCGGCCATGGCGAGGGCGATGCAGGCGAGGTGCTTCATCTGTCGGTTCGTCACATGCCGAAGCTAGGGGCGATCACGGCCTCCCGCCACACCGGGTGAGCGGATGGATACCCACGGTGCGCAAACGGCTCCATTTTCCTACCGGCGCGCGGGCCGGGGAGGGGCGAAGCGGCGGGCCCGTACGCGCGCCCCCGCACCGCCTCGGACGGCGGGCGTCCGAAAGGGGGCGGGGCGGCACGTGGCCGGCGTTCGTTCCCGCCGGGCGCCTCCCCCGGTCGGCCCCCGTCCCGGGCCGTTGCCTCCCCGCGAGCGGCGGCGCAGGTCAGGGCCGGTTTCCCGGCCGCCGTCGGCGGCGGGCAACAGGCAACCCGTCGACCGCCGGGTCCGGCCGGGAAAGCCTGGAGTTGTCCGCACGAGGCACGACCCACAAGGGGAAACCATGCGCAAGATGTTCCGCGGCGCCGCCGCGCTCGCGACCGCCGCCGTCGCCGTGATCGCGCTCAACGGAACGGCCGGGGCTGCCCCGGCCGACGCCTGGGCGGGCTGCCCGGACGGAGCGGTCTGCATCTACCCGCAGAACCAGAACCCGGCCGTCAAGCCGACCCACATCTTCTACGCCTACGGGGCCCACAACCTGAGCAACCAGTTCGGGAACCACTGGGTCCTCAACAACCAGACCGGCGGCGCCAGCGCCAATCTGTGCACCGGTTCCAACGGGGCGGGCTGCGGCGGCGCCATCGCCGCCGGCCGGGGCGTCTACGCCGACCTCGGGCCGATCAACTCGATCCGCCTCAACCGGCCGTGAACCCTGCCTGACGGGAGGTGCCCGAAGCCGCCGACCCACGGCTTCGGGCCATCCTGTTCTCGTCATACCGGAATCAGGATGGCGTGGTCCGTCCGACCCCCGCGATAGCCTTGGCGACGTCATCTCGCCGCCTGGGCGCGCTCTGCCATGGGGGATGTTGTGGGGGATCCGGACCGCCGACGGAACACCGATCACCAGCACGAACCACCCGAAGACACCGCGCCGTCCTTTCCGGCGCAGCTCCGGCGCCTTCGTGTGCAACGCGGCCTGTCACTGGCCGACATGGCCCGCAGGACGCACTACAGCAAGGGCTATCTCAGCAAGATCGAGACCGGTTCCAAGCGTGTCACCGTCGATGTCGCGCGGCGTTGCGACGAGGTCCTGCGAGCGGAGGGCGAGCTCCTGCGGATGGCCCGGGAGGCCGAACCACCCGGCGGGGGCGCTCCCGTCGGCACCGCGGCGACCGACACAAACGGAACCGGAATCGAGGCGCCCGGACCGCAGGCGCAGGGTGACTGCCCCTACCGCGGCCTGCCGGCCTTCACCGCGCTGGACGCGGGCTGGTTCTTCGGCCGGGAGCGTGCCACGGCCGCCCTCGTGGAGCGGGTCTTCGAACGCACCGGGAACGGCCCGCTGCTGCTGGTCGCCCCCTCGGGAGCCGGGAAGTCCTCCCTGCTGAACGCCGGACTCGTACCGGCCCTGCGCCGCCCCGGGGGCTTCCCCATGGCGGGCGCCGCAAGCTGGCCGGTGGTCCGCTTCACCCCCACGGCGCATCCGCTGCAGGAGCTGCTGGAGGCCACCGCGAAGGTGCTGGGCAGCGATCCCGGCCTCACCGCCGGGGAGGTCCGGGAGCGGCCGCGCGCCCTGCTGGAGGCGGTCCGCCGGTTCTCCGAGCCCCTGGCCGGGGGCCGCGCCGGTCCGCAACCGCCGCCTGTCCGACCGGTCCTGATCGTCGACCAGTTCGAGGAGCTGTTCACCCTCTGCCCCGACGAGGAGGAGCGCCGCGCCTTCGTCCGGGTGCTCCGTGCGGTGTCGGCAAGGGGTACGGATCCGGCCGTTTCCGGCGGCCCCGGTCCCGGCGGGACCGTCCCTCCGCGGGACTGCGGGCCGGGGCCCGATCCCGCGGTCGTGGTCCTCGGCGTGCGGGCCGACTTCTCCGGTGACTGCCTGGGCCTGCCCGAACTGGCCTCCGTGTTCACCGAGGCGCTGTTCGTCCTGCCCCCGATGTCCGTCGCGGAGCTGCGGGAGTCGATCACCCGCCCGGCCGCCCTCGCCGGGCTCGCCCTCGAACCGGGCCTGGTCCCGCTGCTGCTGCGCGACGCCGGCCTGCACGAGCGGCCGGGCTCCTCCCCGGAGCCCGGCCCGGGGCCGGGCCACACCCCGTCCGGCGCCCTGCCCCTGGTCTCGCACGCCCTGATGGCGACCTGGCAGCGGCGCGAGGGGGCCACCTTGACCGTCGCCGGGTACGAGCACAGCGGCGGCATCGGCGGAGCCGTGGCCCGGACCGCCGAGACCGTCTTCGCGGGGCTGTACCCGGCCGAACAGCGGACCATCCGCCGGATCCTGGTACGGCTGGTCCACGTGGCCGACGGCGCGGGAGCCACCCGGCGGCGGATCGGGCGGGCCGACCTGATGGACCAGCTGGCCGACGCCGACGGCGTCGCCGCGGCGCTCGACCCCTTCGTACGGGCCCGGCTGATCACCATGGGCAGCGACACCGTCGAGATCACCCACGAGGCGCTGCTGCACGCCTGGCCCCGCCTGCACGGCTGGATCCATGCCGACCGGGCCGGACTGCTGATGCAGCAGCAGCTGGCGCACGCCGCCGGCGAATGGGAGCGCGAGGGCCGCGACCCCAGCGCCCTCTACCGGGGCACCCGGCTGGAGGGGGTGTGCTCCTGGGCGGACGAGTTCGACGGCTGGAGCCGGCTCGCCCCCCGGGAGGCGGCCTTCCTCCGGGCGGGCCGGGACGCCGAGGAGGACCGGCAGCGGCTGGCCCGGCGCCAGGTGCGGCGCCGCCAGGGGATGCTGGCCACTCTCGTCGCCCTGCTCGCCCTGGCCCTGACGGCCGGCGGCCTGGCCTACCAGCAGCGCGCCGGGGCCCTCGCCCAGGAGCGCGCCGCCCGGTCCCGGGCCCTGGCCCTGCAGTCCGCCTCGCTGGCCGCCGGCCAGCCCGAACGCTCCATGCTGCTCGCCGGCGAGGCCTACCGCACCGCCGCGACCGACGAGGCCCGCGGCGCCCTGCTGAGCACCCAGGCCCAGCCCTTCGTGGCCCGGCTCGGCGGCCACGGCGGCCCCGTGAACGCGGTGGCCTTCGCCCCCGGCAACCTGTTTTTGGCCACAGCCAGTTCCGACGGCACGGTGGCGCTGCGGCGGATGGCCGACCGGGTCACGACCGCGACGTTCACCCTGCCGGGCCGGGTCCGGTCGGTCGCGTTCAGCCCCGACGGCCGGCTGCTCGCCGCGACCTCCACGGACGGGCCGGCCCGGCTCTGGCGCATCGGCGACCCCCGGACGCCGACGGTGCTGCCGGACAGTACGACGGGCGCCCGGGCCCTGGCCTTCGCCCCCGACGGCCACGCCCTGGCCTCGGCGGGCACCGACGGCACGGTCCGGCTGTGGGAGGCGGCCGGGGAGCACCGGGAGCTCGCCTCGCTCAGCGGGCACACCGGGCGGGTCAACGCCCTGGCCTGGTCCCGGGACGGCCGGACCCTGCTGTCGGCCGGAGCCGACCGCACCGTGCGGCTGTGGGACGCCGGCCGGGCGCGGCTGCTCGGCGTGCTCTCCGGGCACACCGACGAGGTGCTGGGCGCGGCCTTCGCGCCGGACGGGCGGACGGCGGCCACCGGCGGGGTCGACCGGACCGTGCGGCTGTGGGACGTGGCGGGGCTGCGTCCGGCCGCGACGCTGGCCGGCCACAGCGACGACGTCAACGCGGTCGCGTACACGCCCGACGGGACGACGGTCGTCAGCGCGGGCGGCGACGGGACGACCCGGTTGTGGGACGTCGCCGGCGGCCGGCCGGTGGCCACCCTCGCCGGGCACACCGACTACGTGCTGGGCGTGGCCGTGGACTCCGCGGGGAGCCTGTTGGCCACCGCCGGGTTCGACCAGTCCGTGGTGCTGTGGGACCTGCGGGGGCGGACGCTGACGGCGCGCCCGTTCGCCGAGGTGTGGCACGCGGCGTTCAGTCCGGCGGGCGACCTGCTGGCCACCGCCGAGGCCGACCACTCGGTCCGGCTGTGGGACGTGGCGCGGCGGCGGGTCGCGGCGACCCTCACGGGGCACGGCGAGACCGTCTTCTCGGTGGCCTTCGCCCCCGACGGCCGCACCCTGGCCTCCGCCGGGTCCGACGGCACGATCCGGCTGTGGGACGTCCTCGCACGCGCGCCGCTGGCCGCGCTCGAAGCCGGGCACGGGACCGTGTTCTCGGTGGCCTTCGCCCCCGACGGCCGCACCCTGGCCTCGGCCGGGTCGGACGGCGCGGTCCGGCTGTGGGACGTACCGGGCCGCCGGCTGCTCGCCACGCTCAGCGGGCACACGGACTTCGCCAACGACGTGGTGTTCAGCCCGGACGGACGCATCCTGGCGAGCGCCGGGGACGACCTGGCCGTCCGGCTGTGGGACGTCGCCGCCCGCCGTCCGCTGGCCGCGCTCACCGGCCACACGGGAGCCGTGCGGGGCGTCGCCTTCAGCCCCGACGGGCGGCTCCTGGCGAGCAGCGGCAACGACGGCACCGTACGCCTGTGGGACGCCCGCCGGCACCGGCCGGAGGCCGTCCTCGCGGGGCACACCGGTTCCGCCCGGGGCCTCGCCTTCTCCCCCGACGGGCGCACCCTCGCCTCCAGCGGCAACGACCGTACGGTGCGGCTGTGGGACGTGGCCGGGCGCCGGCTCGGGGCCACGCTGACCGGGCACACGAACGCGGTGTGGGGCGTGGTCTTCGCCCCGGACGGGGGGACGGCGGCCAGCAGCAGCACCGACGGCACCGTCCGGTTGTGGGACCTCGACGTCGGGGCGCGGCTGGCGGAGGTCTGCCGGCTGCGGGTGGCGACCGGCCCGCAGCAGGCCGCGGCGGCGGGCGGCGCCGCCGGACTTCCCGGCGCCGGCTGCCCGGAGTCGTGAACCGGTGGGCTCCCGCCCGGCCTTGGGGTTTCCCGGGGTGTTTCCCGTTGCCCGTTGCCGCGGGGCTCCCGCGGGGCCTCGACGTACGCGGGCTGCGGCCCCCAGGCTGCGTCGGGAGGGCCGGTGCCGCCGCCTGCGCGCCGCCTGTGCGCCGACTGCCCGACCGTCCACCGCCCATCGCCCCTCACCCGTCCCGGAATCGAGGTCCCGCATGCTGTACCGCTCCGTCCTCCTCGGTACGCTCACCGCCCTTCTCGTCCTCCTCCTGTCCCCACCCGCCGGGGCGGCCGCCGCCGCGGACGGCCGGTGCGCCGTCCTCGCCCCGGGAGCCTCGCCCACGGCCGAGCGGGCCGTGGCCGCTGCCTGCGCGCAGGTGGACGCGGGCGTCTGGTACAGCTGGGGCGGCGGGCACGGTCCCCAGCCCGGTGCCACGTACGGGCAGGTGGACCCGGACGACCCGGCCAGCGCGCACGACCCGGAACGGCTCGGCTTCGACTGCTCAGGACTGGTCCGGTACGCCTACGCGCAGGCCGCCGGCTCCGACCTCCTCGACGGGGTGGCGGCCGGCCAGTTCTACACGCACCGGGCGGCGGGACGCTTCACCGCGGCCGAGGGCCTCGGCCCGCTGCTCCCCGGCGACCTGCTGGTGTGGGGGACCCCGCAGCGCCTGCACCACATCGCCGTCTACCTCGGTGCGGGCAGGATGGCGGAGGCCCGGCAGTCCGGGACCCGGCTGATGGTCAGCGACGTCCGGTCGGCGGGCGACTACCACGGCGCCGTGCGCATCGACCCCGGACCGGAGACCGGGCATCTGTTCCGGACCTGGGGCAGCGGTGTCTGGACCAAGACCGGGCCGTCCGTCCGGGCCGAGCGCGTCCACGCCTTCCCCGGGCCGACGACGATCCGAGTCGCGTGCCAGAAGCACGCGGAGTCCGTCACCTCGGACGGCTACACCAACGACGCCTGGTCCTACCTGCCCGACTACGGCGCCTGGGTCAGCAACATCTACGTCCGGGGACCCGCGTGGCTGGACGGGGTGCCCGCCTGCGCGGACTGACCCGGGGCCGTCCCGGGGTCCGGGGTCAGCCGTTGGCGATCACCAGCAGGGTGCGCGCCGGCGACTCCCCGGGCAGCCGGCAGCGGTGCGGCACCTCGCCCCGGTGGTGGGCGCTCTGCCCGGCGCGCAGGAGCAGCGGCTCCTCGCCCTCGACCTCCAGCAGGACCTCTCCCTCCAGGACGTAGAGGAAGTCCTCGCCGGGGTGTTCGAACCAGCCGCGTTCGCCCCGGCCGGGCTCGAAGTGGTGCTCGTAGGCCTCCATGAGGCCGCTGCGCCCGCCCGGGATCAGCACGCGGGCGACCTGCCCGGCGCTCTCGTCCACCCGGATCACCTGGGGGTCGCTCTCATGGCTGACGGCGCCCGGCCGCGCGGGCGGCCGCAGGAAGGCGCCGGGGGCGACGCCGAGCGCTTCGGCGATCCGGTAGATCGAGCTGAGGCTGGGCGCGGCGAGGCCGCGTTCCAGCTGGCTGAGGAAGGGCTGCGAGAGGCCCGAGCGGGTGGCGAGGACGGCCATCGGGACGCCGCGCTGCTTGCGGCAGGCCCGGATCACCCGTCCGACCTCGATCGCCTCGGGCGTGGGTTCGGGTCGAGACACGCTGGTGAACGTACCGCATGGACGATCACGGCCTCCGGGCGCTCCGGTCAGGTTTCGCACGGCCGCAACACTCCCGTCATAAGCGTGGTCAATTATTGACCTCACTTATCAACGACGAGGAGCCGCCCCGTGCACGCCACCCCCTCACCGCCCGGCCGGGCTCTCGGCCGGCTCGGCCCGGCCCTGGGCGCAGCCGGCGCCGTGCTCGCGCTCTGGTACCTGGCCGCCGGGTCGGGTGCGGTGGCCCCCGGGCTGCTGCCCACGCCGGGACAGACCCTCGCGGCCCTCGCGGACAGCGCCCGCAGCGGGGTCCTGGCCGCCGATCTGGGCGCCAGCGCGGCCCGTGCCGGGCAGGGCTTCGCGCTGGGGGCCCTCGTCGGCAGCGCGCTGGGCTTCGCCACCGGCTACCTGCCCTGGCTGTCCGCCGCCGTCACGCCGGTGGTCTCCTTCCTGAGGCCCATCCCGGCGATCGCCCTGGTCCCGCTCGCGACCGCCTGGTTCGGCATCGGGGAGAGCGCCAAGCGGCTGCTCATCGCGTACGCCGTCCTGCTCGCCGTGTGGCTGTACGTCCACGACGGCGTCTCCCGGATACCGGTGTCCCACCTCCGGGCGGCCCGTTCGCTGGGCGCCCCGCTGCACCGGCGCTTCACCGAGGTGCTGCTGCCCGCCGCCGCACCCGCCCTGCTCGCCGCGCTGCGCTACGGCGCCTCCGTGGCACTGCTCGCCCTGGTGGCCGCGGAACTGGGCGGCGCGGACAGCGGACTGGCCTACCGGCTGCAGGTCGACGGCCAGTTCCTGCGCGTGGACCGGATGTTCGCCGGTCTCCTCGTGCTCGGGCTGCTCGGTGTGGCCGTCGACCTCGTCCTGGCCGGGATCGGCCGCCGGTTCGCCCACTGGAGCACCTCGTGAGCCTGGACGTGCGACTGGAGGGGCTGTCGGTCGGCTACGGCGCCGCCCCGGTACTGGGGCCCACCGACCTGGAGTTCCCCGCGGGGTCCTTCACCGCCCTGCTGGGGCCCAGCGGTTGCGGCAAGTCCACGGTGCTGGGCGCCGTGGCCGGGTTCGTGGCGCCCCTCGCCGGCCGGGTGACGGCAGGGTCCCGGCCGGTGCGCGCCCCGGGCCCCGACCGGGGGGTGGTCTTCCAGCACTACGCGCTCTTCCCCTGGCGCACGGCGCGCGGCAACGTCGAGTTCGCCCTCAAGCGGCTCGGCCTGCCGCGCGCCCAGCGCCGCCGGCGCGCCCTGGAGGCGCTCGCCGAGGTCGGCCTGGCGGACGGGACCAGGAAGTACCCCGCCCAGCTGTCCGGCGGCATGCAGCAGCGGGTGGCGCTGGCCCGCGCCCTGGCCGCCGAACCCGAAGTGCTGCTGATGGACGAGCCGTTCGGGGCGCTGGACGCCTTGACCCGGTCCCGGATGCAGAGCCTGCTGCGGCAGCTGTGGCAGCGCCGGGGCACCACGGTGCTGTTCGTCACGCACGACATCGACGAAGCACTGGCGCTCGCCCAGCGGGTCGTCGTCCTCGGCGGGACCCCCGGCCGTGTCCTGGCCGACCACCGGGTGCCGCCCGGGCCTGCCGACCCGGACCTGCGGGCCCTGATCGCCCGCCATCTCAGGGCGGACTGACCCCGCCACTCCTGCACTCCACTCCCCCTGCCCGTTTCCCCTGCTCGGTTCTCCCTGGAAGGACTCCCCGTGCCCCGACCCCGCGCGGTGCTCGCCGTACTGCTGGCGGCCCTGCTCTCCCCGCTCGCCACCGCCTGCGACGGCGCCCCCGCCCCGGCGGGCTCCGGCGGCGCGGACGGCCGCCCCGCCGTCACCCTCGCCGCCAGCGACCACCTCGGCGGCGCACCCGTGTACGTGGCCCAGGAGCGCGGGCTGTGGTCCGCCGAGGGCCTGCACGCCACCGTCAGCACGCAGCCCACCGGCAGGGACGCACTGAACGCCGTACTCGGCGGGCAGGCGCAGCTCGGCGTGGTGGGCGACCTGCCCGCGGTGACCGCCGTCCTCGGCGGGCGCGAGCTGCGCGTCGTCGCCGACCTGTCCCGGTTCTCCGACTGGCGCCTGCTCACCCGCACCGACCGTCCCGTCACCGGCTTCGCCGCCCTGCGGGGCCGCAAGGTCGGTGTCCCGCAGGGCACCAACGTGGAGTACGCGCTGTCGCGGATGCTGGCCTCGGCGCAGTTGACCACGGCCGACGTGTCGGTGGTCAACCTCGCGCCGAACCAGGTGCCGGCCGCCCTCGCCCGCGGGGACATCGACGCCGGGGTGACCTTCCCCAGCTTCTACGACGCGGCCCGCACCGCGCTCGGCGAGCGGTACGCCGAACTCCCCTTTTCCGGCTACACCGCCCGGACCCTGCTCGTGGCGGGCCCGTCCGCCGACGAGGGCGCCACCGCGGCCGTGCTTCGCACCCTGCTGAAGGCGCAGCGCGCGATGGACGCCGACCCCGCGGGTGCGCGCAAGGCCGTGCTCACCCAGTCCAAGGGCGCCCTGCAGGCCGGCTACGTGGACGCCTTCCAGCCGCGCTACGGCTACGGCGCGACCCTCTCCGCCGAGCTCCTGGCCGACCTCGGGCAGGAGGCCGCCTGGGCCAAGGCGGCCCAAGGACTGCCGGGCTCCGCCGACCGCGCCGCACTCCTCGGCCGCCTGCACACCGCGCCCCTGACCGCGGT
The DNA here is from genome assembly GCF_046548835.1 of Streptomyces sp. cmx-4-9. Classification (NCBI taxonomy): domain Bacteria; kingdom Bacillati; phylum Actinomycetota; class Actinomycetes; order Kitasatosporales; family Streptomycetaceae; genus Streptomyces; species Streptomyces sp. cmx-4-9. The sequence goes on along the minus strand of NZ_JAEBEE010000002.1, from coordinate 182,483 downwards.
GGACCCCGCCGCCGTCACCGTGCACTGACCCGCCCCGACCGACCCGCCCCACCCCTGAGGAGACCCCCATGACCGTCGACCAGAACACCGTGCGCCGCCGCGGCGTCGGCCTCATCGCCCACGACCCCGAGCGCAGTTACGGCGGATACACCCTCTACACCCCGATCACCGGTGCCGGGGAGATCCACCTCGTGGACATCGAGGGCCGGCCTGCGCACACCTGGAACTCCCCGCACCCGCCCGGCCGCCAGGCCCAGCTGCTGCCGGGCGGCACCCTCTTCTACGCCGCGAAGGACACCTCCCGACCGGGCCTGTTTCCCATCTGGGACGTCTACCACGGAGGCATCTTCCAGGAACTGGCCCCGGACTCCACGGTGCTGCGCGAAGCCCGCCACCCCTTCCACCACCACGACGCCTCGGTCCTGCGCAACGGGAACCTCCTGATCACAGTCGTGGAGCCGCTGGCCCCCGCGGACGCGGCACGGATCCTCGGCGGCATCCCGGGGTCGGAGGCGCCCGGCGGGCTGATCTACGGCGACGTGGTGTACGAGTTGACCTGGGACGGGGAGGAAGTGTGGCGCTGGGCGGCCATCGACCACCTCGACCCGAAGGACTACCCGCTCAACCCGCACTTCGCCCGCGAGCACTGGCCGATGGCGAACACCGTCAACGAGCTGGCCGACGGCTCGGTCGTGGTGGGCTTCCGCAGCGCGTCCAGCACGGTGGCCGTCTCCCGGGCCGACGGCTCCGTGATCTGGCGCATCGGCCCCGACGTCCTGGCGCAGCAGCACCACCCGCATGAGCTCCCCGGGGGCACCGTGCTGGTCTTCGACAACGGGACCTACCGCGACACCACCTCGGTGCCGTACTCGCGCGTGCTGGAGCTGGACCCGCGCACCGGCAAGGAGGTGTGGTCGTACGTGGACAACCCGCCGCAGAACTTCTACAGCCCGTACATGTCCAGCGCGCAGCGCCTGCCGAACGGCAACACGTTCATCGCCGAGGGCTCCTTCGGCCGGCTCTTCGAGGTGACGCCCGCGGGGGACGTGGTCTGGGAGTTCGTGGTGCCGCAGTTCCGGTCCTTCGGGGACGGAGTCGGCCTGGAGTCCTCGGCCGGCGCCCAGAACTCCGTCTTCCGTGCCTACCGGTACGCGGCCGACCAACTCCCCTGGCTGTGACGGGCCTCCCTCCCCGGGAGCCTCGGACGGCGTCCCGGCAGCCGCCGACTGCTCTTAACACTGCGGTCATTGAACGGCGTCCGGGCCGGGCTTAGCGTGGTGGGCGGAAGGCGCCGACCGGCCTTCCTCCTCCCGGACGGGGCCTGCGGTCAGCCGTCCGGCCGAGCAGGAAGGCGCCATCCGACGTGTCCGCACCCGCCCCACCGCTGCACCTCGCCGTCGCTCTCGACGGCGCGGGCCGGCACCCGGCCGCCTGGCGCGAGCCGGGTGCCCGGCCCGGAGAGCTGTTCACGGCCCGCCTGTGGGCCGACGCCGTCGTCGAGGCCGAGGCCGGCCTGCTCGACTTCGTCACCTTCGAGGACTCCTTCACGGGCCCCGACGGCCGCACGGACCTGGTCCGGGGACGGCTCGACGCGGTGCTCACCGCCGCTCGCGTGGCGCCGCTGACCCGCCGCATCGGCCTGGTCCCGGGCGTGACCGCCACCCATACCGAGCCCTTCCACGTCTCGAAGGCCATCGCCACCCTGGACCACGTCAGCCGGGGCCGGGCGGGCCTGTGCGTCCGGGTGACCCGACGCACCGACGAGGGACGCCACTTCGGCCGCCGGCCCGCCCCGCTGCCCGTGGAGGAGGCGTACCAGGAGGCCGTCGACCACGTCGAGGTGGTCCGGCGGCTGTGGGACAGCTGGGACGACGACGCGGAGATCCGCGACGTGGCCACCGGCCGGTTCGTCGACCGGGACCGGTTGCACCCCATCGACTTCGAGGGACGCCACTTCCGTATCCGGGGGCCCTCGATCACCCCGCGGCCGCCCCAGGGGCAGCCGCTGGTGGCCGCCCGCGCCGACGGCGCCGCGGCCGGCGGCCACGTCGTCCGGTCCGCGGACCTCGGCTTCCTCGCCGCGCACGACACCGAAGGGGTCCGCGCCGCCGTCACGGAGCTCCGGCAGGCCCGCGGGCCCGCGGCGCCCGGCCCGCTCCACCTGTTCGGGGAGTTCACCGTGTTCCTCGACGAGGACGGCCCGGCGGCCGCGGCCCGCCGGGACCGGCTCGACGCCCGCGCGCTGCAGGTCCCGTACAGCGCCGGCACCGCGGTCTTCACCGGGACGTCCGGGCAGCTCGCCGACCTCCTCCAGGAGTGGCGGGGCGTCGGCCTGTCGGGCTTCCGGCTGCACCCCGGCGTGACCGCCCAGGACCTGCCCGCCATCACCCGCACGCTGGTGCCCGAACTCCAGCGGCGCAGGCTGTTCCGCCGTGCGTACGAGGCAGACACCCTGCGCGGGCTGCTGGGACTGGACCGCCCGGCCGGCCGGTACGCCGCCGCCCGCCCCACTGCCTGACCCCGGAACCGGAAGGGACCACCATGAGCACCGAGCCGCTCAAGCAGATCCACCTCGCGGCGCACTTCCCCGGGGTCAACAACACCACCGTGTGGAGCGATCCGGCGGCCGGCAGCCACATCGACTTCGACTCCTTCGTGCACTTCGCCCGGACCGCCGAGCGCGCGAAGTTCGACTTCCTCTTCCTGGCGGAAGGGCTGAGACTGCGGGAACAAGGCGGCCGCATATACGACTTGGACGTGGTGGGCCGGCCGGACACCTTCACCGTGCTGGCCGCCCTGGCGGCCGTCACCGAGCGCCTCGGCCTCACCGGCACGATCAACTCCACCTTCAACGAACCCTATGAGGTGGCCCGGCAGTTCGCTTCCCTCGACCACCTGTCCGAGGGCCGGGCCGCCTGGAACGTCGTGACCTCCTGGGACGCCTTCACCGGGGAGAACTTCCGCCGCGGCGCCTTCCTGCCGCGCGAGGAGCGCTACTCCCGGGCCCGCGAGTTCCTGGACGCCGCCACCGGGCTGTTCGACTCCTGGGACGGGACGGAGGTCGCCGCCGACCCCGGCTCCGGCACCTTCCTGCGGGAGGCGCAGGCCGGTGCGTTCGCCCACCGCGGCCGCCACTTCGACATCGAGGGCCACTTCAACGTGCCGCGCAGCCCCCAGGGCCGCCCGGTGATCTTCCAGGCCGGTGACTCCGAAGAGGGCCGCGAGTTCGCCGCCGCGCGCGCGGACGCCGTCTTCAGCCGGTACGCGACCCTCGACGAGGGGCGCAGGTTCTTCGCGGACGTGAAGCGGCGGCTGCCCGCGTACGGGCGCACCCCCGAGCAGGTGAAGATCCTTCCCGCGGCCACCTTCGTCCTCGGCGACACCGATGCCGAGGCGCACGAGAGCGCCCGCAAGGTGCGCCGCCTCCAGGTGAGCGGCCAGACCGCGATCACGTACCTGGAGCAGGTGTGGAACCGGGACCTGTCCGGTCACGACCCGGACGGTCCGCTCCCCGACAGTGATCCCGTGCCGGGCGAGAACACCGTCGCCCTCGGGCGGGCGAGCGTGCGACAGTTCCGCGACCCGCTCGCCACCGCCCGCCAGTGGCGCGAGCGGGCCCGGGCCGAGAACCTCTCGATCCGCGAACTGGTCATCGCCACCACCGCCCGGCAGACGTTCATCGGCTCCCCGGCCACGGTCGCGGAGTCGATCAACGCCCTGGTGCAGGCGGATGCGGCCGACGGCTTCATCCTCGTCCCGCACCTCACCCCGGGCGGCCTGGACGCCTTCGCCGACACCGTCGTACCGCTGCTCCAGGAGCGCGGGGTCTTCCGCAGCGCGTACACGGGCCCCACCCTGCGCGACCACCTCGGCCTCGCCGTACCCGCGGCGTCCACCGCCGGGCGGCCGCCGGGCCCCTGAAGGCTGCGCCGCGCGCCCCCTGCCCTCTGCCCCGACCCCCCAAGGAGCGGTCATGTCCGGCATTCCCCTCGGGGTCCTCGACCTCGTCCCGGTCTCCTCCGGCTCGACGGCCGCCGAGGCCCTGCACCGCAGCATCGACCTGGCCCGGCAGGCGGAGGCCTTCGGCTACACCCGCTACTGGTTCGCCGAGCACCACCTGAACCCGGGTGTTGCCGGGACCTCCCCGGCCGTGGTGATCGCGCTGACGGCCGCCGCCACCCGCACGATCCGCCTCGGTTCCGGAGCCGTCCAGCTCGGCCACCGCACTGCCCTGTCCGTGGTGGAGGAGTTCGGCCTGATCGACGCCTTGCACCCGGGCCGTCTCGACCTCGGGCTGGGCCGTTCCGCGGGCCGGCCGCCCCGGCACTCGGCGGAGCCCGCGCCGCCCGCGGCCCCGGTGGCGGGCGGGTACACGCCGGGCGGACTGCGCATCCCGCCCCGCTTCTCCTTCGCCCACCTGCTCGGCCACCCCCGGGTCGCCCTCCAGCAGCAGCTCCTCAACCTGCCGGGCGCCGAGCCCCCGGACTACGGCGAGCAGGTGGACGACGTCCTCGCCCTGCTGCGCGGCGAGTACCGCTCCGCGCAGGGGGTGGAGGCGCACGCGGTGCCCGGTGAGGGGGCCGACATCCAGGTGTGGATCCTCGGCAGCAGCGGCGGCCCGAGCGCGGAGACTGCGGGCCGCAACGGCCTGCCCTTCGCAGCCAATTACCACGTCAGCCCTGCCACGGTACTGGAGGCCGCCGAGGGCTACCGGGCGGCGTTCAAGCCCTCCGCCGTCCTGGACCGGCCCCTGCTGGCGGTGTCGTCCGACGTGGTCGTGGCCGAGGACGACGCGAGTGCGCGCGAACTGGCCGCCGGGTACGGGCCCTGGGTGCGCAGCATCCGTACCGCCGAGGGCGCCGTACCCTTCCCGTCGCCGGACCAGGCGCGGGCGCTGCCCTGGACCGACGCGGACCAGGAGCTGGTGGCGGACCGGGTGGAGACGCAGTTCGTCGGCTCGCCCCGGACGGTCGCCGACGACCTGGAGCGGCTGCAGGAGGCCACCGGCGCCGACGAGCTGCTGATCACCACCATCACGCACGGCCATGCCGACCGGGTGCGCTCGTACCGGCTGCTCGCCGAGGAGTGGTACCGGCGCTGAGCCCGCCCCGGCGGGGCCCGGCCGGCGCGGATCGCGTGCCGGCCGGGGTGCGGGGCGGGGAGCGGCGTCAGCCGCCGTCGCGGACCGCGACGATGCCGTTGAAGACGCCGATGTACGCGGTGCCGTCCGGGCCGAGGGTGATCGGCGCCCAGTTGTTGTCGTACAGCGGTCCGGTGCCGGTCAGCCGGCGCCAGCGGCGCTCGCCGGTGCGGAAGTCGACGGCGGTGAGGTACCAGGCGTCGATGCCCCAGGCGTTGGGCTCCTTCTCGTAGAAGTAGAGCAGGCCGTTGCCGGTGGAGAGCTTGGGCACCGTGGAGGGGGAGCGGATCGCGCTCTCCCAGACCGTGTCGCAACCGCTGCCGTCGGCGCGGACGTCGATGCGGCTCACGCCGCCGACGACGGACTTGCCCAGGAGCAGCGTGGTGGGGTTCTCGTAGCCGTAGTTGTTCTCGACGACGATGCTGTTGCCCCAGGTGATCAGGGAGTTGTCGGTGGTGGAGGCGCCGGATCCGAAGACCGGGACCTTGCAGACCAGCCGGCCGCCCGCGGGGACGTCCGGGCCCCGCCGGTAGACCAGCACGTTCATCCGGTCGTCGGCGTTGTCGGTGATGGCCACGTAGCCGTTGCCGAAGAGGTCCGGGGTGGTGCCCGAACCCTGGTTGACCGAGCCGGGTTTGGCGGCGGTACCGCGGTCGTACGTCTCGCGCCACTGCACCCGGGGGGCGCCGTCGGCGGCGGCGCGGAAGCTGTAGAGCGCGTGGTCGGTGACGATGGAGACGCCGTCCTCGGCGACCGAGAAGGAGTTCTGGATCTCCTCTCCGGTCAGCTGGACGGAGCGGATCTGCGCGGTCGCCGGGTCCACCGTGCCGACGCGGCCCTGGCGGGTGACCCACCAGATGCGGCCGTTCCAGTCGGGCATCACGGAGGTGACGGGGTCGCAGGTGCCGCTGGGCCACAGGTTGGTCCAGCCGACGCAGTCGTGCGGGACGTGACCGGTGAGGTCCCAGTCGTCGTCGACGGTGAACTTCCAGCTGCCGTCCGGGTTCTGCGCGTGCGAGAGCCGCAGGACGTGCTGGCGGGAGTCGGCCAGCACGGCCCGGTCCTGGTCGTCCAGGTAGAAGTAGGCGCCGCCGGAGGTGTCCTTGAAGATCTTCGCGAAGTCGATACTTACAGGTCAGCCATCCGCCTGACCTGCAGTCGACTCTGTCGCCGATACCTCTTTGGGAAAAGACTGGGAAACTTCTCCAACCGAGTCTCGCAGCGTTTCCCACCGCTCCTGCAGAGTCTTCATGATGGCCTTCTCCATGGCCACTGTCACGCTGCTGTAGACGCCCTCCACGCCGGGCACCTCGTGCCCCATGCGGGACTCCACCGCGAACTTGCTGTGCCCATCCTCGTCCAGCCAGGCCTTGTGCCCGTGGCGCATCAGATACAGGCGCTTCCCAACGAACGCCGGGACCTTAACCATTGCTTCCCTCGCGAATCGCCCGACCCGTTTGGGTGCCCCGTCTGCGATCAGGCGCCAGTACGCGTAGTCGAAGTTCACCGCGGCAAGCGATCCGCCCTCGATGGCAGGGAAGACCCAGTTCTTGTCGTGACTCTCGAGGAGCTCTTCCAGCAGGTCAGCCAAAAAGGGCGGGATGACCAACGTGCGCGCGCTTTCGTACTTCGGCGGGAAGAACTGCAGCCGGCTGTCAGCGTACTGAACTTGACGTTCAACACGAATGGCCTGCATGAGCTCGTCGCCCTTCCCGTACCGCTGCAGGTCTTCGTCGTAGCGCTCCGACTCCTCGGGATCAACCCGCGGGTCGGACGCCGGCCACTTCGGGTAGCAGTACTCGCGGGTGAGGCCGTACAGCTCGGACGGACGCATCCCGGTCATGGCCATCGTCCAGACGAACGCGTAGCCGGAGCGGCCGAACAGGGTCTCCGCATTGCGGGCCAGTTGCTCGACGGCCTGCGGAAGCATGTCCTTCTTCCGCTCCTTCGGCTTCTTGATGAACTTGCCCCGGCGCTTGGTTCGCTCCACGGGCGAAGTTTTGATGAGCCTGGGCACGGCGTCGTCGAGGATCATCCCGAGGACCATCATGATCTGTCGGGCGGACCGGTCACCCAAGACGCTATGAACGTGCTTACGGAAGGCACGATAGGCCAGGACGTCGATCTGCGAGACGGACTTGCCTTTGAAGTAAGGGCGGATATGGGTCTCGACGGCCGACCGGTAGCCCTTCTCCGTGAGGTGGGCGTGATCCATGGAGGCCAGCCAGCTGTCGAGCCAGTCCCCCATCAGGGTCGAGCCGTCATGGTTGCTGACGTGCACGCCGTGCCGGATGTCGTGCATCTGGTCGAGGCCGTGCTGGTACGCGACTTCCTCGTCTTCGAAGCCACCCTTGGACTCAAATCGCTTGCGCCCATTTGCGTGGTAGGCGCCTGTCCACCACTTGACGCGGCACGTGCCGCCGCGCCACTCCGTGTACACGTCGAGGGCCCTCTTGGCCATGATGCGTCCCCTTGCTGTGCCAGCCGCCGCGGGCTCGGCAACCCCATGCTGCCGAGACCCCACGGCGCGCTCCATGCGCCAGCTTCAGGCGCCTAGAGGGCAGCCGTGACAGCTGTCGCAGTTACCGCCAAGCCGCCGAACGAGCTCCCGCATGACGGGCTTTGCCGCATCGCGGGCCATCCGACTCTGGCCTGGTACTACGCAGACGATCCCAGTGTCGGAGAGAACGGCCTCACCGCGGAAGGTGGGACCGTAGTCGACTATGAGCGCGCCAGTGTTGAGCATGGCTCCCCCTAGTGTCAGGGACGGTGCGGGAGCCTCGGAGGACGTGATCTGACTCTGCCACGTGTGGTGGAAATGTGAACCACTTCAGCAGAAAGTGATCGGTGTTTTTCTGGCTGTAGCTGTGACTCTGGGGATGGTTGTACGACCATCGACTGAGTTTAAAGATCAGATGAGCCCGGCAGCGCGAAGATCCTGCACAGCCCGCTCACTCAGCGCCCGGATCTGCTCCGCCGTCAGGCCGTCAGTGGTCGCAATGGCGGCCAGCTTGATCACGTCCCGCGCCTCGGCTTCGTGGACCTCGGGCGGGAGCTCGGAGATGACCGTACCCGGCTCGACTGCCGACGGCTCGGCCGACACCGGGACTCCACCCTTGAGGATGCTGACGCATGTGCCGGGGGCCCAACGGAGCAGGGCGTCCATCTTCACGTAGTTGCCGAGCCGAAGCACCTCGCCGCGCTCGACGCGTTGCCAGGGGCCCCGGGATAGCCCGGCCTTCTTTGCGTTTTCGGCGTTCAGGGCCAGTCCCAGTTCTCGGCGTCGCTGGACGGCAGCGTCGGCGAGGCGCTGGAGATCGGCGTCGGAGTAAGGCGCGGGGTCACTGGGTGCCATGACAGCCATCATCGCAGGACTCGCGGGGACCAGCTAGGACTGACCCCCTTTTTGGCTGCAACTTGTCAGCCTCTTTGTGCAGGTCAACGCCAAGTAAGCGCCAAGTCTGGCAAACCTACGTCCAACTAGCTGCTAACAACGGCTAGACATGGCGGTCAACTACAGGCTAACTTCGAGGCATGAACCACCCCCCAACCACCTACGAGGTGGACGGGACGGCGATATGCACCAAGCGCATGGAAGCCGGCAAGTCAGTGAGTGCACTCGCCCTCCAGGTGGGCTGCACGCCGAACTACCTCAGAAAGATCGAACGAGGTGTTCGCCGGCACATGAGCCCGGGCTTCTACGTCCGCCTCCGTGACGCGCTTCAGTCAGCCGACGACGACCTGCTCGCATAGGTCCCCGCTTGAAAGGACACCCGTGGACACCACGAGGTCGCCCGACATCGACATCAACGACGCAAACAAGCCGAGGAAGCCGGATCCCGACGCCATGATCCTCGTCGTGCAGGAAGTGGCCTATGAGCTGCGATGCAGCGTGCGCACTGTGCGCCGCCTGATCGCGGAGGGCGCCCCGGTCAGCCGCGCAGGCAAGCGGGCTCCCATCCGGGTCCACCGCAACGACCTTCAGTACTACTACGACATGCGCCGCCAGGGCGGCCGCCGCCTTAGCCGGTCCCCCCGCACCCGCGCCGCCTAGCGGCTATGCGGCCCCCGACGCCGACTACTTCGCCGGTCGCCGGCACCGAGGGCCTACCGCGATCCACCCTCACCCTGCACGTTCCTGCAGAGAAAACGAGGACCCCGATGTCCCACATCATCGCCGGTGATCCGGCTCCCACCAACCCCACCGCCCGGGGTCGACTGGAGGTAATGGCCTTCCAGCTGGCGACTGGCAACGGGCTCGTCGAGCCGAAGGTCTACACCGCCACGCTCGACGCCTACCGCGCCGAGGTCGAGCGTGACCTGCTCGGCGACGAGGCAAACCCGTCGAAGCTCGTACTGAATGCCGTCTCGTACCGCCTGCTCGTCGAGCGGATCGAGGCGACGATGACCAACCCCGGTCAGTGGGATGGCGACGACGCCGAGGTTGAGATCCTCGCCCGGTACGTCGAGTGGCTGGCCGCTGGGTCGCCCACCGAGGACGGCTGGCCGGCAGTCCCCCAGGGCGGTGCCCGATGAACGCCTCCGACCGCGAACTCCTGACCGCCCTCCAGGCGAACGGTCGCAGCCCCCGCATCCTCGACATCCACCTCGACGACTGCGAGTCCGCGGCCTGCACGGGCTGCGAGCCGCGGCACCTGGAGCAGAAGGCCGACGCCTACCGCGCCGAGATCCGCGCCCAGGTACTGGCCGAGGTGGCGCGGCTCCTGGCCAGCGACACCACGACGCCAGCCCCGCTCCTGATCGACCGGCTGCGTGTCGAGGGAGGCGTTCGATGAGCACTCCGACCCCCGAGATCGCCCGCCTGGACGTCGCCGAGGCCGTCCTGATCACCGAGCTCAAGGCTCTCGCCGCCCGCCGTGAGCGCGCCGGCCTGCTGGCCGAGCAGCGTCACCAGCTCCTCGACCTGGACGCCGACAGCACCTGCCCGATCGAGGGCGCCAGCCGCTACCCGTACCTGCGAGCCGGAGGTCAGTCGTGAGCGACGCCACGAAGATCGAAGCCCGGTTCGCCAAGGACGTCGCCACGCACGAGATGACCGTTCTGCTTGATAGCGGCCTCCACCGACACCTCCGGTTTGCGGCCCCGCAGCCGAACTCGTGGCTCCACTGGTTCGAGATCGTCACCTGGCCTGGGCACCTGGCGATCACCGGAGACATGGAGAGCTTCGCCACCAAGGCGGACGCCGACACGTTCATGAGTTCCCGGATGCCGGACATGTTCGAGTTCTTCCGCGGCAAAGGGATCAACCCGAACTACTGGTCGCAGAAGGTGTCGGGCGGGGCGGGCGTCAAGGAGTTCTCCCGCGACGAGTTCCGCAAGGAAGTCCTTGACTACATCAGCGGCAGCGTCCGCGACTACCCGAACCTGATCGACGAGGTCTACGCGGACATCCTGTCGGACGAATCGATCCGAACCGTCGAGGCCGCGCACGACGCCCTCGCGATGTTCGAGTACAAGGACTTCCGCTTCGAGGACACGCACGAGCTGGACTTTGAGCGCTTCACCACCCACTACCTGTGGTGCTGCCACGCAACCGTCTGGGGCATCGCCCAGTACGACGCCGCGAAGAAGCCGCAGGCGGTGGCGTCGTGAGCGCCCTGATGCAGTCCCTCGCCGACCTGGAGATCGCCGAGCTGGCTCGTCTGGAGGTCGAGTTCGGTCGCCGCGCCCAGGGCTTCAAGCCGTGGACGATCGCCGAGTACCTCGACAAGGTCGCCGCGGTCCACGCCCGCTACGCCCGCTTCACGCAGTTCCAGCAGAGGCAGGTGGCGTGATGGCCATGGAGACCGTCGTGTCGCCGCTGCTGACGGACCCGCCGGCCGCGCCGTCGCGGAAGGCCTTGCCGGTCGACCCGGACTTCGCCGCGACCGCGGCCGCCGGGTACGTCGAGACGCTCGAGGAGTTCGGCGCCCGGATGACCGTCGGCAGGCTCGCCGCGCTGAACGCTGGCGCAGCCCTCTTCTTCGCCGCTCTCGCCCTCACCGGGCGCCACTACCTCCGGAGGACCCGATGAGCGACACCCGGATAGCCGCCGAGTGGCGGGCCGAGGAGTGCACCGACGAGTACCGGGAGTTCTGCCGCTGCCTCATCGTGACCGGCGACGGCGACCGCATCCAGTACGTGGCGGACGCCGAGTCCCCGGAGCTGGCCGAGCGGATCGTCGCCGAGCACAACCGGGGGCTGGTCCGGACGCTGGCGCAGGCTGCAGCCGAGGGGGTCCTCGGATGAGCTTCCGGACCGTGACGAGCTTCGTCGTCGACTGCGACGTCTGCCTGCATCCCTTCGAGAACGGCGACCACGTGGCCCTGTTCGGTTCCACCGCGGAAGCCGAGGCCGCGGCCATCGCCTCCGAGTGGGTGCGGCTCGGACAGGACGGGTTGGCCTGCCCGAAGGACGACCTGCCGCACCAGCTGGCCCGACACCAGAAGAACACCTGAACCCGTCCGCCGCCGGATGCCCACAGGCCAGCGGCGGACGCACCAAACCAACTGACCGGCCGTCGAGCAGCGCTCCAACGCAGCTCCGGCCACGGGCCAGCCTCCACCTCCCCCTCGGAGGCTGGCCCGACCCATCCCTGAAGGAGATCGAATGACCGCGCACCTCTTCGGCCCCAACCGCCAGAAGGTCGGCTACGACGACCAGGAATGGTCCGTCTGGATCCTCGGAATGGACGACCTTCACGACAAGAGTTCCCTGGCCGAAGCGCTGGAGTTCGCCGCCGAACACAACGCCATCTTCGCCGAGCTTCGGCTGCGGGACGACAGTCAGTACTCGCCCGTCATGTACGCCGTCGTCCTCCACTGGGGCTACGCCTGGAACCAGGCCGTCGAGCACTCCTTCGGCGTCGACTGCGGACACCCCGAGTGCGGTCCCTGCACCGTCGACCGTGTCCTCCCGAAGGCCAGCTGATGGCAAAGCCGGCGCCGGAAGGGCGCTGCCAGAGCTGCAAGCAGGTCCGCCCCCTGTTCACGTTCTCCTGGGTGCCCCGCGGCTGGATGGAGTTCACCAGCGCGGAACTCTGCGCCCGCTGTTTCTCGGCCGCCTCGGTCGAGGACGAGGAGAGCGACCTCGAATACGACGCGTTCGGCGAGGTGGCGGCATGAGCGCCATCGAGACCCCGACCGGGATCCTCCTGGGCGAGTTCACCCCCGGTACGCCGGAATGGGAGGAGGCCCGCAACGGCCTGTGCATCACCGCAACCCAGATCGCCGCGGTGGTCGGCCTCTCCCCGTGGCAGTCCCGCTTCTCCCTCTGGCACAGCAAGGCCGGCCTCCCGTCCCCGCCGTTCCAGCCCAACCCGGCCGTGGAGTGGGGCACCCGCCTCGAAGGCGCGGTCGCCCAGAAGTGGATGGACGAACACCAGGACACCAGCGAGGTCGTCGAGGCTGGCACCTGGCGGCACCGCGATCGGCCCTGGCAGCGCGCCACCCCCGACCGGATCTTCACTCCGTTCACAGGGTGGATGGTCGAACCGGGCACGCTGCCGCAGCTCCTCGAGGTGAAGACGTCCCCGTTCGGTGACGAATGGGGTCCGTCGGGCAGCGAGCAGATCCCCGTCCACTACCGGTGCCAGATCCAGTGGCAGCTCGACACGCTCGGCCTGAAGGTCTGCCACGTGGCCGTCCTGATCTCCGGCCACGACTACCGCGAGTACGTCGTCGAGTACGACGAGTCGGAGGCGCTGATCCTCCGAGCTGCAGCCGAGCGGTTCCTCGACTCCATCTGGCGGGACGAACGCCCGTCGATCGACGCCGATGACGCCACCTACCAGACCATCCGCGTCCAGCCCGACGGCCGCGAGGACCGCGACGTCGAGATCCCCGCCGAGCTGGTGGCGCGCTGGGACAAGGCCTACTCCGAAAGCCGGACCGCCGACGCCCAGCTCGGCCAGGTCCGCTCCGAAGTCCTGGACCTGATCGGCAACGGCTACCGCGCCGTCCACGGCGACCGCCGCATCGCCTACCGCACCGTCCGCGAAGACGGCACCACACACTCCCTCGTCCCGTACAGGAGCCACTGATGGGATACGTCGCCCACGACACCGTGATCGTCACCACCAACGACTACCGCCCCGGCGGCCTGCCGAACATCGAGGCCTTCCGCCAGTCCCTGCCCGAGGGCTACCGGCACCTCGTACTTGGGCCCGTCGTGGCGCCCCTCAATGGCTACGTCTCCTACGTCTTCCTGCCCGACGGCAGCAAGAAGGGGTGGCCCGCAGCCGAGGAGGCGAGCGAGTACCGGCGCCAATTCGCGGAGCTCTTCACCCAGCGCTACAGCGACGGCTCATCACATGACGACGTCGTATCCGTTCGCTACGGCGGCGATCACCGCCCCGAGTTCGACGAACCCGCCGCCCGTTACACGCACTGAGGAGCCACCCGTGAGCCAGATCGGCAACGCCATCGCCCGGCAGGAACAGACACCCGCCGCCCTCATCGAGCAGTACAAGGCGGAGCTCGCGACCGTGGCGGCCAGCCACGTCAAGGTCGACACGTTCGCCCGCCTCGCCGTCGGGGTCCTCCGGCAGAACCCCCGCCTCATGGAGGCCGCCCAGTCCAACCCCGGCTCCCTCATGAGCGCCCTCATGACCGCCGCCCGCCTCGGCCTGGAACCCGGCACCGAACAGTTCTACCTGCGGCCCATCAAGCGCAAGGGCCGGCCCGAGGTCCAGGGCATCGTCGGCTACCAGGGCATCGTCGAACTGATCTACAACGCCGGCGCCGCCTCCTCGGTCGTCGTCGAAGTCGTCCGGCAGAACGACCTGTTCCTCTGGACACCCGGCGCCCTCGACGAACAGCACCCCCCGCGCTGGCCCGGCGCCATGAAGCAGCCTTTCCACAAGGCCGACTGGTTCGCCGACCGCGGCCCCCTCGTCGGCGCCTACGCCTACGCCGCCATGCAGGGCGGGGCAATCAGCAAGGTCGTCGTCCTCAACGCCAGCCACATCGCCCGCGCCAAGGCCAAGTCCGACGGCGCCGACGGCGAGTACAGCCCGTGGCGGACCGACGAAGAGGCCATGTGGCTGAAGACCGCAGCCCGCCGGCTCGGCAAGTGGGTGCCCACCTCAGCCGAGAAGCGCAGCGCCGTCATCGAACGCCTCGACGCGCCGACGCTGACAGCCGCCCCGCTCGGCGAAGTCGACCCCGACGAAGACGACGACCCCATCGACGGCGAACTCGTCGACTAGCAGGGCCGGGCCAGCCCGCGGCAATCGGGCTGGCCCACCCCAAGAAGAGCACACGCGAGAGGAACCGTCATGGAACTCACCCCGGACGAGGCCCGCACCCAGGCCAACGCCCACCTCGCCAACCTCTACAGCCGCGTGTCCGACTGGACCGAGGCCACCTACGACCAGGCCCTCGCCCACATAGCCGCCGACGGCCAGCCGGTATCCATGAACGACCTGCGGGCCGTCCTCCCCGAGACAGAACACCACCAGGCCGGCCTGTACTTCCACGGCCTACTGATGCGGGAGCCGCACCTGCTGATCGTCGTCGGCGAGGTCCGGTCCGCCAACCCGAAGGCCCGCGGCAAGAAGGTCAACCAGTACCGGCTGACGGTCACCCCGCACCACTTCCTGAAGATCCGCCGGGCTGAGCGGGCCAAGAAGGCAGCCGCCGAGAAGGCCCGCGCCGCACGCAGCCGGAGGGCGGCATGAGCGCCTACGACTGGTTCGCGATCGGCGCCGTCCTTGGCCTCCTCGTCACCGTCGGCTGGCACTGCAGCGGGCCCGGTCCGGAGCCAATCCCCGACCGGCGGCCCCAGCTCATCGCAGACCTCGCCGCCTACCGCGCCCTCCGCAAAGCCGGCATCGAGCAGGAACCCGGCGACCCGTACAGCGACGACCGCATCGCAGCAGAACTCGTATTCATCCCCCACCAGACCCGCCGGACGGAGGAAGACAAGTGAGCCGGACCATCATCCCCACCGAAGCGCTGGACCACGGCGACCACCGTCGCTATCACCGCGGATGCCACTGCACGCTCTGCACCGCCGCAGCTTGTGCGCAGGCCTCGAAGTGGAAGTACCTCCGCGCCACCGGCCGGGGCTCCTTCGTCTCAGCCAAGCCGGCCGTCGCCCACATCTGGGCACTTCGAATGGCTGGCCTGCCGGACCGGCTGATCGCCCAGCGCGCAGGGGTGGGAGAAGCCCACCTGCACCAGGTCCTTATCGCTAAGAAGATCCGCTATTACACCGCCGCAAAGATCCTGGCGGTACCCGTTCCGGAGGCCACGTCCACTCGCAACGGGGCCTTCATTCCCAACGTCGGCACGATCCGGCGGCTCAGGGCTCTGTCGGCAGACGGCTGGCCCACGCCGTGGCTCGACTCCCGACTCAAGACCGGCGAGGGCTACGTCGCCTACCTGATGCGGCAAGAACTCGGCCGGACCATCCGACTCTTCACTGCGGTTGCCGTTAAGGACGCCTGCGCCGAACTCGCCGGACAGGAGCCGGAGAGCTTCGGAGTCCTGCACCGGTCGGCGAAGGCGGTGCGCGCCAAGGCCGCTGCGAAGGGGTGGGCCGGCACCGCCTACTGGGACGCCGAGGACTTCGATGACCCGGACTTCCAGCCAGCTCTCGATGACGGGAACCGCAGGGCGCTCGCTGCCGCCCGCCGCGCAGACATCGAGCACCTGGCCGCATTCGCCATCCCCCCGCACGAGATTGCCGCCCGGCTCGACATGAGCGCCGACTACGTCCACGACAAGATCCGCGACATGCGAAAGGCCGCCTGATGACGAACCTCTCCCTCTGCTCGGGTTTCGGCGGTCGACATGCCTAAGGGGATCTACGACCGAGCCGCATCGCAGTGGCAACCCCCTCCGACCAAGGACTACGACCCCGAGCTGGTGGCTAAGGTCCGCGAGCTCTACGAGGCGGGCCACACCATGCGAGAGGTCGCCCAGCTCACCGGCACAACGCACAAGGTTTTGCAGCGCCTCATGCCGCGACATGGCATAGCTCGGCGCAAGGCCATCAAGAGGGATCAGTCCGGCGAGAACAATCCCATGTGGAAAGGCGAAGCCGCCGGATATCAGGCCCTGCACCTCCGCGTGGAGTCAGTCAGAGGGAAGCCGAACCACTGCCAGAAGTGCGGCACATCGGCTACCGACCAGCGATACGAGTGGGCGAACTTGACCGGCCGCTACGGAGACGTCAGCGACTACCAGCGCCTCTGTGTCCCCTGCCATCGAAAGCTCGATTCCGCCCGCCGAGCAGCCACGGGGCGGCGAACCTCGCCCATCAGGAAGGGGAGTGCGAAATGACCAACTTGTCCCTATGTTCAGGTTTTGGCGGATTGGATCTTGCCGTCGAGCAGATCACCGGCAACAAGACCCTCGTCTACGCCGAGAACGACAAGTACGCCGCCCAGGTCATGGCCGCCCGCTTCCCGTGGGCCACCAACCTCCACGACATCACCAAGGCCGACTGGGCCGCCGTCGCTGCCCAGTACCAGATCCACACACTCACCGCCGGCTTCCCCTGCCAGGGGCTCTCCAACGCCGGACTCCGAAAGGGACTAGCCGATGCCCGCTCCGGGATCTGGACGAACGTTGCTCAGGCTGTTCGGATCATTCGACCCCGCCTCGTCTTCCTGGAAAACGTGGCGGCGATCAGGTCGCGGGGCCTCGGCGAAGTCGTCGCCGAGCTGGCCGCGATCGGGTATGACGCGCGGTGGACATGTGTACGAGCTGGCGACCCCGCCGTCGGCGCGCCGCACCCGCGGGACCGCTGGTTCCTCATCGCCCATCCCGTTGCTGAAGACCCCGACAGCGCAGCTTGGCGTGAACGGTGGGCCGCAGCACCCGGAGAAGCGGAAGGCCGGCGGGCACGGGCCGACACTGGAGGACGAGGTGGTGTTCCTGCTGCCGCCCCCACGGGAGATGACGGCGTAGTCCTCATGTCGACGCCGACCGTTGCCGACGCCCGCTGCAGCCGCAACTGGACCTCGCGCCGTACACCCGGGAAGAAGTTCAACGCCGGCAAGACGCTGACCGACATCGCGTGGCTCCTCCCCACCCCTGCCGCCTCGAACCCGAACGACAGCGAGTCGATCGAGTCCTGGGAGGCCCGGCGCCAGCGCAACCTTGCCAAGAAGATCAACGGCAACGGACAGGGCACCCCGCTCAGCATCGCTGTACGGAAGGCCGAGCTCGGCCCCGAGCGCTGGGTGACGAGTGACGGAGTGGACTACGGCCCCGCCGTGCGCCGCTGGGAAGCCCTCCTCGGGCGTCCGGCGCCGGAACCCACCGAACCCGGCGCGCGCGGTAACCGCCGCCTCACCCCGCAGTTCGTCGAGTGGCTCATGGGCTGCCCGGAGGGCTGGGTTACCGGCCTCGACCTGCCGCGCGCCCAGCAGCTGAAGATCCTCGGCAACGGCGTCGTCACCCGCCAGGCCGTCGAAGGCTACCGGCGCCTGCTGTGCGCCGACCTCGAAGCCATGGCCACCGCGGCCTAGCCCGCACCCCTTTACCCGCACCAGCCAGAGAGAAGCCTGCCGTGACCTTGGACGCCATGAACTGGGTGTGGGATCACTCCCAGTCGAAGGGCAACGCGCGGATCGCCGTGCTGTTCGTAGCGGACCAGGTGCGCACCGCGGCGTGCGAAGTAAAGCTCAGCTACCCGGCCCTTATGCGAGCGCTGAATACGAAGTCGAAATCGACCGTCAGCGCCGCTCTCGTTGCGGCCAAGAAGCTCGGCGAACTAGAGGTTGCGGAGGAGGCGGCGGGCCGTCGGTCTCATCTCTACAGGCTGCCGAAGGCCATCGGATACTCCCGGTCGGCCGCTCGTAGCGGTCCAGAAACTGGACCACTAGAGCCTGGTAGCAGTCCAGAAACTGGACCGCAAACCCGTGACGACACCTCTCGTAGTGGTCCAGATTCTGGACCGCATGAGGACCGTAGTGGTCCAGGTTTTGCACGTAGTGGTCCAGAAAGTGGACCACCTTCCCCATTCCCAAAAGAGCAGGCAAGCAGCGAGGCCCCATCGCAGCCGGACGCCTTCACGCGCTGCCAGCCGCTCATCAAGGCAATGACCGAGGCCGGGATCGTCGTCAGCTGGAGCATGCAAGCCGGCGACACGATGCAGATCGCCTCGATCGTCGAACGAGCAGGCGTGCCCGCCATGGTCAAGTTCGCGCTCGACACCAAGGCGACGGCCCGCCAGCCCATCCGATACGCCACGTTCTTCCTCCGCGGCGGCTGGAAGGGCCTGCCGCCCGCAGCCGCCAACGTGCCGCAGCCCCGTCCCGCAGCCGGCACCAAGCCGGCGCACTGCGGAGACCCCGACTGCGACGAGATCAGCCGCACCCGCGAAGTCGAGGACGACCGCGGACTCCGCCACCTCGAGCGCTGCCCCGACTGTCACCCCGCCAGCAAAGGACAAGCCGCATGACCGAGCCCGCCTGGGAGCCCGAGTTCCCCGACGAGATCACCACCGCAGTACCGCACAACGAGGAAGCCGAAATGGCCGTCCTCGGCGCGATGCTCCTCCAAAAGTCCGTCATCGAACCGATCTCCTCGGTCCTCACCGGCGGCGCCGCGGACTTCTACAAGCCCAGCCACCAGACGATCTACATGACGATCTGCGACCTGTACGCCGCCAGCCGGGACCCGAAGATCGACCCGATCACGGTGGCCGCACAGCTCATGTCCAGCGGGGAACTCGGCAAGGTCGGCGGCGCCGCCTACCTCCACATGCTGGTCCAGTCCGTTCCGACGGCCGCCCACGGCGACTACTACGCCGAGATCGTCCGCGAGAACGCCAAGCTCCGGGCCGTCCTCACCGCCACACGCCGTGCCACCAGCCGGGCCCTCACCGCCGCCTCCACCGCCGCGGAGATCCTCGACGCCGCCATGGCAGACCTCCAAGCCGCCGCCTCCGGAGCCCCGACCGGCGATGTCCAGCTGTCCGTCGCCGAACGCTGGATGGGCTTCATCGACGAACTCGAAGTCGGCACCGACCCCAACGCCCTCGACACCCCGTGGCCCGACCTCAACCAGGTCGTGGAACTCAAGCCCGGCCAGCTCGTCACCGTCGGCGCCGCGACCGGCGGAGGCAAGTCCCTGTTCGGCATGAACCTCGCCGCGCACGTCGCTCTCACCCGCGGCAAGCCCGTCCTCGTCGCCAGCATGGAGATGGGCGGCTCCGAGCTCATGGCCCGCCTCACGTCCGCCGAGGCCAGCGTCCCTCTTGACCGGCTCATCCGGCGCAAGCTCGACGAAGCCGACTGGGCCAAGGTCTACAAGGCGGCACCCGCCATGCAGAACGCCGGGAACTTCATCCTCGACGACTCGGCGAACCTCACCCTCGGCAAGATCCGGGCCCGCATGCGCTGGATGGCCTCCCGCGGAACCCCGGCCGCCATGGTCGTCGCCGACTACCTCCAGCTCATGACGCCCGAAGGCAGCAAGTCCAACGCCACCCGCGCCAACGAAGTCGCCGAGCTGTCCCGTGGCCTGAAGCTCCTCGCGATGGAGTTCGAGATCCCCGTGATCGCGCTCGCCCAGTTCAACCGCAACGCCGTCGGCCGGCTCCCGCAAGTCACCGACTTCAAGGACTCCTCGGCGATCGAGCAGGACTCCAACGTGATCGTCCTCCTGCACCGGCCGCTCGCCGAAGACGGCTCCGACACCGGCGAACGCGCCGGAGAGATCGACCTCATCGTCGCGAAGAACCGCAACGGAGCCGCCGGCCGGACCGTCGCACTCACCTTCCAGGGGCACTACGCCCGCCTCCGCTCCATGGGACGGATGTGATCCGCATGGCCATAACAGCGATCGAGACCTACTACGCCGGGCACCTGTTCCGCTCGCGCCTGGAGGCCCGTTGGGCAACAGTCTTCAACGACCTTGGCCTCCGCTGGGAGTACGAACCGCAGGGCTTCCTGATCGGCGAGCAGCGGCGTCCGTACCTGCCCGACTTCCGGTTGCCTGACATCGGCTGGTGGATCGAGGTCAAGGGCACCAGCGACCGCCTCGACATGGATCTCCTAACGGACGCAGTCCACCCGACCAAGGGCATCGGACCCGACGGCGGCTCAACCAACCTGCTGATCCTTGGCCCGATTCCCGACACCTGCGGGGCAACGCCGCTCCACTTCAGCATCAGTCGGGCCGCCCACTGCGGCAGCCTGCATCGCTGCGACGACGACTGCGACTTCCCGCCGCCGCTCTACGGCCTGGACTACTTCCTCGCCATCGACGACCTGGCCAGCCTCGGCAGCGACCTCAGCAAGGCGCGTCCGCGCGACCTCGAGGTCTGGCGGAAGTGGGGCGCTCACCCCATCCCCTATGGCAAGCCGATCCTCACGATTCCCCGCGGAGACCTGACCAAGACCCTCCTGCACCCCGGTATCCCGGCAGGCCCGCACCTCGAAGCGGCCTACACCCTCGGCCGCACCGCCCGCTTCGAACACGGAGCGAAGGCCGCATGACCGCTTTCCACCCTCTCCCGACCGCAACCCGAAAGGCCCTCTGATGACCATCGAAGACGTCAACAACAAGATGCTCGAACTGAGCGCAGCCGCTTCCGATGCGATCACCCACTGGTCCGACGTCCGGGTCCGCGGCTACCTCAAGGAGCACCCCGACATTGTCGAGCAGAGCGTCACCCGGCTCGAGCGGATGCTCGCCGAGGTTCGGAACCGCATTGCCATCGAGCGCGCCCGCGACCTGTGGAGCGGGCCCCTCCCCGACGGTGCCGCCGCCGAGCACTTCACGGAATGCGTGACCGCCTTCGTCGAGCACTCCTGCAACTGCGACTGGTGCCTGTGCCGCGAGCCGGCCGGACTCGGCGACGAGCCGATCGTCCTGATGACCATCAGCGCCGCAGACATGGCGAACACCTGCCCGACCTGCCAGGCCCCGTCCGGCGACCCCTGCCGCCAGGACGGCTGGGCCGTCGCCAGCCACCCCGCCCGCATCCCCCTCGCCGGACAGACGGCATGACCATCCCCGCCCGACGCACCCGAAAGGCCAGCCGATGACCGAGCAGCCCGCCGTCCACGCCAGCCCCCCGAACGGCTTGACGCGCATGCCCTGCTGCGATCGAACGCCGTTCGAGGCGCCGCGCACTGACCGCATCACGACAGACCCCGAACTGGTCACCTGCGGCAAGCCCGCTGCCTGACCTGCACGGCCCACGACGACCAGCACCCCCGACGACGGAGGAACCCTGATGCTCAACCGTAACCACCGCTCCGAAGCCATCACCGAACTCCTTGCCGAAGCCGAGACGAGGGACGAGGCGGCTGCCCTGGTCCAGATCGCTCTGCGAGCCGGCTACCTGTGGCGCTGCGCAACCTGCCGCGAGGACCAGTACCCCTCCACCAACACCTGCCCGTGCGGGACGGACCGCGCCGACGCTGCGGGGGCACCCCGTGCCTGAGCCCTACTACCGCGACGATCAAGTCACGCTGTACCGCGGCGACATGCGGGAGATCCTGCCGGCCCTCGGGCTGCAGGCCGACCTGGTCCTGACCGATCCGCCGTACCAGTGCACGTCCCTCGCCTGGGACAGCTGGCCCGAGGGCTGGCCGGCCGTCGCAGCGCAGGCCGCGGCCAGCATGTGGTGCTTCGGCAGCATGCGGATGCTCCTCGATCGACGCTCCGAGTTCGACGGATGGAAGCTCAGCCAGGACATCGTCTGGGAGAAGTCCAACGGATCCGGTTTCACGAAGGACCGGTTCCGCAGGGTCCACGAGATCGCTACCCACTGGTACCGCGGCGACTGGCGTGACATCCACCACGACACCCCGCGGACCGCGCACAGCGGCCCCGACAAGTCCGCGAAGGGCAGCGCCGACCGGGCAGCACACACCGGGACCGTCGGCGCCCACACCTACGTCGACAACGGGACCCGGCTTGCCCGGTCCGTGATCAAGGCGGGGGCTGTCCGGTACCAGCGGCGACACCCGACGGAGAAGCCCGTCGAGCTGCTCACCCCGCTCATCGAGTACGCCAGCCCGGTCGCCGGTCTGGTCGTCGACCCGTTCGCCGGCTCCGGCAGCACCCTCGACGCCGCCCGGATGCTCGGTCGACGAGCGATAGGCATCGAGGCCGACGAACGCTACTGCGAGATCGCAGCCCGCCGCCTGGCCGCAGCCGCTCCCATCCCCACCCCGTGACACGGACGGCCAGCCGCAGGCTAGGCGGCTGGCCATCCGATCCCGATCCTGCCAGACCCGAGGAGAACCCCTGATGCCGCTGATTCGCACCTGGACCGAGATCACTCCCGAGCAGGCCGACGCCGAGAAGCTGAACCTGGCCCGCGACCTCCACATCACCGCACCCCGCAACGAGGAAGGCGAGCGCTGCCCTTGGCCGTGGGAGCCGCAGCAGCTCGTCGGCGCCCCGCTCAGCCAGTACCACTGCCCGCACTGCGGAGCCATGGTCCTCGGCGGCGTCCCGCACTTGGACTACTCCGGCGAGGAGCGGACCCTCACCGAAGAGAACCTCGCCGAGGTCTTCGAGTGGTGCGAGCCGTCGAAGATGCGGTTCGGCGACGTGGACGGCCGACTGGACGTCGTCGGCCTCACGATCCGCCAGCCCGTCGCCGAGAAGGCGATCGCCCTGTTCGGCGACACCGTGGTCCGCGACGGCTACGGGATCTTCAGCGTCCGCAAGGCCCAGTCGTGACCGCGCCCGCCCGACCGGTACTGACGGCGCTCGAGCTGGAGACCCTGCAACTCATCACCGCAGGGCGCACCTACGCCGATATCGGACGCCGACGCGGCACGTCAGGCGAAGCAGCCAAGCAGGCCATGCATCGGGTCATGCGGAAGCTGGGCGCCGGGAACAGCGCTGAAGCCGTGCTCCTCGCCTGCCGGGCCGGGATCCTCGACGGCCGCCCGCAACGGCACGGAGACCACGCCGGGTACGAGGCACACCGCCGCCGCGGCGAGGACCCGAAGCTCTGCCCGCACGGGTGTTGGGCCGGGGAGCAGGCTCACAAGGCGGCCATCCGGCGGAAGCTACTGGCGAGTTAAGTCCCTGGCGGGTTGGACCCCCGCGAACAAGAAAAGCCCCACCTGCGCTGTCCCAGGCTCTCAGATCCCGCACCCAACGCCGAGAAGAGGCAACAATGACCCACCCTGAAGACCCCACGCGCCCGGCCGCCGCAGCCGCCTGCTCCTGCGGCGCCTGGTGGACCGGCATCAGTCGCAGCCACTGTGCCGCCGACGGATGCCACCGCACGTTCTCCGGAGAGACCGCCGCCGACCGCCACCGCCAGGGCCGCTTCGGCATAGACCGCCGCTGCGTCGACCCCGCCAGCGTCGGCCTCGTCCCGGTCGACAAGCCCTACGGCGTGCTCTGGCAGAACCCCGCACCCGACGGGCCGGTCTGGTTCGCGAGCTGACCAACTGGCGGGCGTCCCGCTGACCCGCGGTACGGCCGCCCCGCCTAGCCGATCGACCCGAAATGACAGCCCGGAGGAACCCGTGAAGACCATCCCGCCGCACCTGCTCCCCATGCTCCAGCTCGTCACAACCTCGCCCGACGGAGGGAACCAGATCACACCCGTCGACAGCGTGGCCCCCGAGGGCCCGCGTGAACGCGCCATCTGCCGAGCGCTGCTGCTTCACGCACTCGCCATCCTCGACGCGACTGAACCCACCAACCCGAATGTCAGCAGCAGGTGACCGCCGACCAGCTGTTCCTGCCGGGCTGGGACATCGAGCCCTGCGACACCGCCCCGCCACCACGCCGGCCCCGCACCGACGCAGCCACCCGGCTCCGGGAACTCCGCGAGCACCGGATCGAACCCGAAGCCGGGCGGGCCGCGGGCGGGGGACGGCAGTGGACACCCGTCGGCGACGACATCCGCATCACGACGATCACCCCGCCCCGGAGGTACTTGTGAACAGCCCGCCCACCGAGACCTGCTGCGTCTGCGGCTCCGAGAGCGTCACCTACCACAACTACCGCGACCAGCCGTTCTGCGGGCCCTGCGCCGACGGCCCGACCCAGCCGTCCGCCCTCGACCGGATCCTCGCCGACGCCGCCCACCACGAGGCCTGCGCCGCCCAGTCCCAGACCGATGAGGGCGCGATCAGCCACAGCAGCATCGCCGCAGGACTCCGCATCGCGGCGCGGCACCTGCAAGGCCAGTCGAAGGAGACGATCGTGACCGACCAGCCCGAAGGTCGCGCCATGACCACGGCGGAGTTCAACGCTGAGCGTCGCGCTCGCCGACGCAGCAAGGCTTGCAGCGAACAGCACACCTACGAGCCGCCATGCCAGGCGCGGGTAACCCAGCCCGACACCCCGGCCGGCCAGTCCGCCCCCGCCGAGTGCCCGGACGCCTGCACCGAACACCACACCTACGGCCCCGACTGCGCCGCGATCAGGGACGACTACGACCCCAACGTCGGCATGCGGGAGCGGTACGCCGAAGCGCTCTACCAGGCCGGCGAGACCAAAGCCTTCGCGCCGTACCTCGACCGCGAGCAGGCCGGCGAACTCGCCGACGCCGTCCTCGCCGCCCGCGACGTCTACCTCAACAACGTCCGCCGCATCTCCCGCGAGCAGACCACCCAGCTCGCCGAGCTGTACATGGCCACGAAGAAGCGGGCCGAGGAGGCCGAGACCCTGGCCGACGACCTCCGGGAACGACTGCGCGTCACGGGCGAAGCCTGCTTCACCGCAACCTTGGCGACTCAAGACGCTGAGGCCGCCATCTCCCGCGTCCGTGACGTGATCCACGACATGGAGCGCACTACCGGCGCCCGCACATGGGCCGGCTGGCTCGCTACCGCCCTTGAATCGCCGAAGGAGACCTCATGACCGACCAGCCCGAACTCCGCGACCGGTACGCCAAAGCCCTCTACGAGTACGCCAACCCCGGCCGCCGCTGGGAAGACGCCCACCCGGACGATCTCCACTGCTACGGCGGCGACGCCTACGCGGTGCTCTCCGTCCGCGACGACGAACTCAGCATCACCCGGGCACGTGCCGACGAGGCCGCAGCGGGACTCGAAGCCAGCCGCCAGCAGGCCGCCCGCTTCATCAGCCTCATCTGCAACGCTCGCGAATGGGCCCGCCGGAACCTGGCCGACGACCAGCAGGAGCGGCTGCTCATGGTCCTCCGCGGCGACATCCCCACCCGCGACAGCAGCGACGAACTCGACCCGCCGAAGGAGACGCCGTGAGCCGCTACGACGACATGAGTGAGCAGGCCCGCTTCTACCTCAACAACAACGACGAGATCGAACTGGCCGAGATGGTCGCCAGCTCGGACGCCCGGATCGGACAGCTCAAGAACGAGCTCGCCGCCCTTCACGAGGGCGAAGAGGAGCCGCCTGCCTGGCGACACCCCGCGGCTTCCACACCCGCCCAGTGGCTGTGGCACTGGAACCGGGCCACCCCCGCGGAACGCCTAGAGCGGGCCGCCCTGATCATCGACGCAGGCCAGAGGGCCGGGATCTGCTTCCAGATGGCGCACGAGAGCACCATCCAGCGGCTCCGCGCCGAGGTCGGGGGAGCACGTCGGCTCCGCGACCTCCACTCCTGCGACCACGCGGTCTGTTCGGCCTGCCTGCTGCCCTGGCCCTGCCCGACGATCGAAATGCTCGACGGACGGGAGACCCCCGATGCCTGACCTCCACGGCTGGATCAGCCAGCAGATCGCCGAGGTTGAGGAGCGGGCCCGCGCCTGCCCGCCGACGACAGCAATCGTCGAGGGAGAATCCGGCGACTACACGCCCATCGAGGTCCGCACGGACGCCGGGCAGGGCCATGCCGTGGGCCTCCTGGTCGCAGTTTCCGTCGTCCTCCGCCGGTGTGCTGCCGACCGGAAGATCCTTGCCCGCCACAGCGTCGACCCCACCAGCACGAACAGTCGCCTGTGGGCCACGGCCTGCAGCGGCTGCGGGTCCGAAGGCGACTGCGACGACCCCGTCACCGAGAACATCAACGACTGCCCCGAACTCCTCGACCCGGCCTGGGCCCACGGGATGAGCGCCGCCATCATCGCCACGCTCGACCGGCCGCAGCCGCCCGAGTGGAAGCCGACGCCGCAGCCGCCCGAGTGGAAGCCGACGCCGGAACCGCCCATGCGGACCGCCGACGTACCCGCCGCCCTCCGCGGACCGAACTGGAACCCGCGCCGATGACCCCGGCCCACGAGACGTGCGACGCCTGCGAGATCTACCAGAAGGCCATCGCAGGCATCCTCGCCGACTGGAACGCGGCCGGCAGCCCCACCGGCCCCGGCCCCTACCGCGACCAGATCGGCCTCGCACTCGCCATGTACACCGCGCACCAAGACGAACACCAGAACGCCTGACCTGCCCGCACGCCCGCACCAGGAGAACGCCGTGATCCAGCCCGACGCGTATTGCGAGCTCTGCCTCCGTCCCTCCGCCAGCCGAGTCCACGACGGCTGCCAGCAGAAGATCCGTCAGCACCTGATCGACCTGCCCGGCCTGTACGCCGCCCTCGCTGAAGCCCTGGAGCCCGGGCGGTGCGGCGACGGTGGACGGACCAGCTCCGGCCGGACCGCACCCCTCCCGTGCAGCCTCGATGCGTTGGATCTTCGAGCACGCGGCGGCATCGAAGGTGTCCTCGCCGGCTGGTCCGCCGACCTGTGCGAACGCGAGCAGTGGCAGCTCCCGCAGTACGGCACGGTGGAGGCTGCGGTCGACGGATACGCGGACCTGCTGCTGCGGAACCTGGCCATGATCTGCGATGAGCACCCCGCCGTCCGTGAGTTCGCCACCGAGCTCCGGCAGATAACCGGCCAGGCCGAACGGCTGATCACCGGCGACCGACCGCCCCGCCGGATCCCCGTCACCTGCCCCTGCGGCACCGTCCTGCGGATCACCCTCGACACGCCTGGCGCACGGTGCCCGGGGTGCGAGGTGCAGTACGGGCACGCCGAGGTACTGCAGCTGCCGATGGCGGAGAGGTCCGCGGCGTGACGAAGCCCCCGCTGCCCGATGGGCGGCGGGGCATTCGTGCGTCCGGGGTCAGGCGGCCTCGATCTCCAGCGGCCTGCCAGTGTCGTTGTTGTTGGCGGACAGGCCGTCCTTGATCAGGGCCGCCTTGAGGTCCAGCTCCGGAGTTCCAGGTCGGACGCGGGTGGCTTCCCGACGCTTCCCGCCGTACTGGCCGTGGCCGTGCAGGTAGAAGAACGGCTTGCCCTTCGCGGACGGGTGCCGGTGCTGGGTCCCGTCCCGGACCGTGCCGTCCTCCCGTTCGGCACCCTTGCCGCGCTGGTCGATCAGGTAGCTGCGGCCATAGAGGTGCTCCATGAAGGCCCGCTCGCCGATCTCGGAGAAGTACTTCTTATGGAAAGCGCGAAGGGTGAGGCCGTCGCCGGCTTCGATGGCGGTCTGGAACGCCTCCGCCTTCTCCGCCCGTGCCAGCGCGGCCCGCTTCTCTCGGATGAGCGCGACCTGGCGCTCGGCCAGCTCCAGCTCATCCATCGGCTTGATGACGGCGACCTCGGCCTGGCGGGTCATGGTCGCAAAGTACGCCTGCGCGGCGGCGACCTCCTTCTTGTTCGGGTCGCCGTTCATGGCCAGCAGGTAGGCGGCGTGGCGCGTGAGTCGGTAGTCCTGGCCTGCCGGACCGCGTCGGCCAGAAACTTCCTGCGATCCCAGGAAGAGCTGCTCGACGTCCATGCCCTCATTGCGGGCACTGGCCATGGCCCTGGTAAGTGCAGGAGCGAGGTTCTCCCACCTGCTGTAGCCCATCAGGTTCTGCAGCTGGCGCGCCGACCAGCGGCCGTCCTCGCCGCGGATGGCGTCGAACGGTGACGGGCCCTGGCGTGCGACCATGGACATGGTCTCTCCGATCTGTGGACACAGTGGATTGATCGATGGGCCCACCCGGTTCTTGGTCGTTCGGGGTGGGCCCGCCGCTTTGAAAGTTAGGCATTAACTGGTCATTGCGCAAGCTCTTCTCTACTTTCGGAAGCTTTAACTTGGCGTAGGCCACTCTCCCGTGCAGGATGGGTGCATGGAGGAGAACTGGAAGACCGTGGCCGCAGCACTCAAGGCCTCACGGTTGGCGATGGGCTTGTCGCAGGAAGAGCTGGCGGAGCGCTCCGGCACCTCTCGATCCACCATCCAGAACCTGGAGGGCGGACACCAGCGCAGGCGAATCAGCCGGAAGACGCACGAGATCACCGGCATCCTCGGGTGGCCCGACGGCTATATCGACCAGATCCTCGCTGGCGATGCAGACGGCCCTCCCGTGCGGCGTCGGCAATCCGCCACAGTCGATGCGGAGCCAAAGGATGACCTGCCTTTGGCGGTTGCCCACGAGCTGGCCCACGGGGACTTGCTGGACACCCGAGTCGTGGAGCTTGGAGACTCCGACGCCCGCATGATCGTGGTTGTTCGAGCCGCAGAAGGGGCGTCGCCTGAAAAGATCAGGGAAGCCCTTGAGCAGTGGCGGCGCGTCTCCCAGGGCTTGCAGATCGGGGATGCGGCAGCAGGCTAGGACACAGTGAAGGCCCCGCCGATCAGCCGGCGGGGCCTTCTGCATGTGCGGCGAGGGTTCTCCCATGCGCCCACCGTCCTACTCGACAGGGCCTTCCGCGACCCAGCTCCGGCCCGGCGCATGCCAGTCGACGGCGTACTCGGTAGGTTCGTCGTTCTGGTCGAGGTACCTGTTAGTAACCTTCAGGACGCGTTCGCCGGGCTCGACGTTCAACTGGGGTGCGACATCCGTCGGGACGCTCCCGACGGAATGTGTATCCCGCTTCCGGGTAGCCCGCCGCTGGGTCCGCTCCTCGATGAGCCCCATGGTCATCTTGGGCAGTCGCTCGGGCTGGGTGAACTCCGGGAGCCGCTCACCCAAGGCTGCCGTGATCCATGTAGAGGAGACGACCGACACTCCCGCCTCATCGACATATCGGCGCCTCCGCATGACCACCTCCTGCCCCGCCTCAACCCCTAGCGCGTCGGCGACCTCCTGACTCGCGGGCTCGGTCCGGGCCTCGACGAACTCAACTACTTCGCCGTCTACGAGGCCGGTACCCCCGCTGCGGATCATGCCGATGCGGTCAGCCCCCTGAGTCAGTGCGGCCTGGGTGCGCACGACGCTCCCGTACCCCGTGATCGTGTCGACCCAGCCCTCATCTCGAAGAGCAGCCAGGACTCGCGAGGCGGTCCCCATGGCCACGCCTTTCTCCCGGATCAGGTCACGCGCTGAAGGGATCTTGTCCCCGGGGCGCAGCTCCCCGCTCCTGATCCTGGCGATGATCTCATTGGCATACTGCCTATATGGGGGCAAATGCTGAGCTTCTCGATCCATGGAACCTCCCTGATCTAGAGCGCTCTAGGAAAACGCTCCGATTCCCTTGACTCCCCAAGCCGGGAAGTGCTCTAGTACATCCTAGAGCCGCGGCCAAGGGATCGGCAGGCCGGGACAAGTCAGACACGACAAAGGCCCCGACGGGGGATCTCAGTGCTACCAACACTGAGCCCGTCGAGGCCATCGCATCTGGAATCTGGAGAAACCGATGCAGGAGAACTCTACCCCGGAGACGGCCAAATCCGTCCCCGCTATCGCTCCACTGAGGGCCAAGGAAGTTGCCGTCGCTCTGCGCGTAGACGTCTCCACGGTCTACCTCGCCATCCGGCAGGGGGATCTGGTGGCGTACCGGGTCGGCGCCGGTCGTGGCACGATCCGCATCAGCCGCGCCGCCTTCGACCGGTACGTCGCCGACCGCGGCATCCCCGCCGGTGATCTGGCGGTGGCGTCGTGAACGCAATCGCCCTGGATGCGACTCCCGTGCAGCCCGTGCTCCGCCTGCTGGATGGCCAGCGCCCCACCCTCGACTACGTCTTCGACACCCCGCTCGCCGAGATGACGGCCGAGCTGCATGTCGAGGTCACCGACGCTCAGATCACGGACGACGGCTTCTTCGGGTATGTCGCGGTCAGCGGGTCCCGCGTCATCGTCCGGCTGAACCCGAACCTCAGTGAGTTCGAGCGGGACTTCTTCATCCGGTACCTGACGGCTCAGGCGTACAAGCTGCCGATGACGCCGCTGCCGACGCCGTTCGAGGTCGAGCTCAGCCCGATGCTCGAGGGGGTGCCGGCCTGATGGCCGCCTCCGCCCAGTCCGGCCAGCACACCGCCGAGCAGCCGACGACGCAGCAGCAGTGCCTCGCCGACTACCAGGCCGCGCAGTCCCGTCGTGCCGAGTCCGCGGGTGCCCAGCGTGACCAACTCGGCTCTGCTACCGGCGCCCCGCAGCACACCCACCGCCGCTAGACCTGGAGGCCGCCGTGCCCCACACCCCCGAGTCCCGCCTCCGGATCGCCGCCCGCTTCCGTGAGATTGCCGCCGACCTTGAGATGCGCGGCGTCGGCAACCGGCAGGACCGCGTCGCCTACTTCAACCGCCGGGCCGACGAGCTCGAACAGGCCGGCCGCACCCAGCGCTAGACCACCATCCCGCCTGACCACTGAGGAGCACGCCATGTCGAACGTCACCAGCCTGACCGCCCGCCGCCGCTCGATCACCGTCGAGGACGCGATCACCTCCCTGCACGCCGCGGTCATCTCCGACTTCCTGACCGCCCGGCTCGGCCGCGACTCAGGCCGTGAGGACGAGGTTCGCGCCGAGGCCGCCCGGATCGACGCCGAGTACCCCGGCTACCCGTCACTCGTCGCCCAGCTCGACGCGCTCCGCAGCAGCCAGGCCGCCTGATGGACGTCTCCGGCTACCAGTTACACCGCAAGTACGTGCCGCTTCTGGCCCGCGTCGAGGAGATTGCCGACCAGGCCGCCCGTCTGGTGCAGCGGATGCGGGAACGGATGACCCCGACGCGCATCGTCGTGGCCGCCCAGAAGCACTGCCCCGAGGTCATGATGCAGGCCGCCCAGCGGGTTTTAGGGGCCCAGGTTCGCCCCCGGTACGTCGAGTCGACCGTCGGCTACCTCGGCATCACTGGACTCGACGCGGACGGCACCCTCGTCCTCATCAACGCCGGCGCCCTGATCCGGGAACCCCAGCAGTGGCTCGACGAGACGGTCATCCACGAGCTCGTCCATGCAGTCCAGTTCGGCAGGCCCGGCACCCGAAAACTGTCTCTCAAGGGTCTGCGGAACAACTACGACATCGAAAAGCTGAGCATGAGCCGGGCCTGGAAGGCCAACCGCAGGGTCGGCAAGGACGAAGGCGAAGCCCAGGCCCTCGAAGCTCTCGCCCGCGACCTCCGCTGACCGGCTGCCTGATCCGCAGGTCTCGTACCTGCGGTGACGGGAGCCGGGACAGTCCCGGCCTGATCTGTGAGGAGAGCTCATGTCGTTCTCAGTAGTAGCTGCGAACCCTTACGCCGAACTGCTCCGTGACGGTGGCGACTACCGGGCCTTCTGCCGTCGGTGCGGCGGCCTGTGGGACTTCACCAAGGCCAATTGGGGCAGCGACGCGCGGCATCAGGCCGAAGGTCAGGTGGCCATCCACCGGGATCTCAGCGTTCGCTGCCGCTCGCGCCGCTGACCGTAGCCCGCTCCGCCCGTCTCGAACGGGCGGACTGGAGATCTGTCAGCACCACCCCATCCACCACGCATGAAGGGCAGCTTTGCCATGAGCTGGAGCATCTCGCACGGCGGAACCCCGCGCGGCACGTTCTCAGGCACCCAGATCGGTGAGCTCGGCGACGAGCTGAAGGCGAAGGCCAGCTGGTCGCAGTGGCGCCGCGTCAAGGCCGTCTTCGCCTGCCGTTCCGGTGACCCGTTCGACCTCGCTCCGGCGCAGGCCGGGCTCGCGGGGGCCGCTCTCTTGGCAGCGGCACCTCGACTCTCCGCGGACAGCGCCGCCAACGCCCGGCAGATCGGCGACTCCGCCCTCCGTGCCGCCCGCGCCGGTGAACGGTGGGAGTGGTCATGACCGCCGCCGTGGCCGCGGTGGCCAAGGCCCGCAGCCTCCTCGCCTTCATCGGGATCCTGTCGATCCTCGGCCTCGACTGGACGACCACCACCCGGATCGTCGTCGGTCTGGCGCTCGCCGCCGCAGTCGCCCTGGAGTCCAGCGGCGACGGACACCGCATCTGGCCCCGCCCCCTTCGCGTCACACCCCCCACCCGCACCTGATCCAGGAAGGAGACCGCCATGACCACCGCCCCCGACAAGGTCAACGGCACATCGCTCGTCTCGCCCGCCGAGTCGTGGGCCCGCGCCTCGATCTCCGAAGCCGAGGCCGACCGGATCCGAACCCTCACCGCAGCCGAGGTCGAGGTCAAGCGGATCGCCGCCGAAGCCGCCGCCCAAGCTGAGATCATCAAGGCCAAGGAGGAAGCCGAGAAGCTGCGGATCGCCAACGAGCGGGCGGCAATGCGGCTCGAATCGGAGCGCGCAGCCCACGAAGCGCGGATCGAAGAGGCTAAGGCCAGGCAGGCCGAGACCCGACGCAAGGCCGAAGCCGAAGCAAAAGCAGCCGAGGAAGCCGAAGCGGCAGCCGAGGACGAGCAGGAGGCGCGCGAGAAGTCCGCGAAGTCCTGGAAGACCGCAGCCCTCAGCTTCGCCGTCGTCTGCGCCCTGGTCGCCCTGCCCGTACAGATGTCCGCCTTCTACAGCCCCGAACGGCCGTACCTCGGTGGCGTCCCGATCGTTCTCGAAGCGGGGGCGTGGGTCGTCCTCAAGGGTGCGGCAGCCGCAGTGACCGACCGTCGGCCGCACTGGCACTACCGACTCATCGCCTGGCTGATCGCCGCCGGGGCCGCCGCTGTAAACCTGGCGCACGGGCTCGACCAGTTCGACGCGACCACCGCCATCGCAACCGCCGTCGCCTCGATCGCCGGCCCCGGCATCTGGGACCTCCACGAGCACGGCCGGATCCGGCTCCGGGACGGCAAAGTCTCCTGGTGGGCTGCGCGCCGCGCCAAGTCTGCGGAGGAAGGCGCTCGGCGACTCGCCCTCGCCGAGAAGAAGGCGGCGGAGAAGATCGCCGAAGAGGCCGCGAAGAAGCTCGCCACGGAAAGGCAGTCCGCCTTCCCGAAGGAGTGGGCGCACGCACTTCGACTGTCCGCGGCCCTCGGCGACACCACCGTCACCGAAGCCATCTGGAAGCGCGCCTACCGCGACCTCAACGGCGTCGACCCCGGCGACAGCGTCGACATCATCCGCGGCCGGAATGCGGCCGAGCGGCGCCTTATCGCAGCCCGCTCCGAGGCGCCCGGAAAGCGACCCGTCAAGGCAGCGAACGCCCAGCGTGCATCGCAAATGCCCCCCGCCTCGGGAACGCGCCTCTACCGGCCGCCGACGCGGTCCGGTGTGCGCCGCAAGGGAGACACCGTGAAGTACGTCCCGGCCGCCAACAGGCAGGCCGCCATCACCGCGAAGAACGCCATGGATCGAGAGGGTGAGACCGCATGAGCACCGCCGCCGCCCGCCCGCACCTGACCCCCGTCCCCGACCTGCCGGCCGCCCCGCTCGAGGGGGTCACCCACCCCCCGGCCACGATCGAGAAGGCCGCCACCCCGGGCTGGCTGCAGTCCGCCGGGCAGCACGTGGTCGAGCACCGCGGGTACATGCCGCTCGCCGGACGAGGCTGCTACCGGATGGGTCAGCGTTGGGTGGCCGGCTGGCACGACTACCACCCCCACATGATCGCCACCGCCGAGCAGGCCCTCGCCGCCGAGCAGGACGTCGACAAGCAGGACGACCTGAAGGATCAGGTCGAAAAGCGGCGCGCCGCCTACATCAAGCACCGCCTGATCTATAGCGCCCAAACCGCAGCTTGGGGGGCAGCCGCCACCACCGCCACCACCGTCGGTACGGTCACCGGGGGCGGCTGGGTCGCCCTCACATCCGCCCTCGGCGCCTACCTGTACAGCGTCCGGCGCGGCATCGGCGACGGGCCCGCGTTCCCGGCGGCCCGCACGGCTTACGACCCGGCGCTGCCGGCCGGCGCCGCGGCAGACTCCGCCCGGCATGGGGTTCGCGGCGAGCAGGATCTGATCACGGCCCTCGTCAAGGCGAAGATCGTCACAGAGGCTCAGCGCGCCGAGACCCGAGTGATCGGGCAGATCCGACCTGACGGACCGGGCTGGGCCGCCACCATCGAACTTCCCGAAGGCATGGAGGCCGTCGAAGCCACCAGCAAGGCCGGGAAGCTCGCCGGAGCCCTCCGCGTGAAAGCGCAGCAGGTCCAGCTCAAGGCCGACACCTCCGAGGGCAGCCACGAAGGGCGGGTCGGCCTGTGGGTCGCCGACAACGCGAACCCGTTCGCCGGCCCCAAGGTTCACAGCGAGCTCCTCCGCGCCCAGCAGTGGCACTTCTGGCGCGACGGGATCCCGCTCGGCACCGACGCCCGCCAGGACCGGCAGGCCCTCAACCTGATCTGGTCGTCCATCCTCATCGGCGGCTTGCAGGACTACGGCAAGTCCTACCTCGCCCGGCTGATCGCCGCTGCGGCAGCCCTCGACCCGACCGTCCGGATCATCGTCATCACCGGCAAGAGCGGCCCCGACTGGGCGCCCCTCAAGGCGATCGCCCACCGGTGGATCTCCGGTTCCGAACCGGACGACATCCGTGAAGTCCTCGACCTCATGTCCTCCACCGTCGGCGACATGCAGAAGCGAGGCCGCGACCTGGCCCGGCTGTTCGAGGAGGATCCGGAGCGCTGCCCCGAGGGGAAGATCACGCCCGAACTCGCGGACGACGGCATGGGTCCCGTGCTCCTCATTGTCGACGAGCTGCAGGAACTCCTTGACGGCGCCAACCTGGTCAAGGTGCCCGCCGAAGGCGACGACTCCGACAACCCGCGGCTGATCAAGGCCCAGCCGATCCTCGTCGACTACTTCGCCCGGTTCGTTCGCGTGGCCCGCTTCGTCCTCGGCATGGGCGTGTTCGTCACCCAGCGCCCCGACGCCGACAGCGTCCCCACCGAACTCCGCGCCGTGTGCATCAAGCGCGCCAGCTTCCGCACCAAAGACCCCGACAGCTCCGCCATGGTCCTGGGGGAGGCCGCGGTCAGGGCAGGCGCTGCCCCGCACGCGCTGACCGAGAACTCCAAGGGCGTCTTCGTCCTCGACCAGGGCGCCGAGGACGGGCACACCACGCTCCGCGGCGACGTGATCGACCTGCCCGACTTCCGGAAGATCTGCGAACTCGGGCGGCAGCTCCGCCTCGACGCCGGAACCCTGACGGGTGATGCGGCGTCCCGCGAGGAGCGAGCACAGAAGGCCGCGCTCGACAGGCTCCTGATCGAAGGATGCCTGCGCGTGATGACCGACAGCGGCCGGGATGCCGCCCAGCTGGACGAACTCGCCACCGCCGCCCGGATGGATCCAGACACCCTCGCCGAGGAGCTGCGAGCGGCTGGCGTCATCCGCCCCGAGAAGGTCAACATCCCCGGCAAGGGACGGCTCCGCGGCTATGACCGCGCCTGCCTTGAGGTAGCCCTGAAGGCCCTCTAGGCCCCGGACACCCCCCGGACGGGACCCAGTTCATCCCGATATGCACCCCGGACACAGGGTGGACGGCCCCCGGACGTCGCCCGCTCCTGTCCGCCCCGCGTCCGGCCCCTGTCCGGGGTGCAAACCACTGCAAACTAGGGCCACGTCCGGCCCGCAAACCACCCCGAAACATCCAATGAAGGGAAACGTCATGGGCAAGACCTGGAGCACCCGACGCCGAGGAGACGAGAAGGACTTCCTCCGCTGGCTCTCCAAGGGCAAGACCGTCTACGTCATCAACCGGCCCCAGCATGCAGGCGCAGCCCACCTGTGGAACCACGCCCAGACTTGGAGCGAGCACACCTGCACCGGCCAGCACCCCCTCCTCGGCGGCTGGCAGATCGGCAACAACGTCAGCGCGAAGAGCTTCCTCCGCTGGCACGGTGAGGTGCACGCGACCCCGCCCCGCGGCATCCCCCACCACTCCGACTCGGGCCCCGACTGCCGCGACGAGGGCTACGGCCTCCCGCGCGGATGGGAAGACGAGGTCCGCCGCCTCGACCTCGATGAGGTCCGCGAGATGGAGAAGCGGGCCCGCGAGGCCGGCGACCAGTACGACGAAGACCGCAAGGCCGGCCGACGCGGCGGGCGCTGGTTCTGATGCAGACCCTCACTTCCGCCGCGGTCGAGGCCGCGGCGGCCCTCACCCTCGAGGAGCGGCTGGCCCTCACGGGCTTGGCCATGGACTCCCGCCTCGACGAGGCCGGGCTGGCCTTCGACATCGACACCGCGCACGTCGACCTGCCGGAGATCCTGACCGCCCCCATGCCGACCGCC
Source organism: Streptomyces sp. cmx-4-9 (assembly GCF_046548835.1). NCBI lineage: Bacteria > Bacillati > Actinomycetota > Actinomycetes > Kitasatosporales > Streptomycetaceae > Streptomyces > Streptomyces sp. cmx-4-9. Next base: position 146,126 of record NZ_JAEBEE010000002.1, on the reverse strand, counting down.
ACTCGGCAGCCGGTCGCGGTCGACGAGGTCCTTCAGGAAGCGGGCCGCCTGATCGCCGCCCACGGCTGGATCCGCGGCTACGTCGGCTCGGCGGCCACCGGCTACTGCGCGATCGGCGCCATCCGGGCCGCAGCCGGCGGGGACGGACGGCTGGAGGACGCGGCCGAGGCAGTCCTGCTCGCCCGGATCCGCGCCGAACAGCCCGACGTCTTGTCGATCGGGGCATGGAACGACAGCCAGAGCGGCCCGGCGCCCGTGATCCGGATGCTGGGCTGACCTACCGCTCCACCGCCAGGCCCTCGCCAACCGCGGGGGCCTTCGGCATGAGTACCGCGCGCGCCAGCCACCCCGGACCAGCAGCCTGCACAGGTGCGGTCGTCGCTGTCGCCCCCAGCGCTGCACACAGCCGATCCAGCTCACGCTGACATTCGGCAGCCGTCGACCCGCGCACCATGTATGAAACGCCCATGCCGGCAGTGTCCCACCAGAGATCACCCCTTGACACGAGTAAGCCACCGAAGTCATTATCTGCTGACATAGCACTTGTGCGCGCTCAGGCCGTCCCCCCAAGGGCGGCCTTTCGTCATTCCTAGGGGGTGCGCATGAACCGGCCGCAGCTCGTCACCGCCGCAGACGCCGCCTACTACACCGGCCGGCCCGTCGGAACGATCTGGCGCTGGGCTTCCGAAGGCCGCATTCATCGGTACGGCGGCAAGGGCAAAGCCGCCCGCTACGACCTCCGCGAACTCGACCGCAAAACCGTTCACCCCTGGACCGGCGAGATTCACCTCGGCGACCCGCCGCCACTACCGGCTGGCGTCCGAGCCGCCTGAGGAGGATCCGTGTCGACTCCGATCGTCCTCCGCCCCGAGGACTACGGCACCATCTCCGGCCGCGACAGCACGACCGCACTGCAGCGCACCTTCGCCGCGGCCGACAAGCTGCTCGCCCGGGATGCCGGCGGTGGGGTGCCGGTCGCGACGTGCGAGATCCAGCTGTCGGGCAGCTACCAGGTCAGCGACACGATCATGCCGCCGGCCAGCGGGCGCGCCCAGGGGCTGACGATCCGCGGGATGGGCAAAAGGTCCAGCGAGATCGTCATGACTGGGGCGGCGCCGCTGCTTGTGAACGCGGACCGGTGGATGGGGGTCCGCTTCTACGACTGCTCGTTCAGGTCGACGAACCCTGCGGCGAGCTTCCTGTACTCCACTAGCACGGGCGGCGCCCAGGACTGGGGCTTCACGAACTGCGAGTGGCGCGGGACCTGGCGGTACGGCATCGGCCTCGACGGGCCCGACAAGTCGAACTGCAACTCGGAATGGTTCTTCAACAACTGCCACGTCAACGGCAGCTACGACGTGGCGTGGCTCTGGTCCGGGATGACCCCGTCGATCAGCCAGCAGGACCAGTTCCTGAACTTCTCGCTGCGGGACTGCAAGGTCGAGTACGACAGCGGTGACGCTCTTCGCTTCGACAAGGGCGGCTCAATAAACGTCTCCGGCGGATCCTGGATCATCAAGGGCAGACGGGCCGACGGAAAGACCAGTCGCTTCTTCCACTTCCCGGCCGGCAGCCACCACGACAGCGTCCAGTCACTCCTCGTCGAGGGCGTCCGCTTCGAACCTCGTGACACCGCGAACTTAGTCATCGAGTCGAACTGGCGCGGGCAGGTCACGTTCCTGAACTGCATGGACGATGCGTGGGCCTACCGGCCCCCGTCCGCCGCCGACGACTACGCCCCGCACCGCTACACGAACCCAGGCGGGGTCCGCTACCAGGGCTGCCAGCTCGCCGGCCGGCACCGGTACACGCAGACCACGGCCCCCAGCAGGCAGTCGATCGTCTACGACCAGAGCGCCCGCACCGTCGCCAGCCGCCGCTCGAAGGCCGCGTTCTACGACCTGCAAGGCGCCTACGCGTCCAGCATCCGCATCACCCACCGGGACGACCGGGACGGGATCACGTAGAACCCGTGACGCCGCGGCCCTTCCTCCGTCAGCATGGTGCGTCCAGAACCGCGACGTAGGGACAGCCCATGTTCGGCAGCAAGAAGTCACCGGAAGAGAAGGCCGCGGCGGCCCGTAACAGCAAGATCAGAGGCGCCGCAGCTTCCGCAGGCGTGACCATGTTCGGCGGGAAGTTCAGGGCGCCGAACCAGACGGACGTCCCCGTCGAGGGTGCCAGGGTCACGCTGGAACGCGGTGAAGAGGCCAAGGCCCGCATCACCGCGACCCGCGTAGCCCTCACGGGCATATTCGCCCTGTTCCTCAAGAAGGACATGACGAAGCTGTTCATCACCATCGAAGGCGCCGGCGGCGAAGTGCTCGTCCAGCCCGTCGATGCGAACAAGGAACCCCAGGCCAGGATCTTCGCGACGCTGGTCAACGGCGAAGTGACCGCCCCCGAGTAGCCCCGGCCGCACGGCGCGGCGGATCCACCCCGAGGGAGGTCCGCCATGCCGATGCCCGATGGAGTCCCAACGATCACCGTTGTCGACAACCGGCGGCGGCCCGACGGCTCCGCGATGACCGGGCAGGTCGTCTTCCGGCCCCGCGTGCGCACTCTTACATCGGCCGAGCACGGCGTGATCGTCATGGGCGACGCGGTCGCCAGCTGGGTCAACGGCGTCCTCAGTGTCGCGCTGCTACCCAATGATGCGGCCGGTTTCACCCCCACAGGGGGAACCTACGAGGTCATCGAGCGCCCCTACGGAGCTGCTGGCGACAGCTACGACATCTCCCTCACTTCTTCCCTCGGCTCTACCGTTCAGCTGTCCGACCTTGCGCCGGTCAGCCCGGCACAGGGCGAGTACGTCACCGTCCCAGGTCCGCAGGGTCCCGCAGGTCCGAGCGGACCCCAAGGTCCCGCCGGCCCGACAGGGGCAACTGGCCCGACAGGAGCCGCCGGAGCGCAGGGAGCGACTGGCGCCACCGGGCCAACCGGACCCCAAGGCCCGGCAGGAGCCGACGGCGAAAACGCCGACGCCGAGGCGTACACCGACGCGGCCATCGCCTCCGAAGCGACCCGAGCCGATGCGGCCTACGAGACTCCCGCCGGAGCCACCGCGAAGGTCAACGCGCACGCGGGCGCCGCCGATCCCCACGCAGACCGGGCCTACGCCGACACGAACAAACTCGCCAAGTCAGCAAACCTGTCCGACCTGGCCAACCCGACGACCGCGCGGACCAGCCTCGGGCTCGGCACCAGCGCTACCCGAAACGTCGGCATGAGCAACGGAACCGTCGCCGCCGGTGACGACAGTCGACTCACCGACTCACGCACCCCCACCGCGCATGCATCCAGCCATGCCGCGGCAGGCGCCGACCCGGTCACGCTGACCCAGAGCCAAATCACCGGGCTGACGGCCTCGCTGGCCGCATGGAGGCGCCGCCACCTGCCCGACCCTGTCGTCGCTGACAGCCTCTACGCCGGCGCAGCGCCAACGATCGGCACTGTCCAGACCAGCACCCCCACCGCGGGTTACATCAAGTACGCCCCGGCCGGCGTAGCGCTTACCGGCTCCGACGTCACCGGCCCCTTCACCTACCTCGGGGCAGGCGGCTTCCAGGTCGGCACAGGCACCCCCGACTCCACCTACGTCCTGCCGACCAGCCGCTACCCGAACACCCGCACCAACCTGAGCAGCTCGCAAGCCGTCTGGTCCTTCGAATTCGGGACCGACGCACAGACCTTCCAGTGGCGCTTCAACTACCAGACCGCCGGCATGTACCGGCTCAGCATCGACGGGCGCAAGGTCACCGACCTCATGCAGTCGGTTGGAGGCACGACCGCCGGCAGCACCCACCTGATGACCATCGACCTCGGCAGCGCGGTGCCCCGCGTCATCCGACTCGACGTCTACACCGCACCCTTCGGCGGCATCTTCCTGCCACCCACCGCCACCATGTGGTCCGCCGTCCCCAAAGGTGGCCGCTTCATGGGCTTCGGCGACTCCCTCACTGACGGCTCCGCCATCAACACGGGCGGAGGCGCGGGCACCTGGCTGCACCGCACCGCTCGCCTCCTCGGCAGCAACGACGTCTGGGACGAAGCCCGCGGCGGTACTGGCTACATCACCGTCGGCGCCTACGCGACCCTCGCCACCCGAGTCGCCGCCGACGTGGTCGCCTGGAACCCTTCGCGGCTCGTTGTCTGGGCCGGATACAACGACAACGGGGGCTCTCAGCCGACCATCTCGGCAGCGGCAGCCTCTCTGTATTCGACGATCAGGGCAGGGCTGTCCGGTGCCGAGGTGTACATCATCGGATGCTGGTCGCCAACCGGCAGTCCAGGAGCGTCGATCACGAACACGGACGCCACCCTGAGGGCCGCAGCCGCTGCCGCAGGCTATCCGTTCATCAGTCCAATCACTGGGGCCATCTACGACGCCACGGGGGCTCTCGTTGCCACTCACGGGGCCTGGATCACGGGCACTGGGCGCGTAGGGGCAACCACAGGCAGCGGAAACGCCGACATCTACATCGGTACGGACGCTGTTCACCCTACGGACGCAGGGCACGTCTACCTGGCCCGCAGGATCGCAGCAGCCATACGGGAGCTCATGCCCGCCTAGGGGCCTGGGGGATGCATCCCTATCCCCCCTGGGCCCCTCAGGGGGGTGGGGGGCATGGGGTAGGGAAGGGGGAGGGGCCATGCCGACGTCACCCCCTACGAGATGTGGGGATCCCGAGTGCCAGGAGCTCACCACGCAAGGCAGGTGCGAGGCACACCAGAGGAAGGCATGGGCCAACAGATCCAAGGAGTGGGGCTCAGGCTCGACACGCAAGTGGCGTGAGACCAGGGCGCGACAGCTTGATCGCGAGCCCACGTGTCGATGGTGCGGCTCGCATGACGCGCTGCAGGTCGATCACATCATCCCGTTGTCCGAAGGCGGCTCGAAGTGGGACTCGGCGAACCTTCAGACGCTCTGTTCGGGCTGTCACGAGGTCAAATCGGACCAGGACAGGCGTCAGAGGACGCATCCAGAGGGCTCAAGGCTTACATTCTGACCCCTTGACAGGCTAAAATGAGGCTCAGACAGGCCCCCCAAAGGCCGTCCAGGATGTCGAATTTGGAGCCTCTGAGAGCCCCAAGATCGAGATTATGACCCACCCGAGGACCCCCGGAGGGGGGTAGGGGAGTCAAAATCACGAAAACGGACATCCTGGACAGCGCCGCGGTGAGCTGGGATGGCGCACACTCAAGTCCGAGACCCCCCTGACCTGCACTTTCTCCAACCATGATCCGTTACGCTGCGTGAGGGGGTTCCCATGCCCTCGCCCAAGCCCCGCCCGGCCGGCCTCAAGCTGGTCGAAGGCTCCCGCCCGGGCCGCGACTCGGGGGGCCGCAAGGTCGTCGAGCCGCCCGCCTTCAAGCGCGTCCCGCCTGAGGCCCCCGAGTGGCTGCCGGCCGAGGCTCGCGCCGAGTGGGAGCGGGTCGTCCCGGAGCTTGCCCGCCTCGACCTCCTCAAGCCCGTGGACCGTTCGGCCCTGACGGCGTACTGCCTGACCTGGGACCGACTGGTCCAGGCGCAGCGACAGATGGACGAGGACGGGTCGGTGCTGGCGACCAACTCCCAGGGCCGTGTCCGGCATCCGGCGGTCGCGGTGATCGAGGCGGCGTCGAAGGAGCTGCGGGCGTGGGCGGGTGAGTTCGGTCTGACGCCTTCGGCTGAGTCGAGGGTGGGCCGACAGGGGGACGACGATGGGGACTCGACGAACCCGTTCGCCGGCTCCGGCTGACCTGGGCCTGAGTCCCGAGGTCGCCTGGTATCTGGAGTCCCGCGGCATCCCGCTGCCGGACTGTCCGCCGAAGATCCAGACTCCGAATCCGGGCGAGGCCAAGGGTGCGGTCTTCGACCCGGCGAAGGTCGACAAGGTCTTGCAGTCCTTCCACCTGCTGCGTCACACGCAGGGCAAGTGGGCGGGCAAGCCCCTGGACCCGGATCCTTGGCAGGTGGCGTACATCCTGGCGCCAGTCTTTGGCTGGGTCCGCTGGGACGACGAGGCCGAGGGCTACGTGCGGATCGTCCGCAAGTTGTACGTGGACGTGCCCCGCAGGAACGGCAAGACGACCCTCAGTGGCGGCATCGCCGTGTACTTGATGGCGGCGGACTCGGAGCCGGGCGCCCAGGTGTACGCGGCGGCTACCAGCGAGAAGCAGGCCCGGTACACGTTCGACCCGATCAAGACGATCGCCGAGCGGGCGCCTGCGCTGAAGGGGAACGTTAAGGCGTTCACCAAGAAGATCACGCACCCGGCCTCCGGCTCGTACTTCACGGTCGTCTCGTCGGTTGCCGAGGCCCTGCACGGGGCCAACGTCCATGGCGGGATCATCGACGAGCTGCACGTCCATAAGTCCCCGGACTTGGTGGAGACGATCGAGACTGGCACCGGCTCCCGCCGTCAGCCGCTCGTCATCATCATCACGACCGCGGACGAGGGCAAGCAGGAGTCGATCTATGACCGGAAGCGGCAGTACATCGAGCAGCTGGCACGCGGCGCCCTCCATGACCTGGACACCTACGGCGTGGTCTGGGGTGCCGACGAGGATGACGACCCGCATGCCGAGGCGACGTGGCGGAAGGCGAACCCGGGCTACGGGGTCAGCCCGTCGGCCGCGTACCTGCGTGGCGCGTCGGCTGAGGCCCAGCAGTCGCCGGCCGATCTGGCGAAGTTCCTGCGCCTGCACCTCGGGATCCGCACCAAGCAGACGACCCGGTTCCTGACGCTGGAGGCCTGGGACCGCAACGCGTCCATGGTCGACGAGCGACGCTTTGAGGGGCGGGCGGCGTATGGCGGTCTGGACCTGGCGAGCAGTAGCGACCTGTGTGCGCTGTGCTGGCTCTTCCCCGACGACGAGACTGGCACCCTCGATGCCGTCTTCAGGTTCTGGACTCCAGAGGACAACCTCCGCGCGCTGGACAAGCGGACCGCGGGCGCCGCGTCGCGCTGGGTCCGGGAGGGCTTCCTGGTGGCGACGCCGGGGAACGTGGCGGACTACGACTGGATCAAGGAGCAGATCCGCCGAGACCGCGACCACTTCAAGGTCAAGTCCATCGGCTACGACCCGTGGAACGCTAGCCAGCTGACGAACGACCTGGTGTCCGAGCGGGCGCCGATGGTCAAGGTCCGGCAGGGCTTCGCGACGATGTCTCCGGTCCTGAAGGAGATCCAGCGGCTCACGCTGCAGGGCACGGCCGAGAGCCCGGCCCTGCGGCACGGCGGCCACCCGGTGGCCCGCTGGTGCGTCGACAACCTGGCGGTGGCTATGGACCCGGCGGGCAATGTGAAGCCGGACAAGGCCAACAGCGGCGACAAGATCGACGGCGTCTCGGCGCTGGCCACGGCGATGGCCGAGGTCGTCGCCCGGCCCCCGCGGCGGAAGTCCCGTTACGCGGACGACGAGGGAATCATGGTCGTGTAGCGGCCGGAACGGAGGCCGCATGTTCGCCTGGCGTCGCACGGCGGTACGCAAGCGCGTGATCGTGAACCTGGCGGACAAGGCGTTCCGGGGAATCCTGTGGGCGCAGCGCGGCCCGCTGCTGGTCCTGCGCGACGCGGAACTCCTGGAGCCGGGGCGGGTCGGGCAGCGCATGGACGGCGAGGTCGTCATCGAGCGTCACCAGGTCGAGTTCACTCAGGTTCTGGCGACGGGCGGTGACTGATGGCGTTCGTGGTCTCCTCCGGCCAGCTCGCGGTCACCGGCGCCGGCGTCACTCCCGGCTACGCGGCGATGCCCCTTCCGGCCGCCCCCTGGGAGTACGAGACGATCTGGCGCACCCAGCCCCAGGTCCGAACCGTGATCGGCTTCCTCGCCAGGAACATCGCCCAGCTGGGCATCCATACGTTCCGCCGAGTCAGCGACACCGACCGGGAGCGGCTGACAGATCACCCGCTCGCGCAGCTCCTAGCCTCCCCGATGCCGGGCATGACGACGTTCAGGTTCGTCGAGCGGATGGTTTCCGACGTAGCCCTCTACGACTCCTGGTACGGGATCAAGCTGCGGCTGAATGGGAAACTGCAGATCCTGCCTACGCCGCCCTCGCTGATCCGCCCTTACGGCGGAAACTGGATCCGGCCCGACCACTATGAGACCGCGGGCGGCAAGGACTTCGCGGTCGAGGACGTCGTCCACATCCACGGCTACGCGCCCGACAACCTGACTGTCGGGTCCTCGCCGATCGAGTCTCTGCGCGAACTGCTCCTCGAATCGTCCGAGGCCGCGCGACAGCGGTCGCAGATGTGGAAGGGCGGCGCCCGACTGACGGGTGTCCTGCAGCGTCCGCCGGATGCGCCCGACTGGGGCGCCAAGGAGAAGCAGCGCTTCCGTGAGATGTGGCGTTCCTTCTCTCAGGGCGGCGGCGCCGAGGGTGGCACGCCGATTCTCGAGGACGGCATGACCTATCAGACGGTCGGCTTCAACCCGGAGCAGGCCCAGTACATCGAGAGCCGGAAACTCACCCGTGAGGAAGTCAGCGCGGCGTACTTCATCCCGCCGCCCCTGATCGGGATCCTCGACCACGCGACCTACTCCAACATCAAAGAGCAGCATGCCCACCTGTACCAGGACACCCTGGGTCCGTGGATGGTGATGCTGCAGCAGGAGATCCTCGCGCAGATCCTGCCTGACATGCCCGGCGATAACAGCGACGTGTACGCCGAGTTCAACATCGACGCCAAGCTGCGCGGCTCGTTCGAGGAACAGGCCGTCGCCGCGAGCACGGCGACGGGCCGGCCGTGGATGACGGTCAACGAAACCCGGGCCCGCAACAACCTCCCGTCGATCGACGGCGGCGACTCGCTGATCACGCCGATGAACGTGACCGAGGGCGGCCTCGCCTCACCGCGGGACACGGCGCCGGATCAGGCGGCACTCCCAAAAGCGCGTGGCCTGGCGCTGGTGAAGAGCGGCAAGCCGGCTGACCTGGGATCCGCGGATACCGAAGGTGACGCCCTCGCGACGTCGCTGGAGAAGTGGACGGCGCGCGCGGCAGGCAAGCTGCTCGCGGCGGCCGGCGCCAAGGCAGGGGACATGCCTGACCTGCTCGCGCTGTGGGCCGCCGGATCCAAGGATCGGATCGCCCAACTCGAAGCCCTCCTCGCCGACCACGGCTATCGCCTGGCGCAGGTCGGTGCCTGGGATGTCCTGAACGAATGGAACCCGGACGCCGAGAACTGGTCGGCCGACGTGATGCTGGCCTGGATCCTGGCAGCCGCGCACACGCACGCGGAGCAGCACGAGGAGGCAGGCCAGAAGGCGGTCGCTTCAGTGCAGGAGCGGGGCGGCGAGAGCTGGCGGGAGAACCTGCAGGGCGCCGCCGTGGCGTGGGAGTCCGCGGCTACGGTCCGCGCGGCGACTGCTTCGACGGAGCTCCGGTCCTTCGGCGGCCACGATGCGGCCTCAGCTTCCGGGCTCACCAAGAAGATCTGGCGCACCGGGGGACGCAACCCGCGGCCGTCCCACAAGGCGCAGAACGGCGAGGCCGTCAGCCTCGACGACGTCTTCTCCAACGGCTTGCGATGGCCGGGCGACGGCCAGGGCAAGACCGACGAGCTCATCAACTGCAACTGCTCACTCGACTACGCGAGGGGAGACTGACGTGCTGACGAAGGATGCCCCCGCGCGGGTGAAGGCTGCTGGCGAGAGCGATGGGCTGGGGGTCGGTGAGTTCACCGCCCTGGTCAGCGTTTTCGGTAACGAGGACTCGATGGGCGACGTGGTCATGCCGGGAGCGTTCGCCGACGACCTGGCCCGCTGGCAGCAGTCCGGCGACCCGATCCCGGTGATCTGGTCCCACGACTGGGGCGACCCTTTCTCTCACATCGGCCACGTGACCGAAGCCCGCGAATCTGCTGGTGGGCTGCTCGTCACAGGTCAGCTCGACCTTGAGAACCCGAAGGCCCAGCAGGTTTTCCGCCTTCTCAAGGGCCGCCGCGTCACGCAGATGTCGTTCGCTTACGACATCGAGGACGGCGGCTGGGGCGAGCGCGACGGGCGCGAGGTGTACGAGCTGCGGAAGCTGCGGATCCACGAGGTCGGCCCGTGCCTGGTCGGCGCCAATCAGGAGACCGAGCTCCTCGCGGCGAAGGCTCACGGCCTGGTCCGCGGCGCGAAGGCCGGCCGCGTCCTCAGCCAGGCCAACTATGACTCCCTCTCCAAGGCGCACGCCGCCATCGGCGAGGTGCTCGCGGCGGCGACGCCCGAGAAGAGCAAGACCGAAGAGCCCGGCCAGCAGGAAGCCCTCGCGCCTGACGGCAGCCAGCCGTCGGAGCAGCCGGAGCCCCAGCCCGCTCAGGAGCTCAAGGCAGAACCCGCCCCCAGCAGCACAGAGGAAGAGTCCACGCCGGACCCCCGCGAAGCATCCGCAGAGGATGCCGCCAAGGTCGGTGCCGCCGCCTCCCGCCTGCTTACTCGCCTGGACCTCGACTTGCTCGAGCTGGGCGCTTAACCGGAACGAGGAGACATGAGCGTCAAGATCGACGAACTCACCGAGCAGATCAAGCACCACCTCACCGAGGCCCGTGCCATCGCCGCCAAGGCGGAGGCCGAGGACCGGGACTTCACGGACACCGAGCGGTCCGCCCTCAACGAGCACATGGCCAAGGCCACTGCCGGCGGCGACGAGCTGAAGAAGGCCAAGGGCGACGCCGAGCTGCGGTCCACGCTGGCCGGCCTCGGCGACGACATCGGCCTCAACGAGAAGAAGTCCGCCGAACGCCGCACCCCCGCGGGCCTGATCGTGCCCGACGAGAAGACCTCGCTCGGTGAGCACTTCGTCAAGTCCGCCGAGTACGCGGCCCTGATGGGCACCACCGCCAACGGCCAGTTCGGGGCCAAGCAGCGCGTCCAGTCGCTGCCCGTCGGGTACAAGTCCCTGGTCACGGGCCTGTCCGACACCAGTGCCGGCGCGTTCGTCACGAACGACATGCGCGGCATGCAGGTCGCCCTGGAGGCGTTCCAGCGTCCGCTGCGCCTGCGCGACGTGGTGACCAACGGCACCACGACCAGCGACACCGTCGAGTACGTGCGGATGACGTCGACCACGAACAACGCGGCACCGGTCGCTGAGGCCACGTCCTCGGCTGCGCCGACCGCTCCGGCATCCGTGCCGGGCGCCCTCGTCAACAACGCGGGCGGCGGCTACAAGCCGGAGTCGGCGCTGGCCGCGGCGAAGGTCACGACCCCGGTCCGCACGATCGCGCACTGGATCCCGGTCACCAAGCGGGCTCTGTCGGACGCGGCCCAGATTCGCACCCTGATCGACGCGTTCCTGCGCTACGGCCTCGAGGAGGAACTCGAGGACCAGATGATCTCCGGCGACGGGACAGGCGAGAACTTCGAGGGCCTCGGCAACGTCTCCGGCGTCCAGGCCCAGGCCTGGGACACCAACGCCCTGACCACCACCCGCAAGGCCAAGACCAAGGTGCGGACGGTCGGCCGCTCGGTCGCCAACGCGTACCTCCTCAACCCGGCTGACCTGGAAACCATCGACCTTCTCCAGGACAACGAGGCCCGGTTCTACTTCGGTGGCCCCTCCAGCTCCGGTTCGGCAGGCACCCTCTGGGGCGTCCCGGTCATCGAAACCGAGGCCGTCCCCGCAGGCACCGGCTACGTCGGCGACTTCCGCAAGGCCGTCCTGTGGGACCGCGAGCAGGCCTCCATCCAGATGACCGACAGCCACGCGGACTTCTTCGTCCGCAACCTCGTCGCGATCCTCGCGGAGATGCGTGCAGCCTTCGGGGTGCTGCAGCCCAACGCCTTCGTCGAGATCGACCTCACCGCGTAAGGGGCACATCATGGCATACCTGAACGCTGGAGCCGGAGCGGCACGCGAGGGCAAGCAGGCAGCGGCGGTCGCTGATGTCGGAGCAGTGACTTCCGTGGTCGCCGCCGGCGCCAACCCGACCAAGGCCGAGTACGACGCACTCCGTGTCGACGCGCTGGCGACCCGCACCAAGCTCAACGCGCTGCTTGCCGCGCTGCGCACCTCCGGCCAGCTCGCCCCGTAGCCGTGTTCGCCCGGCAGACGGCTCGAGGGCGGTGCCCGTGCGGCGCCGTGCATGCGGCGTGTGGCCCGCCCTCCACCGTCACCCCTGTCGACCTCATGATCGAGGAGGTGTCCGCGATGAGCGGGCCGCTCAAGAAGTACCGGTACACGTCTCCCGGGGGCAGTGAGTCCGTCCTCAAGCTCAGCACCGAGGACGCCGAGAAGCACGGCCTCTCGGATGAGGACCTGGTCGAGTCCGGCAGCTCTGCGAAGGCTGCGACCCCGGACCCGAACAAGGCGCGTGCCGCGTCCGCCAACAAGGCGCGTTCGCCGAGGGGCAAGGGCGGTGCGGGTGGTGGCGACTGACACTCCGCTGGCCGACCCCGAGGAGCTGGCCATCTGGCTGCGCGTGCCAGCCGATAACCCGCTGCTGCTGATGACGCTGCGCTCCGCCTCCCGGCGCTTCCGCGGCGCGGTCCGGCATGAGGTGAACCTCGTCGAGGACGACGTGGTCACTCTGGACGGCAACGGCAGGGAGTCGATCCTGCTGCCAGTCTGGCCGACCACAGAGGTCAGCTCGGTTCTCCTGGACGGCGAAGAACTCGTCGAGGGAACCGACTACAGCTGGTCCGAAGCGGGCGTACTTCGGCGCCTCGGATGCCAGCGCTGGCCCGACAAGCTCCGCTGCATCGAGGTCACGTACAGCCACGGCTGGGCTGAGATCCCGACGGACATCTCCGACGCGGTCATCGAGCAGGCCCGGGCTTCGTACCGCTCCGAGCCGGGGCTGAAGTCCAAAGCAGTCGGCGGCCAGTCCGTGACCTGGGAGACCGGGGTTACGACCCAGTGGTCGGATGCGGTCGAGCGCCACCAGGTGCAGACCGGGAGCGACGCGTGATGTTCAACCAGACGCTGGTGCGGGTGCGCGCAGGCACGCGCGTGGACCGTGGCGGGAACACCGTCGCGGACTGGGCGACCGCCACCCGCGTCACCGTCACTCACGTCAACATCCAGCCCAGCATCCAGCAGGAAGCCCACGACGAGACCGGCTCGTCGAAGGTGACCGGCTGGCACGTCCAGTCCGCCGAGGGCACCAACCCTGACATCAGGGCGGACGACCGCATCGAGTGGGACGGCATGACCCTCGAGGTCGACGGCGAAGTCGCACGCTGGCCCGAGCTGTTCACCGACGCCGTGCACCACGTCGAGTTCGAGATGAAGCGGTCCACCGGATAGGAGGCGCCGTGCTGAAGAAGTTCGAGCTGGACAGTGCGGGCGTCCGCGAGCTGCTGAAGGGCCAGGAGATCCGCGACCTGATCGACGGCTACGCCCAACAGGTCGCCGACAACGTCAAGGCGCTGGTCCGCTCCGGCGTCCCGGTCGAGGTCCGCAAGTACACGACGGACCGGGGCGCCGCCACGGTCGTTGTCGCGGACGTGCGGGCCATGGCATGGCAGGCGAGGGACGGCATTCTCACCCGCGCCGCCGCGCACGCGGGCCTCGAGGTCAAGGCGTGGCAGAGGTGAAGCCGCTCGTCGTCTTCGGTGACGTGCAGGCCGCTGGCGCCTCGGTTCTGCGGACGGCTCTTGCTGGCCGCCTGGAGCCGTACACGGCTGGCGTCACCGTCGGCACCAGGGTTCCGGGCGATCGGTCGCCGGAGGTTCCCCATCTGCCCTACGTCATGGTCCGCAAGGACGGCGACCTGCCGCACTCCTCGATGGCGAACGCCCGCTGCACGCTGCGGGTCACCGTCTGGCACGAGGACCCCGACCAGGCTCACGACCTGGCCATGCTGTGCCAGGCCCTCCTCCTGGTGCACTCCGGCCCGGTCATCCGCGGCGTCCGCCCCGGCACCGGCCCGCTTCCCGCAGTCGACGAGGGCGCAGAACGGGCGGCGTCCGGCATCGATCTGTCGACGTTCACCGTGCTCGCCAACGTCAAGCCCCAGGTGCTCAGCGCCTGATCTCGTCCGCCGAACTGCGACGACAACCCCTTACCCAATGAAGGAGGACGCCGTGGCCGGCGACCCGCTGAAGGCAAATCTGTGGACGGACGCGGACGTCTACATCTCGACCAATCTCTCCGCGACCCTACCCGCTGATGCCGACACCCCGTTCGGCGTGGACTGGGATCTCGTCGGCCTCCTCGACGGAGACGACGGCTTCCCCGAGTCCCGCGACGAGGACACCGACGACAAGTATGCGTGGGGTGGCTTGCTCACCAAGACCAGTCGCAACCACTTCAAGCTGACCAAGAGCTTCACGGCGCTCGAGGACAACGACGTCACATTCTCCCTGCTGTGGCCGGGATCGTCCGCCACGCAGATCAAGGTGCCCCGCCCGGCCAAGGTCATGGTCGCCTTCGAGACTCGCGAGGGGGATAAGGTCCGTCGGTTGATCACTGCGAACTACGCCGAGGTCACCCTCGATGGAGACCACGGCGAGAACGAAACGGACATCGAGTCGATGTCGTTCACAGCGACGATCTTCCCGACCGGCGACGGCGTGCTCTTCAACCGGCAGATCACGCCGACCCTGACCGCCCTGGATGTATCACCCGCCACGAAGACGCTGGCCGTCGGTGCGATCGGGGCGCTCGTCGCCACGGCCACTTACAGCGACCTGTCCACCGCGATCGTCACAGCGTCCGCATCGTGGGTGTCCAGCAACCTGACCAAAGCGACCGTGGAAAACGGCTACGTCACTGCCGTCGCGACCGGCTCCGCCACCATCACGGCCACCTACGGCGGCTTCTCCGACACCTGCGCCGTAACGGTCAGCTGATCGCCGGGGCGCGGTCCTTCGTCGCGGTTCGACCGCGCCCCGGTGCACCACCCGAACCGCGACAAGGAGTGCCATGCCCATCAGCTACACGGACAAGCAGATCCACGACAAGGCCGTCGAGGTGGGTCTCATCCCAGCCGATGCCGAACTGCCGCGGAATCTTCGCGGCAAGGTCGTGGCCGTCCTGGCGAACGGGGATGCCGCCGAGCGGGCGATACCCGCCGAGCCGCAACTGGCCGGAGAGATCGTCATCCACGGCAGCTCCATTCTCGTCGACGGCGAGCCGTTCCCGTGGCTCGTCACCGGCCAGCCCATGGAGATCGGCCTCAACCCCGACGGCGTCAGCACCGTCCGCCTCACGTTGATGGCCGCCACCGTGCAGGTCATCCGCCCCGAACCGCGACCCGAAAGCGAGTAGTCATGGCCACCCGAACCGCGACCAGCAAGCCGGCTGACGACCAGCCGTTCGACTTCAACCTCGACGCCGTCGAGGCGGAGGTGGACCTCCGCCCCTTCCGCGTGCACTTCGCGGGCAGGCGCTGGGAGCTCACCCACATGCAGGACTTGAACTCGTGGGACGCCATCGCCGCAGCGGAAACCGGCGACGCGCGTTTCGTCGCAGAGAGCCTGAAGCTCGCCCTGGCAGATCAGTGGGATGACTTCCGGAAGCAGCGCCTGCCGCAGTACAAGCTGCTTTCCCTGTTCAAGGCGTGGCAGGCTCACTCGGGGACAAAGCCGGGGGAATCCGAAGCCTCCGCGATCTGATCCGGAGGCACGGCCGAGCCCTCGAGGCGGACCTGCGCAGCGAGTACGGGGTCCGCCTGCGCGACCTGTTCACCGGGGACCTGACCTGGCGGGAGCTGGCTTCCTACGTCGACGGACTTCCGCCGGGATCCCGTGTCCGCACCGCCCTCAACGACGGGCGGGCGGAGCCGACCGCGGAAGCGGTCCTCCTCGCCGACGTCTTCGACATGCTCCAGAACGTCGACTGGCACATCGTCGCCAGCAACATCGACAAGAAGAGCAACCTGCCGAAGATCCCCAGGCCGTACCCGCGCTGGTGGATGAAGCCGGCCCGCTCGAAGACAGACGGCAGCGAACGAGTGGCGCGCCTAGAAGCGGCCCGTGAGCGCAGGCGCGAACGCGCGGAAGCTATAGCCGAAGGCCGGATCGCCTGAACTGTCAGTGCAGGGCTGGATGATGAGCGGACGACAAGGAACCCCGGCAAGCGCGCGAACGCTTCCGGGGCACGGCCAACCTAGATCGAGGTTGACATGGCTCAGCGTACCCGGAACTGCCTGGGCTGCGAGGGTGTTATCACCCTTGCCCCGAGAGCGAGCGGACCGAAGTTCTGCTCTGACGACTGTAGGCCGCGGTGTTCGGTCGAGGAGTGCGACGGCCCGCGCGTGAAACGTGACTGGTGCGCCAGCCACTATGCGCAATGGCGAAGTACTCGAATCGCCCCACAGCCGTTTCAGTGGAAGTGGTCCGCACCTCAGCCGTGCATTGTCTGCGGGTGCGAGGAACGGTCCACCGAGTTGCGTCGGTTCTGTTCATGGGCCTGTCGGCAACTACACCTTGCCTATGGGGGCAACGTTCCCGTCTCGGTTGGATGCGTGCTCTGCGGCACAGCGATCGACCTGACGGTGCGAGGTAGGGGTGGCCAGCGTAAGAAGGCCAGCACCAAGCTGTGCCGACCCTGTAGGCAGGACTACGGCAAGTACCAAATGTCCGCCGGCCAACTGGCCCTGCGCGACGGCGCCAACTGCGGCATCTGTAGCGCGCCGGTCGACATAACCATTCGGCGTGCCGATGACGCCAAGTGGTGCGCGTCAGTCGACCACGTCCTGCCCCGGGCGCTCGGCGGAACCCATGAACCAGGGAATCTGCAACTCGCTCACCTGTACTGCAACCAGGTCAAGAGCGACTTGCGAGGCGCCATGCCATAACCGAATACGGGGGTCACCTAGTGCCGAATATCGGTTATGCCACAATCCAGGTGATTCCCTCTGTACGTGGGATAGGGGACGAGCTCCGGCGTCAGCTCGTCGGCCCGTCCGAGGACGCGGGCTCCGACGCCGGACAGGCCGCAGGCGGCAGCCTCAAGGAGAAGCTCCTCGTCGGCGTCGCCGCGGCTGGTGTCGCTGCTGGCGCGATCCTCGTCGCTGGCATCACCGAGGCGATCGAGCAGGCGAACATCACCTCGACCCTGCAGGCCCAGCTCGGCGCCACGGCCAAGGACGCTGGGAAGTACGGCGAGGTCGCAGGGAAGCTCTACAGCAAGGGCATCACCGAGACCTTCCAGGAAGGCGCGGACGCGATCCGGGCCGTGGTCAACGCTGGCCTCGTATCCCCGGACGCCACGAACGCCCAGCTGGAATCCCTCAGCGGGAAAATGTCGGACGTCGCAACGACGTTCGGGACGGACATGGCACGGCAGACCGAAGCCGTAGCCGCGATGTTCAAGAACGGGCTGGCCCCGGATGCCGAGTCGGCTCTCGACTTGATCACGGTCGGGTTCCAGAAGCTGGGCCCGAACGCCGAGGACTTGCTGGACACGTTCCAGGAGTACTCGATTCAGTTCAAGAAGCTGGGCATCAACGGCGAGGAGGCCCTCGGCCTGTTCCAGCAGGGCATCGCTGCGGGCGCCCGGGACACCGACATCATCGCGGACGCGTTCAAAGAGTTCGGCATCCGTGCGATCGACATGTCGACGTCCTCGCAGGAGGCCTACAAGGCCATCGGCCTCGACGCAGAGAAGATGTCGCTGCAGATCGCCAAGGGCGGCGACACCGCTGGCGAGGGACTGCAGCTGGTCCTGGACAAGCTGCGCGCCATCAAGGATCCGGTCGCCCAGAACGCTGCGGCGGTGGGGCTCTTCGGCACTCAGGCCGAGGATCTTGGGCAGGCGCTCTTCGCCCTCGACCCGAATGCTGCGATCGACGGCTTCGGGAAGATCACGGGCGCGGCGGGTGAGCTGGGCAAGACGCTGCACTCCGGGCCGGCCCACGAGCTGGAAGTGTTCGCCCGGACGATCAAGCAGAACTTCGTGGACTTCCTCACCGCCGAGGCGCTGCCTGTCGTCCTGAACATCGCCAAGGCCCTCAACAGTGAGTTCCTTCCGCCGCTGACAACCGTAGCCTCGGCTGCCGCGGGCGTGCTGGTGCCTGCCCTGCAGGGGTTGTTCACAGCAGGCATGGCCGTCGTCGACTGGCTGCGCGAGTGGGGTGTCTGGCTGATCCCCGCGGCGATCCTTGTCGGCGGCCTCACCCTCGCTCTGAACGCGCAGGCCATCGCGACCGCCGCGGTCACCGCCGTGTTCTCCATCTACCGTGGGGCGATCCTGCTGGGCACCGCGGTCACGAGCGGGTTCACCGCGGCGCAGGCTCTGCTGAACGCCGTCATGGCGCTGAACCCGATCGCCCTCATCGTGATCGCGCTGGTGGCTCTGGCCGCCGCGATCGTCATCGCCTACAAGCGCAGCGAGACGTTCCGCAACATCGTGCAGGCGATGTGGGAGGGCATCCGCACAGCCGCTCTCTGGGTCTGGGAGAAGGCACTCAAGCCCGCCTTCGAAGGCTTCATGACCGGGCTGCGGGCGATCGGCGATGCGGCCGTCTGGCTGTGGGGCGTCCTGCAGCCCGTCTTCAACTTCATCGGCGAGGCCGCCCGCCTCCTCGCCACCATCGTCCTGACCATCCTGATCACCCCGATCTACCTGGCCGTCAAGGTGCTGGGTGCAATCTTCGGCTGGCTGTGGGACGCGGCGATCAAGCCTGCGTTCGACGCTATCGCCAAGGCTGCGTTGTGGTTGTGGAGTGTCGGCATCAAGCCTGCGTTCGACAACGTCATGGCTGGCGTCCGCCTCCTTGGCGCGACTATGGCCTGGCTCTGGGCTAACGCGATCAAACCCGCCTGGGACGCCATTGCGGCTGCCGCCAAGTGGCTGTGGACCAACGGCATCAAGCCCGCCTTCGACAACATCGTCGCTGGTGGTAAGGCTCTCGGTGGTGCCGCCACCTGGCTTTGGCAGAACGCCATCAAGCCCGCCTGGGACGGTCTGGGCGGAGCCATCCAGTGGGTATGGCAGAACGTGATCAGGCCCGCGTTCGACAACGTGAAGCGCGGCGTCGACCTGGTGCGCGAGGGCTTCAAGAGCGGCGTGGACGCCATCGGCCGGATTTGGGACGGGCTCAAGGACATCACCCGGAAGCCGGTCCAGTTCATCATCGACACCGTCTACAACAACGGCATCCGCAAGGTCTGGAACATGGTCGCGGATTTCACCGGCTCTAAGAAACTGGACTGGGCGACCTTCGCCACGGGCGGCTCCGTGTTCGGCGCCGGTACTGCGACATCCGATTCCATCCCGGCGCTGCTCTCCACCGGGGAGCACGTGTGGACGGCGCGTGAGGTTCGGGGTGCGGGTGGCCATGCGGCCGTCGAAGCCCTGCGCGCGCACGCAGCCCGAGGCGGGGCCGCCTTCGCCAAGGGCGGCGCGGTCGCGATCCCTCGGTTCGCCGAGGGGGGCGGTGTCTTCGACTGGCTGTCCGGTAAGGCCAGGCAGATCGGCGGCGTCCTCATGGACGGCGTCGAGTTCATGACGAGCCCCGGCAAGGCCTGGGATGCGGCCACCAAGTTCATCAAGGACCAGGTCAAGGACAGCCTGTCCGGCTCGCAGTGGGCCCAGGCGCTCTCGCAGTTCCCGGCCAAGATGCTTCAGTCCCTCAAAGACAAGATCGTGGCTGCTGCGGAGAACGTCATTGGCGGCTCGGCCAGTGGCAGCGTCGCCGCAGCCATGGGCTTCGCTCGTGGGCAGGCCGGTAAGCCCTATCAATGGGGTGGGGCAGGCGACCCGTCATGGGACTGCTCGGGGTTCATGTCTGGCATCCAGAAGGTGATCCTCGGCCAGTCGCCGCTCGGAAGGCTCTGGAGCACGTTCTCCTTCCAAGGCAACACCGCTCCCGCCGGCTGGCACCGGAACCTAAAGTCGCCCTTCATGATCGGCATCACCAACGACGGGGTCGGCCACACGGCCGGAACCCTGGCCGGCATGAACGTCGAGAGCAGGGGCGGCGACGGCGTCATTGTGGGCCCCCGCGCCCGCGGCTACAACAGCCCGCTGTTCAACGCGCAGTACGGCTTCGCGCCCGCCCTCCGGAAATTCGACAGCGGCGGCTGGCTCCAGCCAGGAGTCACCACAGCAGTCAACGCGACCGGGAGGCCCGAGGCGATCCTCACCGCACCGCAATGGCAGCTTGCCGAGAACGCGCTGGCCAGTTCGGCGCGCGGAATTGGCCCCGGTGACGAGCTCACGCTCGTCGTCGACGGGCAGCGTTTCCACGCCTACGTGGACGGCCGGGCTGACGGCCGCGTGGCAGCTGGTATGCGCGACCTCCGGAACACCGTGACGTCCGGACGAAAGGGGTAGAGCGTGGCGATCCCCGGCAACTTTCTGTCCGCCGTCACGGAGTCCGTCGACCCCAACACCAGCGGATGGCTCGCCAAGCTGAACTGCGCCATCTCTGCTGGCACTGGCGGCCGTACCGGCAACGGGACGCTCAAGCTGACGTCTACGGCGAGTGGGGAGATGCAGGCCCGCACTGCCTCCTCCTACGCCGTAACCGTCGGCCAGGAGTACCAGGCGTTCGCGGACGCTTCCGGGGCCACCGTCCCGGAGCGCATCGGCATCCGCTGGCTGACGGCGGCGAACGCCGAGATCAGCGTCACCTGGTCGCTCACTACCGCGAGCGCCTCGGCGACCTGGCACCGCATCTCCGTGTCCGGTAACGCCCCGGCGACGGCGGCCTCAGCACAGGTGCTGGTGTCGGCGTCGCCGGTCGCGGGCGGCGTGATCAACCACTTCGAGAACGTCTACCTGGGCGCACCGATGCGCACGCAGGGCAACCTCCTGTCGGCGGATGCGGAGGGAATCGAGCACGCCACCCTGAAGTGGGTGGCGGAGACGAACTGCTCGGTCGCCCGTCAGGCGCCGATGGTGTCGTGGCCGGTCGACTACTACCTGGCCGGCGGCCAGGTGCTGGCGCTCACCGTCACCGCGGGTGGGAACGCCTCCGCGAAGATCACCGAAAAGCCTTCGGCGTCTGCGGGCACCGAGTACATCGGCTATGCCTACCTGAGTCCGCCGACGTCCGGATCGACGGTCTGGGTCGAGCTGCGGTTCTACACCGCGGCAGACGTCCTCCTGACCGCGACACGATCCAACCTGGCGGCACCGGGCACCGGCTACTACCAGCAGCGGGTGTCTGCAGTCGCTCCTGCGACGACCTCCTACGCAACGCTCGCCGTCGGCATCACCTCAGGGACAGCGGCGCAGGTCATGCGGATCGACGGCGCGGTCATAGCGACCGCGCCCGTCATCCGCGAGGGCAACATCATCCCGTATGCGGATGCCTCATTCGAGAAGGATGTCGCCGGCTGGGCGGTGGTCTCCGGTGTGGCGACACTGGCCCGCTCCACCCCGTGGGGTGCTTACGCCATGGACGGCGCATATGCACTGACCGTGTCGTCCGCGACGGCCACTGCCAGCGTCATCCGCTCCGCCCGCTTCCCGGCCGGTGCTGCCGCAGGACTGAGCTTCCGCCTGCAGCTGTACACGAACGTGAGCGCGGGTGGGTGGACCATCCAGCGGCATATCCGCTGGTACGACGCCGCCAACAACAGCCTCGGTCTCACCTCGACCTCGTCGGCTGCGGCGCCGACTCCCGACTGGTGGGTTCTCACCCACAGCGGGACCGCGCCCGCGCTGGCCACGCAGGCCGCGGTCGAGCTGTCCCTCACGGCAACGGCAGTTTCATCGGCACTGCGGATCGACGCGGTGCAGATTTGGGAAGCGCTGCCGCTGATCGCGGTCGCGGCAGACGACGCGAACGCCGTGATCACGCTGACTCTGCGGGAGCTGACCGTCGGCTATCTGCTGACGGTGTGGCGGGTCTCTGCCGACGGGGCGCGGACGCTTGTCCGTGGCGCTTCCGGCCTCATTCAGTACGAGGAGATCGCCGCAGACCAGCTCGTTATCGAGGACGCGGAGGCCCCTCTGGGCGTCCCGATCACCTACTACGTGGAGGTCGTCGCCAGCATCGGGGCGACCCCAGAGTCCCGGACCAGCGACACGATCCAGCTCGACGCGGGCGATTCCCAGTACGCGTGGCTCAAGGACCCCGGCCGGCCGGACCGGAACATGCAGGTCATGATGGCCGAGGCCCCATCCTGGTCGCGGCCGGTAGAGCAAGCCGAGTTCCGGGTGCGACGCCGGCGCAACGCGGTCATCCTCAGCGACGTCCGCGGCGGCCTCGAAGGAACCCTCGTCGTCTACACCCAGAGCGACGAGGAACGGGCAGCCCTTCACCGACTGCTCGACTCAGGGTCGGTACTGCTGTGGCAGGCCTCGCCAGGGCACGGAGTCGACGACATGTACGTAGCCGTCGGCGCCGCCACGGAGGGCCGCCAGGGCGAGGCCACCGACCCCGGCCGGACCTGGCAGCTGCCCGTCAAGCAGGTCGACATGCCCATCACCGTCGGAGTTGCCAGCTCCGCCGGCCGGACCTGGCAGGACGTCCTCACCGAGAACGCGACCTGGGCGGACGTGCTTTCCAAGTACGCGACCTGGGAGGACGTCTTCCTGGACCGGCAGATCGGAGCCTGATGTACGCCGTCTCCGACCGCTTCCTGCAGGCCATCGCCGAGTCCCACGACGTAGCCGTCGAGGTGGTCCTCATCCGGACCGACGGCACCTCGGAGACGCTCGACATCACCGGCGGCAGCGTGTCCGTCGACCGGAGCGCATCCGTGCGGCGCACTTGCACGGTCACGCTCGCCGATCCCACGCTGATCCCGCGGACCGCCGCCGACAAGGTGAGCATCTACGGTGCCCGCCTGCGGATCAGCCGTGGCGTCCAGTACGGCGACGGCTCCCAGGAGCTGGTTCCGCTCGGGGTTTTCCGCATCGACAACGTCAGCGGCGACGTCGACGAGGGGCCCGTATCCATCACCGGCAAGGGCCTCGAAATTGTCGTGGCTGACGACCGGTTCACCGCCCCCTACCGGGCCTCGGGCACGGCGGTCAGTGCGGTCACCTCCCTGATCCAGCGCTCGATCCCGACCGCCTCGGTGGTGATCGGATCCGTAGCGGATGCCGCGATCGGGGCCCGCACCTGGGACGTCGGCGCGGACCCGTGGGCGGCGGTCGGCGAACTCGCGTCCGTCATCGGCGCCGAGGTGTACGCCGACGGATCCGGGGCGTTCGTCATCACCGAACTGCCCGACATCCTCACCACCAGCCCCGTCTGGACGGTCGCAGCGGGCGAGGGCGGCACCTACGTGGAAGCCAGCCGGGGCATGAGCAGCGATGCGGTTTTCAACGGCGTCCTAGCCGGCGGCGAAAACTCGGAAGCCGGTGTCGCACCCTTTCAGGTGCTCGTCACCGACTCCGATCCGGGCAGCCCCACGTACTGGGACGGCCCCTACGGGCACCGCCTGGCCCCGCAGATGGTCACCTCCCCGGCCATCCTCACCTCCATCCAGGCGACCGCGGCGGGCACGCTACGGCTGCGGCAGGCCCAGGCCGCGAGCGCTTCCGCAGACCTGACCACGCTGCCCAACCCTGCGCTGGAGGTAGGCGACGTCCTGCGGGTCGTCTACGCGGACGGCACCGCAGAGCTACACCAGGTCTCCGCGTTCCCTGTCCCGCTGGATGTCGGCGGCGCCTTCACGATCCGCACGATCTCCGCAAAGGAGGCGACGTGAGTTCCATTCAGCAGGCCGTGTCGGATCTTGCCGACGTCCTCCACAGCCAGGTCAGGCAGGTCTCCGACCAGGACCCGAGCATTCGCGGCGCCGACTGGCGGATGGCCGTCGTCGCAACCATCCAGACCGCCACCGGCACCATCACCACCACCGACGGCATCATTGCCCGGCGCACCGACCTGTACGTCACGCCCGTCGTAGGCGACACGATCATCCTCACCGTCTCAGGCGTCGGAAACTGGCTCGCCGTCTGCCGCATGGCGCCCGTCTCCACGGCCGGTACCTGGCAGGCCCTCACCTACTCCGGCACCTGGTCCGCATGGGGCTCTCCCTACTACTCGCCCGCGTACCGCATCAACGGTGACGGGACCGTCAGCCTCTGCGGCATGGCCCGCGCCCCTGCCTCCACGACCGGCACGTCCACGATCGCGACGCTGCCCGCCGCCGCCCGGCCTGCCCAGGGCGTGCGACTCGGCACCATCGTCAACTCGAGCGTCATCAGCGCGCTCCTGGTCAACGCCGACGGCACGATCCAGATCGCCGACTACACCGGCACCGCCCTGTGGGCCGCCCTCGACGGCGTCACTCTCCGGATCATCTAGAAAGGGGGCTTCCGTGGCCACCGACGCATACGGGCAGGGCATCCAGGTCGCATCCCTCACGGACCCGCCGAACGCACAGACCCTCGCCACGAACTTGGCCGCGATGGCCGGGCAGACAGTCATGCGGTTCGCGAACGCTGCGGCCCGAGCCGCTGCCATTACCAGCCCCGTTGCGGGCATGGTCGCCTACCTGGTCACCGAGAAGCGCCTGACCTACTACGACGGCACCCAATGGATCATTCAGAATCCGTGCGCGTTCGTGTACGCGTCAGCCACACAGTCCGTGCTGAACAACACGGCGACCGTGATCAACATCAACTCCGCCATCGTTGACGACACGGCCGGCCTGAACGTCGCGGGCCACTACTGGCTGACCCCCATGGCAGGCGTGTACCGGCTGACCGCCATGGTCGCCTGGACGGGCAGCCTCGGTGGAGGCTGGCGCACGATGTGGCTGAACAACAACGGCGTCCAGATCGTGGGCTCCCAGGGCGGCGATGCAGGCTCGAACGTCGGCAGCGTCCTCGAACGGACCTGCGTGGCGTCGCTGGCCGCGGGCCGGCAGATCTCCCTGAGCGCCCTGCAGCAGTCCGGCGGCGCGCTCACCACGGACCTTCCCGGCAACATCGCTGCCAGCATCGACATCCAGTTCCTGCACGCCTGACCGACCCCAGCCCCGGACCGCAACGGCCGGGGCTCCCTCATGCCCAGGAGTGGCCATGTCCACTGGAGCCCAGTATTTCCCGGGGGCGTCGACCGCCTACCTGTACAGCGGCACCTACAAGGGGATCATGCAGGAGATCAACTGCTGCGTGACCCACACCACCGAGGGCACCAGCCTTCCGGACTACGACGGCGGCGTCAGCGCCCCCAATACGACGATCTTGCCGGACATCCGCAACAAGCGGATCAAGGTCTACGCGCACTTTCCCGCGGACATGTCCGCCCGCGCCCTCGTCGACAACCCGAACACCGAGGTCCGGACCAACCGCAACAACTGCCACCAGGTCGAACTCGTCGGCAGCTGCGACCCGAACCGGCGCACCAAGTGGGGCAAGCTCGTCGCCGGCGTCGACTACATCTACTGGCCTGACGCCCCGGACTGGCTGCTCCGCGCCTACGCGCAGTACATCGCGTGGCTGCGCACCGAGCACGGCGTTCCGCTCACCCTGACGCCGCGGCCGTTCCTCGCCTACCCCGGCAGCTACGGCAACAGCCGGGCCCGCATGGCCCTCGACGAGTGGGCCAACTTCAAGGGCCACTGCGGGCACATGCATGTCCCCGACGGCAACGACCACGGCGATCCCGGCAACACGCGCATGGACCTGGTCATCGCCTACGCCAAGGAGATCGTCTCCGGCAAGCCGACCACGCCCCCGGAGCCCCCGAAGCCGGTCCCGCCCGTCACCCCTTCTCCCGCGCCGGAGTACGTCCGGCCGGTGGCCTTCCGAATGATCGGAGTCTGATCATGACCACGCCCACCCCCATCCCGCGTCCCGCTGGCGTCCTGCTCCTTAAGTCCGCCGGCGGCGGGCGCGAGAGTTCTTCCGGCGCCAACGACAGCACCGTCTTCGCTATCTTCCCCAGTGGGCTCATCCGCCGGGCCACCAAAGCCGAGCTCACCCGCTGGGACAACGCGACCATCGACTACACGGTCCCCGTCGGCACCCAGTACGACCGCGAGTGGACCGACGTGGCCACCGTCGACAACGCCATCCGCAAGGCCTGACCCCCGACTCCAGAACGGACCACTCATGAACGTGGCACTCGACCGCGCCTACTGGCTCGGCCTCCTCATCTCCGTGGTGCTGCCGGTCCTCGTAGGCCTGGTCACCACCCGCGTCACCTCCGCCGGCGCCAAGGCCGTCCTCCTGCTGGCCTTGTCCACCCTGAACGGCCTTCTCGTCGAGGTGGTCCATCCCGGACCGGGCTTCGACTTCGGCACGGCCGCCGTGCTCGCCCTGGTCGCGTTCGCCACCGGCGTCCTCGCACACTTCGGGCTGTGGAAGCCGACCGGCGTCGCCGCCAAGGCGCAGGATTCCCTGGTGAAGTCCAGCTCTCCCCAGATCTCGGGGGTGTAGGTGCCGTGCCGTGCGGTCCGGCGGCTCCGTGAGCATCTGGGCCGCCGCGGCATCTTCCTCCTCATCCTTGGTATCGGGAAGACCTGCTGGGGCGTGAGCTTCCTTGTTGACCCTCCCAACACCGAGGGCCTGCAGCTGCTGACCCAGCTGTGCTCGCTGCGCCACTGGTCCTGGCTGTGGATCGTGGCCGGACTCATCACGACTGCGTCCGCATTCCTGCGCGTCGGGCGTGATCGTTTCGGATTTGTTGCTGCACTGGTGCCGCCGTCAGTGTGGGCGATTGCGTACCTCGCCGCTGTGTTCAGCGGCGACTACTCCCGCGGCGCCTGGGTCGCGGTCTGGTACCTCACCTCCCACGTGGGGGTGATCCTGTGGGCCGCGACGGTGCCCGAGCACTCCGTGCCCAGCATTCCGCGCGGCCGGAGAGCTGAGGGCGGATGAATGTGTGGGCGGCGATAGCGACGGTCAGCGGCGCCGTGCTGACACTGGTGGGCGCCGTGTACGCGGCCCGCTCATCCCGGGCCGCAGCGGCAGCGTCCGCCCGGGCGACGGAAGTTGCGGCGGTCGTGCAGAGCGAGCCGGCCCAGCGGCAGGCGGACCTGCAAGCGTTCCGGGAGATCCAGGAGAAGCGGGCCCAGGACCTGCAGGAGACGAAGGAAGAACTCCGGTCGCTGCGGTCGCTGGTCCGGGCGTTCGTCTTCTACGTCGGTGAGCTCAGTACACAGATGCGACAGTCCGGCATCGAGCCGCCGGCGCCCCCGGACCGCATCGAGGAGTACAACCGAACTGGAGTGTGATGAGCGACGATCCCGCCCCGAGGCCCGCGGCACCGCGCCGTCAGCAGCCGATGGCCGACGCTGAGACGCTCGTCGACATGGGCGTCCTGGAGGAGCAGCCCCAGCCGCCACCCGACGTGCCGCCGGAACCGCCAGTCGAGGAGCAGGCGAACCTGCTGGCACTCGACGCGGCCCTCGCCGAATCCGGCGTCACCAGGCGGGCCGCTGACACCGAAGCAGTCGCCCGGCTCGCCAAGCTCGACGCGGCGACCGTCGCAGCGATCACAGGATGGGTCAAGCACAAGAAGAAGGACCCGCCAGTCAAGGCGAGCAACCGAACTGGAGTGTGACGTGGGGTTCACCGACCGGAGTAAACCGCCGACCGAGTGGTGCGACTGGTGGACTGAGGTTCACCAACTCAGTCCAGACATCGCTTACGGCTGGGTGCCGCCTGAGCTGACGGCCGACCCGTCCGACCCCAACCCGTGGTTCTGGCACTGGTGCCCACAGCAGGGCCGATGGGACCAGCAGGCTGCTCCCAATCACACGCTCATCTCCCGCTCACCCCTACAGGTGGAGCCGTCGCTGCTCTGGTCGTGCTGCGGCACCCATGGCTTCGCCCGTGATGGTGCATGGATTCCTGCTTGACGCGGTGCACCCGCCCGCCCCCACCTTCGGGTGGGGGCTTTCGTCATGCCCTGAGCGGGAGTTGAGCCAAGATAAGATGCCATATCGGCGCCCGGAATTGGTACAATTGAACATGACTGACAAGCTCTCTACCCATCTGTGGGGATTGATCAACTGGATCGCGGATACACCTGACGCCGTTCGGCATCGCGGTCGACTGCGGAGCGACATGAGCGTCGCCTACTGGCGCGGCCCCACCGTTCGCAGGGTCGATCGGGGACGCAGGGTGGATTGGTCGATAGACGGCGTCTCTGTATCGGAGGCTCAGGCCGTAGGCCGGATGCGCCACGAAGAGAACTTGCGCCGGACCGCCCCTTCAGAAGGCAGCCAGCCATGAGCACTCGCGCGCTTGAGGTCCACCCCGCGAGCAACGTCCCGGCCACCTACGACCCGGCGACCCTGGCCGTCCTCGCCGCCATGGAACGAGCCGCCGAGGAACACCTTGACGCCATCCGCCCCCACAACACGAAACGCGGGTACGAGAACGACTGGGCACTCTGGGCCGAGTTCCACCGGTGGCTCGCCGAACGCACCGGCCACCCGTTGGCGCTCACCGATGTCACCAAAGGCACACTCGTCGGGTTCGTCATCTGGCTCGACACGGTGAAGATCGCAGCACCCGCCAGCATCGACCGACGGATCACCGGAGTCACGGTCACCGCCCGCTCCTTGGGCGTCGAGGTCTCGAAGGACGCCACCGTCGCTGCACGAAAGGCGCTCAAGCCGCTCAAGCTCGACCCCGACCGGATCGCCCGAGGCCGAGGCAAAGCCCCCGCAGCCACGCCCGCACAGCTCCAGCAGATGTACGCCGCCGCCCCCGCAGGCCTTGCTGGACTTCGCGACCGCGCGCTCTGGCTCATGGCCTTCGGAATCGCCGGCCGCTCCGCCGAAGTCTCCGCCCTACGAACCGACGGCATCCAGCTCGTCAGCGAAGGCCTCGACGTCCACGTCCCCTCCGTCAAGCAGCGCCCACCCCGAGACGTCGTCGTCGCCTACGGCAAGAACCCCGACACCTGCCCCGTCCGCGCCTGGCTCACCTGGAAAGCCGCCGCCGGACTCACCAGCGGACCCGCCTTCCGGCCCGTCAACGTCCACGGACACCTCGGCACCGACGAGCTCTCACCCACCGGCTGCCAAGAGATCATCTCTCGCAGCGCCGAACGGGCCGGGGTCGCCGTCCGGCTCACCGGCCACAGCATGCGGGCCGGGTTCATCACCACCTCCCGCAAGGCAGGGAAGCGCGAGGAGAAGATCCGCGCCCAGTCCGGCCACGCCGCCAACAGCCCCGTGTTCTGGGGGTACATCCAGGAAGCCGACCGATGGGTCGACGCCGCATCCGACGACATCGGTCTGTAGAGGAGAGCGATGTCCAACTTCGATCCGTCGCTGCCGTCATTTCGGCTGTGGAACTGGCTGATGATGCACGGCGCGAGCGTAGATGCAGCGCGCGACCTCATGAACGACTACGCCCACGAACTGGCCACCCGCATCCGAGAACACGACTACGACCCGGGCGAGGTAGGCCCCGTTCACGTGGCGTTCCAGGACGCGGCAGACGTGATCGATCCCCAGGTCAGCAGGACTTAACAAGACGTTATGTGCTGCCGTCACCCACAAGCCCAGATCTACAAGGCCGCCCACTTGTAGCTCTGGGTTGTAGGTCTGGCCGCCCTGCCACACTGGAGCCACCCGAATGAGGGGCGTCTACGGCAGCCCGTCGGGCATGCCTACAGCATGAGCGACTACCTGACCGACGCCGAGGTCCGCGACATCCTCCGCCCCCTGCAAGACGACGGTCCTGTTGGCCGCCTGTACGCCACGGGCGAGATCGCCGACGAGTTGATGCTGGAGCTCACCGCCCTGGCGAGCCCTGAGGGTGGGGGTGACGAGCAGGCGGATCGGATCATGGAGGTAATTCAGTACGTGACTCGGGCGGGATACCGTCCACCAGTGAAGGGGTGGACTGCCTGACCGCCCTGCCACACTGGAGCCACCCGAAGGAGGCGCCATGCCCGACCCCTTGATCCAGCCGTTCCCGTCGGAGCCGCCATGGCCCGGCGAAGACGAGCCCGTCTCGCTCCCCTTCCCGGACACCCGGGACCCGCTCGACAAGTGGGAGCAGCCGGACGGCTACTGGTCGGATGAGCTGACCGCGATGGTGGCCGAGTGTGAGGCCGGCACGCGGTCCACGATTCCGTGCCAGGTCTGCGGGCGCGAGACTACCGAGCTGACCGTCGACTACGTCAACACGGAGCCTTTCGTGCTCGCGCCATCGCTTCCCCGGTACGCGAGGTCGGCTCGGGTGTTCACGCTCACCCCCTGCGGGCACGCGCTCAAGCGCTAGGAGGCGTCATGGAACTGCTGCTCTGGCTGCTCGTCCCCGTCGGCTATATAGCGGGCACTCTGATTGCCGACGCATTGGACGCATTGTGGGATCTGGTTCGCCCAGGGGACTCGCTCCCTGCCAGGCCTCCTCAGGGACTTCAGATCGGCAGCCCCGTCCTGAGCATGGCGTCGGCGCCCTGGCAGCTGCCCGAGCAGTCCCTCGTGAGGGAGAAGGTCTGCCTGGTGAAGGGCTGCGACGGGCCGACCCATGAGCCTCGGGCTTGGTCCGGGATGCTGTTGACCCGGTACCACTGGCACTGACCGCCCTGCCCGTTGTCGGCGCCCCGTGCCACACTGGGCGAAGTCCTTCGTAACTCAGTGGCAGAGTGCTCGGTGCACCGCCCTCCGAGGCAACTGAAAGAGTGGTCGCGGGTTCGACTCCCGCCGAAGGACCTGCACGCTGAACCGGCCCCCTGTCCGGTGTAGGTCTGCGATCAAGCCCCTGCCCACGTCGGGCGGGGGCTCTTCGCTTATCCGGAATCTCTCCCGCCACATCCCTACCGCCTGGCCCACCTGCGTGCCTATGGTGTGGCTCCGGATCATCCCGGGCCCAGCGCCCTCCCGGCTCCCCACGGGAGGGCTGCCGCGCGCCTACTCCTCGCCGGCCTCGTACACGTGCGGCTTACCGCCCTGCCAGGCGATCACCTCGGAGTCCCCGAGCACCAACTCCTCAGGGTCGGGGATGTCGATCCGCCGCAGGAACTCGATCAGGTCCGCATCGCTGTAGGCGACGCCGAGGACGGTATCGACACCGCGGATCCGGATCACGACCCGCCGGCCGCCCGACGGTGAGATCCGGTGCACGAGGATCGGCGCATGCTCCATCCCTCCAGCGTGCGGGCGCGCTGCTAGTCCAGCACCCCGAGCGCCGTGTCCGGCCGACAGTGCGTGCACGCCTCCACCCCGTCGGCCAGGGCCCGCCGCGCGGCGTCCCGGTCCGCGGGCATGCAGCGGGAGCGGGTGTCCCAGCAGGAGCCGACATGCACTCGCACCGGAGTCCGGCCGACGCCGATGCCGTGCTCGATCAGCCAGTCCGGCGGCGGGACCGGCGGCAGGCGGGCCGCCTCGGCAGCCAGGCGCTTCTCCTCCGTCGCGATCCAGCTGCGGGTCCGCTCCAGGTCGCCGACCTGCACCCGCTCCAGGAAGCGGAGGAGATCAAGGCGAGACGGAGAGTCGGACACAAGTTCGATTCTACGACGATTGGCGCACGCCGTTGTCGATGGCCCGTAGGACAATGGATCCATCACATCGGCTCTAGCTAGCGGGGAAGCCTGCTGGGCCGGACACTCTGCCCCGCCGGACGCGTACCCGGCGGGGCAGAGATGCGTCAGGCCTCCGCCGGCGCCGGATGCCTGACCGCTGACTTCACCGCCGCCTCGACCATCCCGCGATCCTGACCCGTCGCCGCCGCATGCTCTGTGACCGCCGCCTGAGCGATGCCCACCCGGTCCGACCATGCAGCCCACGCCGCATCCCAGTCCGCGTGCCGCTCCTCCGACCAGCCGCCGTCCTGGGTCGGCCGGCCGAACTTCTCGGTGAGCTGTTTCAGGTAGGCGTGCGCCTCGTCGGAGGCCTGCTGCAGGGCCACCAGTTCGTCAGTGATTTCGATTTCCGCCACGGCCGGATCCTAGGCGGCAGGTACGACAGTCGGCCGCAGCCACTCGGCCAGCAGCTCCTGGTACCGGTCCGTCCACGCCCCGCCCGCCACGACGAGGGCCCGTATCTCCGCATTGATCTCGGCCGGTGTGCGCTCGGGCTCGCTCATGATCCGATCCTACGAGCCGCCCCTGACGATCGGAACGGGTGAACCACGTGTAAGCGACCCCGACCGGGAGGCAGAGTACGGGCATGAGCCAGCCGCCATCCCTCCGGGAGCTCCCCCCGATCAGCGACCTCACCGAGCAGCAGGTACGCGGTACCGCCTGCGTCTGGTGCGGCGTCTGCCTGGACAACGCCAGCGCGGTCGACCTGGGCGAGCGGCGGACACGGCGGGCCGGCATGCTGCTGCGCTGGTTCCCGCGAGCCTGCCCGCAGGACGGCACCCCGTAGACCCCGCCCCTCCTGAAGCGGCGGCAGCGGGAGGGGCGGGTACCAGCCAGTCGGGATGCTGTTCGCGCTCACAAATCTTCGGACGCACGTTCGATCGGACATCAGTCAAGTGCTAGGTAGAGCCTGACTGTTGGTGACGTTTCCGCAGGTCGAACACGGGATGCGAACGCATATATCCATGAACCCCCTTCCGCACCCGTGCATAGGGCAGGCAGACTGGGGCAGTCGCGGTGAGTGGCCGGAAATGCGTTTGCAGTCACGGCTGCGATGTCATGGCATGAGGTCCCTGACCGGCTGGCGAAGGGCGCGCGCAATGCGGAGCAGCAGACTGAACTTGGGGTCGACTTTGCCGCCCTCGGCGTTCTGGATGGTCGTCCGGTCAACGCCGGCGAGTTCGGCCAGCTTCTCCTGTGTGAGGTCCGCCTGGAGGCGGGCGTCGCGGATCCGGTTGCCCAGGTCGATTCGGGCTTGATGGATCCACTGCGGTGTAGCGGGTTGCACCCACTGAACATTCAAACATCAAGATCGTTTTGTCTGCGGGATACATTCCGCATTTTGTGATCTTGATCATCGATCGGTCGGCCGATAGGAATTCAGAGCTCGGCTAGCCGGGTCCCACCCCCGGCTACGCCGAGGGGCCACCCTCGACGCCGCAGCACCTCATGCGCGCAGGCTCGTGGATGACCCCGCCGGATGTCCGTCGCAGACGGACGGGCATCCGGTCCGACGAGTGAACCTCACAACGCCCTGTTGTGCGAGGCGCTCGTTGGCCTAGATGCCGGGCCCGGATCTGTCATCGCCTCGGAGGGCGAAGATCCGGGCCCGGTCTGGTTGGCGCCCCAGGCGGGAAAAGTGGGAAACAAGTG
Organism: Streptomyces sp. cmx-4-9; assembly: GCF_046548835.1. NCBI lineage: Bacteria > Bacillati > Actinomycetota > Actinomycetes > Kitasatosporales > Streptomycetaceae > Streptomyces > Streptomyces sp. cmx-4-9. The sequence continues at coordinate 113,142 of NZ_JAEBEE010000002.1, read as the reverse complement.
GGAGCTGTACGTGGTCAACGGTGGCTAACATCGGCCAACGGTGTCCATGAATCCCAGCGAAGATGCAGGTGAAAGACCTGGTGGCACAGGGTGCGCCTGCTCAGCGGCCTATCGTATTGATCACCTTGAAGATCTTCGCGAAGTCGAGGGAGGTGATCGCCTCGACCGTCGAAGAGCGCTGCGGGAGGGGGTGCTCCGCGAGCGTGGCGAGGGTCCGGGGGTCGAGGAGCTTGACCTTGAACCCGGCGAAGGTGCCGCACACGGTGACCAGGCGGCCGCCCGAGTCGAAGGTGGCGGTGGCGCATTCGCCGCCGAGGGCGGCGATCTTCTCGCTGGTCACCTGCAGGTTGCGGCCGAGCGGCCCGGACCAGGGCGAGGTGGCGCTGCCGGCCGCGTCGGAGTGCATGCCGCTGCGGCCGTTGGGCGCGAGGAAGGGGTGCTGCGGCGGGGCCTCGCCGGGCAGCGGGGCCGCGGCGGCCGGGCTGCCGTCGTAGGAGCTGACCAGGCGGTGGCCCGGCGCCTTGGGTATCTCCTCGGCTTGGGCCGGGGAGACCCCGTACAGCGCCATGAAGGCGGCGAGCGCCGGGACCACGGCGCAGTTCAGCGTTCTTCGGAGCATGCGGACTTCCTCCGTTTCTCTTCGGTGTTGTCGCTCATGTGTCTGACATCGCGCCGCCGCCCGACGCTAGGGCGGAGTGTCCGAAGAGTCCATGGAGGTGCCGGATGGTTCATGAACGCGCAACAGTGCTCCGGCCGTTACGGCTTGAGCCCGCCCACCACGCTCGCGGTGGCGGACAGCCCGTCGTGGATGGTGGCCGCCAGGCTGCTGCTCGCGAGGTGGAAGCCGAGCAGGACGCAGACCAGTGCGTGCGAGAACTTGAGGCCGCCGCTGCGTACGAAGAGCCACGCGAGGACGAGCAGCAGGACGACCACGGAGAGGGAAATCACCATCGATACCTCCTTGTCCGGCGTCATGCTGGCGCAGGAGGGGGCGGTGACGGGCGAAAGACGTGTCCGCCGTACGGGTGTTGACCGTACGTGACGGTCGGTCAGTCCTTGACGATCTCGTCCCAGTGGGCCGTGCGGTCGCACCAGCGGGCGAGCAGCACCGGGTCGTGGCCCACTGCGAGGAGGCCGGCCCCGGACTCGGCCCGGTACTCCTCGACCGCTGCGACCAGGGCCGCCGTGGTGGAGGCGTCCAGCATCGCCGTCATCTCGTCGCAGACCAGCCAGCGGGGGCGCAGCACCAGTGCGCGGGCCAGACAGGCGCGTTGCAGCTGCCCGTCGCTGACCTCGTGGGGGCGGCGGGTGAGCAGGTCGGCGCCCAGGCCGACACGCCGGGCCGACGCGGCGACCGCGGAGGCGGCCTCTGCGCGCCGGCCGGTGGCGCGCAGTGGTTCGGCGATGAGGTCGTACAACCGCAGCCGGGGGTCCGCGGAGAGCCGGGGCTGCTGGAAGACGACCCCGACGGCGGTGCGCAGGGCGCGGGGGGCGCGGTACCGGAAGCCGGTCACGGTTTCGCCGTCCAGGGTGACGCGGCCCCGGTCGGGGCGGTGCAGCAGGGCGGCGACCCGGGCGAGGGTGGACTTGCCGCAGCCGCTGGGGCCCAGCAGCCCCAGGGAGGCGCCGGACGGCAGGCTCAGGCAGGCCCCCTCGACGACGGGGGCGCGGTGCCCGTACCCGGCGGTGATGTCGCAGAGTTCAAGCATGGTGGCAGGCCACCCCTTCGGTGAGCAGGGGCCGTTCGGCGCGGCAGAGCGCGTCGGCGCGCTCGCAGCGGGCGGCGAAGGCGCAGCCGGCCGGGAGGGAGCCCAGTTCGGGCGGATTCCCGGGAACGGGGACGAAGGCGCGCTCGGGGAGGGCGTCGAGCAGCCCCCGGGCGTACGGGTGGCGGGGGCCGGGCGCGCCGAAGAAGGCTCCGGCCGGGGAGAGTTCGACGATCCGGCCGGCGTACATGACGGCGACGGTGTCGGCGATGCGCTGCGCGGCGGCGAGGTCGTGCGTGATCATCAGCAGCGCCCGGCCCGCCTCCCGGGTATGGGCGCGCAGTTCGTCGGCGGTGCGCTCCACCAGGTCCCGGTCGAGGCCGGTCGTCGGCTCGTCCGCGAGCAGCAGCGGCGCGTCGCCGACGAGGGCGAGGGCGGTGGCGGCGCGCTGGGCGAGGCCGCCGGACAACTCGTGCGGGTAGCGGTCGAGGTGGGTCGCGGGGAAGGCCGCCCGGGCGGCCGCGGCCTGCGCTGCGGCGCGCAGCCGGGCCCGGTCGGGGCGGAAGCGGTCGGGGCGGAAGCGGTCGGGGCGGGGGCGGTCGGGGCGGGGGCGCCACCTCAGGAGGGTGCGGGGCCGGCTCGGCGTTCCGTCGCCCCCCGCGGGGTCTGCGGGCCCGGCGGGGGCCAGTTCCCGCACGGTCTCCTCCAGCTGGGAGCGGACGGTGCGCACCGGGGTCAGGTGGGCCGCCGGGCTCTGCGGGACCAGGGCCACGCGGCGGCCGCGCACCTGCCGGGCGAGGGTCCGCTCGTCGGCGGCGAGCAGGTCCAGGCCGTCGGCCAGCCTGGCCGATCCGGCGGTCTCGGCGTTGCCGGGGAGCAGTCCGAGCAGGGCGGAGGCCAGGACGGACTTGCCGCAGCCGCTCTCCCCGACGAGCGCCAGGCACTCGCCGGGGCCCAGGGCGAAGGTGGCACCGGTGACCGCCTCGACGCGGCGGCCGCCGGGCATGCGGAAGCGGACGGAGAGGTCCTCGACGGTGAGGACGGGCCCGGCGCCGGCGGGCGGGGTACCGGGCCGGCGGGCGGCGCCGGCGGGTGCGGGGCGGCGGTTCACAGGGACAGCTCCGAGCGGCGGCGGGGGTCGAGGCGCTCGCGCCAGGCTCCGGCGAGCCCCGCGACGGCCAGGGTGGGGACGATCAGGAACAGGCCGGGGAAGAGCGTGGGCCACCAGTCGCCGGCGAGCAGGGAGCCCCGGGCGTTCTGGACGAGCCCGCCGAGGCTGGCCTGGTGGGCGGGCAGGCCGAGTCCGAGGAAGGAGAGCGCGGACTCGTGCCACATCGCGTGCGGGACCATCAGCACGGCCGCCAGGCCGGCCTGCGGGAGGACGCCCGGGACGAGGTGGCGGACGGCGGTCCGCCACCGCGACGCGCCGCCGGAGATCGCCGCGTCCACATAGGGCCGGCCGCGCAGCGAGAGGACCTCCGCGCGGACGATGCGGGCCGTGGACAGCCAGTGCGTCACCGCGACGGAGGCGACCACCGGCCAGATCCCCGGGCGGAACATCGCCACGACGAAGATGCCCAGCAACAGGTGCGGAACGGAGGAGAGCGCGTCCACGACCCGCATCACCAGGCGGTCCGTGCGGCCGCCGAGTGCACCGGCCGCGGCGCCCACCGCCGTGCCGACCACCGTGGCGACGAGGGCCGCGACCAGGCCCACGGTCAGGGAGACCCGCAGCCCGTAAACGCACCGCAGCAGCAGGTCGCGCCCCACCTCGTCGGTCCCGAAGGGGTGGGCCCACGAGGGCGGAAGGAGCTTTGCCGACAAGTCGACAGCCTGCTGGTCCAGGTGCGCGAAGGGCGGAACCAGGAGGACCGCCGCCACGACCAGCCCGGCCGTCAGGACGGAGGCCTGAAGGCGCAGGGTCCGGGCCGGACGCCCGGCGCGCCCGGCGGACTTCCAGGCCGGGCCGGCCGCCGGCTGCGCCGTCTCCACCGTGGCCTCAGCCATCGAAGCCCACCCTCGGGTCGGCCAGTCCGTACAGCAGGTCGGACAGCAGGTTCCCGGCCAGCACGGCGGCCGTGGCCAGCACCGTCAGCGCCGCCAGCAGCGGGAAGTCCACCGCGGTGGCCGCCTGCACGGTGGCCGCCGCGATGCCCGGCCAGCTGAACACGGTCTCCACGAGCAGGGCCCCCGTGATCAGTTCGGGAACCCGCGAGCCGACCAGGGTGAGCACCGGCAGCATGCCCGAGCGCAGCCCGTGCCCGAGCAGGACGGTCCGCTCCGCCAGCCCCCGCGCGCGGGCGCCGCGTACGGGGTCCTGGGCCAGTGCGCCGGCCACGCCTTGGCGCACGTACAGGAAGAACCACGGGAACTGGGAGGCGGCCAGCACCAGCACGGGCAGCACCAGGTGTGAGGCGACCTGTCCGAAGGTGACCGTGTCGCTGCCCGCGTCGGTCAGGCCTCCGGCGGGCAGGACGCCCAGCCGCACCGAGAAGAACCAGATGGCCAGCAGCCCCGGCCAGAACGCCGGGGCGGCCTCCAGGGTGTACGCCAGTGCGGTGACGGACCGGTCGAGGGGGCCGCTCGGCCGGCGGGCGGCCAGGACGCCGAGGGCCGTTCCGGCGAGCACGGCCGCGGTGAAGGCGCAGGCCGCGAGGAGCGCGGACCAGCCCACCCGTCCGGTGATGACGTCGGCGACCGGCTGCCGCATGACGGAGGAGGTGCCGAGGTCCCCGGTCAGGGCCGATGTCAGCCAGTCCCACCAGCGCGCGACCACGGGCCGGTCCGCGCCGAGGCCGGCCCGCAGCTCGTCGAGCCGTTCCTGGGAGGCGGTGAGGCCGGCGGTGCCCGCGTAGGCCTTGACGGGGTCGAAGGGGGACAGCGCGGCGACGGCGAAGACCCCGAAGGTGACGGCGAGCAGGACGGGGCCGGCGGACAGGGTCCGCCGGCCCGCCATGCGGGCCATGGGTGCCCAGGGGAGCCGGGCGGTACGGGAGGTCACGGGGTCCGGCTCACTTCTGCTTCGGCTTCCAGCGCTCGACGTTCCACCAGGGGCCGGAGCCGAGGCCGTGGTCGTGCGGCTCCACCTGGGTGGTGAGCCCCTCCCACCGGTCGTTCACGACGTACAGGTGGTCGATGTGGGTGAGGAAGACGTAGCCGGGGTCCTTGACGAGCTCGCGCTGCACGGTGTCGTAGGCCGCCTTGCGCGCGGCCGGGTCGCCGCTGCGGCGGGCGTCGGTGAGGGCCCGGTCGACCGCGGGGTTGTCGTAGTGGGCCATGTTGTTGAAGCCGTCGCCCGCGAGGGAGGAGGTCAGCAGCTGGTACTGGTCGAAGTCGGGGTCGGCCGGGGAGCCGCCGCCGGCGAGGACCGCGTCGCTCTTCATGCGGGGCTCGATGACCTCCCAGGTGCCGGCCTGGGTCGTGACCTCGATGCCCGCCTTGCGGGCGTCGGAGGCGAAGGCGAGCGCGTGGTCCTGGCGGATCTTGTCGCCGGCCGTGTACCAGAGGGGGAAGGAGGCGCGGACACCGTCCTTGGCGCGGATGCCGTCGCCCCCGGCCTTCCAGCCGGCTGCGTCGAGGATCTGCCGCGCCGCTGCGAGGTCGTGCGGGCGCTCGGTCCCGGCGGTGAACCACGGGCTGCCGGTCGGGACCGGTCCGTAGGCGGGCTTCCCGGCGCCCTCCAACAGCTTGTCGACCATGGCGCCCCGGTCCACGGCGGTGTCCAGCGCCCGGCGCACGGCCACGTCGCCGGTGACCGGGTTCCCGGTGGGCAGGGTCACGTTGCGGTAGTCGAAGGTCTTGGCTGCGTAGGTGGTGCGCGCCGGGTCGGAGCGGAAGCCCTCGGCCAGGTTCGGCGGCAGGACCGCCGCGTCCAGCTCGCCGGAGCGCAGCCGGGTGACGCGCACGTCGTCGTCCTTGATGACGGCCATGGTGAACTTCTTGACGGCGGGTTCGCCGCCCCAGTACCGGGGGTTGGCCGCAAAGCCCAGCTTCTCGCCCTTGGACCAGCCGGTGAGCAGGTAGGGCCCGGTCCCGACGGGGTGCGTGGTGAAGTCCCCGCTGTTGACGTCCTGGCGGCCCGCGACGTGCTCGGGGGCGATGGGCAGGACCGTGCGCTCGGCGAAGGGCGCGTAGGGGTACTTCAGGGTGAAGACGACCGTGTCCTTGCCGCGGGCCTCGACGGAGGCGATGGCGTCCAGCTCGGTCTTGGACGCGTTGTTCGTCCCGGGGTCGAGGATCGTGCGGTAGGTGAAGACGACGTCCTCGGCGGAGAAGGGCTCCCCGTCGCTGAACTGCACGTCCTGGCGGAGGGCGTAGGTGTAGGTGAGCCCGTCCGGGGAGACCTCGGGGAGGGCCGCGGCCAGCGCGGGCTGCAGCGTCATGTCTGCGTCGTGCGTGAGGAGTCCGTCGAAGATTTTGGAGTTGCCGTCCTTGCCGTAGCCCAGCAGCGGGCTGAGGCTGTCCGGTTCGGTGGCGATGCCGACCACGGCCGTGTCCCCGGCGCCGGCTCCGGCCGCGGCGCCGCCCGCGGGGTCCGAGCAGGCCGCCAGGCCCGTGATGAGTGCGGCGGCCAGTATCGCGCCGACCGCTCCCCGTACTGTCCGGGCCGTCATGCAGTGCACATCCTTGTTCGCGTTTCTCCGTTGTTGCAAAGAAGTCGCAATAATGCCATGACGGGAGCAGAACAGACGAACCGGGTCACACCGGCGCCCGGCCCCGTCGCCAACAGCCTCTGGGTGCACGGGCCTTGCCCCGCCGGCGCTCCGCGTGCCATATATGTCTAGACCTTTAGTCCAGACGTCGACGAGGAACCGGAGGAGAAGGAACCGTGCGCCGCACCGTCCCCACGCCCGCCCTCCGACGCGCTCTGCGCCGCGCCCTCCCGGCGGCCCTGTGCCTGGCCCTCTGGGGCGCAGCGGCCTGCACCGCGGCCGACACCGCTCCCCCGCCGCCTCCGGCCGGGGTCACCGCGCAGGCCGGCAGCGCCACTACCGTGCACGTCATGTGGGACGCCGCCGCGCCCGGGGACGGGGTGACCGGCTACCAGGTCCTCCAGGCCGGCCGGCTGGTGCGCGAACTCCCCGCCGCGAAGACCATGACCGACGTCACGGGGCTCGCCCCGCAGACCGGCTACTCCTTCACGGTCCGGGCCGAGGACGCGGCCGGGAACCTCTCCCCCGAGACCCCGGCCGTCCGGGTGACCACCCCGGCAGCCCGGGCCGAGGACCGCACGGCCCCGGCCGCCCCGGGCAGGACCACGGGCACGGCGACGGGCCCGCGCGCCGCCCGGCTGTCCTGGTCCGCGGCCGCGGACGACACCGGAGTGACGGCGTACGACGTCTACCAGGGCGGCGTCCGGATCCACACCACCGGCCCGGGCGAGAACGGCACCGCCCTCACCGGCCTCCAGCCCGACACCGTCTACACCTTCACCGTCCGGGCCCGGGACGGGGCGGACAACTCCTCCCCCGACGGCCCGGCGGTGGACGTCACCACCCCGCCCGCCGACGGCACGGCCCCGGGCACCGCTCCCCGCGCGTTCACGGCGGTCGCCTCACCGGGCGCGGTGACCCTGGCATGGACCGCCCCCGAGGCCGGGCCGGACACCAGCGAGTACCAGCTCTACGTCAACGAACAGCCCACGACGGTCATCCAGTTCGGGGCGGGCGCCGTACCGGGCGGCCGGGCCGAGCACCGGCTCACGGTGACCGAGCCGGCCGGCACCGTGTGGGCGGTGAAACTGCGGGCCCGGCTGCCCGACGGCAACTGGGGGGCCTTCTCGGCGGAGCGGCGGATCGTACTCGCTGCATGAAATCCGCCAGTCGATCTGCCCTGACCGGTACTGCCGTCACAGGAGATCGCGCACAATACATCCGTGTTCGGTGAGTACGCGGTCAACAACCATCAGGCAGGACCCGCAGGCGGCGACGCTGCGCCAGGCTGTGGCGTCGTGCCGGGAAACCTGCCGCCGGAATCGGCGAGCTTCGTCGGCCGGGACCACGAACTCGGCCTGCTGCGGCAGCGGTTGAGGGAGCGCCGGCTGGTCACCCTCACCGGTGTGGGCGGGGTCGGCAAGTCCCGCCTCGCCCTGCGCGCCGTCACCGAGGCTGCCAAGGAGCGGCCCGGCGGCGCCTGGTGGGTGGAGCTGTCGCCGCTGCGCGACCCCGCCCTGCTCACCGCGACCGTCGCCCACGCGGTGGGCCTCGCCGACCACTGCGCACGCCCCCTGGACGAGGAGCTGTGTGCCTGGATGGCCGACAAGGAGCTCCTCGTCGTCCTCGACACCTGCGAGCACCTGGTCGCCGAGTGCCGCCACCTCGTGGGTGAGCTCCTCCAGTCGGCGCCCGGCCTGACCGTCCTCGTCACCTCGCGCGAATCACTCGGCTCCCCCGGCGAGAGCGTCGTCGAGGTCCGCCCGCTGCCCAGCGAGGGGCCCGACAGCGACGCCCTCGCCCTCCTGCGGGCCCGGGCCCTGTCCGCCGCCCCCGAGTCGGCCGCCGCCTTCGCCGAACCGGAGCGCCTGGCCGTCGCCGCCGAGGTGTGCCGCCGCCTCGACGGAATCCCCCTCGCCCTCGAACTCGCGGCCGCCGGGCTGCGGTCGTGGTCACTGGAGGAGGTTGCCGAGCGGCTCGGCACCCGCGCGGACCTGCCGGCCGACACCCGGACCGCGGTCGCGCCCCGGCACCGCACCCTGCGGACCACGATCGGCTGGAGCCACGAACTGTGCGAGCCGGTGGAACGGCTGCTGTGGGCCCGGCTGTCGGTCTTCACCGGGGACTTCGACGTCGCCGCGGCCCGCGCCGTGTGCGCCGGCGGCCCGCTGCCCGCCTCGCGGGTGGAACGGGTGCTGGCCGGCCTCACCGCCAAGTCCGTGGTCCGGTGCACCGACGAGCGGGGCGCCGGGGCCCGCTACCGGATGCTGGACACCATCCGCGAGTACGGCCGCGACTGGCTGGAGGAGCTCGGTGAGGCCGCGCTCGTCCGCGACCGGCACGCCCACTGGTACGCGGCCCTGAGCCAGGCCGCCGACCGGGGCTGGCTGGGGCCGTCCCAGATCGACTGGTACCGCAGGACGACCGCCGAGCACCCGCAGCTGCGCACGGCCCTGGAGCACCTGCTGGACAGCGACCCCGCGGCCGCGCAGGAGATGGCGGGGGCCCTGTGGTTCTACTGGTTCGCCTGCGGGCACGTCCGCGAGGGGCGGGGGTTCCTGGAGCGGGCGCTGCGGTCCGGCCCGCGCACGGGGGCCGGGTACGCCCAGGCCCTGTGGACGCTCGGGCTGACGATGCTGATGCAGGGCGACCTGTCCCGGGCCCGGGAGGCGGGCCTGGAGTGCACCCGGGAGGCGGCGCGGCTCGCCGATCCCGAGCGGGAGCTGCGGGCGGCGTACCTGCACGCGGTCTCGGTCCTGATGCCCGGCAACCCGGTACGGGCCCTGGGCCTCGCCGGTCCGCGGGCGAGGGCGGGCCACGGCGGCCACACCAGCGCCCCGGGCTGGCTGCTGTGCCGGCTGGCCACCGGGTACGCCCTGTGCGACCTCGGGCGCTACGAGGAGGCGGCGGAGGAGGCCCGGGCCCTGCGGGAGGCCTGCTCGGAGCTGGGCGAGCGCTGGCTGCGGGCGTATGCGGACTACGTGCTGGCGGTGGCGGCGCTGGGCCTCGGCCACCACGGGGAGGCCGCCCGGCACGTCCGGGCGATGCTGTCGGGCAAGCGGCTGCTCGGCGACCGCTTCGGGATCGCGCTGGGCCTGGACCTGCTGGCCGCGGCCGTGGCGGGCCTGGGCGACGGCGAGCTCGCGGCGCGCCTGCTCGGCACCGGCCACGCCTGGTGGCGCACGGTGGGGCGGCCGCAGATGGGCGGGGCGCCCTCCCTGGCGGCCCTGCGGGACCAGGGCGAGCAGCAGGCGCGCGCGGCGATCGGCGACGCGGCCTTCGACGCGGCGTTCCTGGGCGGCGCGGCGGCGTCCACCGGCTGAACCCCAGCCGGTGGACGGCGTGATCCCGGGGCTCCCGTCAGTACGGGAGGGGTCTGCCCGACGGGGTGCGCAGGTCCAGGTCTCGGGGGGCGGGCTTGGGGACGGGCTTGCGGATCAGCTGCTGGCGCATGCTGCCTCCTGGGCTCAGACCAGGGCCGGGCGGCGGGGTTGTACCGCGCGGCCGTCGGGGAGCAGTTCCCCGGTGTCGTCGAACACCACCGCGCCGTTGCAGAGCAGGCTCCAGCCCTGTTCGGGGTGGAAGGCCACGGTGCGGGCGGCATCGTGGTCGGCGCTGTCGGCCGTCGGGCAGGGGGGCTGGTGGGAGCACATGGCGCACCTCCTCGCAAAGTGGGGCGGGAGGGCCGGTGGTCACCCGGTCGAATCCGCGATCCACGGTGGCGGTGAGTATTGCTGATCGCCACCCCTGGACGGAACCCATATCGGCAGTCCAGTTCACGGTGTGTATGCCCGGTTACCATGCGCTCATGCCAGTGATCCGGATCGTTCACACGACGGAATGGGGACCGGCCGCGGCCTGGTCGCGGCTGACGGACTGGGAACGGCACGGCGCCCAGGTCCCGCTCACCCGGACGATCGTCACGACGCCCCCGCCGAACGGCGTCGGCACCTCCTTCACGGCCCGTACGGGCGTGGGAGGGCTCGGCTTCGACGATCCGATGGACGTCGTCGTCTGGCGCCCTCCGGCGGCGGACGCACCGGGGCTGGTGCGGCTGGAGAAGCGGGGCCGGATCGTGACGGGCTGGGCGGAGATCGGCGTCCGCGCACGGCCCGGCGGGGGCAGCGAGGTCCGCTGGGACGAGTCCCTGCGGCTGCGGGCCCTGCCCCGGCTGCTGGACCCGCTGGTCGCGGCCGCGGGCCGCCGGATGTTCTCCCGCGCCCTGCACCGCCTCCTGCAGCCCTGAACCCCGCGTCACGGCCCGGGTGGGGGTCCGGGCCGTGACCGGGCTGGGCAGGTCGACCTAGCGGATCGGCATGTCGGAGATCGTGCGGGCGATCACCAGCCGCTGGATCTCACTGGTCCCCTCGAAGATGGTGTAGATCGCGCTGTCTCGGTGCATGCGCTCGACGGGGTACTCCCGCGTGTAGCCGTTGCCCCCGAGGATCTGGACGGCCTGGGCGGTGACCTTCTTGGCCACCTCGCTCGCGTAGAGCTTCGACATGGAGCCCTCCGCCGAGGTGAAGGGTCGGCCCGCGACCGCCATCCAGGACGCCCGCCACACCAGCAGCCGGGCCGCGTCGATCTGCGTGCGCATGTCGGCGAGCTGGAAGGCAACGCCCTGGTTGTCGATGATCGGGCGGCCGAACTGGGTGCGGGTCTTGGCGTAGTCCAGCGCCACCTCGTACGCGGCGCGCGCCGTACCGACGGCCATGGCGCCGACCGCCGGCCGGGAGGCCTCGAAGGTGGCCATGGCCGCGTTCTTCACGCGCTCGCCGCCGCCGCTGCGGGCCCGCTCGCGGGCGCGGGCGAGCCGCTCGTCCAGCTTCTCCTTGCCGCCGAGCAGGCAGGAGCCGGGCAGGCGGACGTCTTCCAGCACCACCTCGGCGGTGTGGGAGGCCCGGATGCCGTGCTTCTTGAACTTCTGGCCCTGGGACAGCCCCGGGGTGTCCGGCGGGACGATGAAGGAGGCGTGCCCCTTGGTGCCGAGGTCCGGGTCGACGACGGCCACGACGATGTGGACGTTGGCGATGCCGCCGTTGGTCGCCCAGGTCTTGGTGCCGTTCAGCACCCACTCGTCCTTGGCCTGGTCGTAGACGGCGCGGGTGCGCATCGCGCCGACGTCGGAGCCGGCGTCCGGCTCGGAGGAGCAGAAGGCCGCGACCTTCACGTCGTCCGGGGTGCCGTACATCTGCGGGATCCAGGTGCCGATCTGCTCCTCGGTGCCGTTGGCGACGACGCCGATGGCGGCGAGCCCGGTGCCGACGATGGACAGGGCGATGCCCGCGTCGCCCCAGAAGAGCTCCTCCATCGCCATCGGGATGCCGAGGCCGGTGGGGTCGAAGAACTGCTGGGCGTAGAAGTCCAGCGAGTAGATGCCGACCTTGGCGGCCTCCTGGATGACGGGCCAGGGAGTCTCCTCGCGCTCGTCCCATTCCGCGGCCGCGGGCCGGATCACGTCGGCGGCGAAGCCGTGGATCCAGTCCCGGACCTGCTTCTGGTCGTCGTTGAGCTCCATGGTGAACTCCGCCATGTCCCCTCCAGCTGTCTGTGCCCGGTGCGGTCCGCGCGCGTCGACATGCATGTTACTAGCGGTAACCGGCGCGGTGGCCACAGTCTGTTACCGGCGAGTAAGCAGTGTCAAGCAGCGCCCCCGGCGGCCGGGGCGGGGTCCACCGTTTCGGCCGTGCGGGTGTGCGGGGTGTTACGTTGCGTGGGCGTCACGCACATCGCAAGGGCGGGGAGAGAAACACGTCATGGAGACCACGCAGCGGGCCGGCGAGCCGGGAGCGTCCGAGCGGCGGCGGCGGGAACTGCTCGAAGCGGCCGACCGGGTCGTGCTCAGGGACGGCCCCAGGGCCTCCATGAACGCCATCGCCGCGGAGGCGGGCATCACCAAGCCCATCCTCTACCGGCACTTCGGCGACAAGGCCGGCCTCTACCAGGCGCTCGCCGTACGGCACACCGACGCCCTGCTCGACTCGCTGCGGGCGGCGCTCGACGCCCCCGCGGAGCGCCGGCAGCGGGTGGAGGCCACCCTGGAGACGTACCTCGCCGCCATCGAGGCCCGCCCGCAGGTCTACCGCTTCCTGATGCACCCCGCCGAGGACGCCCAGGCCGCCGAGCGCGGCTTCGACGTGGGCCAGCACTCGGCCCCGCTGCTGCGCCGCCTGGGCGAGGAACTGGCGCAGGTGGTCGGGGAGCGCGTGGACCTCGGCCCGGGCGGCGAGCGCCTGGCCCGGGTGTGGGGCCACGGCATCGTCGGCATGATGCACGCGGCCGGCGACTGGTGGCTCGGCGAACGGCCCTGCACCCGGGCGGAACTGGTCACGGGCCTCACCGACCTCCTGTGGGGGCGGCTGGCGACGGCCGGCAACCGGGCGGACGGCCCGGGCTTCTGACCCCGGCCCGGCTCAGCCCCGCACGGACCCGGCGCCCCACGGCGCCCTGCGGATGGCCCTGCGCAGGCGCCGGGCGCGCAGCCCGGTGACCCGGTCCGCGTACACCGTGCCCGCCAGGTGGTCGCATTCGTGCTGGAGGCAGCGGGCGAAGAAGCCCGTACCGGAGATCCGCACGGGTGCGCCGTCGGAGTTGACCCCTTCGACGACCGCGTGGTCGAAGCGGGCCGTGCCGGCCTCCAGGCCCGGTAGCGACAGGCAGCCCTCCGGCCCGAGGAACTCGTCGCCGTCGGCCGTCACCAGGCGCGGATTGACGACGTGTCCGACGTGGCGGACGTCCTCGTCGTCGGGGCAGTCGTAGACGAACACCCGCTGCCCGACACCGATCTGGTTCGCGGCGAGGCCGACGCCCTGGTGCGCGTACATCGTCGCGAACATGTCCTCGACGAGCCGGTCCAGGGCCGGGCCGAAGCCGGTCACCTCCGCGCAAGCCGAGTGGAGCACCGGGTCGCCCAGCAGGCTCATGGTGCGGACGGTGCCGGAGGTACCGGGGATGGGGCGCTGTGGCATGGCGGTAAGGGTACGACGGGGGCGCCGCGGGCGAACATATGAGGAGATCTGCGGCGGCCCGGGGGCGCCGCGGTCAAGGCCCCGGCAGGTACTGGATAGGCTGGGGCCGACCGACGCAAGGAGGACAAGGGACGATGGCAGGCAACACGGAGCCGCTTTCGCCGCGGGCCAAGCTGGCCGTGACGGCGGGCAAGGCCGCGGCGGCGGTGTCGCGGGCCGCGGGACGCGGAAGCGGATCGGTGATCGGCGGCAAGGTCGCACTCAGGCTCGACCCCGATCTCCTCGGAGCGCTGGCGCAGCATCTCGATGTCGTCCTCGTCTCCGCGACGAACGGCAAGACCACGACGACCCGGTTGATCGCGGAGGCCCTGCGGGCCAGCGGCCCGGTCGTCTCCAACGCCCTCGGCGCGAACATGCCGGCCGGCATCACCTCGGCGCTGGCGGGCGGTTCGGACGCCAAGTACGGCGTCATCGAGGTCGACGAGAAGTACCTGGCCGGAGTGGCCCGGGACGTCACCCCCAAGGTGATCGCCCTGTTGAACCTCTCGCGCGACCAGCTGGACCGCGCCGCCGAGACCCGCATGCTCGCGGAGAAGTGGCGCGAGGGCCTCCAGGGCTCCAAGGCCGTCATCGTCGCGAACTGCGACGACCCGCTGATCGTCTGGTCGGCCTCCTCCTCCCAGAACGTGGTGTGGGTGGCCGCCGGCCAGGAGTGGAAGGACGACGCCTGGTCGTGCCCGTCCTGCGGCGGCGTCATGCAGCGCCCCGGAGACGACTGGTTCTGCGGCGAGTGCGGCTTCCGGCGCCCCACCCCCAGCTGGGTGCTCTCCGGCGACCACGTACTGGACCCGCACGGCAGCGCCTGGCCGATCCACCTCCAGCTTCCCGGCCGCGCCAACAAGGCGAACGCCGCCACCTCGGCCGCCGTGGCCGCCGTCTTCGGCGTTCCCCCGCAGGTCGCCCTGGAGCGGATGTACCAGGTGCAGGCCGTGGCCGGCCGCTACGACGTGGTGACCTTCCAGGGCCGGGAGCTGCGGCTGCTGCTCGCGAAGAACCCGGCCGGCTGGCTGGAGACCTTCTCGCTGATCGACCCGCCGCCGACCCCGGTGATCCTCTCGGTGAACGCGCGCGGCGCCGACGGCACCGACACCTCCTGGCTGTGGGACGTGGACTACCCGCGCCTGGCCGGCCACCCGATCTTCGTGATCGGCGACCGCAAGCTGGACCTTGCGGTCCGCCTGGAAGTCGCGGGCCTGGACTTCCGGGTGTGCGAGACCCTCGACGAGGCCGTGCAGCTGGCGCCGCCCGGACAGATCGAGCTGATCGCCAACTACACCGCCTTCCAGGACGTGCGCCGCCGCGTCGGCAACTAGACCCGTCACGAACGCAGAGGACTAGAGCATGAGCGACAACAGCCTGCGTCTGGTGTGGGTCTACCCGGACCTGCTCAGCACGTACGGAGACCAGGGCAACGCCCTGGTGGTGGAGCGCCGGGCGCGCCAGCGCGGCCTGGACGTGCAGCGCGTGGACGTGCGCAGCGACCAGCCGATCCCCACCTCGGGCGACATCTACCTGATCGGCGGCGGTGAGGACCGGCCGCAGCGGCTCGCCGCGGAGCGCCTGGTGCGCGACGGCGGTCTGGAGCGGGCCGTCTCGAACGGGGCGATCGTCTTCTCGGTCTGCGCCGGGTACCAGATCCTCGGCAACGAGTTCGTCAACGACATGGGCGAGCGGCAGCAGGGCCTCGGCCTGCTGGACGTCGTGACCGTGCGCGGCGAGGGCGAGCGCTGCGTCGGGGACGTCCTCGGCGACATCGACCCGCGGCTGGGCCTGCCCCAGCTGACGGGGTTCGAGAACCACCAGGGCGTCACCCACCTCGGCCCCACGGCCCGCCCGTTCGCCCGGGTGACCATGGGCCGCGGCAACGGCACCGGCGACGGCACCGAGGGCGCGTACAACGACACCGTCTTCGGCACCTACATGCACGGCCCCGTGATGGCGCGCAACCCGCACATCGCGGACCTGCTGCTGAAGCTGGCCCTCGACGTGAACGCGCTGCCGGCCATAGACGACCGGTGGTACGAGGCGCTGCGCGCCGAGCGCATCGCCACGGCGACGCAGCCCGCCTAGTGCTCCGCGGGGCCGCTCATCGGGGCGGCCCCGAGCCCATGTGTTCGGCCCGGATTCCCTTGGGGGGACCGGGCCGATGTGGTTTCGCACGGGGGCGGCGACCAGCATGTGGAGGATGGTTCAGTCCACTGCTCCGGCGCTTGTAGGGTGACGTTAGTTCCCACCGGACGACGTGGTCCGGTCCTCGGCCCACGTTGCAAAGGTCTCTTCCTGCCATGCGCATTGGTGTGCTCACCTCCGGTGGCGACTGCCCCGGCCTCAACGCCGTCATCCGCTCCGTCGTGCACCGCGCCGTCGTCGACCACGGCGATGAGGTGATCGGCTTCCTCGACGGCTGGAAGGGCCTGCTGGAGGCGGACTACCGCAAGCTCGACCTGGATGCCGTCGGCGGCATCCTGGCCCGCGGCGGCACCATCCTCGGCTCCTCGCGGGTCCAGCCCGCGCACCTGCTGGACGGGGTGGAGCGCGCCCGCGGCCACGTCGCGGACCTCGGTCTCGACGCGATCATCCCGATCGGTGGCGAGGGCACGCTGAAGGCCGCCCACCTGCTCTCCGAGGCGGGCCTGCCGATCGTCGGCGTCCCCAAGACCATCGACAACGACATCGCGTCCACCGACGTCACCTTCGGCTTCGACACCGCCGTCGGGGTCGCCACCGAGGCGCTGGACCGGCTGAAGACCACCGCCGAGTCCCACCAGCGCGTGATGGTCGTCGAGGTCATGGGCCGCCACACCGGCTGGATCGCCCTGCACTCGGGCATGGCGGCCGGGGCGCACGCCATCGTGGTTCCGGAGCGTCCCTTCGACATCGACGAACTGACGGCGATCGTGGGTGAGCGCTTCTCCGCGGGCAAGCGGTTCGCGATCGTGGTGGTCGCCGAGGGCGCGAAGCCCCGGGCCGGCTCCATGGCCTTCCAGGAGGGCGGCACCGACGTGTACGGGCACGAGCGGTTCGCCGGCATCGGCAACCTGCTCGCCGTGGAGCTGGAGGCCCGCCTCGGCAAGGAGGCCCGCCCGGTGATCCTGGGCCACGTGCAGCGCGGCGGCACGCCGACCGCGTACGACCGGGTGCTCGCGACCCGCTTCGGCTGGCATGCCGTGGAGGCGGCGCACCGCGGCCAGTTCGGCATGCTGACGGCGCTGCGCGGCACGGACATCACCATGGTGCCGCTCGGCGATGCGGTGCAGACCCTCAAGACGGTCCCCCCGGAGCGGTACGCCGAGGCGCAGAACGTCCTGTGACATCCCGGGCGTAACGGCGGCCCCCGGGCGCGGGTGTGTCCGGGGGCGGCATTACTGTGGTGGGGCGCCACAGTCAAGGGAGTGAACAGATGGACCACAGCGGGCACGGCATGGACATGGACATGGACCTGCCGCCCTTCACTCTCGGGCGCGGGCTGGAGTTCTCCTTCGACGCCTTCTTCCTGTTCGGCTCACTGCTGGGCCTGGCCCTGTACGGGTGGGGCGTGCTGCGGCTGCGGCGGCGCGGGGACTCCTGGCCGCCGGGCCGGACCATCGCGTTCACCTTCGGTGTGCTGACCGTGGTCCTGGTGATGTGCACCAAGCTGAACGACTACGGCATGGTCATGTTCAGTGTGCACATGGTCCAGCACATGGTGATCAGCATGATCACCCCGATCCTGCTGCTGCTGGGCGCGCCGATGACGCTGGCGCTGCGCGCGCTGCCGCCCGCCGCCCGCGGCACCAAGGGGCCGCGTGAACTGCTCCTGATGCTGCTGCACAGCCGGTACATGCGGATCGTGACGCATCCGGCCTTCACCATCCCGATGTTCATCGCCAGCCTGTACGCGCTGTACTTCACCCCGCTCTTCGACTTCCTGATGGAGAGCCGCACCGGGCACATCGCGATGATGGTGCACTTCCTCGCCGTGGGCCTGGTCTTCTTCTGGCCGATCATGGGCATCGACCCGGGCCCGCACCGGCCGGGCTACGTGATGCGGATGCTGGAGCTCTTCGCCGGGATGCCCTTCCACGCCTTCTTCGGCATCGCGCTGATGATGGCGAGCGAACCGATGATCAAGACGTACGCGCACCCGCCCGCCTCGCTGGGCATCGATCCGCTGCTGGACCAGCAGTGGGGCGGCGGCATCGCATGGGCCTTCAGCGAGATCCCCTCGGTACTGGTGCTGATCGCGCTGGTCTACCAGTGGTACCACTCCGAGCAGCGGGCGGCGAAGCGCTCCGACCGGGCCGCGGACCGGGACGGCGACCAGGAGCTGGCGGCGTACAACTCGTATCTGGCCTCGCTCCAGGCGCGTGGCCAGTAGCGCAGGACGGCCTCGGCGCGCGACCATGGGGCATGACCGGATCTGTTAAGGCGATGGCTGTCATGACCTTCGCCGCTCTGGTGGCCGTCGCCGCGTACTCCGTGGTCCTCGGCAGCAACGGCTGGCTGTGGTTCGGCTGGGTGGTGCTGGGGCTGCTGACCGCCGGGATGGCCGCATCCCGCAGCGTATGAGCGGTACGGCGCGCGCTGCATGATCAGGACGGCGTGTGATCAAGGCGGTCCCCGGGCTGCCTAAGCAGGACTGACTGTCCGTACGATGACCGTGACAACGGGACATCGACGGGAGCGGCCTGGTGTTCTACCACTTGCTCAAGCACGTGTTGCTCGGTCCACTGCTGAGGCTGCTGTTCCGGCCGCGGATCGAGGGTCTGGAGAACATTCCGGCGGAGGGGGCCGCGATCGTCGCGGGCAACCACCTGTCGTTCTCCGACCACTTCCTGATGCCCGCGATCCTCAAGCGGCGGATCACCTTCCTCGCCAAGGCCGAGTACTTCACCGGCCCGGGGGTCAAGGGGCGGCTCACCGCCGCCTTCTTCCGCAGCGCCGGGCAGATCCCCGTGGACCGCTCCGGCAAGGACGCGGGGAAGGCGGCCCTGCGGGAGGGCCTCGGGGTCCTGGCGAAGGACGAGCTGCTGGGCATCTATCCCGAGGGCACCCGCTCGCACGACGGACGGCTCTACAAGGGCAAGGTGGGGGTGGCCGCCATGGCGCTGGGGGCGGGGGTGCCCGTCATCCCCTGCGCGATGGTGGGCACGTTCGAGATCCAGCCGCCCGGGCAGAAGATACCGAAGATCCGGCGGGTGACGATCCGCTTCGGCGAGCCGATGGACTTCTCCCGGTACGCGGGGATGGAGAACGAGCGGACCGTCCTGCGGGCCGTCACCGACGAGATCATGTACGCCGTCCTCGGCCTGTCCGGCCAGGAGTACGTGGACCGGTACGCGGCCGAGGTCAAGGCCGAGGCGGAGGCCGAACGGAAGAAGGCCCGGCGCACCGCGCGCTGAGCCTTCCCCGTCCGAGGGCCCGGCCGGTCGTCCGGCCGGGCCCTTGCCGGTGCTAGCGGACGGCCGGGAGCTCCTCACGGGCCGGGAGGTCCGAGGCGGGAGCCTGCCGGAGGGACTTCGCGGCGGCCGGAGCCGGAGCCACCGGGGTCGCGTGCGGGCCGCACGTGACGTCCTTGGCGTCGACCTTGCCGGTCAGCAGATAGGTGTCCACCCGGGTGTTGATGCAGGGGTTCACCAGGCTGGTGACACCGTGCGAACCGGCGTTCTGCTCCGTGATCAGGCGGGATCCGCCGAGGCGGCGGTGGAGCGAGACGGCGCCCTCGTACGGGGTGGCCGCGTCACGCTCGGACTGCACGATCAGCACCGGCGGCAGGCCCTGCCGGGCACCCGCGCCGACCTTGATCGGGGTGCTCTGCTTGGACTTCCAGGTCGCGCAGGGCAGGTTCATCCAGGCGTTGGACCAGGTCAGGAACGGGTACTTCTGGTGCAGCTTGGTGTTGTCCCGGTCCCACGTGGCCCAGTTGGTCGGCCACTTGGCGTCGGCGCACTCGACCGCGGTGTAGACGGCGTTGCCGTTCTCCGAGGCCGCGTTGCCGGCGGTGTCCGACAGGTCCGGGGCGATGGCGTCGACCAGCGCCTGCTCGTCGCCGGCCTCGTACGCGGCCCAGGTCTGGGCCACGGGCACCCAGGAGGAGTCGTAGTACGGGGCGCCCTGGAAGAAGCCGATGAGCTCGGCCGGGCCGACGACCCCGCCGAGCGGGTTGGCCTTGGCCTTGGCGCGCAGCTTCTGGTAGCGGGCCTCGACCTGGGCACGCGTGGTGCCGAGGTGGAAGGAGGCGTCGTTCTTGGCGACCCAGTCCTGCCAGTCGTTCCAGCGGGTCTGGAAGGCCACGTCCTGGCCCAGGTTGGCCTCGTACCAGATGTTGTCCTGGTCGGGGTCGACCACGGAGTCGACGATCATGCGGCGCACGTGGGACGGGAACAGGGTCGCGTAGACCCCGCCGAGGTAGGTGCCGTAGGAGACGCCGAGGTAGTTCAGCTTCTTCTCGCCGAGGGCGGCCCGGATGACGTCCAGGTCGCGCGCGGTGTTCGGCGTGGTCATGTGCGGCAGCATCTCGCCGCTGCGCTCCTTGCAGCCGTCCGCGTACTCGGCGGCGAGCTTGCGCTGGGCGCGCTTGTCCGCCTCGCCCGAGGGGACGGGGTCGGCCTTGGGGGCCTTGACGAACTCCTGCGGGTCGATGCAGGAGATCGGCGCCGAGTGGCCGACGCCGCGCGGGTCGAAGCCCACGAAGTCGTACGCCTTGGAGGTGGTGACCCACAGCGGGCTCTTGGTGGTGACCCGGCGCGGGAAGCGCATGCCGGAACCGCCCGGGCCGCCCGGGTTGTAGACGAGCGCGCCCTGGCGCTCCTCCTTCGTCCCGGTGCTGGCGATGCGGTCGACGGCGAGCTCGATGGTCTTGCCGAAGGGCTTGGTGTAGTCGAGCGGGACCTTGACCCACCCGCACTGGATCGGCTTCTCGAAGCCCCAGTCCGCGGGGCAGTCCTTCCAGTCGATGCCGGCGCGCGCGGCGCGGGCGGCGGCGATCTGCGCGCCCACCGCCTCCGCGGCGCCGTTGTCGCGGCCGGCCGAGGCCGCGCCGGCGGGCGGCGCCAGCAGCAGGCCCGCCGCGAGTGCTCCGGTGATGAGGGTGGCGGCGCTGCCCAGCGTCGCGGTGCGTATCACGTGGTGGTTCCCCCTGCGTCAGATGCCGCCGTGGGCGGCCTGGTTGGGTCGGTTTCGGTCAACGGCGTGCAAGGGGATCTTTGTCGCTCGGCCGTGCCGGGGAACAGAGCGCGGCCGTGTTCTTTGCCAACCCGATAATCGGGAGCAGGTGTACCGCTGAGCGGTACCGGTCACCAGCCGTACCTTTCCAGGGCCGCATCCAGCAGGTCCCGCAGCCTCAGGGCGTCCGGTGCCAGGGCCGCGACGAGCACGGCCGGGCCGGCCAGCGGGGTCACCGCGGCGAACTCTCCCAGCACGGCGGCGGCCGGGGGCGCAGCCGCGAAGGCCGGGTCCACGACGAGGAGCTGACCGAGCGCGCGGTGCCCGGCGAGTCCGGCCGGGCCGTCCCAGCCGCCGGGCGCACCCGGGCCGCAGGCCAGCTCCTGGTCGAGCAGCGGGCGGCCGGCCCGGGTGACGGTGAGCCGGCTGCGCAGCAGGCCCGGCGACTCGCCGAAGCGGCCCAGGACCTGCTCCTCGCGCAGCAGCAGCCGCGCGGTGGGCGCCAGTTCGGCCCGGGTGTGCATCCGCAGGTCGCTGCCGCGCACGGAGACCAGCGGTTCGGGCAGCCAGCGCACCGAGGCCCGGTCCGCCACGGTCAGCCGCACGTCGTAGCGTGCGGGTTCGCCGCCGCGGCCGGGCAGCGCCAGGGTCGCCGCCGCCGAGCCGAGGGCGAGGCGGGCCCCGGGCCCGGCGGTGGCCTCGACGCCGAGGTGGTCCCCGCCGAGCGGGGCGCTCATCGCGCCGACCAGCAGCACCTCCGCCTCGGCTCCCCCCTCGCCCCGGGTGCGGCGCAGCGCGAGCGGTCCCTCGCCGGCGAGCAGCGGCAGGGCCGTACCGCCGCGCCCGTCGGCGACGGCGTGGATCCGGGCGGTGGCCCGCAGGCCGGCCGCCGGGACGGCCGGGGCGGCGCCGGTCACCGCAGGGCCCAAGCGGCGATCTGCTCGCGCACCCAGGCGGCGACCGGGGCGACGCCCTCCGGGGTGCGCAGCGACTGGAAGACGACGGGGAGTCCACCCCGCTGCTCGGCCGCGTCGCGGGCCATCCGGTCCAGGTCGGAGCCGACGTACGGGGCGAGGTCGGTCTTGTTGACGACGAGGAGGTCGGCGGTGGTGACCCCGGGTCCGCCCTTGCGCGGGATGTCGTCCCCGCCGGCCACGTCGATGACGAAGACCTGGGCGTCGGCCAGGCCCCGGGAGAAGGTGGCGGTGAGGTTGTCCCCGCCCGATTCGACGAGGATCAGGTCGAGCCGGCCGGTCTCGCTGAAGGCTTCCTCCAGTTCCTCCACGGCCTCCAGGTTGGCGGAGATGTCGTCGCGGATGGCGGTGTGCGGGCAGGCTCCGGTCTCCACGGCGGTGATCCGCTCGGGCGGCAGCACGGCCTCCCGGAGCAGGAACTCGGCGTCCTCGCGGGTGTAGATGTCGTTGGTGACGACGGCCATGGAGAACTCGCCGCGCAGGGCGCGGCAGAGGGCGGCGACCGTGGCGGTCTTGCCGGAACCGACCGGTCCGCCGAGTCCGATGCGCAGGGCGCGCCGGGAGCCGTCGGCGCGCAGCGGCGCGGCGCTGCGGGTGTGCCGGCGGGGGTAGGTGACGGCGTGGTCCAGGTGCATGGCGGTGGTTCTCCTCGGGGTGGTCGGGGCGGCCCGGTGGGGGGTGGTCAGGAGGCGAAGAGGCGTACCGGCCAGTCGGCATGGGCCTCCGCCGCGATGTCCAGCAGGGGCGAGGAGGCCGCGGGCAGGGCGTCCGGGCCCTCGGTGCGGGCGCGCAGGGCGGCCTGCTCCGCCTGCGCGGCGACGGAGTCCAGATCCGGGGCGAGGCGGGCCAGTACCCCGCTGGCCTCGAAGGGGTCGAGGCCCAGCAGACGTACGGTCGCGGTCGCCGGGCCGCCGACCGCCTCGTACGCCGCGACGTGGGCGGCGTCGCGCGGTCCGAGCCCGGCGGCGCGGGCGGTGACGCCGAGTACCACGGGCTGGTGGGCGCCGCGCGGGAAGGCGGCGGCGAGTTCGTCCAGGGCGGCGGCGGGCCAGGTGGCCCGGGCGGCCCGCAGGAGCTGGCGGCCCAGCCGGCGCGCGGCGGTGCGCAGGGCCGCCGAGGGGGTGCGGGCGTCGGCGGCGGCGTCGAGCAGTG
The DNA here is from genome assembly GCF_046548835.1 of Streptomyces sp. cmx-4-9. Lineage (NCBI taxonomy): Bacteria > Bacillati > Actinomycetota > Actinomycetes > Kitasatosporales > Streptomycetaceae > Streptomyces > Streptomyces sp. cmx-4-9. The sequence continues at coordinate 90,487 of NZ_JAEBEE010000002.1, read as the reverse complement.
CCGGGTCGAGGCCGAGGGCCCCGGCGGCGGCGAGCCCCGCGGCGGTGAGGCCGGCGGTGTGCAGGCGGCCCCGGCAGAACTCCTCCAGGGTGGCGGCGTCGTGGATCCGGCCCGCCTTGCAGGCGGCCTCGGCCCCGCCGGAGTGCGCATGGCCCCCGGCGGGGAAGCGGCCGTCCGCGAGGACGAGGAGCGCGGCGAGGCTCATCGTGGGCGGCTCCCCATCAGAAGAGGAAGTATCTCTGTGCCATGGGCAGTTCGGCTGCGGGGGCCGGTTCGACCGCTTCCCCGTCGATGGTGACGGTGAAGGTGTCGGCGTCGACCTCCACCCTCGGCATGGCGTCGTTGCCCCGCATGTCCGCCTTGCCGACCGTGCGGGTGCTCTCGATCGCCACGAACTGCTTGCCGAGGCCCAGCCGTTCGGGCAGGGCGTCGTCGAGTGCGGCCTGCGCGGTGAAGTTCAGCGAGTTGAGGGCGGGGGCGCTGCCGCGGCTGCCGAACATCGGCCGGGGCAGCACGGGCTGCGGGGTGGGGATGGAGGCGTTGGCGTCGCCCATCTGTGCGTAGGCGATCTGGCCGCCCTTGAGGACCAAGTGGGGCCTGACCCCGAAGAAGGCCGGGTCCCACAGCACGAGGTCGGCGAGTTTGCCGGTCTCGACGGAGCCGATCTCGCGGGCGAGGCCCTGGGCCACGGCGGGGTTGATCGTGTACTTGGCGACGTAGCGGCGGGCCCGGTGGTTGTCGGCGGGGCCGTCGCCGGGCAGGAACCCGCGGCGCCGCTTCATCACGTGGGCGGTCTGCCAGGTGCGCAGGACCACTTCGCCGACCCGGCCCATGGCCTGGGAGTCGGACGAGATGATGGAGATCGCGCCGAGGTCGTGCAGGACGTCCTCGGCGGCGATGGTCGAGGGCCGGATGCGGGACTCGGCGAAGGCGAGGTCCTCGGGGACGGCCGGGTTCAGGTGGTGGCAAACCATCAGCATGTCGAGGTGCTCCTCGACGGTGTTGACGGTGTGCGGCCGGGTGGGGTTGGTGGAGCTGGGCAGGATGTTCGGCTCGGAGACCACGGTGATGATGTCGGGTGCGTGCCCGCCGCCCGCTCCCTCGGTGTGGTACGAGTGGATGGTGCGCCCGCCGATCGCGGCGAGGGTGTCGCCGACGAACCCGGCCTCGTTCAGGGTGTCGGTGTGGATGGCGGCCTGGACGCCGGTCTCCTCGCACACGCTCAGGCAGGCGTCGATGACGGCCGGGGTGGAGCCCCAGTCCTCGTGCAGCTTGAACCCCAGCGCTCCGCCTCGCAGTTGGGAGTGCATGCCCTCGCGGGACATGGTGTTGCCCTTGCCGAGCAGGCCGATGTTGACGGGGTAGGCCTCCAGGGCGGCGAACATCCGGGCCAGGTGCCAGGGGCCGGGGGTGACGGTGGTGGCCTTGCTGCCCTCGGCGGGACCGGTACCGCCGCCGACCAGGGTGGTGATCCCGGAGGCCAGGGCCTCCTCGATGACGGTCGGGGAGATGAAGTGCACGTGGGCGTCGACGGCGCCGGCGGTGACGATCTTCCCGTTGCCCGCGATGACCTCCGTCTCCGGCCCGATGACGAGGGCGGGGTCGACCCCGTCCATCGTGTCGGGGTTGCCGGCCTTGCCGAGGCCGCAGATCCGGCCGTCGCGGATGCCGAGGTCGGCCTTGACCACGCCCCAGTGGTCCAGGACGACGACCCCGGTGATCACGGTGTCGGCGGCGCCCTCGGCACGGGTGGTGCGGGCCTGGCCCATGGACTCGCGGATGACCTTGCCGCCGCCGAAGACCGCCTCGTCGCCGGAGCGGCCGGGGCCGCCGCTGAGGTCGCGTTCGATCTCGACGAACAGGTCGGTGTCGGCCAGCCGGATCCGGTCACCGGCCGTCGGCCCGAAGAGGCCGGCGTACTCCCGGCGGGAGAGCTCAGCCATCGAGCGGCCCCCCGGTCTCCCCGCGCAGTCCGGGAACGGTGCGCGCACCGGCCAGCGGTACGAGTTCCACGGCGACCGGGATGCCGGGCTCGAAGCGGACGGCGGTGCCGGCGGCGACGTTGAGCCGCAGTCCGCGGGCGGCGGCGCGGTCGAAGTCGAGGCCGGGGTTGGCCTCGGCGAAGTGGTAGTGCGAGCCGACCTGTACGGGGCGGTCGGCGCGGTTGAGGACGGTGAGGCGGGTGACGGGGCGGCCCTCGTTGAGCAGCACCGGCCCGTCCCCGAGGACGGTCTCGCCGGGGATCATCCGGGTACCCCTCTTCAGACGATCGGGTCGTGGACGGTGACGAGCTTGGTCCCGTCCGGGAAGGTGGCCTCGACCTGGACGTCGTGCAGCATCTCGGGGATCCCCTCCATGACCTCCGCGCGGTGCAGGACGGTGCGCCCGGAGGCCATCAGCTCGGCCACGGTGCGTCCGTCGCGGGCGCCTTCGAGGATGTGGGAGGTGATGAGGGCGACCGCTTCGGGGTGGTTGAGGCGGACTCCCCGAGCCCGGCGTCGGGCGGCCACGTCGGCGGCCACGTGAATGAGCAGTCGCTCCTGCTCGTGAGGTGTCAGGTGCACTCGAATCCACCAGCTTCCGGGACAAGATCACGTCGTGCCGGGGCGACCTTACCGGCCGTCAACACTTTGTTGACCTGTGCATATCCGTGCCAAGCATCTCTTGCCCAACCCGGTGCAATGCTTTCCGTCCCGACCACCACCGCTTTACCGGATCATGGGTGATCATTGGCGGAGGAACGTGGCCGCCACGCTAAGGGCTTCGCTTTTCCGTCGCGTTAACGCACGTTTCGAGAAGGCACCCGGTTCGCCGTACGGGCCCCGCGATCCGGCTCCCGTATACGGCACCGACCGCTCCGCGCAGCCCCACGAGGAGACACGTGTTCCACCACCCCGTCCGGCACGTCACCTTCGATGCACTCGACCCCTACCGGGTCGCCGTGTTCTGGTCCGCGGTCACCGGCTTCCCCCTCCACCCGGACGACAAGGAGGGCGACGACGAGGTGCTGCTGGCGCCGGGTCCGGAGCAACCGGGCGTCCCGGGGCTGCTGTTCGTGCGGGTCCCGGACGCCAAGACGGTCAAGAACCGGGTCCACCTGGACATCCAGCCGTCCGCCGGCACCCGGGACGAAACCGTCGCCCGCCTGGTGGAGCTCGGTGCGCGGCTCGTGGACGACCGCCGCGACCCGGACGGCGTCCTGGGCTGGGTCGTCCTCGCCGACCCGGAGGGCAACGAGCTGTGCATCGAGCGCAGCGCCGGGGAGCGCGGGGCCGGCTGAGGGCCCCGGCCCCGGGGGGGGCGCGGGGGCGGGGCCGTACGACGGGGAGACCAGGGCCCGGCGCGGGTGGTTCAGCCGCCGGCGACGGCGCTGTGCGCAGCGGCCGCGACGGTCCAGGGCATGGCGATCCACACCGTCTTGCCACCGTCCTCGGTGGGGCTGACCGAGAGCCGGCCGCCCGCTTCCGCGGCGAGCCAGCGGATGATGACCATGCCCCGGCCGTTGTCCTGCTGCACTGCCGCGGGGAGCCTCTTGGGCCAGCGCGGGTGGCTGTCGGTGACCCCGACGCGCAGCCACTCGCCGCGTTCCAGGCGGAGGTCGACGGTGAAGGTGGGCGACTGGCCGAAGGTGTGCTGGACGGCGTTGGTGGCGAGTTCGGAGACGATCAGCCGGATACTGTCCGCCGTGTCGGTGTCATCGGGAAGGCCCCATGCGCCCAGCACCTCCGCGACGTAGCGGCGGGCGGCGGCGACCGAGGCCGGATCGCTCGGCAGAGTGACGGATGCTTCCTGGTGATCTGCCATGGCGACGGTCCCTTTCCCACCGGGGCCGAGCGGCCCCGGATCTGTGCTGGACGCCAGAGTGCCACCCATCCTGCCGAGGTTTCTGCCGTTCCCCCAAGATATGCATATATCTGTCCCCCAATGCGGTGAACTCTGCTACGGAAGAACGTATTTGGACGGCAAACTGGTGCGAGCTGTGCCGGTGGAAGGAGGCGGGTGTGCAGCACGGTCCCGCGGTGCGCCGACGCAAGCTCGGCGAGGAACTGCGCGCCCTGCGCGACCGGTCCGGACTCACCAGTGGTGAGGCGGCCCGGATCGTGGGGTGGCACCAGTCGAAGGTCAGCCGCATCGAGACGGGGCGCAGCGGCGTCAAGCCGGAGGACATCCGGCTGCTCCTGGACGCCTACGGGGAGTGCGTCAGCGCCCAGCAGCGGGCGCTGCTGGAAGCCCTGTCTGCCTCGGCGGCGGGCCCCTCGGCAAGCGCCGACGCGGGGCGGGGCCGCCAGTGGTGGCACGACTACCGGGGGCTGCTGCCCCAGGAGTACCGGGACTTCATCAGCCTGGAGGCCGGAGCCCGCTCGGCCCGCACGGTGGAGCTCTCCGTGGTGCCGGGGCTGTTGCAGACCCCCGGGTACGCGCGGGCGGTGACGCGGGCCGCGCTGGGGGGCCTGCCCGAGCCGAAGGTGGACGCGCTGGTCGAGGTACGGCTGGCACGTCAGGCGGTGCTGCGGGCCGATCCCCCGCTGGAGCTGAGCGCGGTGCTGGACGAGGCGGTGCTGCGGCGGCAGATCGGGGGGCCGGGGGTGATGGCTGAGCAGCTGCGGCACCTCGTACAGGTGGGGCGGCTGCCCCAAGTGCGGCTCCAGGTACTGCCGTTCAGCGTGGGGGGCCATCTCGGCCTCACCGGGCCGTTCGTCATCTTCTCATTTCCGAACATCGCCGATCTGGATGTGGTGGTACTCGACCATTTGACGAGTAGCCTCTATCTGGAGCGGAAGGAAGACCTAGAGGCGTACAGCGCCGCGTTCCGCACCATCCAGGCGCACGCCCTCCCGCCCCAGGACTCGTCGGAACTCATCAGCGCCCTCGCTGACGACGCGTAAGGAGGCACCCCCCGTGTCCGCAACCCTCTTACCCACCAGCGGACTTCTGATCAGCGCGCGGTGGCGGCGAAGCAGCCGCAGCACCGGAATGAACAACTGTGTGGAAGCGGCCGCCCTCTCCGGCGGCCTGCTCGCCGTCCGCGACTCCAAGCGGACGGACGGCCCGGCGGTGCTCTTCACCGGGCCGGCCTGGAACGGCTTCCTGTCCTCGGTCCGGGTGGACCTGCTCCCGTAGTCCGCCTACGCCGTGGCCCCGGCGGGTGCGGTCCCCAGGATCGTCGCGACGGCCCGGTCGATCTCCACCCCCGTGAGGTCCGCCCGGGCGGTCAGCCGCAGCCGGGAGACACCGTCCGGCACCGACGGCGGACGGAAGCAGCCCACGGACAGACCCTCCTCGCGGCAGTCGGCGGCCCAGCGCAGTGCCGCCGAAGCCGACGGGGCCCGCACCGACACCACGGCCGCGTCCGGCCTGGCCGCGGTCAGGCCGGACGCGGTGAGCCGCCCGTACAGCTCGGCGGCCACCTTGCGGGCCCGCTCCGCGCGCTCCGGCTCCTGCCGGAGCAGGCGCAGGCTCGCCAGCGCCGCGCCCACCGCGGCGGGGGCCAGCCCGGTGTCGAAGATGAAGGTGCGGGCGGTGTTGACCAGGTGGCGGATGACCTTCGCCGGGCCCAGCACCGCCCCGCCCTGGCTCCCCAGGGACTTCGAGAGGGTCAGCGTGGCCACCACTGCGGGGCGGCCCGCGAGCCCGGCGGCGTGCAGCGCGCCCCGGCCGCCCTCGCCCAGGACGCCGAGCCCGTGCGCATCGTCCACGACCAGGGCGGCGCCCCGCTCCCGGCAGGCGGCCGCGTACTGCGCGAGCGGGGCGGCGTCCCCGTCGACGGAGAAGACCGAGTCGCTGACCAGCAGCGCCCGGCCCTCGTGGGCGGCGAGCGTCTTGCGTGCGGTGTCCGGGTCGGAGTGCGGGACCACCGCGGTCTGCGCGCGCGAGAGGCGGCAGCCGTCGACGATCGAGGCGTGGTTCCCGGCGTCGGAGACGACCAGGGTGCCCCGGTCGCTGAGCGCCGTCACGGCCGCCAGGTTGGCCGCGTACCCGGAGGACAGCACCAGGGCCGCCTCGAAGCCGCAGAACTCCGCGAGCTCCCGCTCAAGCTCGGCATGAAGCTCGGTCGTACCCGTGACCAGGCGGGATCCAGTGGCCCCGGCACCCCAGCGCTCGGCCGCCTCGCAGGCTCCGCGGACCGTCCCGGGGTGCTTGGACAGCCCCAGGTAGTCGTTGCTCGCGAGGTCCAGGAGCGGGGAGGACGCCGGGCGCGGACGCAGGGTCCGGACGAGTCCTGCCTGCTCGCGGGCCCGTTCTGCGTCATCGATCCAGGCGAAGACGTCCACGGGCTCGGGGCTGTGCTGGGGCATCGGCGCGTCCTCGGGTCTTGTCGGCAGTCCACAGACCTGCCCGACCCTAACCGTCGGGACTGGAGCGCCAGGTGTGGCGATACACACACTCCCTTCAGGCCATGTTGTTCATTCTCTCCTTGGCCGGGAGTGGTCGAGTGGTCCAGGATCGGCGTCATGGATCTGCTGAACACCCTGGTTGACAAGGGGCTGCGGCGCGAGCTGCCGACCCGCGAAGAGGCACTCGCCGTGCTGGCGACCTCTGACGACGAACTGCTCGACGTGGTGGCCGCGGCGGGCAAGGTGCGCCGCCAGTGGTTCGGGCGTCGGGTCAAGCTGAACTACCTGGTCAACCTGAAGTCGGGCCTGTGCCCGGAGGACTGCTCGTACTGCTCCCAGCGCCTGGGATCCAAGGCCGAGATCCTCAAGTACACCTGGTTGAAGCCGGAAGAGGCCTCCCAGGCCGCCGCCGCCGGCGTCGCGGGCGGGGCCAAGCGGGTCTGCCTGGTGGCGAGCGGCCGCGGCCCCACCGACCGGGACGTGGACCGCGTCGGGAAGACCATCGCGGCGATCAAGGAGCAGAACGAGGGCGTCGAGGTCTGCGCCTGCCTCGGCCTGCTCTCCGACGGCCAGGCCGAGCGGCTGCGCGACGCGGGCGCGGACGCGTACAACCACAACCTGAACACCTCCGAGGCGACGTACGGGCAGATCACCAAGACCCACACCTACGCGGACCGGGTCGACACGGTGCAGAAGGCGCACGCCGCTGGCCTGTCCGCCTGCTCCGGTCTGATCGCCGGCATGGGCGAGAGCGACGAGGACCTCGTCGACGTCGTCTACTCGCTGCGCGGGCTGGACCCGGACTCGGTACCGGTCAACTTCCTGATCCCCTTCGAGGGCACCCCGCTGGCCAAGGAGTGGAACCTCACCCCGCAGCGCGCCCTGCGCATCCTCGCGATGGTGCGCTTCGTCTGTCCCGACGTCGAGGTCCGGCTGGCGGGCGGCCGCGAGGTGCACCTGCGCACGATGCAGCCGCTCGCCCTGCACCTGGTCAACTCGATCTTCCTCGGCGACTACCTCACCAGTGAGGGCCAGGCGGGCCAGGCCGACCTCGACATGATCGCGGACGCCGGCTTCGAGGTGGAGGGCGCCGGTACGTCGACCCTGCCCGCTCACCGCGCCGACGTGGCCGAGGCGGCTGCCGGAGGCGGCTGCGGCTCCCACGGCGGCGGCGCCTCCGTCTGCGGTTCCGGCGGGTCCGCGGAGGCCGCCGAGGGGGCGGGCTGCGGCTCGGCCTGCGGCGGGTGCTCCGGACACGCGGACGCGGCGCAGGCCCCGGTGCCGGCGGTCGCGGCGGCGGGCTCCCAGGCACCGGCCGGCGAGGTCCGGTCCGACCTGGTGGCGGTCCGCCGCCGCGGCACCGGAACGGATCTTGCGCCCAATGCCTGACCAGCACGACGCGTACGACCCGCTGCCGGTCCGGGACCTGCTCGCCCTGGACCGGCAGCACGTCTGGCACCCGTACGGCCCGATGCCCGGACGGCAGGAGCCGCTGGTCGTCTCCGCCGCCTCGGGCGTCAGGCTGCGGCTGGCGGCCGCGGCCGAGGGGCAGGACGAGCTGGTCGACGGCATGTCGTCCTGGTGGTCGGCGATCCACGGGTACAACCACCCGGTGCTCAACGAGGCCGTGACCGGGCAGCTGGGCCGGATGTCGCACGTCATGTTCGGCGGCCTCACCCACGAGCCCGCCGTCCGGCTGGCCGCGAAGCTGGTGGAGGTCACCCCGGCAGGGCTGGAGCACGTCTTCCTGGCCGACTCGGGCTCGGTCTCCGTCGAGGTCGCGGTCAAGATGTGCCTGCAGTACTGGCGTTCACTGGGCCGGACGGGCAAGACCCGGCTGCTGACCTGGCGCGGCGGCTACCACGGGGACACCTGGCAGCCGATGGCCGTGTGCGACCCCGAGGGCGGGATGCACGAGCTGTGGCAGGGCCACCTGCCCCGCCAGGTCTTCGCGGACGCCCCGCCCGGCGGCTTCGACACCCCCGTGGACCCCGCGTACGCCGACCACCTGCGGTCCCTGATCGCCGCGCACGCGGACGAGCTCGCCGCGGTGATCGTGGAGCCGGTGGTGCAGGGCGCGGGCGGCATGCGCTTCCACAACCCGGGCTACCTCGCGGTGCTGCGCGAACTGTGCGACGAGTACGGGGTCCTGCTGATCCTGGACGAGATCGCGACGGGCTTCGGCCGCACGGGTGCGCTCTTCGCGGCCGACCACGCGGGCATCACCCCGGACGTGATGTGCCTGGGCAAGTCGCTGACCGGCGGATACCTGACGCTCGCCGCGACCTTGTGCACCGAGCGGGTGGCGCAGGGGATCTCCCGGGGCGAGGTCCCGGTCCTGGCGCACGGCCCGACCTTCATGGGCAACCCCCTCGCCACGGCCGTGGCCCTGGCCTCGGTCGACCTGCTGCTCGGCCAGGACTGGGCCGGGGAGGTCAAGCGGATCGAAGCGGGCCTGCGCGAGGGCCTGGCGGCGGCGTCCGGCCTGCCGGGGGTCCGGGACGTCCGCGTGCTCGGCGCCATCGGGGTGGTCCAGCTGGACCACGAGGCGGACGTGGCGGCCGCCACCCGGGCCGCGGTCCGGGAAGGCGTCTGGCTGCGTCCCTTCCGGGACATGATCTACACGATGCCGCCCTTCGTCACCGGTGACGCCGACGTCGCCCGCATCTGCCGCGCCGTGTGCGCGGCCGCGCAGGAAGGCTGAGGTCCGGTGACGGTACTCATGGTGTCCGGAACGGGCACGGAGATCGGCAAGACGGTGACCACCGCGGCGATCGCCGCGGCCGCGGTGGCCGCCGGCCGCTCGGTGGCCGTGCTCAAGCCCGCCCAGACGGGGTTGGGCCCGGCCGAGCCCGGGGACGCCGCCGAGGTGGTGCGGCTGGCGGGTTCCGCCGTCACCGCACGGGAACTGGCACGCTATCCGGAGCCGTTGGCCCCGGACACGGCAGCCCGCCGCGCCGGGCTGGCGACGCTCTCCCCCGCCGAGATCGCCGAAGCGGCGCAGCGGCTCTCGGCGGGCCACGACCTGGTGCTGGTGGAGGGCGCGGGCGGGCTGCTCGTCCGCTTCGACGAGGCCGGCCACACCCTCGCCGACGCGGCCCGGTTGCTCGGCGCCGCGGTGCTGGTGGTGGCCCCGGCGGGGCTCGGAACCCTCAACTCCACCGCCCTGACGGCGGAAGCGCTCCGGGCACGGGGGCTGACCGGGGCGGGCGTGGTCATCGGCAGCTGGCCGGCGGAACCCGACCTGGCCGCCCGCTGCAATCTGGCGGACCTCCCGGAGGTCTCGGCCCTGCCGCTGCTGGGCGCGGTCCCGCAGGGTGCGTCCAGCGCCGATCCGGCCGCCTTCCGCGCGGCCGCCCGGGCCTGGCTGGCCCCTCCCCTGCACGGAACCTGGTCCGCGGACTCCTTCCTGACCGCCTGGCCGGCGTAGCGCCCCACGCCGCCGAGCCGCGTGGACGCCCGCCGAGCAGCCGCGTGGACGCCCGCACGCGGCTCGGCGGTCGTGGGCCGCGTCCGGTGCGGCGGCCGGCGCCCTGACCGGGTGCGTGGCCGGCGCCCCGACCGGGTGCGGTGGCCGGCGCCCCGACGGGGTGCGGCGGCCGGCGCCCCGACCGGGTGCGTGGCCGGGCCGCAGTCCGCGGGGGGGCGGGGTTTGCGGCGGTCGGCTCCCCCGGGCCGGCCGGGCCGTGGTCCGGGGATGCCCCGCCGCACGCCGTCAGGGATGAGGGCCTGCGGACAGGGCACGCTGGAGGTACGCGCCCGTACGCCGCCACCGGAGGTTCGCCATGTCGTCGCGCCCCACACCGGCCCAGCACCGCGACCCGGTCCACCACCCGCTCTTCGCCCGGTTCTACGCCCGCGCCGGCACCGCGGCCGACGCCCGCGGCGGGGTCGCCGCCCTGCGCCGCGAACTGCTGCACGGAGTCTCCGGGCGCGTCATCGAGATCGGCTCCGGCAACGGCCTGAACTTCGCCCACTACCCGCGCGCCGTCTCCGAGGTCGTGGCCGTCGAACCGGAGCCGAGCCTGCGCAAGCTCGCGGTGTCCGCGGCGCTGCGCTCCGAGGTCCCGGTGGACGTCGTACCGGGCGTCGCCGAGGCCCTCCCCGTCAAGAGCGAGGCCTTCGACGCCGCCGTCGCCTCCCTGGTGCTGTGCACCGTACGGGACCTGCCCCGCGCCCTCGCCGAGCTGCACCGCGTGCTGCGCCCGGAAGCCGAACTGCGCTTCCTGGAGCACGGCCTCGCCCCGGGGCCCGGCATGGCCGGCGTCCAGCGCGCGCTGGACCGGACCCTCTGGCCCCGGCTCTTCGGCGGCTGCCACACCGCGCGCGACCCCCTCGCCTCGATCGAGGCCGCCGGCTTCCGGATCGTCTCGCAGCGCGCCTTCCGGCTGCCGGAGCGCGGCCCGGCCTTCCCCACCTCGTACTGCGTGATCGGTTCGGCCCGCCGGTCCCTCGGGTGAGGTCAGTGCGCGAGCGGCTTGACCCAGCGCGTCCAGTGCTCCTCGGGCCCGTAGCCGGCCGCCCTCCAGGCCCCGTGCGCGCGGGCGTTGCGGTCCAGCACCATGGCGTCCGCGCGCCGGCCGCCGAGCGCCTCGAACCGCTCCTCCGCGGCGGCCAGCAGCGCCGTCCCGATGCCCTGCCTGCGGTGCCCGGGGTGGACCGCGAGCCGGTAGAGGTGGCAGCGCCAGCCGTCGAACCCGGCAATGACCGTGCCGACGAGTGCACCGCCGCCCCGGCGGGCGAGCAGCAACGCGTGCGGGTCCCGCGCGTGGAGCCGCCCGATCCCGGCGAGGTCGTCGCTGATACTCGTTCCCTCGGCCGCGCTCTTCCAGAAGTCGAGCACGGAGTCGAGATCGGCTGCCGAGGCGGAGCCGATGTGAAGATCGTCCATGTCAGGGATCCCATCATCCGGCGTGCTCCACCAGAAGAGCGAGGACCCCTCTTTGCCCGTCCTTTACCACGTGGCACCAGACCGACCGAACGAAAGGTGTGAGCGTCCGCCCATGGGCGAGTCCCCCGTCCCCCAGCATCCCGCCGCCCGCCCGCGCCCGGACTCCGACCCCGGTTCCCGGCGCCGCGCGGCAGCCCGCCCAACGGCCGCTCACCGGACGGGGGCGGGCCTGCGATGACCGAAGTCCTGCTGCTCCTCCTGGCGCTGCTGCTCTGCCTCGCCTGCGGGGTGTTCGTCGCCGCCGAGTTCTCGCTGACCACCGTCGAGCGCAGCGAGCTCGAAGGGGCCGTCGAGCGGGGCGAGCGCGGTGCCGAGAGCGCCCTGGCCGCCGTACGCAGCCTGACGTTCCAGCTCTCCGGCGCCCAGCTCGGCATCACCGTGACCGGCCTGGTCATCGGCATGCTCTCCGAACCCTCGATCGCGGCTCTGCTGCGGGGCCCGTTGGAGTCCCTCGGACTCTCGCCGGGCGCCGCCTCCTCCACCGCCCTGGTCATCGGGACCGCCCTGTCGACCGTCGTCCTGATGGTCGTCGGCGAACTCGTGCCCAAGAACTGGGCGATCTCCTCGCCGCTGGCCATCGCCAAACGGGTGGCGACGGTCCAGCGCGTCTTCAGCCGTGCCTTCAAACCGCTGATCGGCCATCTGAACAGCACGGCCAACCGCATCGTGCGCCGTCTGGGCCTGGAACCGGCCGAGGAGCTGGCCTCGGCGCGCAGCCCGCAGGAGCTGGTGGCACTGGCGCGGCACTCGGCCAAGGCCGGGGCGCTGGAGAAGGACACCGCCGAACTGTTCGTGCGGACCCTGAACCTGGCCGATCTGACGGCGCAGAACGTGATGACCCCCCGCGTCCAGGTCACCGCCCTGGACCTGCAGGCGACGGCCGAGGACGTGGCGAACGCGACGCTGGCGACGGGCCTGTCGCGCTTCCCGGTCTACCGCGGCAGCCTCGACACCGTCGTCGGGACCGTCCACATCAAGGACGTACTGGCCCTGCCGCCGCTCGAACGCCGCCACACCGCGGTGTCCCGGCTGGTGCGCGAGCCGCTGCTCGTACCGGAGTCCCTGACCGTGGACCGGCTGCTGGACCGGCTGTCGGGCAAGCAGACCATGGCCGTGGTCATCGACGAGTACGGCGGCACGGCCGGCGTCGCCACCCTGGAGGACATCGTCGAAGAGGTGGTCGGGGAAGTCCGCGACGAGCACGATCCGCATGAGACCCCCGACCTGGCCCCGGCCGGTACGGACGACTCCGGGCGACCGCTCTACTCGGCCGACGGCGCCGCCCGCACCGACCAGCTGGAACGGATCGGACTGCGGGTGCCCCACGGCCCGTACGAAACCCTGGCGGGCCTGGTCGCGACCGGGCTGGGCCGGATCCCCGCCGTGGGCGACACGCTGGAACTGGACGGCTGGCAGCTGGAGGTGGTGGACGCCGGCGGGCGGCGGGCGGCGCGGGTGCTGCTGCGCGAACCGGCGGGTCGGGGAGGCAGCACGGCGGACACGGCCACGCCGGCCGCCACCACCGACCCCGCGGACACGACCGACGTGGCCGGTGCGGACGACGTGGCCGGCGCGGCCGGTACGGACGGCGTGGCCGGTACGGCCGGCGCGGCCGGCGCGGCCGGCGCGGCCGGTGCGGCCGGTGCGGCCGGTGCGGCCGGTGCGGCCGGTGGGAACGACACGGCCGGCGCGGACGGCGCAGCCGGTGCGGGGGACGCGGCCGGTCCGGCCGGGGACCGCCGGGACACGGAGGGGGACCGATGACCGCGATCCAGTTGCTGATCGGCCTGGCGACCCTGCTCGTCAACGCCTTCTTCGTCGGAGCGGAGTTCGCGCTGATCTCGGTCCGGCGCAGCCAGATCGAGCCGCATGCAGAGGCGGGCGACCGGCGGGCCCGCGCCGTCGTGTGGGGTCTGGAGCACGTGTCCGCCATGATGGCGGCGGCCCAGCTGGGCATCACCCTGTGCACCCTGGTCCTGGGCGTGGTGGCCGAACCCGCGATCGCGCACCTGCTGACCCCGCTGTTCGACCTGGTCGGGGTGCCGGCGGGGCTGACCCATGCGATCTCCTTCGTCGTGGCGCTGACGCTGGCCACCTACCTGCACATGCTCTTCGGCGAGATGGTGCCCAAGAACGTGGCCCTGGCGGAGCCGGTGCGCGCCGCCCTGCTGCTGGGGCCCCCGCTGGTGGCCCTGAGCCGGGGGCTGCGGCCGGTGATCTTCGCGGTCAACGCCTTCGCCAACGCCCTACTGCGCCTCTTGCGGGTGGAGGCGAAGGACGAGGTCTCGGCAACCTTCTCGGACGACGAACTGGCCCGGATGGTCAAGGACTCCAGTGCCGCGGGACTCCTCGACGACCGGGCGAGCGAACGGCTGCACGACGCCCTGGAACTGGGGCGCCGGCCCGTCACCGACGTGGTGATGCCGGTGGAGCGCGTGGTCACGGCCCGCGCGGGCATCACCCCCGACGGTCTGGAACAGCTGTCGGCGCGCTCCGGGTTCTCCCGTTTCCCGGTGGTCGATGCGCAGCAGCGGATCCTGGGCTACCTGCACGTGAAGGACGCCCTGGACGTGGAGCCGACGGAGCGGGAGGCGCCCTTCCCGCCGGGAGGGCTGCGGCCGATCGCCCAGATCCGGGCGGAGACCCCGCTGGACGACGTGCTGACCGCCATGCGGCGCAGCCGGACCCACCTGGCGGCCGTACTCGGCGCGGACGGGGCCATGACAGGGCTGGTCACCATGGAGGACGTGCTGCGCGAGCTGTTCGGCCGCCCGGCATCCGCGTAGTGCCGTGACCGGAGAGGTCCACCGGGTCGCAGCACTGGCGGCCGGCCGGGGAGCCGGGGGCACGCGCTCCCCCGGCTCCCCGGTCCTCGGCCGCCGGGCTCCCAGGGCTCCCCGGGCCGCGGGCTCCCCCGGGCCGCGGGCTCCCCCGTCACCGCACGATCCGCCTACCGCGCGGTAGCATCGGCTTCGCCATGGAGATGAATGCCTCGTACACCAGTTTTGTCGCGGTCGGCGACTCCTTCACCGAAGGCATGTCCGACCTGCTCCCGGACGGCTCCTACCGGGGCTGGGCCGACCTGCTGGCCGCCCGGCTCGCCGCGCGCGAGCCGGCCTTCCGCTACGCGAACCTCGCCGTCCGCGGCAAGCTGATCCGCCAGATCGCCGAGGAGCAGGCGCCGCTGGCCGCCGCGATGGGCGCCGATGTCGTCACCCTGGTGGGCGGGCTGAACGACACCCTGCGCCCCAAAGTCGACATGGGCCGGGTGCGCGGACACCTGGAGGAGGCGGTGGCCCTCTTGGCCCCCTCCTGCAAGCAGCTCGTACTGATGCGCTCCCCGGGCCGCAACGGGCCGGTGATGGAACGTTTCCGTCCGCGCATGGAGGAGCTCTTCCTCATCATCGAGGAGCTCGCCGCCCGCCACGGCGCCGTGGTGGTGGACCTGTACGGGGCCGCCGCCCTCGCCGACCCGCGGATGTGGGACGTGGACCGGCTGCACCTCACGGGCGAGGGCCACCGTCGGGTGGCGGAGGCCGTCTGGCAGGCCCTGGGGCTGCCGCCCGAGGACGACTGGCAGCTCGAACTGCCCGCCGCGGTGGCCCCCGGCTGGACGGCGCGCCGTTCCCAGGACCTCAGCTTCGCCCGCCGGCACCTGCTGCCCTGGGTGGGCCGGCGCCTGACCGGGCGCTCCTCCGGGGACGGACGGCCGGCGAAGCGTCCGGAGCTGCTGCCGTACGAGCTCACCCGGGGCGACCGGCTCTCGTAGCAAGCCACAATCCGGGGCGGGGTCCCCACCTGCGTAAACGCACAGCGGCGGTCCAAGTAGAATTCCTCCACGTGACAGCCAAGCCCCGCATCCCCAATGTCCTGGCCGGCCGCTACGCCTCCGCGGAGCTCGCCGTCCTGTGGTCCCCCGAGTACAAGGTGACGCTGGAGCGGCGGCTGTGGCTCGCCGTCCTGCGCGCCCAGAAGGACCTCGGCATCGAGGTCCCGGACGCCGCCCTCGCCGATTACGAGCGCGTCCTGGAGACCGTCGACCTCGCCTCCATCGCCGAGCGCGAGAAGGTCACCCGGCATGACGTGAAGGCCCGGATCGAGGAGTTCAACGCCCTCGCCGGCCACGAGCACGTCCACAAGGGCATGACCTCCCGTGACCTGACCGAGAACGTGGAACAGCTCCAGATCCGGCTCTCGCTGGAGCTGGCCCGGGACCGCACGGTCGCCGTGCTGGCCCGTCTCGGCAAGCTGGCCGGCGAGCACGCCGAACTGGTCATGGCCGGCCGCTCCCACAACGTGGCCGCGCAGGCCACCACCCTCGGCAAGCGCTTCGCCACCGCGGCGGACGAGCTGCTGGTCGCCTACGAGCGCCTTGAGGACCTGCTGGGCCGCTATCCGCTCCGCGGCATCAAGGGCCCGGTCGGCACCGCCCAGGACATGCTCGACCTGCTCGGCGGCGACGCCGCCAAGCTGGCCGACCTGGAGCAGCGCATCGCCGCCCACCTCGGCTTCGCCCAGGCCTTCACCTCGGTCGGCCAGGTCTACCCGCGCTCCCTCGACTACGACGTGGTCACCGCCCTGGTGCAGCTGGCCGCCGCCCCGTCCTCGATCGCGAAGACGATCCGCCTCATGGCCGGCCACGAGCTGGTCACCGAGGGCTTCAAGCCCGGCCAGGTCGGCTCGTCCGCGATGCCGCACAAGATGAACACCCGCTCCTGCGAGCGCGTCAACGGCCTGATGGTCATCCTGCGCGGTTACGCCTCGATGACCGGCGAGCTGGCCGGCGACCAGTGGAACGAGGGCGACGTCTCCTGCTCCGTGGTCCGCCGCGTGGCCCTGCCGGACGCCTTCTTCGCCTTCGACGGCCTGCTGGAGACCTTCCTGACCGTCCTCGACGAGTTCGGGGCCTTCCCGGCGGTCGTCGCCCGCGAACTGGACCGCTACCTGCCCTTCCTCGCGACCACCAAGGTTCTGATGGGCGCGGTCCGGGCCGGGGTGGGCCGCGAGGCCGCCCACGAGGTCATCAAGGAGCACGCGGTGGCTTCGGCCCTCGCCATGCGTGAGCAGGGCGCGGAGCGCAACGAGCTCCTCGACAAGCTGGCCGCCGACGAGCGGATGCCGCTGGACCGGGCCCAGCTCGACGCCCTGATGGCCGACAAGCTCTCCTTCACCGGCGCCGCAGGGGACCAGGTGGCCGCGGTGGTCGCCCGCATCGAGGCCGTCGCCAAGCAGCACCCGGCGGCAGCCGGGTACGCGCCGGGGTCGATCCTCTGACTCCCTACGAGCTGAACGCCGCCCGTGACCGCGTCCTCCCGGACGTGGTCGCGGGCGGTCTGCGTGTGCTGTTCTGCGGGATCAACCCCGGTCTCCTCTCCGCCGCGACGGGCCACCACTTCGCCCGCCCCGGCAACCGCTTCTGGCCCGTCCTGCACCTGTCGGGCTTCACCCCGCGCCGGCTGGCCCCCGCCGAACAGGAGGAGCTGCTGACCTACCGGCTCGGCATCACCAACGTCGTGGCCCGCGCCACCGCCCGCGCCGACGAGCTGAGCGCGCAGGAGTACCGCGAGGGCGGCCGCATCCTCACCGCCAAGGTGGAACTCCTGCGCCCGCAGTGGCTGGCGGTCGTCGGCGTCACCGCCTACCGCACCGCCTTCGGCGAGAGGAAGGCGCAGATCGGCCCCCAGGAGCGGACCATCGGCTCCACCCGCATCTGGGCCCTCCCCAACCCCAGCGGCCTCAACGCCCACTGGACGGCCGAGACGATGGCCCAGGAGTACGCCCGCCTCCGCGTCACCGCCGAGTCAGAGCCCCAGCCGGAGCCCGAGTCCCCCGGGAGGCCCTGACCTCCGGCCCGGCCCCGCCCCGACCGCGGGGCGGTCCCCCGGTCTACGGCGGGTCGACGACGGTCACCCCGGCCGTCAGCACGTATGGGTCGTCACCGTCCCCCTGGGTCACACAGGCCACCAGCCACCGCTCCTCGACCCGCCACAGGTGCACGTGGCCGGTGGCCTCGCTCAGCCCCGCCCAGGGGGCCGGTATCCCCTCCCCGCCGAACACCCTGTCCCGCAGTGAGACGAGGGCAAAGACCTGGGCCGGTCCCCACCGGTCGGTCAGCGCCTGGGTGAGCGCCCCGTACTCGGCGTTGATCTGGTCGGCCGCCTCGGCCCGACCGGCGCCGCCGTCGTCCCGGAAGTCCTCGGTCCAACTGACCTGCACCAGGTGGAAACCGGGTCCGCTGCTGCGCCCACCGGACCAGACCGGCTCGGTCGGAAAACCCTCCGCCCGGAGCCGGTCGATCGCGTCGAGATGCTCTGCCGTGGTCATGCCGTCAGTATCCCGACCGGCACTGACAACTGGCCCGGTGTCACGCGTCCCTGCGCCGCACCGCGATCCAGCCGGCGACCACCGCGACCGCGGCCCACAGTGCCATCACACCCAGTCCGTTCCACGGGCCGAGGTCGCCGTGCGGCTCGCTCCGCATCACCATCTGTCCGGCGCGGTCCGGCATGTACTGCCCGAGTCCGCCCACCGCTTCGCCGATGAGGAAGGACACGATGAGGAAGAGGGGTATGAGCAGGCTCGTCACTGCCATCCCGCTGCGCAGGACTGCTGTCAGCCCGGCCGCGAACAGGGTGACGACCGTCAGGTAGAGCCCGCTGCCGACGATGGCCCGGACCGTCCCCGGGTCACCCGTTTCGAGGGCGTAGGGCCCCATGAGCGCCTGGCCGGCCACGAAGGTGGCGAAGCCGGTGACCTGCCCCATGGCCAGGGCCAGTCCGCCGACCACCGACATCTTCGACAGGTAGAAGCGGGTGCGGTGGGGAACGGCGGTGAGGCTGGTGCGGAGCGCTGCGTTGTGGAATTCGACGGAGAGGGCGTTCGCTCCGAAGACGATGGCCGCTATCTGGCCGAAGTTGAGCCCGTAGAAAGCGGCGAGGAGCGGATCCTCACCCATGCTGCCCTCCTCGGCCCGGCCTATCGCCGCGGCGGTCAGCACCTGAATTCCCACCGTGGCGACGAACACGGCTATCAGGGCTCCGAACGTCCCCCGCAGGGATCTGATCTTGATCCATTCAGAGTGCAGGACAGGCAGGGTGGGCAGGGCGGACGGGGCGGACGGGGCGGACGGGGCGGTGGTCATGGCGGAACCTCCTGGAGTGCGGCCAGACACGGCGGGTTAACGGGCGGCGGCGGTGAACTGGGCGTGGTCGGCAGTGAGATCGAGGTAGGCCTGCTCCAGCGAGGCGCGTAGGTCGGTCAGTTCCAGCAGGGCGATGCACTCCCGGGCGGCGAGGGTGCCGAGCTGCTCCGCCCGTATGCCGTCGACGGTCCAGCGCCCTGCGCCGGCGTCCAGCAGCTCAAGGCCGTCCCGCGCGAGGGCCGCGCGCAGCCTGACCGGTTCAGAGGTGCGCAGTTGCACCTTGGACGTGCTGCGCGCTTCGATGAACCCATCCATCGAGGTGTCGGCCAGCAGCCTGCCTGCGCCGAGCACGATCAGGTGGTCGGCCGCGGCCGCCGTTTCGGACATGAGGTGGCTGGAGACCAGGACGGTCCGCCCTTCGGCGGCGAGTGCGCGCATCAGCTCGCGGATCCAGACGATGCCTTCGGGGTCCAGCCCGTTCGTCGGTTCGTCGAGCAGCAGCACCCCGGGGTCGCCCAGCAGGGCGGCGGCGATGCCCAGACGCTGGCGCATGCCGAGGGAGAAGGTCTTCACCCGTCGCCCGGCCACCGGGGCGAGACCGGCCTGCTCCAGGACTTCCTCCACCCGCTGCGCGGGTATCCGGTTGGTCGCGGCGAGCAGGCGCAGATGGTCGCGGGCGGTCCGCCCGCCGTGGATGGACTGCGGGTCCAGGAGCGCACCGACCCTGCGCAGCGGCTCGGTGAAGGAGGTGAACGCCCGTCCGTCGATGGTGGCCGTACCGGAGGTGGGCCGGTCCAGTCCGAGCAGCAGGCGCATCGTGGTGGACTTCCCTGCACCGTTGGGGCCCAGAAAGCCGGTGACGCGCCCGGGGAGAACATCGAAAGTGAGGTGGTCCACGGCCCGGACGGAGCCGTATTCCCTGGTCAGTTCCCGAATCTCGATCCTGTTCATGCCCCAAGGTTCGCCGTCGGTCCCTTCCCCCTGCCTCCCCCGTGCGGGGGGACCGTCTCCCCCGCACGGGGGAGACGCCCGAAGTGCTGCGGCTGCCAGGATGAGGGCATGTCCCTCCTGCTTCGTGCGCCGTTCCGCGGTGTCACGTACACCCGCTGGCTGCACCTGCTCGTGCCCATCCTGATCGTGTCGATCTGGATGTTCATAGAGCCGGCGTGGCCGTGGGTGCCTGCTCTGATCGTCGCCCCGTTCGGGCTGCTGCCCTGGGTGCGGCTGGCCGAGGGGCTGCAGGCGCAGTTCCTGCTGACCCCGCAGGAGCGGGGCCGCCACGACGGTTCCATCAGCACGGCGGCGTCGACCCGTTGGGGTGACCGCTGGCGGACGGTCGCCTGGTTGGAGATACGGCTCCTGCTGGCGGGCGTGGCGATGACGGCGACGGTCTGGCTGCCGATGATGTCCCTGGAGCTCGCCGTCACCGGCGCCGGGCGCTCCCTCGGCTCGGACGTCGTGATCCTGCCGGTCATCCCGCCCCGCTGGCTGGCCCTGGCCCTCGTGCCCGTGCCGCTGGTGCTGCTGCTGGTCGTCGTGGTCCTGCTGGGCAGAGCCGTCACGGCCATCGCGGCCCGGCTCCTGGGTCCCTCGGCCGCCGAGCGGCTCAGCGCCCTGGAGGCCCGCACGGAGCAGTTGCTGGAGCGGACCCGGATCGCGCGGGAGCTGCACGACTCCATCGGGCACGCGCTGACCGTGGCGGTGGTCCAGGCCGGAGCGGCCCGGGCGGCGGGCGACCCGGAGTTCACCGAGCGGGCGCTGTGCGCGATCGAGGAGACCGGCCGGGCCGCGATGGAGGATCTGGACCGGGTGCTGCTGGTGCTGCGGGAGTCCGCGCAGCCGCCCTCCCAGCGACCCACCCTGGCTGACGCGGACCGGCTGCTGAACTCGGCGCGCGCTTCCGGGTCCCCGGTGGACGCCGAGCTGTCGGGGCCGCTGGAGCAGTTGCCGGGGCCGGTCACCCGGGAGGGGTACCGGATCCTGCAGGAGGCGCTGACCAATGTGCTGCGGCACTGCGGCCCGGTGCCGGTCCGGGTCCGGGTCGAAGCGGCTGTGGGGAGACTGGATCTGGAAGTCAGCAATCCGCTGCCCGGCGGGCCCATGCTGATGACGGGGACCGGCAGCGGCCTGCGGGGTATACGCGAGCGGGCCGCCCTGCTGGGTGGCGAGGCCGAGACAGGCCCCTACGAAGGGAGTTGGCGGGTGCGCGCGAGGCTTCCGCTGGAGCGAATACGCTGACCGGATGCCGGTTACCGTACTGATCGTCGATGACGAACCCCTGGTGCGCGCGGGTCTGCGCGCCGTCCTGGACGCCCAGCCCGACATCGAGGTCGTGGGAGAGGCGGCCGACGGCGCCTCCGTCGTCCCCCTCGTACGGCAACTGCGGCCGCAGGTCGTCGCGATGGATGTGCGGATGCCCCTGCTGGACGGCATCCAGGCGACCCGGGCGGTCCTGCGGTCGGTGGACACCCCGCCGAAGATCCTCGTGGTGACCACCTTCGAGAACGACGAGTACGTGTACCAGGCCTTGCGGGCCGGGGCGGACGGGTTCCTGCTCAAGCGCGCCAGACCCTCGGAGATCGTGCACGCGGTACGGCTGGTGGCGGAGGGCGAGACGCTGCTCTTCCCGGCGGCGGTGCGGGCTCTGGCGGCGGAGTACGGGAACCCCAAGGCCCGGACGGTGCTGGAGCGGGCGGAGCTGACCGAGCGGGAGGAGGCGGTGCTGCGGCTGATGACGAAAGGACTGACCAATGTGGAGATCGCGAAGGAGTTGATCATCGGGGCGGAGACGGTGAAGTCCCATGTCAGCGCGATCCTGGCGAAACTCGGTGCGCGGGACCGGACCCAGGCGGTGATCATGGCGTACGAGTCGGGGTTCGTCGCCCCGGCCTGAGGCGGCCGGCCCCCGTTGTGGGGGGCTGCTTCTCGCCGCCGTACCGGGTGGGCAGTACGATCCGGCTGACAAGCTCGCTAGCTGGGAGGACACACGTTGGGGCAGCTGACCGGCGGGGACCCCTCACTGCTCCGGCGGATCAACTCCGCCGTGGTGCTGAGAGCGCTGCGCGCGGCCGAATCACCGACCCTGACCGACCTCACCCGGGTGACGGGGCTGTCGCGGCCCACCGTCGAGGGGGTCGTGGAGGGGCTGATCGGCACCGGACTGGTCGTCGAGGCCGATGCCGAGGAGGGTGCACGGCGCCAGGGCAGGCCGGCGAGGCGCTTCCGCTTCCGGGCCGAGGCCGGGCACCTGCTGGGCATCGAGATCGGCGCGCACCGCGTCGCCGTGCTCCTTTCGGGGCTGGACGGGCGGGTCATCGGGGCCGGCACCAAGGAGGTCGCCGAGAGCGCGTCCGCCGACGAGCGGCTGGAACGGGTCCGTACGGCGGTCGCAGATCTGCTGCGCCGGGCGGGTGTGCCCCGGGACTCGCTGCGGGCCGTCGGCGTGGGCAGCCCCGGGATCGTGGAGGCGGACGGCACGGTCCGCCTCGGGACGGCCCTGCCGGGCTGGACCGGCCTCCCCCTCGGGGAGCGGCTGCGGCGTTCGTTCCGCTGCCCGGTGCAGGTGGAGAACGACGCGAATGCTGCGGCGGTCGCCGAGCACTGGAAGGGCGCCGCACGGGACACCGACGACATGGTGTTCGTCATGGCGGGTCTCAGCCCGGGTGCCGGTTCGCTGATCGGCGGGCGGCTGCACCGGGGGTTCGGCGGGGCGGCCGGGGAGATCGGTGCGCTGCACCTGCTGGGCCGCGAGGTCACCCCGGAGAAGCTGCTGTCGACGACGGGCGAACCGCTCCATCCGCTGGACGAGCCGGCGGTCGCTGCGGTCTTCGCGATGGCCAAGCAGGGCGATGAGCGGGCGGTGGCCGCCGTCGAGCGGTTCCTGCAGCGGCTGGTGCACGACGTGGCGGCCTTGGTGCTGGCGATGGATCCGGAGCTGGTCGTGGTCGGCGGCTGGGCGGCCGGGCTGGACGGGGTACTGGAGCCCCTGCGGCAGGAACTGGAGCGCTACTGCCTGCGCCCGCCGCGGGTGACGCTGTCCCTGCTCGGGGAGGCGGCCGTCGCCACCGGGGCGCTGCGGCTCGCGATGGAGCACGTCGAGGAGGAGCTCTTCGCCGTGGAGAAAACGGTCACGGCCCGCCGCCGCTGACCCGGACCGCGCGCCCGACGCGCCGGCCGATGGTCCGTCACCGCTGCCGACCCGGCGCGCTCCGGCCAAGCGCTGCCGTCGCTGACCCGCCACGCGACCGGCACACCCAGCGGCCGCCGTCGGGCCGGCACCCCGGCAAGGGCTGCCGCCACCGATCCCGCGCCCGGCGCCTCAGCCGGTAGGCCCGCCGCCGCTGACCCGGACCGCGCGCCCGACGCGTCGGCCGATGGTCCGTCACCGCTGCCGGCCCGGCGCCCTTCGGCCAAGGCCTGCCGTCGCTGACTCGCCACGCGACCGGCACACCCGGCGGCCGCCGTCGGGCCGGGACCCCGGCAAGGACTGCCGCCACCGATCCCGCGCCCGGCACGCTGGCCGATGGTCCGTCACCCTTGCCGGCCCGCGCCCTTCGGCCAAGGCCTGCCGTCGCCGACCTGCCACGCGACCGGCACACCCGGCGGCCGCCGCCGGGCCGGCGTCCCGGCAAGGGCTGCCGCCACCGATCCCGCGCCCGGCACGCTGGCCGATGGTCCGTCACCCTTGCCGGCCCGGCGCCCTTCGGCCAAGGCCTGCCGTCGCTTCCCGCGCCCGGCGCCTCAGCCGGTAGGCCCGCCGCCGCTGACTCGGACCCCCGCGCCCGGCACGCCGGCAGATGATCCGTCACCGCTGCCGGCCCGGCGCCCTCCGGCCACGGGCTGCCGTCGCTGATACCCGGCATCGGGCCTGAAGGCGGCCGTCGCAGACCCGTTCAGGGCAGCCGGGGGCGGGCGGGGTCAGGGCGGCTGGGGTCAGGGCCGGGGCAGGGCGGGTTCAGGAGGCCACGCGGGGTTCGTGGGTGATCTCCACAGCCCCCGAGTCCCCGAAAGTGAGCCGGCAGGTGTCGGCCCGGTAGGTGGCGACGGATACGGCGGCCGTGCCCGCGGCGGTGAAGTAGCGGGTGGTGACCAGCAGGACCGGGGCTCCGGGGAGGCGGTCGAGTTCGCGGGCGTCGTCGGCGCGGGCGGAGCCGAGTTCCACCGAGCGGTCCTGGCCGTCCAGCACCAGCCGCTGCAGCTCGCGCAGGACGGCGCGGGCCCGGGCGGGTCCGGCGGGGGCCTCGATCGCAGGCAGTCCGGGGACGGAGCGGGCCGGTACGTACAGCAGCTCGGCCGCGACGGCCTGCCCCTGCGCGACGCGCGTCCGGCGCACCGTGTGGACGGGTTCGTCGGAGGCGAGGCCCCCGCCGAGGCCGCCACCGCCGTCCACACCGGTACCGACACCTACCCCGACACCGACACCGACACCGACACCGAGGAGCTTGAGGACCGCCGCGGGCGCCAGACCTTCGGCCGCGTCCACCGGCTCCCAGCCGTCGACGCCCTCACCGGGCCAGCTGTGCTCCGCGGTGCCCACCGCCACGCCCACGCGCGGCGGGGCGACGGTGGTCCCGACGCCCCGGCGGCGCTGCAGCCGGCCTTCGAGCTCCAGCTGCTCCAGGGCCTGGCGCAGGGTTGCGCGGGCAACGCCGAAGCGGGCGGCGAGTTCACGTTCGTTCGGCAGGACCTCGCCCACGGCGAAGTCCTGGTCGAGCGCCTCGCTGAGGACGGTCTTGAGGTGCCAGTACTTCGGCTCCGGCACCGTTTCGAGCTGCGTGGTCCCCACCCTGACTCCTCCTGCCATCGCTGCACTCGCCGTGTTCCAGCGGCAGTTCGGCGCCCTTGTTTATTAAAGGTTCCTGCACTATCCCTGCGACGATAGGACGGCACACCCCCTTGGTCAAGACCAATGCTCATCCCTTTGCCGGGCAGATCGGGCATACGTATCAAGCCGTTCACGGGATGTTCTCGTGCGTACCGAGGGCTTGTAGTCAAGGGCTACCGGGCGGTAGTGATGGCGGTAGCCCCTACTGACAGCCAGTCTCACGGGCGTCCAGCCGACGAGGAGCAGCATGACCGCCAGAGTCTCCTTCACGATCGATTCGCCGATCGGCGCCCGCACCGCCACCGTCTCCTACGAGCGCCGGGGAGCGGGCGAGCCCCTCCTCCTGCTGCACGGCATCGGCCACCACCTCCAGGCCTGGCACCCGGTGACCCACATCCTGGCCGCCCAGTACGAGGTGATCGCCGTGGACCTGCCCGGTTTCGGGGCGTCGGAGCCGCTGCCGGCAGGGGTTCCGTACGACCTGGCGACCGTGTCGGCGGCGCTCGGTTCGCTCTGCACCGCCCTCGGCGTCGAGCGGCCGCATGTCGTCGGCAATTCCCTCGGCGGGCTGCTCGCGCTCGAAATGGGCCGCCGCGGGCTCGCCTCCTCGGTCACCGCCCTGTCCCCCGCGGGCTTCTGGACGCAGGCCGAACGCCGCTACGCCTTCGCCACCCTTCTCGCGATGCGCGCCGGCGCGAAGGCGCTGCCCGGCCCGGCCGTGGCACGACTCGCCCGCAGCGCCGCCGGCCGGACCGCCCTCACCAGCACCATCTACGCCCGCCCTGCCCGGCGTTCGCCCGCGGACGTGGTGGCGGAGACCCTGGCCCTGCGCCATGCCACCGGCTTCGAGCAGACCCTCGCCGCCGGAATCTCCGTACGCTTCACCGAGGACGTGCCCGGCCTGCCGGTGACCATCGCCTGGGGCACCAGGGACCGGCTGCTGCTGCGACGCCAGGGGGTGCGCGCCAAGATCACCGTCCCCGGCGCCCGCCTGGTGCGGCTGCCCGGCTGCGGCCACGTCCCCATGAACGACGACCCCGCACGGGTCGCCCGGGTGATCCTGGACACGGCCCGCAGCGCGAGCCGCCCGCCCGTCTGACGCCCCACCCCGAAGAGCCCGGTGCGGGCGGCTTCCCGGCCGGGCGGCTCGACGCCGCCTTCGGCCCGGAGACGGCGTACGTCCAGTCGGCGCCGTTCGCGAACATGTCCCCGTCCGGGAACCCGCCGTACTCCGGAGGGGTGGACATCGGCGCAGCGAGCGGAGAGCCGCCCGTGCGGCCGCGGCGCCAGGACGGCGGCGTACTCTTCCCCCGCGCCCTCCCTCCCGGGCGCGGGGGCCAGTAGGCCGCGGACCCGGCCGGCGGGCGGGCGCGGCAACCGGCGGCCGCACGGCAGACAGGCGCGGCGAGCGGCGGGCGGCCGGCGACTCCGCGGCGGGCCACGGCCCGAGGGTGAATCCGGGCATCGTCGCGAAAAGGCCATGAAATCGGCCAGATGGATACTTAACCCATCGGTCACAGACCGTTCGCGATCACGCAACACCCCTGCGCCACAGTGATGTGCATGACTGACCGTAACCGTGTTTCCGCGGCGCCCGCCCCCGCGCCCTCCCACCGCCACCACCGCCACCACTGGCGCCGCGACCTCGTCGAACTGGCCGCGCTCTTCTGCGCCGTCGCGGTCGCCGACGCCATCGCGAACCTCGTCGTGCACGGCCCGAGGGGCCCGGTCCTGCTGGCGGTCTCGGCGGTGGCCCTGCTGGTGACCGCCGCGTTCCACACCTGGTGGGCCCGGCGGCACAGCCATGCGCCGCCTCCGGATTCCACGGACGGCGCAGCACCCGCCGCTCCGGCGGCGCAGCCGGCGCCCGTCCCCCTGACGACCGCGACGAGTTCCGCGCTGTGGCGGATGCGGACGACGGTGCGGGACGAGCCGGGCTCCCTGGCCGTGCTGTGCACCGCCCTCGCCCGCAGCGGCGTGGACATCCTGACCCTCCAGACGCACCCGCTGCCCGAGGGCGGCACCGTCGACGAGTTCCTGCTCCGCGCCCCGCAGGAGCTGCCCTCCGCCGACCTCACCCGGGCCGTCGCCGGCGCCGGCGGCCACAGCACCTGGATCGAGCGGGCGGACGCCCACGACCTGGTGGACACCCCGACCCGCGTCCTGGGGCTGGCCACCCGCACCGCCCTGGACGCCGCCGAACTCCCCCTCGCCCTGCGCCAGCTGCTCGGCCGCTGCACCATCCACTCGGTCCCGGCCACCACCCTCTCCGGCCGTCCGCAGGCGGGCGGTGACGTCCCCGTCGAAGGGGTCCTGGAGGCCACCGTCATGCGGCTGCGCGACCCGGCGGGCGGTGCGATCACCGTGGAGCGGCCCTACCTGCCGTTCACCCCGACCGAATTCGCCCGCGCCCGCGCCCTGGTGGAGCTCGACACCCGGCTCGGCCCCCGCGTCCCGCGCAGCCAGGACGTCCTGACCCTGCCCGAGGGCAACGAGATCACCGTGCGCCGCGCCGACGGCTCCGACCAGGCGGCGGCGCGCGCGATGCACGACCGCTGCTCCGAGCGCACCCTGTCGCTGCGCTACCACGGCCCGGTCGCCGACGCCGACCGCTACCTCGAACACCTGTTGAGCCCGCGCTTCGGCCGCACCCTGGCCGCCACCACCGCCTCCGGCAAGCTCGTGGCCCTCGGGCACCTGCTGTGGGACGGCGACGAGACCGAGGTCGCGCTGCTCATCGAGGACGACTGGCAGCGCCGCGGCATCGGCTCCGAACTCCTGCGCCGCCTCCTCGCGATGGCCGTCGAGGCCGGGTGCGACAGCGTGTACGCCGTGACCCAGTCCTCCAACACCGGCATGGTCGCCGCCATGCGCGGTCTCGGACTCCCGCTCGACTACCAGATCGAGGAGGGCACCCTGGTGATCACCGCGCGGCTGGACGCGGCCCCGGTCGTCCCCCGCCTGCCGTACGAGACCCCCCGCCGGGCCTGACCTGCCGGTCCCGCGCCAGGGACCGGCAGGGGGCGAGCCGGTCCGTGGCGGGCGGTTGGTCCTGTTCGCGTCAGCAGGTTGACAGTAAACGGTGATGACGGGACCGCACCGGCCATAAGAAGATGGGCCCATGTCAGAGACCCTCCACAGCGACAGCGCCACCCGTCTGCCCCGCCAGGTAGCGGATGCGTACGTCGACGACCTCATCGCCATCGACCCGATCACGGGCACCTACCTCGGTGTCGCCGCGAGCTCCGGCAAGCTCCCGGACTTCTCCCCCGCCGGAGCCGCGGCGACGGCCGAGCTGGCCCGCACCACCCTCGCCCGCCTCGACGCGGCCGAGCAGCTGCCGGGCGCGGACAGCGACGCCGAGCGTCGCTGCGCCCGCCTGCTGCGCGAGCGGCTGAACGCCGAACTCGCGGTGTACGAGGCCGACGAGCACCTGCGTGCGGTCAGCAACATCCACTCTCCGGCGCACTCCGTCCGCGAGATCTTCTCCCTCACCCCCGCCGACACCGACGAGGAGTGGGCCGCGATCGCCGAGCGGCTGCGCGCCGTCCCGGCCTCCCTCGGCGGCTACCGCGAGAGCCTCGCGCTGGGCCTGGAGCGCGGGCTGTTCGGCGGTCCGCGCCCGACGGCCACGTTCATCGAGCAGCTCACGACCTGGGCCGGCCAGGCCGAGGACGGCGGCCGCGACTACTTCGGCGCCTTTGCCGCCGCCGGCCCCGCGTCGCTGCGCAGCGAGCTGGACGAGGCGGCCGCCGCGGCCACCGCGGCCGTCGCCGGGCTCCGCGACTGGATGCGCGACGTGTACGCCCCGGCCGTCGCCGGGGCCCCGGACACGGTGGGCCGCGAGCGCTACGCCCGCTGGTCGCGCTTCTTCAACGGCACCGACCTGGACCTGGACGAGGCCTACGCGT
Organism: Streptomyces sp. cmx-4-9; assembly: GCF_046548835.1. Taxonomy (NCBI): domain Bacteria; kingdom Bacillati; phylum Actinomycetota; class Actinomycetes; order Kitasatosporales; family Streptomycetaceae; genus Streptomyces; species Streptomyces sp. cmx-4-9. Next base: position 62,325 of record NZ_JAEBEE010000002.1, on the reverse strand, counting down.
ACGGCTGGTCGGAGTACCACCGGCTGCTCGCGGACATGAAGGCGGAGGCCGCCAAGATCCTGCCGGGCGCCGGCCCCTGGGAGGCGCTGCGGCACCTGGACGAGCACGGCACCCACATCGAGGGCGTCGACGAGGTCCGGGACTGGCTGCAGGGCCTGATGGACGAGGCCATCGAGAACCTCGACGGCACCCACTTCGAACTCGCGGAGCGCGTCAAGCGGGTCGAGTCGAAGATCGCCCCGCCGGGTGGTGCGGCCGCCCCGTACTACACCAACCCGTCGGAGGACTTCTCCCGTCCGGGCCGCACCTGGCTCCCGACCATGGGCCAGACCCGCTTCCCGGTGTACGACCTGGTCTCCACCTGGTACCACGAGGGCGTGCCGGGGCACCACCTCCAGCTCGCGCAGTGGACGCACGTGGCGGACCAGCTCTCGCGCTACCAGGCCAGCGTCGGCCTCGTCAGCGCGAATGCCGAGGGCTGGGCGCTGTACGCGGAGCGCCTGATGGACGAACTGGGCTACCTCAAGGACGCCGAGCAGCGCCTGGGCTACCTGGACTGCCAGATGATGCGCGCCGCTCGGGTGATCGTGGACATCGGCATGCACCTGGAGCTGGAGATCCCGGCGGACTCCCCCTTCCACCCGGGTGAGCGCTGGACCGTGGACCTGGCGCAGGAGTTCTTCGGACTGCACAGCGGCCGTCCGGTGGACTTCATCGAGAGTGAGCTGACCCGCTACCTGTCCATGCCGGGGCAGGCCATCGGGTACAAGCTGGGCGAGCGCGCCTGGCTGCTGGGCCGGGACAACGCCCGCGCCGCGCACGGGGACTCCTTCGACCTGAAGGCCTGGCACATGGCGGCGCTGTCGCAGGGCTCGCTGGGGCTGGACGATCTGGTGGACGAGCTCTCGAAGCTCTGACCCGGGCGCACCGCGCAGGCTGGATGCGCATCGACGGGCCGTCCGTCCCTCCCGGGGCCGGGCGGCCCGTCCGCGTCAGCAGCCGCAGTCGTCCGAGTCGGTCGGCGCGGTGAGCGGGTCGGCCTCCGCGCGCCGTTCGCTGCCCTGCCAGGTCTCGACCTCGAAGCCCTCGCGGATCCAGTACTCGATGCCGCCCAGCATCTCCTTGACCTGGAAGCCGAGTTCGGCCAGGGCCAGAGCGGAGCGGGTGCCGCCGTTGCAGCCCGGTCCCCAGCAGTACGTGACCACGGGGAGGTTCTTGTCCAGGAGCCGCTCGGCCTGCTCGGGGACCAGGGCGGTCGGCAGGTGGACGGCGCCCGGCACGTGGGCCTGGTCCCAGGACGGGGTGGAGCGCGAGTCGACCAGCTGGAAGCCGAGCTCCGCGCCGTCCTCCCGGTGGGCCGTGAAGGCAGCGGCGACGTCCGAGACGTCCGCGTGGAAGGCCAGGCTCGCGGCGAAGTACGCGGCGGCCGCAGCCGGGGACGCCGGGGGGACGCGCAGCACGGGGTTCACCGGAGCGGACGGGGAAGCGGGGAGGGACGCAAAGAGGCCGGCAGCGGGGTTCTGTGTCGTGGTCATGCCTGGAAAACTACAATCTGTTGAAGAGCGCCGGAAGTGGGTTTCCCCGGCCCTTCCCCTGTTCCTCCGCGGATTCCCCTGGTACACCTGGCCCATGACCGATTATTCCCCTGACGCCACCGACTGGCGCATCCTGGAGGCCCTCCAGGAGGACGGCCGCGCCAGCTTCACCGAACTCTCCCGCGCCGTGTCCATGTCCGCGAGCGCGGTCACCGAACGGGTGCGCCGCCTGGAGGAGTCCGGGATCATCACCGGCTACACGGCAGTCGTCGACCACGAGAAGCTCGGCAAGTCGATCCTCGCCCTGGTGCGCCTGCGCTACCCGCACGGCAACTACAAGCCGTTCCACGACTTCCTGGACACCACCTCCGAGATCCTGGAGGCCCATCACGTCACGGGCGACGACTGCTTCGTCCTCAAGGTCGCCGCCCGCTCCATGGCGCACTTGGAGGAGGTCACCGGCCGCATCTCCGGGCTCGGCCCGGTGACCACCAGCATCGTCTACTCCTCACCGCTGGTCCGGCGGCCGCTCAGCCCCTGAGGCCCGCCCCACGCCCGCCCCGGCCCCCGGCCTCAGTCCAGCACCGCCGCCGCCGTGCGGTGGCGCACCACCGAGCCGCCGCGCTGTTTGACGATCTCCAGTTGCGCCTGCACCCGGGACCGCAGGTCGGCGACGTGGCTGACGATGCCGACGCTGCGGTCGCGTTCGCGCAGCGAGTCCAGGACGTCCAGCACCTCGTCGAGGGCCTGGTCGTCGAGGCTGCCGAAGCCCTCGTCGATGAACAGGGTGTCCAGCCGCATGCCGCCGGCCTCGTCGGTGACCACGTCGGCCAGGCCCAAGGCCAGCGCGAGGGAGGCGAAGAAGGTCTCGCCGCCCGACAGGGTGGCCGTGTCCCGCTCGCTGCCGGTCCAGGCGTCGACCACGTGCAGCCCGAGGCCGGAGCGGCCCCGCCCGCCGGCCCGTGCGTCGGAGTGGACCAGCGTGTACCGGCCGCCGGACATGCGCAGCAGCCGTACGGTGGCCGCCGCCGCGACCTGCTCCAGGCGGGCCGCCAGCACGTACGCCTCCAGGCGCATGCGGCGCTCGTTGTCGGCGGAGGTGCCCGCGGTCAGACCGGCCAGCCGGGCCACCCGGTCGTAGGCCTCCCGGAGCGGGCCCAGGGCGCGCAGCTCCTGCTCCGCCTGGCGCGAGAGCCGGTCGAGTTCGGCGCAGCGCACCCGGGCGGCGTCGCAGGCCGAGCCGGCCGTACGGAGCGTCGCCGCGGCCCGGGCGGCGCGCGCCTCGGCCCGTTCCGGGTCGGCCGGCGGCAGGGCCGCCGCCTCCGCGGTGCCGGCCTCGGTGCGGCGGTCCGCGAGGGAGGCCTCCTCGGCCTGCCAGCCGTCCAACCGGTGCTGCAGGGCGCTGCGTTCGTACTCGGGGAGGACCGCGTCGGAGGCGGCCTCGACCGTGTCGAAGCCGGCTTTGAACGCCGCGTCGGCCAGCTGGTCGTCGGCCTCCTTCAGCCGGGCGGCGGTGGTTTCGGCCCGGCGCAGCGCGGTGGCGGCGGCCGAGACCATGCGGACCCGGTCCTCCAGGGTGCGGGCGCGGGCCGCGACGGTGGGAGCGTCGCCCCGTACCCGCGCCAGTTCGCTGTCCAGCGAGGCCTGTTCCCGGTCCAGGGCCTCGCGGCGGGAGACCCGGGAGGCGGCGCGCCGCTCGGAGTCGAGCCGGTCGGCACTGCGGGCCGCGTGCTCCCGGTCGGCGCGGGCCAGCCGCTCCCGGGCCTCGTGCAGGGCGGCGGCCGCGGCGTGGGCGGCGGCGTGCCGGGAGCTGAGGTCCGCGGTGAGGTCGAGGAGTTCGGCGGTGGTGGCGTCGCCGGCGGCGGCCGCGGCCTCGGCGCGGGCCTCCTCGACGGCGGCGAGGCGGCGCTCGACGGCGGCGCGGGCCTCCTCGGCCCGCTCGAAGGCGGCGTGGGCCCCGTCCTCGGCTGCCCGGTCCACGTGGCCGGGCGCCGGGCGGGCCGGGTCGGGGTGCTCCGCGGAGCCGCACACGGCGCAGGCCTCCCCTGACACCAGTGCCTCGGCGAGTTCGGCGGCGATCCCCCTCAGCCGGGCCTCTTTCAGCTCCAGCCAGCGCTCGCGGGCGGCGGCCGACTCCTCGCGTACGGAGAGCAGTTCGCCCGCGGTGTGCTCCGCTTCGGCGGCGAGTGCGTCCCGTCGCCGGGCGGCGGCCAGGTGCATCCGGGCGGGTTCCAGCCGGCCCGCCAGTTGTTCGGCGAGGGTGGCGGCCTGCTGGGCGGCGTCCGCGCGGTCCTGGAGGGCGGAGCGGGTGGCCTCCCAGCGCTCCAGCCACTGCGCGGACTCCTGGTCCTGCTCCTCGGCGGCCCGGGACTCGCGGTCCAGGTCGGCCCGTTCGCGGCCGATCTCGGCGCTGCGCTGTTCGGCCCGGCGGGCGGCGCCGAGGGCGCCCAGGTCCTCCCGCAGCCGCTGTTCGACGGCGGCCAGCTGCCCGGTGCCCGCTTCGGCGAGGGCGGGCGGCAGTTCGGCCCGGGCGGCCGCCTCCGCGTGGGCGGCGGCCAGGTGCGCGGCGGAGGCCTGGCCGCGCAGCTCCAGGGCGGGGGCCACCAGGGCGCCGCGCCGCGCCTGGTCCAGCAGGCCGCGCACCCGCTCCCGTTCGGGGGCCGCCTCGGCGAGCAGGGCGGCGCGCCGGGTGGTCTCGGCGTGCCGGCGCTGCAGCCGGTCGAGTTCGCGTTCGTCCTCGGCGGCCCGGCGGGCGGCGGCGTGCCGGCTCTCGGCGGCGGCCAGGGCGTACTCGGCGACGGTGAGGCGCTCCCGGGCGGAGCAGCGCGCGACGGCCGCCCAGGCGCGCACGGCCCCGGCCAGTCCGGGGTCGCCGGGCTGGTGCCCGGGCAGCGGCCAGGCCCGCAGGTCGGCGCTGTCCCCGGAGGCCTGGGCGAGGCGCTGCGCGGTGTGCAGCACCTTCTCGTCGCCCGCGCGGACCTTGGCCTCGGCGGCCCGGCGGCGTTCGCCGAGCAGGGCCTCGACGGCGGCGAAGCGGCGGGTGTCGAAGAGCCGGCCGAGCAACCGGCCGCGGGCCGCCTCGTCGGCCCGCAGGAACCGGGCGAACTCCCCCTGCGGCAGGAGCACGACCTGGCAGAACTGCTCGCGGCTCATGCCGAGCAGCTGCTCGACCTCCTCGCCGATCTCCTGGTGGGAGCGGCTGAGTGCGACCCAGTCCTCGCCGGTGCGCTCACGCAGCCAACTCTGCGCCTTGTCCTTCGTCGTCCCGGTGCCGCGCTTCTTGGGCCGGTCCTGTTCGGGGCGGCGGGTGATCTCCAGCCTGCGGCCGCCCGCGGTGAGTTCCAGGGTGACCTCGGTGGGGGCGCCGGCCGCTGCGTGGTCGCTGCGCAGGCTCGTGCCGGGGGCCTGGCGCGGGCCGGGGACCGAACCGTAGAGGGCGTAGCAGACGGCGTCCAGGACGGAGGTCTTGCCGGCTCCGGTGGGTCCGTGCAGCAGGAAGATCCCTGCTCCGGACAGGGCGTCGAAGTCGATCTCCTGGGGTTCGGCGAACGGCCCGAAGGCGGTGATGCGCAGCCGGTGCAGCCTCATCGGTGGGTCTCCTGGCGGCTGTCCTGGGCCCGGACGTCGTCGAAGGCGCCCTGCAGGACGGCCCGTTCGGCCTCGTCGGCGTGCCCGCCGCCGCGTACGTGGGCGACGAAGTCCTCGGCGATCTCCTGGTCGGTGCGGCCCCTGAGGCGCTGGGCGTAGGAGCCTCCGCTGTCCTCTTCGCGTCCCTCGGGTGCGAAGGCGAGGCTGAGGGTGTGCGGGAAACGGGCGGCGAGGCGGGCCATGGGGTCCTCGGGACGGACCGGGTCGGTGAGCGTGGCCTCGACCCAGAAGTCCTCGTACGCCGCGTACCGGGGGTCCGCGAGCAGGGTGTCGAGGGGGCCGCGCAGCCGGGCGAGGGGCCTGGGGACGGGGGTGCCGACGCGTTCGGCGGTGGTGACCTCTCCGGACGCGCCGAGCTCGACCAGCCACATGCTCTTGCGGTGGTGCTCCTCGGAGAAGGAGTAGGCGAGCGGGGAGCCGGAGTAGCGGACCCGGTCGGTGATCGTCTGGCAGCCGTGCAGGTGGCCGAGGGCGGCGTAGTCCACCCCGTCGAAGACGGCCGCCGGCACGGCCTCGACCCCGCCGACGGTGATGTCGCGCTCGCTGTCGCTGGCCTGCCCGCCGGTGACGAAGGCGTGGGCGAGCACGACGGAGCGGGTGCCCGGGGGGCGGCCGGCCAGATCGGCACGGACCCGGTCCATGGCCGCGCCGAGCACGGCCTCGTGGCTCACCCGGGCCGCGCCGAACTCGTCCTTCACCAGGGCCGGCTCCAGGTACGGGAGCCCGTACAGGGCCACCTCCCCGTGGGCGTCGGCCAGGACGACGGGGTCGGCGCAGCCGGCCGGGTCGGTCCGCAGGTGGATCCCGGCCCGGCCGATGAGCCCGGCCCCGACGCCGAGCCGGCGGGCCGAATCGTGGTTCCCGGAGATCATCACGGTGGGCACGCCGAGTGCGGCGAGCCGGTGCAGGGCGCGGTCGAACAGCTCGACGGCGGGCAGCGGCGGCACGGCCCGGTCGTAGACGTCCCCGGCGACGAGGACGGCGTCGACCTCGTGCGTGCGGGCGGTCTCGACCAGGTGGTCGACGAAGGCGGCCTGGGCGCCGAGCAGGTTGACGCGGTGGAACGACCGGCCGAGGTGCCAGTCGGAGGTGTGCAGGAACTTCACTCGCCGGCCCCGCCGCACATGCCGTCTCCCCCTGGTCGTCTCCCGCTCGCTGAACCCCTCTACGCTAACCCGTTCCCGGGCGGCTCAGGGCGCGTACGTCTCCCCGCCGAGGGTGAGGATGGCGCTGCCCGCCGTGCTGTCGGCGAGCCACGCTGCAAAGGCGGGCAGCTCCGCCTCCGGGAGGGCGACCTCGATCTCCACTGCCGTTCCGTAGCGCAGGTCGACCACGGTGCGGCCGCTGGAGCGCAGGTCGTTCTGGGTCTTGCCGGCCCGCTGGTGGTCGACGGTGACGGTGGCCAGGCGGTAGCGGCGGCGGGTGACGGTGCCGATCGCGTCGAGGGCTTCGCCGACCACGCCTCCGTAGGCGCGGATCAGTCCGCCCGCGCCGAGCTTGACCCCGCCGTAGTAGCGGGTGACGACGGCGACGGCGTAGCGGATGTCGCGCCGGGTGAGCATCTGCAGCATGGGCACCCCGGCGGTGCCGCCGGGTTCGCCGTCGTCGGAGGCCTTCTGGACGGAGGCGTCGGCGCCGATGACGTAGGCGAAGCAGTGGTGCGAGGCGGTGGGGTGCTCCTTGCGGATGCGCGCGATGAACTCCTGCGCCTCCTGCTCGGTTGCGGCAGGCGCGAGCGCGCAGAGGAACCGCGACCGGTTGACCTCGGACTCATGCACGCCCTCACGGGCCACCGTCGCGTACTGGTCTGCCTTCACCACTCCACCCTAAGCCGTGGCCGATGCCGCCCCGCCCGCCGCCGGTCGGCTGCGGTTCCCGCTGGTCAGAAGGGGGCGGGAATCGGATCTGCGTCCTCGCGGTTGCATGCGGGAGGAAGACGGAGCAGAGCAGCAGGAGGCGGCACGTGTACGGCGACCCGGCGACCATCCGCACCATCCTCACCGAACTCGGCGACACCTGGGCCGTGGTGGGCCTGTCCAACAACCAGGACCGGGCGGCCTACGGCGTGGCCCGGGTTCTGCAGCGGTACGGCAAGCGCGTGGTCCCCGTGCACCCCAAGGCCGACACGGTCCACGGGGAGCCCGGGTACCCCTCGCTGGAGGCGGTGCCGTTCCCGGTGGACGTGGTGGACGTGTTCGTCAACAGCGACCTGGCCGGGGCGGTGGCCGACCAGGCGGCGGCCGTGGGCGCGCAGGCCGTCTGGTTCCAGCTCGGCGTGGTCGACGAGGCCGCTTTCGAGCGGACCCGCGAGGCGGGGCTGAGCATGGTCATGGACCGGTGCCCCGCAATCGAGATCCCCGCCCTCGGTTAGCGCGGCAAGCCCTCGGTGGGCGCTGCAGCCGGTTCCGGCCGTTCAGGTCGTCTGCTGCTCGGCCTCCGCGAGTTCCGCCAGTCCGCGCAGCTGCTCCGGGGTGATCCCGTCGGGGAGGGGCACCGGCGGCGGGGTGCGCAGCGGCGGCTGCCAGCCGGTCTCCGGTTCCCAGCGCCGCACGATGCGCGCCGGGGCGCCCGCCACCACCGCGTGGTCGGGCACCTCGCCGCGTACGACGGCCCCCGCCGCCACCACGACGTTGCGGCCCAGCCGTGCTCCGGGCAGGATCACGGCACCCGTGCCCAGCCAGCAGCCCGGTCCGATCTCGACCGGCTCGCTGCGCGGCCACTGCTTGCCGACGGGCTGGTGGGGGTCGTCGTAGCTGTGGTTGGTGGAGGTGATGTACACCCCCGGACCGCAGAAGGTGTCGTCCCCGATGGTGATCCGGGTGTCGGCGATGACGTGACTGTCGCGGCCGATGACCACCCCGTTGCCCAGCACCAGCACCGGCTCCGCGCCGAGGTCCAGGTCCGGCATCATCCCGGCGGTGAGGGTGACCTGCTCCCCGATGATGCAGTAGTCGCCGAGCCGGATCCACGGCTCGCCGAAGACCGTGCCCTGCGGGAAGGCGAGCCGGGTGCCGTACCCGATCGCCGCGAAGCGCAGCCGCCCGGGGGTCTGCGCGGTGACCGCGCCGGCCTGCTGCATCCAGCGCCAGCACGCATGGACCACGCGGTTCGCGAACCTGCGGCGCAAGGCCGTCGGCGAGGAGAACGTGTTCTGCTTCTTCGGCACCCGGCCACGGTAGTGCGCCTCGCGGCCGTCGTCCGGGCCATGATCCTGTGATGTTCACCCCATCGGCCGGGGCCCGTGTCCGCGTGGCCTACGGTGCCGGTAGGCGCGGCATCCGGACCCGGTACCGACGACAGCACAGAGGATGACAGACATGACGCATCAGGCGGCCCCGGCCCTCGTGGCAGGGGTGGGCGGGAAGACCCCGGCCATCGACCCCACGGCATTCACCGCGCCCACTTCCGTCGTGCTCGGCGACGTCACCGTCTCGCCCGGGGCCAGCATCTGGTATTCGGCGGTGCTCCGCGCCGACTGCGGGCCGATCACGCTCGGCGAGGACAGCAATGTGCAGGACAACTGCACGCTCCATGTCGACCCGGGTTTCCCGGTCTCCGTCGGCGCGCGCGTCTCCATCGGGCACAACGCCGTCGTGCACGGCTGCACCGTCGAGGACGACTGCCTGATCGGGATGGGTGCGACCGTCCTCAACGGTGCGGTGATCGGGGCGGGTTCGCTGGTGGCGGCTCAGGCCCTGGTCCCGCAGGGCATGGTCGTCCCGCCCGGTTCGCTGGTCGCGGGCGTCCCGGCCAAGGTGCGGCGCGCACTGACCGAGGAGGAGCGCGAGCACATCCGGATCAATGCGCAGATGTACGTGGCGCTGGCCGGGCAGCACCGCGCCGCGGTGGCGCCCTAGGGGACCTCCGGCCGGCCGGCCGGACTCCGGGCGGCGGGCGCCGCGCTCCGGCCCCGCCGTCCGCGCCGTCTGCGCCTCCCGCCGGGTGGGCGCGGCGGCGCCGTGCGCGAGCAGCCGGGCCGCCGTCGTCCGGTGTCCGCAGCGGACCGCCCAGGCGAGCGCGGTGCGGTTCCGCATCCGTGCCCCGATGCCGGCGCCCCGCTCCGGCAGCAGGTCCACGGTGTCCGGGTGGCCGCCGTGGCCGTCCCCGTGCGCGGCCGCCAGGACCAGCGGGACGTAGCGCATCCGTCCGACGGGTCCGTCCGGTCCGACGCCGGCGTCGAGGAGCAGCCGGGCCACGGCCGTGTCCCCGCGCATCGCCGCCAAACACAGGGGCGTCGCCTCGTCGTAGGGACCGGCGCGGGCCACCGGGGTCGGCTCCCGCCGCGCAGCAGCCGTACGACGTCTGCGCGCCCTGCGCACACCGCCAGGTCCAGCGCCCTGCGGCCCCCGGCGCCCATGCGTCGGGCGCGGCTCCCCCCGTCGGCAGGGTGCCGCACCAGGGTCGCTTCGCCGGCTTCCGCGGCCCGCCCCGGCGCGTTCGCCACCGGGGGGGGTACTGCCCGGCGCGGCCCTCGGCCGACCAGTCCCCGGTCATCTGCCGGCCGGCCGGTGCCGCGCCGTCCGCCGCGGCCGTCAGTCGCCGACCGTGGCCCGGGCCGCCGCCTGTGCGGGGATGCCGGCCTCGGCCGCGGCGGCCGCGGCGGCCTTCTTCATCCGGCTGCGCAGGACCAGGGTCACCGTCAGGCCGATCAGTACGGCCAGCAGCAGGGCCAGCCAGGAGAACCGCTTCAGCCAGGGCTCGGCCACGACCCCGACCGAGTAGATGACGGCCGTGGTGCCGCCCGCCCAGAGGATCCCGCCGAGGACGTTCGCGACCAGGAACCGCCAGTACGGCATCCGCAGTACGCCCGCCAGCGGCCCGGCGAAGATCCGCAGCAGCGCCACGAACCGGCCGAAGAAGACGGCCCACATGCCCCATTTGTCGAAGGAGCGTTCCGCCATGGCCACCTGGTCGGGGCCGAAGTGCTTGGGGAAGCGCCGTCCGAGGCGCTCCAGCAGCGGTTTGCCGCCCTTGCGTCCGATGGCGTAGCCGATGGAGTCCCCGATGATGGCGCCGGCGATCGCGCAGATGCCGAGGACGACCGGGTCGATGTCCCCGTGCTGTGAGGCCAGCAGCGCCGAGCTGACCAGGATGATCTCGCCGGGCAGGGGGATGCCCAGGCTCTCCAGCCCGATCACCAGACCCACCAGGAGGTAGATGGCGACCGCCGGAATCGTCTCCAGCCATTCCTGGATGTGCACCGGTACGTCCTCCCGTGTCGTCCCGGCGCGCCCCCTGTGACATGCCGGACCGGCAGCCTATCGGCTCCTCACCACGGCCTCGGACCTCAGCGGCAGATCCCGCGAGGATCGGCCGGCGAACACCTCGCGCCGGCCGGTGCCCAGGACCCAGGCGTGCGCGGCCGGGTCCCAGGAGGACAGGGTCCTGGCGTCCATGTCCACGGTGACCCGCTGCGACTGGCCGGGCGCCAGGGTGAGCCGCCGGTAGCCGGCGAGGGCGCGCACCGGCTGGTCGAGTCCCAGGTCCGGCGAGGGGCCGAGGTACACCTGGGCCACCTCGGTGCCCTTGCGGCGGCCGGAGTTGCGGACCGTGAACTCCGCGCGGAGCCCACCGCGCTCCGGCCGGACCGCCAGCTTCCCGTACTCCCAGGCCGTGTAGGAGAGCCCGTGCCCGAACGGGAACAGCGGGGCGCTCCTGCGGGCGTCGTACCAGCGGTGGCCCACGTGCACCCCCTCCCCGTACTCCAGCCGTCCGCCCACCCCGGGGTAGCGCCGGGGGTCGCCGCCGACCGGGGTCGTCCGCTCGTCGGCCGGGAAGGTCTGGGTGAGCCGGCCGCCCGGGTCGGCGTCCCCGAACAGGACGGCGGCGGTGGCCTCGGCTCCCTCCTGGCCCGGGTAGTACATCTGGAGGACGGCTCCGGTGCGGGCGAGCCACGGCATGGTGGTGGCGGACGGGGTGTTCAGGACGACCGTGGTGCGCGGGTTCACGGCGGTGACGGCCTCGATCAGGCGCTCCTGGCCGCCGGGCAGGGCCAGGGAGGTGCGGTCGCGGCCCTCGGTGGAGTCCTCGTAGGCGAAGAGCAGCACGCTGCGCGCCTCCTTGGCGCACGCCACGGCCTCGGCGAGGTCCGCGGCCCGGGTCGCGCCGGTGGTGTGCCGCAGGCGGAAGCGCTGTCCGCCGGCGCCGCCCTGGGCGTTCACGGCGAGCCGGTGGGTGCCCGCCTTGAGGGTGAGGGTGCGGCGGCGGACGGCCATCCCGTCGGGTGCGGCGCCGAGGAGTCCGCCCGCGTACTGCTCGGCCGGGCCCTGCAGGACGGGGAACAGCTCCACCCCGTCGAGCCGGACGCCGGGGCGCAGCCCGGTGTAGTGGAGGACCAGGGTCCACTCGTCGTCCGCCGTGAGGCGGAACTCCCCCGCATGGCTCCAGCTGCGCCCCGCTCCCACCCGCCGGTCGTCCAGGGCGGCCGGCGGGGTCAGCAGTCCCGGCGGGAGGGGCCGCCCGTACAGGTCCTCGCCGAGGGCGTGGCGCACGGTGGAGCCGTTCCCGGCGCGCTGCCGGACGGCGGCGAGCGGGGCGGCCGCGGACTCCGGGACCACGTGCGCGCTGCCGCCGCCGCTGATGAAGGGAACCCGGGCGGTGGGCCCGATCACGGCGATGGAGCGGGCGGCCGCGCCGGTCAGCGGCAGCGTCCCGTGCTCGTTGCGCAGCAGCACGGCCCCTGCGGTGGCCACCTTGCGGGCGGTCCGGGCGCCGGCGGCGGCGTCGCGCGGGGGACGGCGCGCGGGCCGGGCGGCCAGCAGCCCGAAGCGGTCGAGGGTGGTCAGGACGCGGCGCACGGCGCGGTCGACGCTCGCCTGGGACACGGATCCGGCGCGCACGGCCTCCCGCAGCGGGCGCCCGAAGTGGGTGCCGCCGGGCATCTCCATGTCGAGGCCGGCGCCGACGGCGGCGACCGTGCTGTGGGTGGCGTCCCAGTCGGACATCACCCAGCCGTCGAACGCCCAGCGTTCCCGCAGCAGTTCGCCGAGCAGTGGTCCGCTCTCGCCGGCCGCGGCTCCGTTGACCTTGTGGCGGGCGGCCATCACCGCGCCGGCTCCGGCGGCAACGGCCGCTTCGAAGCCGCGCAGTTCCGTCTCGTGCAGGGCCTGTTCGCCGACGATCACATCGACGGTGTCGCGGCCCTTCTCCTGGTGGGCGAGGGCGAAGTGCTTGACGGTGGCGACGACCCCTTCGTCCTGGATGCCGCGGACCACCGCGGCGACCAGGTCGGCGGTGAGCCGCGGGTCCTCGGCGAAGGTCTCGAAGTTCCGCCCTGCGTACGGGGTGCGGATGAGGTTGGCCATGGGTGCGAGCAGGACGTCCTGGCCGAGGGCGCGGGCCTCGCGGCCGATGACGCGGCCGTACTCGCGCGCGAGCGCCGGGTCGAAGGCCGAGGCCAGCAGGACCGGCGCGGGCAGGGCGGTGGCCGCCGCCGCGACCCGTACCCCGGCGGATCCGTCGGCGATCCGCAGGGCCGGGATGCCGAGGCGGGCCACCCCGGGCAGGTAACCGGCCTGGCCCAGCGGGGCCGGGTCCGGGGCGCCGTGCAGCAGGGCGGTCTTCTCCTCCAGGGTGAGCCGCTCCAGCAGCGAGGCGACCCGGGCCGCCCGGCCGCCGGGGCCGGGGGCGCCGGTCGGGGCCGCGGGCGAAGGGGCGCCGGGCCGTGCGGCGCCGGGTGGGAGGGTGGCCGCGCAGCCGCCCGCGGCGAGGGCCCCGCCGGCCCCGGCGAGCAGCCGGATCGCCGTACGTCTGGACACGGCCTGGCTCATGGGCGCTCCCTGCGGCGTCGGTCGGCGGGGGGCGACCCGCGCCGGCCGCCCCCGGGCCCACTGTGCGCCGGGCTGCGCCGGCCCCGGTCCAGACGCGCCACCGGGGCGCCGAGGTTCAGCCCTGCGGCGGGGGTTGCACGCTGTCGGCGTCGTGGCGCGCCTCGTCCTGGCGCTGGACCCGCGCCTCGGTACGGTGCCCGCGCGCGATGTAGTCCCGTACGACGGCCTCCACCGCGTCCTGCGGGGAGCCGACCCCGGCGAGGACCATCACCTCCACCACGAGCTCGGCGTCGAGGCTGATGCTGACCTTGGCCACGGATACCCCCTGGGTCGTCGTGCGGGGACTCTATCCGCCGCGGACCGCGGGAGGGCGGGAAGCGCAGGGCCCGGCCCGCCGGGTCGCGGCGGGCCGGTCGGCGCGGGCGGGTCCGCCGCCCGCGCGGGGCTTGGCGAGGCGCCCCGCAGGAGCCTGGTCAGGCGTGGGGGCGCAGGGTCCAGACCACCGTCATCTCGCCGGTCACGGCCTCGTCCTCGCGCTGGATGGCCACGGTGACCGGGAACTCGGGACGGCCGCCCGCATCGAGTTCGGCCACGACCTCCGCGGCCGGGCGGCCGAGGGTGGCGGTGGCGGTCACGACGCCCTTGGCCAGCTTCTTGTAGCCGATGTCGGCCCGCACGGCCAGCGGCACGGCGCGTGAGAGCTGCTCGCCGAAGGCGGCCAGGACGATCGCGCCGCTCGCGGACTCGGCGAGGGTGAACATGGCGCCCGCGTGCGGTCCGCCGACGTGGTTGTGGAAGTCCGGCTGGTCCGGGAGCCGGACGACCGCGCGCTCGGGGGTGGTCTCCAGGAACTGGAGGTTCAGGGTCCGGGCCATCGGCACGGTCGCGGCGAGCAGTTCGCCCACGTTCATCTGGTCTGCGCTCATGACCCGCGATGTTACCCACGAGTAGACAGTCTTGGCCAGAGCCGTACCGGGGGCGGCCGTGGCTCCCCCGGCGCCCGCCCACTATCGTTACCGGCCATGTGGCCAGGACAGCAGCAGCCGCCCGGGGGCGAGCACAACCCCCAGGACGCGCAACAGAACCCGTACCAGCAGCAGCCAGGACAGCCGGGGCAGCCCAACCCCTACCAGCAGCAGCCGGGTTACGGTGAGCAGCAGCCCGGCTACGGGTACCCGCAGCAGCCGGGATACCAGCAGCCCCCGACCGTTCCGGGCGGCCCGGACTGGGGCCGTCCCCAGCAGCCGGAACCTGCGCGGGGCGGCGGCGGGAGCCCGTTCGCGACCCGGACCGTGGCGATCGTGGCGGCTTCGGCGGTCGTGGTGACGGCGGCCGCCACCGGCGCCTTCGTCCTGACCCGGGACGACAAGAAGGTCGAGGCGAACGACAAGCCCGCCGCCTCCTCCTCGGCCCCCGTCTCCCCCACGGCTCCCGCTCCGGCCGGCAGCAGCGCCAACCCCCGCGCCGGCGGCGACCTCAAGCCCGTCATCCCGGGCTGGAAGGTGGTCGTCAACCCCGGGCACGGCACCGCCTTCGACGTGCCGCCGGAGTGGAAGGTCGCCGGCTCGGGCGTCAGCATGGGCTTCGAGGACGCGACCAAGGGCGACGGGTCCCCGTTCGTCGTGATGTCCGCACCGGCCTACTTCAAGGAGGACTGGTGCAAGGTCGACTCCGACAAGGACGGCAAGGAGGAGTCGACCGAGCTGGCGGGCACGGGCTCCAAGGGCGCCCAGGGCGCCAAGGACACCGCCGAGGCCTCCCGCAACGCGGCGGCCAGCTGGGTCGTCGGGGCCTACGCGCAGAAGGCGCCCAAGGAGACCGTCAAGGTGTCCGACGCCAAGGAGTACACCACCTCCTCGGGGCTCAAGGGCCACACCGCCACGGCGACGGCCACCGGGGTGCCGAAGGAGAACAAGTGCGACACGGACGGCAAGTCCATCGCGTTCAGCTTCAAGAACGCCAAGGGTGACTTCGCCTCCTGGGTCCTCTACGCCGTCGCCGGCGTGCCGGGCGAGGTGCCCCAGGAGACCGTCGACAAGATCCTGAGCTCGGTCCGCCTCAGCGGCTGATCGCCTCCGTACGGCCCGCCGGGCCGGAAATCCGTTTGGATTCCCGGCCCGGAACCGGGACAGTCCGGGGGTGAGTCCTCCCGTCGCCCCCTCCGGCGCTCCCGCGCCCCGTACGCCCGCATCCCGCCGCCGCCCCGCCTGGGCGGGCCGGAACTACAGCCTGCTGACGGCTGCCGCGGTGGTGACCAACCTGGGCAGCCACGGAGCGCTCGTCGCCACGGCCTTCGCCGTCCTGGAGGCGGGCGGGACCGGCGGTGACGTGGGGCTGGTCGCGGCGGCCCGCACGCTGCCTCTCGTCCTCTTCCTCCTCGTCGGCGGGGCCCTCGCCGACCGGCTGCCGCGCCACCGCGTGATGGTGGCGGCCAACGCCCTCAACTGCCTGTCGCAGGCCGCCCTCGCCGGGCTCGTGCTCACCGGGGACCCGCAGTTGTGGCAGATGATGCTGCTGACCGCGCTGTGCGGCACCGGCACGGCCTTCTTCAACCCGGCAGCCGAGGGCATGCTGCTGTCCACCGTCTCCGGTGAACACGCCAACCGTGCCTTCGCCCTGTTCCGGATGGCGATGCACGGCGCCGGCATCGGCGGCGCGGCCCTGGGCGGCGCACTGATCGCCGCGATCGGACCGGGCTGGGTGCTGGCGGTGGACGCGGCGGCCTTCGCCGTCGCCGGCGCCCTGCGCGCCTTCCTCAAGGTCGGCCGCCTCGCGCAACGGGCCCCCGGCGGGGGCCTGCTGGCCGACCTCCGCGAGGGCTGGACCGAGTTCCGCACCCGCCCCTGGCTGTGGGGCATCGTGCTCCAGTTCTCCGTCGTGGTGGCCGTCGTCGGCGCCGCCGAGTCGGTCTACGGTCCGCTCGTGGCCCAAGACCGGCTCGGCGGCCCCGCTCCCTGGGGCCTCGCCCTGGCGTGTTTCGGGGCGGGCACCCTCGCCGGCGCCGTCCTGATGATGCTGTGGAAGCCCCGGCGGCTGCTGCTGGTCGGCACCCTGTGCGTGTTCCCGCTGGCGCTGCCCTCGGCGGGGCTGGCCGTGCCGCTGCCGGTCTGGGGGCTGTGCGCGGTGATGCTGGTCAGCGGGGCCGCGATCGAAGTGTTCGGCGTGAACTGGATGACGACCCTGCACCAGGAGATCCCGGAGGAGAAGTTCTCCCGGGTCTCCGCCTACGACTGGTTCGGCTCGGTGTCGATGCTCCCGCTCGCCACCGCCCTGGCGGGACCGGCGGAATCGGCCTTCGGCCGCACCCCGGCGCTGTGGGGCTGCGCGGCGCTGGTCGTGCTGGTCACCGCGCTGGTCCTGCTGGTCCCGGACGTGCGCCGGGTGACCCGCGCGGCGCACCCCGGACCCCGCCCGGCCGCGTCCGGGCCCGCGGCCCACGCCGCCCCCGCAGCCACCGACGCGGCAGACCCCGCCCCCGCCGTCATCCCAGGCTGAAGGCTCCCTCCGGCGGCTCCGGGGAGGGCGCGGCGTCCGCGTCCGCCACCGGCAGGGCGCCGCGCATGAACCGGGCCAGCGGCTCCCCGTGCTCCACCCGGGCCGCGAACGCGTCAGCCGCGCACCGGCGGGCCAGCGCGGCCACCTGCAGCGGGGCGTCGGAGGCCAGCAGCACCGCGTTGCCGAAGCGCCGCCCGCGCAGCACCGGGGGTTCGGCGACCAGGGCGAGCTCGCCGAACACCTCGGCGGCATTGGCCAGCTGCGAGCGCAGGAAGCCGAAGGGCGCCCCGTCGGCCAGGTTCGCCGCGTACAGCCCGCCGGGCCGCAGCACCCGCGCCGCCTGGCGGGCGTACTCCACCGAGGTCAGCTGCGCCGGCACCCGCGAGCCGTGGAACACGTCGGCGACCAGGACGTCCGCGCTCCCGGCCGGCGCCGCCTCCAGCCAGGCGCGGGCATCGGCGGCGTGCACCGTGATCCCGGCGGCGGCGGGCAGCGGCAGGTGCTCGGCGACCAGCTCCACCAGGGCCGCGTCGAACTCCACGACGTCCTGGCGGGATCCGGGCCGGGTCGCCGCCGCGTAGCGCGGCAGGGTCAGCGCGCCGCCGCCCAGGTGCAGCAGGTCCAGTGCCCGTCCCGGCTGCGCCGCACAGTCCAGGACGTGCCCGAGGCGGCGTACGTACTCGAACTCCAGGTGTTCCGGCTCGTCGAGGTCCACATAGGACTGCGGGGCGCCGTTGACGGTCAGCAGCCAGGCCCGTCCGCGGTCCACGTCCGGCATCAGTTTGGCGGCGCCCTGGCCCACGTTCCGGAACACCGGGATCTGTTCTTCGCTCACCCCGCCATTGTCGGGCCCTTCAGGACGACCAGACGGCGGCGGCCTCGGCTGCGTGCGCCGCGGCCTGCGCGAGGCCGGCCCGCGCGGCCGGGTCCCGGCGGGCCGGGTCCAGGACGTTGCGGCCGAAGGTCTTGCGGGCCGCGGGGGACGGGGTGATCAGCAGCACCCGCGCCCCCGCCGCACGCAGCCGGGCGGCCTGCGCGGCGGGCGAGGGGACCAGCCCGGAGCCGAGCGAGAGGGGGGCCAGGATCACCACGCGCGCATGGCCGGCGGCCAGGTCCGCGTTGGTGGCGGAGCGGACGCCGCCGTCGATGAACCGGCGTCCGCCGACCGTCACCGGCGGCCAGACCCCGGGCACGGCGCAGCTCGCGGACACCGCGTCGACGAGCCCGGCCCCGCTCTCCCGGTCGAAGTCGGCGGGCTCGCCGGTGAGGGCGTCGACCGCGGTGACGACGAGCCGCCGCTCGGGCCAGCGGTGCGAGACGAGCCGGGCCGCCAGGATCTCGCGCCGTTCGCCCTCCCCGGTGGTCCGGGCGGCCAGGGCCATCGCGCCGACCCGCTGCCGGTAGGCGGCCGGGGTGCGCGAGCGCGCCATGGCCAGGGCGTACCGGGCGAGCACCCCGGCCCCCAGCCGCGCCGCGCTCTCCCCGGCGGCCTCGCCGAGCTGGCGCTCGTACAGCTCCTGGGAGGTGAGCAGTCCGGAGGTCAGCTGGGCGCCGACGACCGAACCCGCGGAGGTGCCGACGACGAGGTCGGCTCCGGTGAGGTCGACGCCGGCGCGCGCGAGGCCGTAGAGGATCCCGCACTCCCATCCGATGCCGGTCAGTCCGCCGCCGCCCAGCACCAGTGCGCTCTTGCCGCTCATCCCCGCCCGCCCTCCGTGTCCGCCCGTGGTGACGGCAGTCTGACGCAGCCGGGCCGCCGTCACCACAGAGGGGGCCGGATCAGCCGAGCACGGTGGTCACCGTGCCCGCCCCGACGGTCCGCCCGCCCTCCCGGATCGCGAAGCCGAGGCCTGCCTCCAGGGGCACGTCCCGTCCGAGCTCGACCGTCATGGTGACCGTCTCCCCCGGCCGGGCGACGCCGGCCTCCCCGAGGTCCACCTCCGCGACCACGTCGGCGGTCCGGATGTAGAACTGCGGCCGGTATCCACTGGCGACCGGGGTCGTCCGGCCGCCCTCGCGGGCGGAGAGCACGTACACCTGCGCGGTGAAGCGCCGCTTCGGGCTGACGCTCCCGGGCGCGGCCGCCACGTCCCCGCGGCGCACCTGGTGGCGCTGGACCCCGCGCAGCAGCAGCGCCACGTTGTCCCCGGCCTCGGCGGACTCCATCGGCTTGCCGAAGGTCTCCAGTCCGGTGACGACCGCGGTGACGTCGTCGCCGCCGCCGTGCAGGGTCACGCGGTCGCCGAGGGCGACGCGGCCCCGCTCGACGGCCCCGGTCACGACGGTGCCGCGTCCGGTGATCGTCAGCACGTTCTCCACCGGGAGCAGGAACGGCGCGTCGGTGTACCGCACCGGCATCGGCACGTAGGTGTCCACCGCGTCCAGCAGCGCCTCGACCGCCCCCGTCCAGCGTGGGTCGCCCTCCAGCGCGCCGAGCCCGGAGACCCGTACGACGGGCGCGGCGTCGCCGCCGTAGCCGTGCGCGGTGAGGAGCTCGCGGACCTCCAGCTCGACCAGGTCGGCGAGCTCCGGGTCCGCGGCGTCGGCCTTGTTGAGGGCCACCACGATGTGGTCGACGCCCACCTGGCGGGCGAGCAGCACGTGCTCGGCCGTCTGCGGCATGACCCCGTCGAGCGCGGAGACGACGAGGATGGCCCCGTCGAGCTGCGCGGCGCCGGTGACCATGTTCTTGACGTAGTCCGCGTGGCCGGGCATGTCCACGTGGGCGTAGTGCCGGGTGTCGGTCTCGTACTCGACGTGCGTGAGGTTGATGGTGATGCCGCGGCGGGCCTCCTCGGGGGCCCGGTCGATCCGGTCGAAGGGCACGAAGGAGGCGCCGCCGCGCTCGGCGAGGACCTTGGTGATGGCGGCGGTGAGGGTGGTCTTGCCGTGGTCGACGTGACCCATGGTGCCGATGTTGAGGTGCGGCTTGGTCCGCACGAAGGCCGTCTTGGCCATGATGATGTCCCGTGGCTCGAAACCGTGAGGGGACCCCTGGAGCCGACCGACCCTCCCCCTGCGGGGTCCGCCGGACGATCCGGGAAGGGTCAGCTTCGTGCGCCGTAGAATGCGGCCGGGGCAGGTGCACCTGCGTTTGCGGCAGCCTTCGGCGCGTCCGCGACTGCGGACGGCGCTGCGGGGAAGGCGTACCGGGACATGCCTCGGATCCTGCCGGACGGGCAGCCGCCCGTCGAGCGAATTTCCCTCCGCCCCGCAGCCCTGGGGCGCGCGCTGTGCCCGGACGGCGGCGGGGCACCGGGCAGCGGGCCGGTCCCGCCGGGACCCCGCACGGCGGGGGCCGGGAGCCGCCGGGGGTCCGCCGGGGTGAGACACGGATGACGGCGCGGCGCCGCATGCGTCGGTTAGTCTCCCGGGATGTCCCTCCTCCTTGCCCCGCGCGTCCGGCTGTCGCTGCTCGTCGTGCTGCTGGTGGCCGCCGGGACCTGTGTGCTGCTGTTCGAGCCGCAGCGCATCCTCTCGGAGGGCTGGCCGCCCGGGCTGCCGGTGGGTGCGGCCGTGGCGTTGTTCGCCGCCGTGTACGGGGTGTGCGCGGCGGCCTTCGTGCCCCGCCCCCTGCTGAACCTTGCCGCGGGCGCCGTCTTCGGGGCGCAGTCCGGCCTGCCGGCGGCGGTCGGCGGCACGGTCCTCGGCGCGGGTATCGCCTTCGGCCTGGGCCGGGTCATGGGCCAGGAGGCCCTGCGGCCCTTCCTGCGCGGCCGCTGGCTGGAGGCGGCCGACGGCCAGCTCAGCCGGCACGGCTTCCGTTCGATGCTCGCGGTGCGGCTCTTCCCCGGCGTGCCCTTCGTGGTGGCCAACTACTGCGCGGCCGTCTCGCGCTGCGGCTGGTCCCCCTTCCTGCTGGCCACGACGCTCGGGGTGGTCCCGAACACCGCCGCCTACGTGATCGCGGGTGCCAGCGCCTCCTCACCCGGATCGCCCGCTTTCCTGGCCTCGTTCGGCTTCATCGCCGTCTCCCTGGTGGTCGCGGGAGGCGTCGCGTGGCGCAAGCGGCACCGGCTGGCACCCCCTCGCACACCCGTCGCAGCGTACGAACTGACGCCCCTGCACCCCCCTGTGGTCAGCGGCGCCTCGCACGGGCCCTAGCATCGGACCCGAACTGCCCGACGATCACAAGGACGAGCGCACCCCGACATGAGCTGGTTCGAATCCCTAATCCTCGGTCTCGTCCAGGGGCTTACGGAGTTCCTCCCGATCTCCTCCAGCGCCCACCTGCGGCTGACCGCGGCGTTCGCCGGCTGGCACGATCCCGGAGCGGCCTTCACGGCGATCACCCAGATCGGCACCGAGGCCGCCGTGCTGATCTACTTCCGCAAGGACATCGCGCGGATCATCTCCACGTGGTTCCGCTCCCTCCACACCCAGGCCCTCCGCTCCGAGCAGGACGCGAAGATGGGCTGGCTGGTGATCGTCGGATCGATCCCGATCGGCGTCCTCGGCCTGGTGTTCAAGGACGCGATCGTGGGTCCGGCCCGCGATCTGCGGCTGACGGCCACCACCCTGATCGTGATGGGCATCGTGCTCGGCGTCGCCGACCGGCTGGCGGCCCGCGACGAGGAAGGCGGCCGGCACCGGGCGGTCCGCGAACGCAAGACCCTGGCCGAACTCGGCGTCAAGGACGGCCTGGTCTTCGGCCTCTGCCAGGCCATGGCCCTGATCCCCGGCGTCTCGCGCTCCGGCGCCACCATCTCCGGCGGTCTGCTGCTCGGCTTCACCCGCGAGGCCGCGGCGCGGTACTCCTTCCTCCTCGCCATCCCCGCGGTGCTGGCTTCCGGGGCGTTCGAGATCAAGGACGTCGTGGAGACCCCGGGCCACATCGCGTGGGGCCCGACGATCTTCGCGACGGTCATCGCCTTCTTCGTGGGCTACGTGGTGATCGCGTGGTTCATGAAGTTCATCTCGACCAAGAGCTTCATGCCGTTCGTGATCTACCGCATCGCCCTCGGCATCCTGCTCTTCGCCCTGATCGGCACGGACGTCCTCAGCCCGCACGCGGGCGAGTCCGGCTCCTAGGCCGTCTTCGGCCGTCTTCCGCGGACCGTGCCGCCAGGCCGGTCCGGCCCCGCATCACCGCTTCGCGTGAACCGGAGGCCGTTCGGGAACGTTCCCGGGCGGCCTCCGCGTCGTTGTGCCAGCAGAGACCTGAAGGCAAGCAGCAGGGGGTGTCCCAATGGGTCGAGTGGTGCTGGAGCGTTTTCCGGCCGGAAGTCCGCGGGGAAGCTGGCCCGCCGAGGAGTACGCGGCGCAGCGGATGCGCGAGGGCGTGGCCGCGGAGGTGGTCATGGACCTGGACAGTGACGCGTTCCTCGTCGTGGTCCGGCAGCGGGAGGTGCGTTCCGGTCACTGACCGGCCCGGCGGGGCGTTTTCGGCGATCCCGCCGGATCCCGCCCCTTGGCGTCCGTCGCCCGCAGCCGCACACTGACCCGATGACGCAGCGTGTGGACCTGGCGGCCGTGATGGACCGGCTGGCCGTCGACGAGGTGGTCACGGGTTACGCGGTGGCCGTGGACGACGGCGACTGGGCGGCCTACCGCGCCCTGTTCACCGCCGGGGGCCGGGCGGACTACCGCTCGGCGGGCGGTATCGAGGGCCCGGCCGGCGAGGTGGCCGGCTGGCTGGCGGAGACCCTGAAGCTGTTCCCGGTGCGCCAGCACCTGGTCGTGAACCGGCTGGTGCGCCTGGAGGACCCCGGCGGCGGACCGGGCGACCGCGCCGAGGTGCAGGCGGACTTCGTCAATCCGATGCGGCTGGCCGGACCGGAGGAGGCCGACGGCGCCGGGAGCAGCGGTGCGCGGGCGCCCGACGCCCCCACCGCCCCGAACTTTGTCGCCGCCGGGCGCTACACCTTCCTCCTCGCGCGCACCCCTGACGGGTGGCGGCTCACCCGCGTCACCGTGCACGAGAAATGGCGCCACCTCTCCCTGTGAGCGCCGCGCCGCCGCCGGCCCGCCCGGGCCGGACGGCACTGCCACACTGGACGCGGAGGCGTGCCATGGTCCCGGTTCCCGACGCTCGGTCCGCGCGGTGGCGTGCCGCCGCCGCCGTCGCCTGCGGAGCCCTGCCCGCCCTCGCCTTCCCGGCGCCCGCCCTGTGGTGGTTCGCCCATGCCGCCCTGGTGCCGTGGATGCTGCTGCTGAGGTCGGCCGCCACCGGGCGGCGGGCGGCCCTGGAGGGCTGGCTGGGCGGCGCCGCGTTCATCGTGGCCGTCCACCACTGGCTGCTGCCCAGCCTGCACGTGTTCCTGGTGCCGCTGGCCGCCCTGCTGGGGCTGCTGTGGATCCCGTGGGCCCTGCTGGTGCGGCAGCTCCTCGGCGGGGTCCCGGCGGCCGGGCGGGCGGGGGCCGCGCTGGTCCTCGTACCGGCGGGGTGGCTGCTGTCGGAGCTGGTGCGGTCCTGGCAGGGGCTGGGCGGGCCCTGGGGGCTGCTGGGGGCCAGCCAGTGGCAGGTGCCGCCCGCGCTGCGGCTGGCATCGGTGGGCGGCGTGTGGCTGGTGAGCCTGGTGGTGGTCGGGGTGAACTGCGCGCTGGTCCTGCTCCTGGCAGTGCCCGCGGCCCGGGTCCCGGCGGTGGCCGCGGTGGCCGGGGGCGCGCTCCTCACGGGGGCGGTGTGGCTGTGGGTTCCGCGGCCCGAGGTCTCGGGCGTACTGCGGGTGGCCGTGGTCCAGCCGGGGCAGGTGGTCGGCGAGGACGGCGCGGAGCAGCGCTTCGACACCGGGGAGCGCCTCACCCGGGCACTGGCCGGGTCGGGGCCGGGCCCGGACCTGGTGGTGTGGGGCGAGAGCAGCGTCGGGGCCGACCTGGCGGCCCGACCGGACCTGGCCGGGCGGCTGGCGGCCCTGTCCGCGCAGCTCGGGGCGCCGCTGCTGGTGAACGTGGACGCGCGCCGCTCGGACCGGCCGGGGATCCACAAGAGCTCGGTGCTCGTCGGCCCCTCCGGGCCGACCGGTGCGCGGTACGACAAGATGCGGCTGGTGCCCTTCGGGGAGTACGTGCCGGCCCGCGCCCTGCTCGGCTGGGCCACGTCCGTCGGGAAGGCGGCCGGCGAGGACCGGGTGCCCGGCAGGGCCCCGTGGTCATGGGCCTCCCCGGGGGCGTGCGGGTCGGGCCGCTCGTGTGCTTCGAGTCGGCCTTCCCCGACATGAGCCGCCACCTGGCCCGCGAGGGAGCGGACCTGCTCGTGGCGCAGTCGGCCACCTCCAGCTTCCAGGACAGCTGGGCCCCGGCCCAGCACGCCTCGCTGGCCGCCCTGCGGGCCGCCGAGAGCGGTCGGCCGGTGGTGCACGCCACCCTCACCGGCATCAGCGCCGTGCACGGCCCCTCCGGGGAGCGGATCGGCGCACCCCTGCCCACCACGGCGAGCACCGCGGCCGTGTACGAGGTCCCGCTGGCCCGCGGGGCGACCGTGTACCTCCGCTTCGGGGACTGGCCGGTCGGTGCGGCGCTGGCCGCCCTGGCCGCCTACTGCGCGGCCGCGGGGTACCGCGCGCTCAGGAGGCCTGGTCCAGAGCCGAGCGCACCACCCGCTCGCACAACTCGTGGGTGAGCAGCGCGTCCCGTGCGCTGAGCGTCCGTCCGGCGGCGACGCCCTCCAGGAAGGCGTCCACGACCTGTTCGATGCCGCGCTGGCGGGCGACCGGCACCCAGTCGCCGCGGCGGCGCACGGTCGGCTGTCCCTTGTGGTCGATGACCTCGGCGAGGTTGACGACCTGCCGCTTGGTGTCCTGCCCGGAGACCTCCAGCACCTCCTCGTTGGAGCCGGACAGCCGGTTCATGATGCCGAGCGCGATGAACCCCTCGCCGGACATCTGCAGGACGACCTGGTGCATGAGCCCGTCCCGCACCACGGCGCGGACGTCGACGTGTTCGGCCTCCCCCGGCAGGAGGAACCGCAGGGTGTCGACGACGTGGATGAAGTCGTCCAGCACCAGCGTGCGCGGGTCCTCGGGCAGGCCGATCCGGTTCTTCTGCATGACGATCAGCTCGCGCGAGTGGTCGGCGCACTGCGCGTAGCCGGGCGCGTGGCGGCGGTTGAAGCCGACGGCCAGCGACACCCCGCGCTCCTCGGCCAGTTCCACCAGGCGCCGGGAGTCCGCGTACGCGTAGGCGAGCGGCTTGTCCACGTAGGTCGGCACACCCGCCTCCAGCAGCCGGGTGACGATCTCGGGGTGGGCGGCGGTCGGTGCGTGCACGAAGGCGGCGTCCAACCCTTCGGCCAGCAGTGCGCCGAGATCCGTGTGCAGGCGCCCGGCCGGGACGCGGTGCTCCGCACCGACCCGCTGCAAGGTGGCGGGGGTACGGGTCTGCAGGTGCAGCTCGACCCCCGGGCGGGTGGTGAGGACGGGCAGGTACGCCTTCTGCGCGATGTCGCCGAGTCCGATGCAGCCGACCTTCACCGGGAGCCTCCTGGTGCGTTGCCCTGATGCGCCCCTTTGTGGGACGCCAGCAGCTTAATCCCTGGTGGGGCGGGCCCCGCTTCGCCGAGGATGGGTCCATGACCACCAACTCCGGATCACACCGCCCCGAACCCTCCACCACCGCCGACGAGCGGGAGATGCTGGACGGCTGGCTCGACTACCACCGCTCCACCCTGGCCTGGAAGTGCGAGGGGCTGTCCGACGAGCAGCTGCGCCGCGCCGCGCTGCCGCCGTCGGAACTGTCCCTCCTGGGCCTCGTACGGCACCTGGCCGAGGTGGAGCGGTACTGGTTCCGGGAGATCATCCTGGGTGAGGACCTGCCCGAGCTGTTCTGCACGAGCGAGGACCCCGACGGCGACTTCCACGTCACCGACGGCGACACCTGGGCGCGCGCCGAGCAGGTGTGGCAGACCGAGATCGAGCTGGCCCGGCAAGCCGTCAAGGGCCTTTCCCTGGACCACCGGTCGGATCCGGCAAGCCACCACCGCGGCGAGGTGTTCAACCTGCGCTGGGTGTACACCCACCTGATCGAGGAGTACGCACGCCACAACGGCCATGCCGATCTGCTGCGCGAGCAGATCGACGGCGCCACGGGCGAGTAGCCGCGCGGGATCCGCGCCCCGGGCGGGGCCGCGGGCGGCCGCGGCGGATCCGCCGGTCACCGTCCTGCGCATCACCCGTGCGGGGTGATTTTGCACCGCGGGTTTCTGCAACGGGGGGTTCACGCAGCAGAGTTGCCCGGGTGCATCCCACCCGAACCACGACCACGCTGCTGCTCGGCGCCGCCTGCGCCGTCTCGGCCGTCACCGGCTGTGTGAACGTGAGCCCAGGCCCCGCGCAGCCCCCGACCCGCCCGTCCTCGGGGACGCCGCCGCAGCACGGCCCCCGCGGCGGCCCGGTGAACCTGCCCGTGGTCGTCCAGGCTCCCGCCCTGGAGGCCCTGGAGGCCCTGGAGGCGGCGCCGGAGCAGTCCGCCCGGCCCGCGGTCCCGGGCCCGGCCGGCCCGGTCTCCACCCCCGCCCCGCGGGAGGCGGCGACCCGGGCGCCCGCAGCGCCGCCGGCTTCCGCGGCCGCCGCGCCGGCGGATCCCGCCGGCCGCACGGTCAAGCACCCGGGCGGCCGGCCGCACCGGCCCCGGCCCGGGTCGTCGGCGCCGCAGGAACTGCTGCGGGAGCTGCCGGTGCGCCCCGCCGACGTGTGCGCGCTGGGCCGCCGGCACGGCCGGTGGCACCCGGACAGCCCCGAGGCCCGCATCTGCGCGGGCGTCCACACCGATTGAGCGACCAGGCCGCCCGGCCGGGCGCCTTGCCGCCCGCCTGCCCGGGGACCCGATCAGCCGACGGTCCGTCAGCGTTGGTACCGTCCCGGTGTCTTGATCATGTACGTCACAGGGGGACACCGACGATGGTGAAGCGTTCGAAACATGCTGGGCAGGCCGCCGTGGCCTCGGTGCTGGCCGCCGCGCTGCTGACCGGCTGCGGCGGCGGGGACGGGGACGGAGAGGCCGGCAAGGGCGCCGGGGGCGGGGCGGCCGAGGCCTCGGCCACTCCGCAGCAGACGGCCCGGCTCACCGTGCCGGCGGCCTGGGACGGAACCCGGGGCTGGGACCGGACGCTCACCTGGGTGCCGCAGAACGCGCAGTATCCGGTCGCGGTGGTACCGGGGGCCCGGGCGGTCGCCGTGGTGGACCGGGCGGACGGCGGTTTCACCGTCCGCGTGGACTCCGCAGCCTCGGGTGAGCCCCTGTGGTCCTCCCGACCCTGGCAGCGCCCCGTTCCCAAGCCCGACGCCAAGGAGCACGCCCTCGTCCCCAAGGTCCTGGGCGTCGAGCAGGGCGGGCAGCGGTTCGTCGTCCTGGCCGCGCACGGCATCACGGGCAAGGACGACCTGCACGAGGGGACCGAGGTGGTCCGCCTCGCGGTGTACCCCGCCGAGGCCAAGGGGAAGGACCTTGCGCCGCTGCGCGAGATCGACGTCCCCGTGCACGCGACCGCAGGCGAGGTGGTCGTCCAGGCGCGGGGCGGCCGGGTGCTCGTCGCGTACGGGGAGCAGGGGGACTACCCGCAGTGGTCGGCCGCGGCCGACCTGGTCACGGGTTCCGTCACCCCCTACGACCAGCCGGCCGCCCTGCTGCCGCAGTGCGAGCGCCCGCACTGCTCCGCGCGGGTGCTGGCGGCCGGCGCCGCCGGACCGCTGGTCGGCCTCGGCGGCGGGTTCGGCGTACCGGGACGCTGGTTCAGCGACGCCGTCCGGCCCGAGGGGGTTGCCGCGAAGGCCGGCTCCTGGAAGGTCTGGAACGGCGGCGTGTACGGAGTGGCGGGCGGCCGCTTCCTTGCCGAGTGGGAGAACGAGGGGAAGAACGGCAGCAGCACGGCCCCCACCTGGTCGGTCCACGACCTGGACTCGGGCCGCCTGCTGGCCCGTATGGAGTGCGCGTACTCCGAGCAGCTGAGCGGCATCTCCTACCGCGGCCGCACCGACCATCCGGTGGTCGCCTCCCCGTCGGGGCGCTTCCTGGCCGCCGGGCCCGTCGCCTTCGACATCGAGCGCGGCAAGGGCGTCTGCCTGCAGGGCGACGGAAACCGCAAGTCCGTCGACGTCCTGGCGGTCGGCGACGACGGCACGGCCTACGGGCTGGTGGACTCCGACGCTCCGCGCGTCACCGCGCGGATCAGCCTGGGCTCCCCCGATCCGGCGGTCGAGGCGCTCGGTGCGGGGGTCCTGGTCCCCGAGCACACCGGCCTCGACGGCGCGGCCCTGTTCGTGGCCCGGGACGAGGCGGACAACCTGCGCGTCTCGCTGCGCCGGGGGCGGCCCTGACGTGGGCGGTCCGCACGAGGCGGCTCAGGGAGACTGCTCGGGGAAGGGCCGCGGGCCTTTCCCGGGTCCTTCGGCCAGGCGCCGCTCCAATCGGACGAGGGCGGCCCGTACGCCGTTGCCGTAGCCGTCATGGGGCAGGGCCCCGCTGGCCGCGCGGGCCCGGGCGAGGTGCACCCGGGCCGCGTCGGCGCGGTGCAGCTTGACGTAGTCGGCGGCGACGCTCAGGTGCAGGGACGGGTAGAACACCTGCATCGCGAGGTGCGGCTCGGGGCCCGCCGCGGGCGCGTCGCGGATCGCGTCGGCGGCGGTCAGCGCGCGCAGGTCCCAGGCCAGTTCGTCGGCGGGGTCGTCCTGGGCGTCGGCCAGGTAGTGGGCGAGCGTGCAGCGGTGGAGCGGGTCCCCGGCCTCGCCGATCTCGGACCACAGGGCGCCGAGCCGGTTGCGGGCCTCCTCGCGGTCCCCTGCGTGGAGCAGGATGACCGCCTGGCCGATCCTGGTCATGACGGCGTCCTCCGACGCCTCCTGCTGCTCCGTCAAGGGGGCCTCCGGCTTGTCTGCCGGACCTTCTCCGGTCCGATCATCAAGAAGTTAGCCGGAGGCACCGGCAATGGCGCCGAGGCGCGTGGGAGCTCAGCCGAGGTCCGGGATCCGCCAGTCGATCGGCTCATGGCCCTGGGCGGCCACGGCTTCGTTGATCCGGGTGAAGGGCCGGGACCCGAAGAACTTCTTGGCCGACAGCGGGGAGGGGTGGGCGCCCTTGACGACGACGTGCCGCTCCTCGTCGATCAGCGGGAGCTTCTTCTGGGCGTAGGCCCCCCACAGCACGAAGACGGCCGGGTCGGGCCGCTCGGAGACCGCGCGGATGACCGCGTCGGTGAACTTCTCCCAGCCCTTGCCCTTGTGGGAGTTGGGCTCGGCCTCGCGGACCGTGAGGACCGCGTTCAGCAGCAGGACGCCCTGCTCCGCCCACGGCATCAGGTACCCGTTGTCCGGGACGGGCAGGCCGAGCTCCTCCTTCATCTCCTTGTAGATGTTGCGCAGCGAGGGAGGGGTCCTGACCCCGGGCCGCACGGAGAAGCACAGGCCGTGGCCCTGGCCGGCGCCGTGGTAGGGGTCCTGGCCGAGGACGAGCACCTTCACCTGGTCGAAGGGGGTGGCGGCCAGGGCCGCGAAGACCTCTTCGCGGGGCGGGTAGACCGGCCCGTTCGCCCGTTCCTTCTCGACGAACTCGGTGAGTTCCTTGAAGTAGGGCTGCTCCAGCTCCCCGCCGAGGACGGGGAGCCAGGACTCGGGCAGCATCTGGGTCACGGCGACAACCTCCGGTACAAGTTCGTGCAACTGCTCAGAACCTACCGGCGGCCACTGACAACGACCCCGCCGCCCGCGGTCACCAACTGGTCTTGCGGTGGAGCTCCCACATCTGCATGGCGGTCTGCGGGTCCAGCGCCCGCTCGGCGCCCGCGATGTCCTCCCGGGCGGCGACGTACAGCTTGCCCTGCCACAGCGGCAGCAGCCGGACGTCCTGGGCAAAGGTCTGCTGGGCCTGCTCGAACTCGCGGACCCCGGCCGACCGGTCGCTTTCGCGGCGGGTCTTGGGGAGGATGTCGTTCAGGATGTCGGCGGGCTCGTACGGGGTGCCGACCGCGTTCTCCTTGCCGACGAACGGCGCGATGAAGTTGTCCGGGTCCGGGAAGTCGGGGAACCAGCCGCGGCCGAAGATCGGGTACTCGCCGTTCTTGTAGCCCTCCTGGAAGGCCTTCCAGGGCTGGCTGCGCAGGGTGATCTTGAAGAGCTTGCTCTCGTCCAGCTGCCGCTTGAGCTCGGTGAACTCGTCGGCCGTGGAGGAGCCGTACCGGTCGGTGGTGTACCAGAAGGTCAGCTCGACCGGCTGGGTGATCCCGGCTTCCTTGAGGATCTTCCTGGCCTTCTCCACGTCCGAGTGGCCGTACTGGTCGTAGAAGGGCGTCTTGTGGCCGACGACGCCCTTGGGGACCATCGAGTACAGCGGCTCGGCGGTGCCTTGGTACACCTTCGAGACGAGTTCCCCGCGGTCGATGATCTGCGCGATCGCCTGGCGGACCGGGAGCTTGTTGACCGCCGGGTCCTTGGGGTTGAAGACGAGGTAGCGGATCTCGGCGCCGACGTTCTCGACGACCTGGACGCCCTGCGCGTGCGATTCGGGGGTCTGGAGGTCCCTGATCTCCGGAGCCGACAAGCCTCGGTAGGTGGCGTCGATCTCCTTGTCCTTGAGCGCGGAGACCATCTTCGTGGACTCGGTGAAGTACCGGATCGTCACGGCCCCGTTGCGGCGGTTGGCGAAGCCCGTGTAGCTGTCGTTGCGGCTGAGGACGGACTCCGCGCCCTCCTTGTACGAGTCCAGGACGTAGGGGCCGGAGCCGGTGATCTTGCCGTCCGAGCGGACCTTGTCCGCGGGGTAGTCCTTGGGGGCGACCAGCGAGGCGGCGGGCGAGCCGAGGACGTAGGGGAAGGTGGCGTCGGCGGTGCTCAGGTGGAAGACGACCGTCAGCGCGTCGGGGGTCTCGATCTTCTGCAGGCTGCCGAAGAGGTCCTTGGGGCCGACCTTGGACCCGATGGTCTTGATCCGGTCCAGGGAGTGCTTCACGGCCTTGGCGTCGAGGGGCTCGCCGTTGGAGAACTTCAGGCCCTTGCGGAGCGTGCACCGGTACGCCTGGTTCGCCGTGTCCGTGAACTCGCAGTTCTGGGCGGCGTCCGGCTGGGGCTTGGTGGAGCCGGTGGGGAAGGCCAGCAGGGTCTGGTAGACGTTCCGGTACAGCTCCCAGGAGCCGTCCCACGCCGCCGCCGGGTCGAGAGTGCTCGGGGCGCTGGTCGTGCCCACGACGATCCGCTTGGCGTCCTCGCCGTCGTCCTCCGAGAGAAGGCCGCATCCGGCGAGCAGGGATATGGACGCAAGGGCCGCAGTGATCTGCAGGCATCTGGTCCGGTTGAACACGTGCACGCTCCTCGATCAGCCAGGGGTGCGGCAGACCCTACCGCAGTGCCCCACGAAACCAATGAGGTGGTTCCGTGGGGCACTTGACCGGTTCCGTGCATATTCGGTATGCATTTGTCGCTCTTTTCGAGCGAACTGCGTCCGATTATCGGTCAATGCACTCCGGCATTGAGGAACATTCCTCCATCGATCACCAGAGTTTGCCCAGTGATCCATTCCGCTTGGGCCGAGGTGAGAAATGCGGTGGCCCCGCCGATGTCCTCCGGCACCCCGAGCCGGCCGAGCGGATAGGCGGCCGCGGCCTCCTCCTCCCGGCCTTCGTAGAGGGCCTGGGCGAACTTCGTCTTGACCACCGCGGGGGCGATCGCGTTCACCCGGACCCCGGGGGCCATCTCGTGGGCGAGCTGGATCGTCAGGTTCACCATCGCCGCCTTGCTGATCCCGTACGCCCCGATGAAGGGCGAAGCCGAGAGCCCGGCGATCGAGGCGATGTTCACGATCGCGCCGCCGTTGTCCTTCTGCCAGGCGTGCCAGGTCCGCTGGGCGAAACCGAGCGCCGAGATCACATTCGTCTCGAACACCTTGCGCGCGACCCCGAGGTCGAGGTCCGCGATCGGGCCGAAGACCGGATTGGTGCCGGCGTTGTTCACCAGGAAGTCGACCCGGCCGAAGGCCTCCATCGTCCGCTCCACGGCGACGGCCTGGTGGGC
Source organism: Streptomyces sp. cmx-4-9 (assembly GCF_046548835.1). Classification (NCBI taxonomy): domain Bacteria; kingdom Bacillati; phylum Actinomycetota; class Actinomycetes; order Kitasatosporales; family Streptomycetaceae; genus Streptomyces; species Streptomyces sp. cmx-4-9. The sequence goes on along the minus strand of NZ_JAEBEE010000002.1, from coordinate 30,945 downwards.
CTCGTCGTGCGCCTTTCCGGCCACCCCGATCACCCGGTCGGCGCCGAGCCGCTCGACGGCCTCCTTGAGGGCGTCCTCGCTGCGCCCGGTGATGCAGAGCCGGTCGCCGCGGGCGACCAGCGCCTCGGCGATCCCGTAGCCGATGCCCCGGCTGGCTCCGGTGATCAGTGCGACCTTGCCGCTGTCGATACCGTCGTACGTCATGAGCTGCGACCTGCCTCTCGGGAGCGCGTCAGTTGAGCGGGCCGCCGGCCACGTACATGACCTGGCCGGAGACGAAGCCGGCGGCTTCACCGGTGAAGAAGGCGATGGCGTTCGCGATGTCCTCGGGGAAGCCGACGCGCTGTACGGGGATCTGGGTGGCGGCGGCCGCCTGGAACTCCTCGAAGCCCATGCCGACGCGGGCGGCGGTCTGGGCGGTCATCTCGGTGACGATGAAACCGGGCGCGACGGCGTTCGCGGTGACGCCGAACTTGCCGAGCTCGATGGCCAAGGTCTTGGTGAAGCCCTGCAGGCCCGCCTTGGCGGCCGCGTAGTTGGCCTGGCCGCGGTTGCCGAGGGCCGAGCTGCTGGAGAGGTTCACGATGCGGCCGAACCCGGCCTCCACCATGTGCTTCTGACAGGCCTTCGCCATCAGGAACGCACCGCGCAGGTGCACGTTCATGACGGTGTCCCAGTCCGTCTCGCTCATCTTGAACAGCAGGTTGTCGCGCAGCACGCCAGCGTTGTTGACCAGGATCGTCGGGGCGCCCAGCTCGCCGGCGACGCGCGCGACGGCCGCCTCCACCTGCGCGGCGTCGGAGACGTCGCAGCCCACGGCCAGGGCCCGGCCGCCGGCCGCCGTGATCGCCTCCACGGTGTCCTTGCAGGCCGCCTCGTCGAGATCGAGTACGGCGACCGCGCGGCCCTCGGCGGCCAGGCGTACGGCGGTGGCCGCGCCGATGCCCCGGGCCGCCCCGGTCACGATCGCGACGCGCTGCTCGGTGGTGGACATGCTGGATCTCCTCGCCCTTGAGAGACGGCCGCCCTGAGGTGAGCAACCGCTTAGTAGCTTCAGCTGAGGAGACGCTAGGAGGCATGGCACCCGGTGTCAACGGTGGCCGCCCCGCGCGCGGACCGCGCCGCTCAGCGCACCAGCAGGTCCAGGAGCCGTTCCACCTCCGCCGCGGGGTCGGCGGTCAGACCGGTGTGCACCGGGCCGGGCTGCACCACCGTGCTGCGCGGGGCGATGAGCCAGCGGAACCGCCGCCCGGGGTCGTCACCGGCGGCCTGGCCCGCCTGCTCGCCTCCGCCGCACACCCCCTCGACCCCGCGCAGGGCGGCCCGGACCCCGGCCACGTCGGCCCCGGGGTCCAGGGCGAGGAGCTTCGCCTCGTCGAGGTGGATGCGCGCGGCGACGTAGGAGTGCGCTCGGCAGTAGACGATCACACCCGCGTTGAAGCACTCGCCGCGTTCCATCCGGGGCACCACGCGCACCAGCGCGTACTCGAACACGTCCCGCTTGATCACTCGCTGTCGCTCTTCTTCCGGTTGGGCTGGGGGGCGAGGCGCTCGGCGAGCCAGCCGGGCGGGCCGGACCGCGGCCTCACCTCGGCCGTCGTCGAGATCCTTTCGTGGATCGTGGCCGCGCGCGGCAGCAGCGCCTCCACATAGGCCCGGCGCAGCGCGTCCGTGGAGTCGAAGCCGGGCTCGTCCACCAGCCACTCGTCCGGGACGTCGGCCGCCACCTCGGTGAGGAGTTCCTCGGTGACCTGCGGGGCGAGCGCGGCGGCCGCGGCTTCGATGTCCGGTCCCACGGGGGCCAGTACATGGTCGGAGGCGTTGTACGGCTTGGCGGACGCGGCCTCGGCCGTGGGCCAGTTGTGGTGCCAGATCATGGTGGCGCCGTGGTCGATGAGCCAGAGGTCCCCGTGCCAGACCAGCATGTTCGGGTTCCGCCAGGACCGGTCGACGTTGTTGATCAGCGCGTCGAACCAGACCACGCGGCCCGCCTCGACCGGGTCCACCTGGTAGGCGAGCGGGTCGAAGCCGATCGAGCCCGGCAGGTAGTCCATGCCGAGGTTCAGTCCGCCGCTGGCCTTGAGCAGCTCCTGGACCTCCTGGTCGGGCTCGCCGAGCCCGATGACGGGGTCGAGCTGCATCCGGACCAGCCGCGGGACCCGCAGGCCCAGCCGCTGGGCCAGGCGGCCGCAGATGACTTCGGCGACCAGGGTCTTGCGGCCCTGGCCGGCTCCGGTGAACTTCATGACGTAGGTACCGAGGTCGTCGGCCTCGACGATTCCCGGGAGCGAGCCGCCCTCACGCAGGGGCGTGACGTAGCGGGTCGCGATCACTTCGGACAGCATCCGCCCAGGTTACGGGGGTCAGGGCGCGGGAGCCCACTGGCTGAGGAGGTCTTGTGCCGTGGTGATGGCCGCGACCAGCGCCAGGGAGTTGCGGATCACCTCGCCGGTGCAGGCGGCGGGCACCCCGGCGATGGCGTCGGCCGGGACAACGACCTGGTAGCCGAGGTTCACCGCGTCGAAGACGGTGTTCGGGATGGCGATGTTCGAGGAGACCCCGGTGACCACGAGGGTGCGGATGCCGAGATTGCGCAGGAGCGCGTCCAGGTCGGTCCCGGCCATCGGGGAGAGGCCGTGCAGCCGGCGGACGACGAGGTCCTGCCCGGACACCGTGATGGGCGCCGCCACCTGTACGGCCGCGCTGCCGGTCAGCTGCCGTACGGGCAGCCTGCCGGCGGCGCGGAACAGCCGCGCGTTGGTGTTGGCGCCGAGCCCGTCCGGGCGCCGCTCGGCGACCGCGTGGACCACCTGCACGCCGGCCCCGCGGGCGGCGTCGGCGAGGGCGGCGATCCGGTCGAGCATCCCGGACTCCCGGGCTTCCTTGGCGAGTTCGGGCAGGGCGCTCTCGGTTCCGACCACCCCGTTCTGGCACTCGACGGTGAGCAGCGCGGTGGTGGCGGGATCGAGTTCGGGCACGGCTCCCCCTGGCGTGGCGACGGAAGAGCGCCCATGATTCCTGACACACAATCAGATGTGAAGGGGTGCACGGCTGATGGACGAGACACGCGCGGACCGCACGCAGCGGCGCGGGCGCCGGATCATGATGACCGGGGCCGAGGTGGACGCCTTCCTGAGGGAGCAGAGGACGTGCCGGGTGGCGACCGTCTCGCCCGACGGGCGGCCGCACGTGGGCGCCCTGTGGTTCGCCTGGGACGGCACGTCGCTGTGGCTGTACTCGATCACCCGCAGCCGCCGCTGGTCCGACCTGCGCGCGGATCCGCGGATCTCGGTGGTCGTGGACGCGGGCGAGGCCTACGACGAGCTGCGCGGCGTGGAGCTGTCCGGCACGGCCGTCTTCGTGGGCGAGGCCCCGCGCACCGGCGAACCGTGCCCTGAACTGGCCGAGGCGGAGAGGATCTTCCCGGTCAAGAACTTCGGCATCGAGGAGATGCCGCATGACGGGCGTCACGCCTGGATCCGCCTCACCCCGGAGTCGGTGGTCTCGTGGGACTTCCGCAAGCTGTAGGGCTGCCGGGTCACACCTGGCGGGCGGCGGCCCGCTGCAGTGCGTCGACGGCTGCCCGGACGGAGGGGCGCCGGTCGGCGTCGGCCCGCCAGACCGCGTACACGTGGCGGTGGACGGAGTCGGCCACGGGCAGCAGGCGGACGCCGTCCGGCACCGGGCCGCGCCCCAGTCGCGGCGCCACGCACACCCCGAGCCCGGCCTCGACGAAGGCCAGCTGGGTGTGGTGCTCCTCGGCGATGTGGGTGATCCGCGGCTCGATGCCCGTACCGCGCAGGGTGTAGACCAGCCACTCGTGGCAGAACTGGCCCTCGTTCCAGGAGATCCAGTCGTCGGCGGCGAGCTCGGCGAGCGAGACCTCGGCGCAGCCGGCGAGCGGGTGCCCGGCCGGGACCGCGATGTCGGCGGAGTCGTCGAGCAGGTGCGCCCGGGTCAGCTCGGCCGGGACCGGCATCCGCTTGTTGTACCAGTCGATGGCGAGGGCGAGGTCCAGGTCCCCGCGCACGACCGCCGCCATGCTCTCCTCCGGCTCCTGCTCGCGCACCCGGACCCGGAGCTCCGGATGGTCCGCGCGCAGGGCGGACAGGACCTGCGGGAGCAGCCCGCGCATGGCGGTCGGGAAGGCGCCGATCCGCAGCTCGCCGACGGCGCAGCCGCGCCGGGCCTCGACATCGGCCTGGGCGAGCTCCACCTGGGAGATGATCCGGGCGGCGTGGTCGGCGAGCAGCCGGCCCGCGTCGGTGAGCCGGACCCCGCGCCCGTTGCGGGCGACCAGCGGCTGGCCGACCTCGCGTTCCAGCTTGGCCATCTGCTGGGACACGGCGGAGGTGGTGACGTGGAGCCCGTCGGCGGCCCCGCTGACCGAGCCGTGCCGGGCGAGGGCGTCGAGGGTGCGCAGGCGCTCCAGGTTCAACATGTAAGTGATGCTACGCCGTCACTGCCATGAACTCTCGCTTGTCCTACGAAGTTGATGCGCGCACAGTAAAGCCATGAGCGCACCCGCCGCACCCCGGCCGCCCCTCCCCTCCCCCGCCGCGCCCGGCGCGGTCCCGGCCGCCCCCGCCCCGGCAGCCGCCGGCACGGGGCGCCGGAGTCGAGGGCTGGACTGGCGCGTCCGCTTCGCCGTCCTGTCGGTGATCTGGGGCTTCAGCTTCCTGCTGATCAAGGCAGGTACGGAGGCGTACGCACCGTTCCAGGTGGCCCTGGGGCGGGTTTTCTTCGGCGCCCTCGCCCTCCTCGGCGTGCTGCTCGTACGGCGAGAACCGCTCCCCCGGGGCCTGCGCACCTGGGGGCACCTCGCGGTGGCGGCGCTGCTGCTGAACACCGCCCCGTTTTCCCTCTTCGCCTACGCGGAGCTGAGCATCCCCTCCGGTCTCGCCGGGATCTGCAACGCCACCTCCCCGCTCTGGGGCATGGCCCTGTCACTGGTCGCCCTGTCCGAGGACCGGCCGACGCGGCGCCGGTTCGCAGGGCTCGGGCTGGGCTTCCTCGGGGTGCTGACGGTCCTCGGGGCCTGGCAGGGCTTCGCCGGCATCGACGCCGGGGGCACCGCGCTCGCCCTGCTGGCGGCGCTCTGCTACCCCATCGGCTGGATCTACGTCCGCCGCACCCTGGCCGCGGTCCCCGGCTCCCCGGCGGCGCTGACCGGCGCCCAGCTGCTGGTCTCCACCCTCCAGCTCGCCCTCGTCAGCGCCCTGTTCACCTCTGCCCCGGCCGCCTTCCCGCTGTGGCCGACGCTGTCGGTCGTGGCGCTCGGCGCCCTCGGCACCGGGATGGCCCTGCAGATGCAGTACCGCCTGGTGACGGAGGTCGGGCCGACCACCGCCCAGATGGTCACCTACTTCATCCCGGTCATCGCCACCGCGGCGGGTGTCCTCGTCCTCGGTGAGCAGCTGCACTGGAACACCCCGGTCGGCGCCGCGATCGTCCTGGCCGGGGCCGCCCTCACCCAGACCCGGCCCGCCCGCCGGGCCGGCCCCCGGGGGATGCGCGCTCAGTCGTAGCGCACGCCCGTCAGGCCCGGGCGGACCGCCGCGGCGAGAGCGTCCGCCAAGCCGGCGATCTCGGAGGGCGCCACCTGTGACACCGTCAAGCGCACGCCGGGACCCGTCCCGACGCGGAAGCGGGTCCCCGCGGCGACGGCCCAGCCCGCGGCCAGCAACCGGGTCACCACCCCCGTCTCGTCGGTGACGGGCACCCACACGTTCATCCCACTGCGGCCGTACGCCCGCACCCCCCGCTCCCGCAGGGCCCCGACCAGCCCGTCGCGCCGCTCCCCGTAGGCACGGGCCACCGCGGCCCGGTCCACCGCGCCCGAGGCCCACAGCTCGACCACCGCGTACTGCAGGAGGCGGCTCACCCATCCCGGGCCCAGCCGCTGCCGTCCGCGCACCCGGTCCAGCGTCACCTCGTCGCCGGTCAGGACCGCCAGCCGCAGGTCGGGCCCGTACGTCTTCGCGGTGGAGCGGATGTGCACCCAGTTCCGGGTCGCCCCGGCCAGCGTCTTCAGCGGCAGGTCCACGAAGCCGTGGCCGTGGTCGTCCTCGACCAGCAGGACCCCGGGGTACCCGGCGAGCACCTCGCGCAGCTCCCGCGCCCGCGCCGCGCTCACCGCCGCCCCGGTCGGGTTCTGGGCCCGCGAGGTCACCACGAGGGCCCGCGCCCCGTCCGCCAGCGCCCGCGCCACGGCGTCGGCCACCGGGCCCTCGTCGTCCACCGCGACCGGCAGGATGCGCAGCCCCAGGGCCGGGACCAGGTCCAGCACGCTGCTCCACCCGGGGTCCTCGACCGCCACCGCGTCCCCGGGCCGCAGGTGCACGGACAGCACCCGCTCGATGCCGTCGAGGGCGCCGGAGGTGAGCGCCATCGGGCCGGCCGGCACCCCGTCCGCGTCGAAGCCGGCCCGGGCGAGCCGTGCCAGGTCGGGGGCGAGCGGGTCCTCTCCGTAGAGGGTGGGCGCCTGCGCGTACCGCCGGGCAGCGGCGGCCAGCGCCCCGTCCAGTGAGGGGAGCAGCGCGGCGTCGGGGTTGCCCGCGCTGATGTCCCGTACGCCGGCGGGCACCGCCGTGCGCAGCGCGTCCCGGGGCGTGCTCGACGGACGGGCGCGGACGCGGCTGCCGCGCCGCCCGTCCGTCTCGATCACCCCGCGCTCGCGCAGGGTCCGGTATGCGGCGGCCACGGTGTTCGGGTTGACCCCGAGCGCGCCGGCCAGTTCCCGCATCGGCGGCAGCAGCGTGCCGGGCGCGAGCGCACCGGAGCCGACGCCCGTCTCGACACTGGCGGCGATATCCGATGCGCGCCGCCCCACGATCCTATAATCTTCTAGCACAAAGCCCATTATGCACTAGTACAACGGAGCCGACCTCATGGCCACCACTCCCGCCGCCGAGCAGACCACCGGGCCGGCCGCCGAACCGACCGGCCGCTACGAGCCCACCGTCCGCACGGTCCCGAGCCGTTCCCGCGAACGGGCCCGGTACGACCGTGAGACGGTGCACTCGATACTCGACCAGGCGTACCTCTGCCACCTCGGCTTCCTCCGCGACGGCGCCCCGGTGGTCCTGCCCACGCTGTTCGGAGGGGTCGGCGAGACCCTGTACCTGCACGGCTCCACCGGCTCGCGGCCGCTGCTCGCCGCCCGCACCACCGATCCGGGGCTGCCCGTGTGCGTGACGGTGACCCACGTCGACGGGCTGGTGCTGGCCCGTTCGGCCTTCCACCACTCGCTGAACTACCGCTCGGTGGTCGTCCACGGCACCGCCTACCAGGTCACCGACGAGGCGGAGCGCCGCCTGGCCCTCGACGCCCTGGTGGACCAGGTCGTGCCCGGCCGCTCCGCGGACTCCCGGCCCGCCGACGCCAAGGAGCTGGCGGCCACCGCGGTGATCCGCCTGGACCTGGCGGAGGTGTCCGCGAAGGTGCGGACGGGCGGTCCGAACGACGACGCCGAGGACCTGACCCTGCCCTACTGGGCGGGCGTGGTCCCGGTGGCCCCGGCGTACGGGACCCCCGAGCCCGCCGCGGACCTGACCCCCGGCATCCCCGTCCCGGACTACCTCGCGGCGCTCTGAGGCGCCTGCGGCGCGGCGGCGGGCCCGACGGCGGGAGCGCCGGCCGGCCCGGCGGCCGGACGGCGCGACTCCGCCCCGATCAGGGCCCCCACCGCCGTCAGCAGCAGGACGGTGCCCAGCACCACCGCGCCGGTCAGCCGCTCCCCGAGCAGCAGGACGGCGATGGCGGCCGCGCTCACCGGCTCGATCAGCATGATCACGGAGACCGTCGCGGCCCGCACGGCGGCAGCGCCGGTGAAGTACAGCGCGTACGCCAGGGCCGTCGGCACGACGGCGACGTACACGAGCAGCCACAACACCCGGCCGGGCGCGGCGGTGTGCGGCAGGATCCCCTCCAGCGCGGCCAGCGGCAGCAGGCACACCGCGCCGACCCCGACCGACCAGGCGGTGGTGACCAGCGCGTCCCCGCCCGCTCCGCGCTGCCCGAGCCACCGGGCCCGCAGCGTCATCGCGGCGTACCCGGCGGCGGACAGCAGGGCCCAGCCGACCCCGAGCGGGCGCACCTCGCCCGCCCCGCTGCCGAGCACCAGGACGCCGAGCCCGGCCAGCGCCCCCAGGACGGCGGCGGTCCCGCCCCGGCCGAGGCGTTCGCCCATCCAGTACCGGGCCCCGACCGCGATCAGCACCGGCCCGGCCCCGAGGGTGACCACGGTGCCGACGGCGAGCCCCGTCTCGCGGACCGCGCCGAAGTAGGCGGCTTGGAACAGGGTGAACAGCAGCCCCGTCGCGATCAGCGAGCGGGCGGAGGGGCGGGCGGGCGCCGGGACGGGCCGCCGGCGTACGGCGAGCACCCCCAGCAGCACCGCGAGCCCGCCCGCGCACCGCCAGAAGGACAGGGCGAGCGGACCGAGGTCACTGGCCAGGAAAAGGAGGGAGGCCGCCGCCCCGGCGGTGCCCCAGGCAGCTCCGGCGACGACGAGGTACAGCAGACTGCGCCCGGCAGCGGGCGAATGGTTCGACACGTGGTTCTCCGCGCATGCGTGAAGGATGAGAGGAACAGGTCATCTCTTCGCGGGCAGCGCGCACCCGCCCGGGAACAGCCCGGGCCGGGTGGTTCGGTGGTGAGGGCGCCGCCCGCCTAGGCGGCGGGAGGCGGAAGCACGGTCGTCTGCATGGCCGCCACCCTACGGGCTGCCGCGCCGCCCGCGCCAGGCACCCCGGGGTCCCCCGTCAGCGCCGGTTGTCCGCGGTCAGCGGACGCCGGTGGTCTGCGGGTCCGGTACCGCCGGATCGGCCGCGGCCGGCGGGGTGGGCCGCAGCGACTGCGCCACGAAGGCTCCGGTCAGCACCAGGGCCCCGCCCGCGACCTGCCAGGCCGCGAGGTGCTCCCCGAGCAGCACCCAGGCCAGCACCGTCGCGACGACCGCCTCCAGGCAGGCCACCACGCCCGCGACCTGCGGGGAGAGCCTGCGCACCGAGACCACGCCGGTCAGGTAGGCGAAGACGGTGGCGACGAGCACCACCCAGCCGAGGAGCACCACCGCAGGCACTGCGGTGTCCCCGAGGGCCGCCGTCCCGCCGAGAACGCCCCAGTCCATCTCCCAGGGCCGGGCCACGACCGTCATCACCAGGGCTCCGACGAGCATCCCGTACGCGATCACGCCCAGCGGGTCCGGGGCTTCGTCCCCCTCCGCGCCCTGGTCGGCCAGGATGAAGTAGAAGGCCTGGCAACAGGCGGCGGCGATGCCGAGCAGCACTCCGAGCGGGTCCAGGCTCAGTCCGCTCCACACCTCGACCACACAGGCCAGGCCCACGACGGCCACCGCGGCTCCGGCCGCTGCCGCGCGGGTCACCGGCTTGCGCTGCACGAAGCGGATCCAGCCGAGGAGCAGGGCCGGCCCCAGGTATTCCAGCAGCAGGGCCACGCCGACCGGGATCCGGGACAGGGAGGCGAAGTAGAAGGCCTGGACGCCTGCGACAGCGATCAGCCCGAAGCCCGCCAGCAGGGCGGGTTTGCGGCGCAGCAGACCACGGTGTCGCCAGGCCAGCGGGGACAGCACGAGCGCCGCCCCGGCCACCCGCAGCCACACCACGTGGAGGGGGTCCAGACCCGCCTCGATCAGCGGCTTCGCCGCCACCCCGGAACCACCGAACGCACACGCCGAGACGAGGGCGAGGCCCAGTCCGGCGTTCTTCCCTGACGCTTGCATCGGGCCATCATGACAGGATCGGTCAGCACCGTCCGCGACCAGACGCCTGTTGAGACGGCTCCCCGCCGGGCCGTGTCGGCCAAGGCTATTTCTGACGGGTCGTCAGTATTGAATGTTCCGCCCGCCGGGGCTACCTTCCGCCGCACGTAGCCCGACGAGAAGGGGTGGTCGCATGGCCGAAGTCACCGCGGAATCACGCATCGAGGCGCCCGCCGCGGAGCTCTGGGCCCAGCTGACGGACTGGGACTCCTACGGCCGGTGGAGCATGACCCACACGAACTTCCCGAAGGGCGGTCCGGAGCACCTGGCGGTCGGCGCGACCTTCGCGGAGAACATGAAGATGATGGGCTTCCCCGCCGAGGTGCTGTGGACCGTCTCGGAGCTGGAGGACGAGCGCCTCTTCGCGATCACCGGCAAGGGCCCGATGGGCGTGGCGGTGCTCACGCGCTACACCCTGATCCCCGACGGCGGGGCCACCACCGTCCGCATCGACGGGGAGTTCACGGGGGCCGCGGTCTCCCTGATGGCCGGAAAGCTCAAGGACTCGGCGAGCGCGGCCCTGAACGAGTCCCTGCGCAAGCTGGCCGGCCTGGTCGCCTGACCTTCCCGCCCCGTACGTGCGGGGCGGTCAGTGCTCGTCGGCCAGGATCAGGTAGAGCTTCTTGCGGGCGTCGTTGATGACCGCGACGGCCTTGTCCCGCTGCTCGGCGGAGCCGGTCTTCCAGACCTGCCCGAAGGCCTCCATCAGGCCGAACCCGGCCGTCCGGATCTCGTTCATCGCCTCGAAGTCGATACCGCGCCCGGCCTCGGCCCAGGGGGCCTCGGGGCCCGAGCCGGCCTCGCTGCGGCCGGCGTCGGTGAGCGTGAACAGCTTCTTGCCGCCCTCGCTCTCGCTGGTGATCAGCCCCTCGTCCTCCAGGAGCTGGAGCGTCGGGTACACCGACCCGGGGCTGGGCTGCCAGGCCCCGCCGCTGCGCTCGCCGATCTCCTGGATCATCTCGTAGCCGTGCATCGGCCGGTCGGTGAGCAGCGCCAGGATCGAGGCGCGCACGTCACCGCGCCGCGCCCGGCCCCGCGGCCCGCCGCGTCCGCCGCGCCCGCCGAAGGGGCCGCCGCCGAAGGGCGGGCCGAACGGACCGAAGGCGCCGCGCAACCCCCTGAACTCCTCCCGGCGGTCCGGCCCGCAATGCCCGTGCCCCCGGCCCCGCTCGTGCCCGTGGTCGTGGCCGTGCTGTTCGTGCTGTCCGTGTGAACGCATGGCTGCGCTCCTTCCATCATTTGTCATGTCATGTCGGTTGTCCGACTCCTCCACTATCACTGACCCATCGCGATGCGTCAACGATATATCGGAAACTCTTCACCGAACGGCCGGCGGGACCGATCCTCGAACAGAGCGCCGCACCGGCCCTGCCGCGCTCGGGGACCCGTGCGGGCAGTCCGAAATCCCTTCGCCTCCGCGCCCCCCGCCCGGTACCGTCGCCACGGCTCCCGCTGCCGGGCCGCCACCCGCCAAGCGTGCGGCTGCCGGGCGGTCCTCCCACGGAAAGCAGGTCCTTCGATGGCGTGCCGTATCAGCGAGATCGTGCTCAAGTGCCGGGACCCCGAGGTCCTGGCCCGGTTCTGGTGCGAGGTGCTGGACTTCGTCGAGCTCGGCCGGGAGGCGGAGGGCTGCATCGAGATCGGTCCGCGCGAGGGGTTCGGCGGCCCGCAGCCGACGATCTTCCTGATCCGCGACGACGCACCGAAGGCCGGCAGCACCCGGCTGCACCTCGACGTCAACGCCACCGACCGCGATCAGGACGCCGAACTCGAACGCCTGCTGGCCGCCGGGGCGGAACCCGTCGACATCGGCCAGCCCGCCGAGGCCACCTGGCACGTCCTCGCCGACCCTGAGGGCAACGAGTTCTGCCTGCTCAGGACCCGCCTCGCGGCCCTGTGAGCCCGCGCCCGGCCGGCCGGAGCCCGGAATCCTCCCGGAGAGGGGCCGATCGGCCTTTGTCAGGGGTCGGCCGGGCGTCCTAACGTCGAGCCATGCGCATCCGAATCGTCGACGCCTTCACCGACCGGCCCTTCCACGGCAACCCCGCCGCGGTCCTGCTCCTGGAGAGCGGGTTCCCGCCGGACGCCTGGCTCCAGCAGGTCGCGGCCGAGATGAACCTCTCGGAGACCGCCTTCGCCCACCCCCTGCCGCCCGGCGGGGAGGCCGACTGGGCGCTGCGCTGGTTCACCCCGGCCGCCGAGGTCGACATGTGCGGTCACGCCACCCTGGCGACCGCGCACGTCCTGGCCGCGGGCGGGCTGGCCGAGGGCCTGATCCGGTTCACCGCGCGCTGCGGGATCCTCACCGCCGAGACCGCCGGGGACGGCAGCATCACCCTGGACTTCCCGACGTCCTCGCTGACCCCGGTGGACGCGCCCGGAGCCGTGGACCACGCGCTCGGCGGCGCTCCGATCCTCTCCGTGCACGACACCGCGGCGCACGTCGGCGACCTCGTGATCGAGCTCGCCGACGAGAGGACCGTCCACGAGCTGGCCCCGGATCACACCGCCCTGCGCAGCTTCGCCAAGCGCGGGGTGATCGTCACCGCCCCCGCCGAGGACCCCTCCCGCGGCTACGACTTCGTCTCACGCGGCTTCTTCCCGGCCTTCGGGATCGACGAGGACCCGGTCACCGGCAGCGCGCACACCGCCCTCGCCCCGTTCTGGGCCGCCCGCCTGGGCCGTACGGAGCTGACGGGCCTCCAGGGCGGGGCCCGCAGGGGCCTCGTGCGGGTCACCCTGGCGGGGGCCCGCACCCTGCTGACCGGACACGCGGTCACCGTGCTCGACGGGGAGCTCCTCAGCTCTCCGTGAGGCGACGCCGGGGGCGTGCCGGGGCGGTGCGCACCGCCCCCGCGTCCGCCCCGTCACGGGGTCGGCAGCCAGCCCACCTTGCCCGCCAGCAGCGCGTACCCGCCGAAGGCCACGATGTCGAGCAGCGCGTGCGCCACGACGAGCGGCCCCACCCGGCCCCACCGGCGGTAGGCCAGGACGAAGACGGCGCCCATCACCATGTTCCCGATGAACCCGCCGATGCCCTGGTAGAGGTGGTAGGAGCCGCGCAGCACGGAGCTGGCCAGCAGCGCGGCCGTCGGGGACCAGCCCAGCTGGTCGAGCCGGCGCAGCAGGTACGCCAGCACGATGACCTCCTCCACCACGGAGTTCTGCACCGCGGAGAGGATCAGCACGGGGAACTTCCACCACACGTCGGGCAGCGCCTCCGGCACCACCGTCAGGTTGAAGCCGGCGGCCCGCGCCCCGAGGTAGAACGCCAGGCCCGCGCTCCCGATCCCGGCCGCGACCAGCGCGCCGCGCCCCAGGTCGCCCAGCGGCCGGGTGCGGTCGAAGCCCAGCACCCGCAGGCCCGGTGCGCCCTCGCGGGTCAGCAGGTGCGCCACGAGCAGGACGGGGACCAGCGCGCTCGCGATCCCGAACAGCTGCCAGGCCAGGTCCAGCCAGGGGCGGCCGGGTGCGTACGAGCCGTTGAGGGTGGCGGCCTGGTCCTTGAGCCCGCCCGGCTTGGTGAGGGAGCCGATGAAGCTGATGAGCGCCGAGACGCCGCTCGCGCCCAGCGACAGCGCCAGCACGAGCAGCGTCTCGGTGCGCAGGACCGCACGCCCCGGGCGCAGCCCGTCCCCGTCCAGCCCCGCCACCACCGGTTCCGGCTCCGCCCGCACGTCCGACTCCTGTCCCGCCGTCGCCCGCTGACCGCGACGGCCTGTTCGCGATCACCCCATACTGCCTCCTCCTCGCGTCAGGGGGGTGCTCGCGCCGGGAGCCGGCGGCGGCCCGGGCTCAGCGCCCGGCGGACACGGCGGTGTCCACCTCCTCCTCGGCGAGCCCCACGGGCCAGGTGTGCACCGGCTCGCCCCGGTGCATCAGCTCGCTGTACCGCCGGGTCACCGCGGCCAGCGCCGGCTCCCGGTCCAGGCCCGCCGCGAGCGCCCGGTGGTAGGTGTCCACCTGCCAGGTCGCCCCGTTCACCCGGCGCCGGCAGCGCTCCCCGATGATCCCGAGGTAGTAGTCCCGGTCGGCGGGCTCGATGCCCCACGCGTCCAGCCCGGCGGCGGCCATGGGCAGCAGTTCGTCCTGGACCAGCCGTACGGCGGGCACGCTCGCCAGTCCCCCGGCGCGGCCACGACGCGGCCAGCGCAGCCGCGCGTCGATCCCGTACCGGCAGGCCGCGTCGAAGTTGGCCTCCGCCTCGGCGAACGGCAGCCGGCCCCAGACGGGCCGCGGCTCGTCGGCGAGGGTGCGCACGAGGCCGTAGTAGAACGCGGCATTGGCGACCACGTCGGCGACGGTCGGCCCGGCGGGCAGCACCCGGTTCTCCACGCGCAGGTGCGGCACCCCGTCGGCGACCCCGTACACCGGCCGGTTCCACCGGTAGACGGTGCCGTTGTGCAGCACCAGTTCCTGGAGGTTCGGCACCCCGCCCTCCGCGAGCACCCGCAGCGGCTCCTCCTCGTCGCAGATCGGCAGCAGGGCCGGGAAGTAGCGCACGTTCTCCGCGAACAGCTCGTACGGGGAGTCCACCCAGCGCTCCCCGAACCAGGTGCGCGGCCGCACCCCCTGCGCCTGGAGTTCGGGCGGCCGGGTGTCGGTGGCCTGCGTGAACAGGGGTGGCCGCGACTCCCGCCACAGCTCCCGCCCGAACAGGAAGGGCGAGTTGGCGCCGACGGCCACCTGTACGGCAGCCACCGCCTGCGCCGCGTTCCACACGTCGCAGAACCGGGCCGGGGTGACCTGGAGGTGCAGTTGCACGGAGGTGCAGGCGGCCTCCGGCACGATGGACCCCGAGGTCCAGACGAGCCGTTCCACCCCGTCGATGTCGAGCCGGAAGTCCTCTCCGCGCATCATCAGGATCTGTTCGTTCAGCAGCGAGTAACGGTCCACGGCGGAGAGGTTCGCGGTGACGAGGTCCTCGCGGGAGATCGTGGGCAGGATGCCGATCATCACCACCCCCGCGTCGATCTCCGAGGCCTGCCGGTGGGCATAGGCGAGGCCCGTGCTGAGTTCTTCCGCGAGCTGGTCGAATACCCGTCCGCCGAGCCGGTGCGGAAGGACGTTGACCTCCAGGTTGAACATTCCGAGTTCAGTCTGGAAATCGGGGCTCGCAATCCGTTCCAGGACCTGTGCATTCACCATTCTCGGCATCCCGTCGGCACCCGCGAGATTCAGTTCTATCTCCAGCCCCATCATGTTCTTGGGACGATCGAACCTCTTCTCCGCCAAAAGTCGCTCCAGCCCCTCCAGGCACTCGTGAAGCTTCCTTCGATACCGCTGCCGATCGGACAGGTCGAATCCGCCCGCCACGACCTTCTCCCCCATCGAAGCGTCCCTCCCTCGAGTGGGCCTGGCCCAGTGCACCCAGGCGCGCGTTACGGTCGATGATGCCCCGGCGCAGTGATCCATAACGCGGCGGGGGCGCGTGCGGCCGGGAGCGCGCGCCGGTTTGGCCGAACGGCGCTTCGGCACATTCACGTGGCAACTCGCTCTCTGCACATTCCCCGGCGACTTTGCCTGTTTCCGATAACAGGCGCTTTCCAGCCGAGCCCCTTTCCGGTAGCCTCCCAGGTCAGGACCGTGACTTCCGGCCCGTACGGCACGAATCCCGTGACAGCGGGACCGGTAAGCGCCTTGTCGGCAATAGCCGGGACAGCTAGCCGAAACATTGCGTGAACACGTGTCGTATAAACTCCGCTGACGAGGCAGAGAGTTGGCGCGCGGCCATTGCCCCTCAGCCCCCCTCTGGCCCCAGAATGCGACAGCGCCGTCCGCACCTGCCCCCGTTCCCACGGTCTCCCAAGTGAGAGGCGACCCACCATGCCGCTGCATGTCCCCCCGGCTCCCGCACCCGCCCTGCGCAGCGTCCTCGCGGCACTCGGATCCCCCACCGCCGTCCACGAGGCGCACACTCCGGCCCTGCGCGCGATCCAGGGCCCGCTGACCGCCGAACTCCCGCTGCCCGTCCACGTACTGGATCGGCTGCAGCCGTCGAGCCTCGCCGCGGCGGGCCGGCCGCCGCGCACCCGGCTGACGGGCTGGCGGTTCCTGATCCGCAGCGGGGACCGCCACGTCGCCGCGGCCGACACCCGGCTGACCCCGGACGGATGGGCGTTCTCCCACTTCTTCGAGGGCCCCTACGTGGCGGCGACGGAACGCGCCCTGCACCAGGCGGAGTCGCTCGGCAAGAGCTACCAGCCGCGGCTGCTGTCCGTGCCGGAGCTGTACATGCTGACGCTGTGGCTGCACGGGGCGGTGGGCGCCGACGCCTCCGCCGGCCTGCCCGCCGGCGAGGACCTGCTGATCCCGCTGGCTCCGGCGCCGCCCGGGATCGCCGCGTACCGGCCGCACCTGGTCTCCGAACTGCTGCCCGTACTGACGCACCGGCTCACCCCCGCGCCGCCTCCCACGGTGGCCGCGCCCGCAGCCTGACCCGCCTGACCCATTCGGCCTAGTCCACACTGACCACTCGCGAACCACCCAAAATGACAGGGGAGTTGGCCTGAACCGCCCGCACGGGTGATGCGTCATCACTGTATGAGGACAGCTGCCGGGAAATACCTGCGAAGCGGCTGTCGTGGGGGAACACTGATGACAAGCTCCCCGCGGGTGCGGGGATGACCCAGGGGGACGGCCATGAACCACGCATCGAGCCGTAGCACGCAGACCACACCGCAGCGAAAGAACGCATCCATGTGCCAGCACCAGCCAGCCTGCCCGTCAGCCGACTCAGCCGACCGGGAGGCAGCGCTTCCGGTGGCCAACCACCCGGAACAGGGCTGGAGCCTGCTGTGCAACGGCGTCCTGCTCTTCGAGGACACCGGTGAGCTGCTGCCGGACGGCAAGATCATCGCCCCGCACCGCCCGCTCGCGGTGGCGTAACAGCGGGGAGCAGTACCGGACGGACGCGAGAAGGGGCCGGCCCGGGAGAGGAGTCTCCCGGGCCGGCCCCTTCGCGCACGCGCTGCGGTCAGTTGTCGTACTCGTCCAGCGGCGGGCAGGAGCACACCAGGTTGCGGTCGCCGAACGCGCCGTCGATGCGGCGGACCGGCGGCCAGTACTTCTCGGCCGGCGTGACCCCGCCCGGGAAGACGGCCTCTTCACGGGTGTACGCGTGGTTCCACTCGCCGCCCAGCGCGGCGGCGGTGTGCGGGGAGTTGGCCAGCGGGTTGTCCTGCGCGGGCCATTCGCCGCCCGCCACCCGCTCGATCTCGGCGCGGATGGCGATCATCGCGTCGCAGAACCGGTCGATCTCGCCGAGGTCCTCGGACTCGGTGGGCTCGATCATCAGCGTTCCCGCGACGGGGAAGGACATCGTCGGGGCGTGGAAGCCGTAGTCGATCAGCCGCTTGGCGATGTCGTCCACGCTCACGCCCGTGGTCTTCGTCAGCGGGCGCAGGTCGATGATGCACTCGTGGGCGACCAGGTTGCCGGGGCCGGTGTAGAGCACCGGGTAGTGGGGCTCCAGGCGCTTGGCGATGTAGTTGGCGCCGAGCACGGCCACCTGGGTGGCGCGCTTGAGGCCCTCGCCGCCCATCAGGCGCACGTACGACCAGGAGATGGGCAGGATGCCCGCCGAACCCCAGGGGGCGGCCGAGATCGGACCGACGCCCGTCTCCGGGCCGGCCGTCGGCTGGAGCGGGTGGTTCGGCAGGTACGGGGCGAGGTGCGCCCGGACACCGACCGGGCCGACGCCCGGGCCGCCGCCGCCGTGCGGGATGCAGAAGGTCTTGTGCAGGTTCAGGTGCGAGACGTCGCCGCCGAAGTGGCCCGGCTTGGCCAGGCCCACCAGGGCGTTGAGGTTGGCGCCGTCGACGTAGACCTGGCCGCCGGCCTCGTGCACCTGGGCGCAGATGTCGGCGACGTGCTCCTCGAACACCCCGTGGGTGGAGGGGTAGGTGATCATCAGGACCGCGAGCTGGTCGCGGTACTGCTCGATCTTGGCACGCAGGTCGGCCGCGTCCACCTCGCCGTCGTCGGCGGTCTTGACGACGACGACCTTCATGCCGGCCATGACGGCGCTGGCGGCGTTGGTGCCGTGCGCGGAGGACGGGATGAGGCAGACGGTGCGCTGCTCGTCGCCGTTGGCGCGGTGGTAGGCGCGGACGGCCAGCAGCCCGGCGAGCTCGCCCTGGGAGCCGGCGTTGGGCTGGATGGAGACCTTGTCGTAGCCGGTGACCTCGCAGAGACGTTCCTCCAGCTCGGTGATGAGCGTGAGGTACCCCTCGGCCTGCTCGACCGGGGCGAACGGGTGCAGCTGGCCGAACTCGGGCCAGGTGACCGGCTCCATCTCGGTGGTCGCGTTGAGCTTCATGGTGCAGGAGCCCAGCGGGATCATGCCGCGGTCCAGCGCGTAGTCCTTGTCCGAGAGCTTGCGCAGGTAGCGCAGCATCGCGGTCTCGCTGCGGTGCTGGTGGAAGACCGGGTGCGTCAGGTACTCGTCCGAGCGCAGCAGGCCCTCGGGCAGGGCGTCGGCCGTCGCGGCGTCGAGCGCCTCGATGTCGGCGGTCACGCCGAAGGCCGTCCACACGCCCTCGACATGGGCGCGCAGGGTGGTCTCGTCGCACGAGACGGACACCAGGTCGGCGTCCACCTGGTGCAGGTTGATCCCGCCCTCGCGGGCGGCGGCGACGACCTCGGCGGCCCGCCCCGGAACCCGGGCGGTGACCGTGTCGAAGTAGGAGCCGTGCACGATCTCGACCCCGCCGGCCTGCAGGCCCGCGGCCAGCAGGGCCGCGTAGCGGTGGGTGCGGCGGGCGATCGTGCGCAGGCCGTCCGGGCCGTGGTACACGGCGTACATCGCGGCCATGACGGCCAGCAGCACCTGCGCGGTGCAGATGTTGCTGGTGGCCTTCTCGCGGCGGATGTGCTGCTCGCGGGTCTGCAGGGCCAGCCGGTAGGCCTTGTTGCCGTCCGCGTCCACGGAGACGCCGACGAGGCGGCCGGGCAGCGAGCGGGCGTGCTTGGCCTGGACGGCCATGTAGCCGGCGTGCGGGCCGCCGAAGCCCATCGGGACGCCGAACCGCTGGGTCGTGCCGACCGCGATGTCCGCGCCGAGCTCACCCGGGGAGGTCAGCAGGGTCAGGGCCAGCAGGTCGGCCGAGACGGCGACGATCGCGCCGAGCCCGTGCGCCTGCTCGATGACCGGCTTGATCTCCCGGACCGCCCCGGAGGCACCCGGGTACTGGAGCAGCACGCCGTACACGCCGCGCTCGGCGATCTCGGCCGGGATGCCCTCGGAGAGGTCCGCGACGACGATGTCGATGCCGAGCGGCTCGGCGCGGGTCTCGATGACGGCAATGGTCTGCGGGAGGGCGTCGGCGTCGACCAGGAAGACGTTGCCCTTGGCCTTGCCCACGCGGCGCGCCAGGGTCATGGCCTCCGCCGCCGCGGTGCCCTCGTCGAGCAGGGAGGCGCCGGAGGTCGGCAGGCCGGTCAGGTCGGCGACCACGGTCTGGAAGTTCAGCAGCGCCTCCAGGCGGCCCTGCGAGATCTCCGGCTGGTAGGGCGTGTACGCCGTGTACCAGGCCGGGTTCTCCATGACGTTGCGCAGGATCACCGGCGGCGTGAAGGTGCCGTGGTAGCCCAGCCCGATCATCGAGGTCAGGACCTGGTTGCGGTCGGCGAGGGAGCGCAGCTCGGCCAGTACCTCCGCCTCGGTCCGCGCCTCGGGCAGGTTCAGCGCCTCGGCGGTCTTGATCACATCCGGGACCGCGGCGGCGGTGAGCTCGTCCAGGGAGCCGTAGCCCACGTGGGCGAGCATCTTGGCCTGCGCCTCGGCATCCGGGCCGATGTGGCGCTGCTCGAAGGGGATGCCTCGCTCCAGCTGGGAGAGCGGAATGCGGTTGGCGGTCATGACGGAGGCCTCCTGGTCGTATGACCTGCGAGGGGCACCACGGCGCGGGCACCCGGACGGCCTCCCCCTCTGTCATCTCAACCTGAGAGCTTCACCGGGCCTCGCGGGGGTCGCCCGAGAGATCCGGCTTTCACCGTCGGTGAGGAGAGGCACCGGCACTGCGCCCGGTGTCTCCCCTGCTTTCCAGAGTGGCCTCGTCCGTGCGGTACGTATGCCTGAGAGATTCCGGGGAGGATTTGCTCCTTCGGCGCCTCCGTCGTACTCACTCGGAGGACTCTCCCGCACAGGGTCGACAGCCGCCACCCAGCCTACCAGCGAGGATCCGGGCCCTCCCCGAGTGGCCTCAGCTTCGAATATGCCCTTCTGTAGTCATTACGGAGCAGTTGCGACCAATTGGAGGGACCGTGCAGACCGACATCGATCCGCGCAGCCTGATCGGCCGCAAGGCGTTCGACCGCAATGGCACCAAGATCGGCACCGTGGACGAGGTCTACCTCGACGATGCCACCGGCGCCCCCGAGTGGGCCGCCGTCCGGACCGGCCTGTTCGGCCGGGACGCCTTCGTCCCCCTGGAGCCGAGCGAACTGGTCGGCGACAGCCTCCACGTCCCCTTCGAGCGCTCGCTGATCAAGGACGCCCCCGACTTCGGCGTCGGCCGCCACCTCTCCCCCGAACAGGAGCTCCAGCTCTACCACCACTACGGCCTGGACGTGACCCTGCCGGGCGAGTTCCGCCACCCGCCCGCCACCGGCCCCGACCGCGGATTCGGCCGCCTGGCCGGCGGGGAGGGCTAAGCCGCCCCGTCCGGATCCTGCCGGTCCCGGCCCGCCTCCCCGGCGGGCCCCTCCACGACCTCGCCCACCAGGGGCAGCGGTGCGGACGGCTCCAGCTCCGGGTCGTCCACCCGGAAGGTCCGCACGCGGCCGACCGGCGAGCCGGGCTGCTCGAACCGCACCGTCACCCGCCCGACCCCGCTGCCCTGCACCCACCCCGGCCCGTACACGGTGTGCCGTACGTCGCTGCCGGCCGCCCAGCGCCGCTCGGCAGGAGGCTCGGCAGGCGCCTCCGCGGCCGCTCCGGACGCGGAGGCCGCGGACCCCGCCCCCGGCTCCCGAGGCGGCTCCGCGGCCCCCTGGGCCTCCGCGGCCGCCCGGCCGGCCTCCGAGCCTGCGTCCGTCCCGCGCGCACCGGCCGGCCCGTCCGGCTCGGCCGTACGCGCCGTCGCAGAGGCCTCCGCCGGCTCGGCGGTGAGGGCCTGCGCGAACAGGTCCTCCTGGGTGTAGTCCGCCAGTCCCGTGACGCCGACCCCCAGCAGCCGCACCCCGCCCGTGGTGTCCACCGCCTCCAGGAGGCGCGCGGCGGCCTCCCGGACCACCCCGGGGTCGTCCGTGGGCCCCCGCAGCGTCTCCGAGCGGGTCAGCGTCGAGAAGTCGTACCGGCGCACCTTCAGCACGATGGTGCGCCCGGAGTGCCCGGAGGCGCGCAGCCGCTGCACGCAGCGGTCGGCGAGCCGCTGCACCTCGCCCCGGATCCGGACCCGGTCGTGCAGGTCCACGTCGAAGGTGTCCTCCACCGACACCGACTTCGCGTCCCGCTCGGCCACCACGGGCCGGTCGTCGCGGCCCAGCGCCATCCGGTGGAGCCCCACCCCGTGCGCCCGCCCCAGCATCCGGACCAGCTCGTCCTCACCGGCCTCGGCCAGCTCCCCCACCGTGGTGATGCCGGCCCGCCGCAGGTGCTCCCCCGTCGCCGGTCCCACGCCGGGCAGGGTCCGTACGGTCATCGGCGCGAGCAGCGCCCGCTCCGTGCCCGGTTCGATCAGCAGCAGCCCGTCGGGCTTGGCCTCCTCGGAGGCGACCTTGGCCAGCATCTTGGACCCCGCCAGCCCTACCGACCCGCTGAGGCCGGTGGCGGCCCGGATGTCGGCCCGCAGCCTCTCGCCCGTGGCGCGGGCCCCGGCCGCGTCGAAGGCCGTGCCACCGGCCTCCAGGTCCACGAAGGCCTCGTCCAGACTGAGCGGCTCCACCAACGGCGAGAGCTCCCGCAGCAGGCCCATGACCAGTTCGCTGACCTCGCGGTACAGGCTGAAGCGCGGGATCAGGCACGCGCCGTTCGGGCAGAGCCGCCGGGCCTGGGCCATGGGCATCGCCGAATGGACCCCGAAGCGCCGGGCCTCGTACGAGGCGGTGGCGACGACCCCGCGCGGTCCCAGACCGCCCACGATGACCGCCTTGCCCCGCAGGCTCGGCTTCGACGCCTGCTCGACGGCGGCGTAGAAGGCGTCCATGTCCAGGTGCAGGATGGTCGGCGCGGCTCTCACGCCCCGATGCTGCCCTACCGCACTGACATTGCGGCCCAAGCCCGCAGGCCCGCGCGGCCGAAGGCGCCGCCGGCGGGCCGCCCCGGGGCCGCCCGCCGTCTGCCGCGGGTTCAGCCCGCGCGGTTGCGGCGGGCCGCCAGCTCGTCCGCGGGATTGTGCCCGACCACGGTCTCACCGCTGTCCACGCGCTCGCCGTGCAGCTGCGAGAGGGCGTTCTCCACGTCGCGCCACACGACGCCCACGGCGATGCCGAAGACGCCCTGGCCGCCCTGGAGGAGGCTGACCACCTGGTCGGGCGAGGTGCACTCGTAGACGCTGGCCCCGTCGCTCATCAGCGTCATGCGCTCAAGGTCGCAGAACCCGCGCTCGCGCAGGTGCTGGACGGCGGCCCGGATGTTCTGCAGCGCCACCCCGGTGTCCAGGAAGCGCTTGACGATCTTGAGGACCACCACGTCCCGGAAGCTGTAGAGGCGCTGCGTGCCCGATCCGTAGGCGGGCCGCACACTCGGCTCGACCAGTCCGGTGCGCGCCCAGTAGTCCAGTTGCCGGTAGGTGATCCCGGCCGCGGCGCACGCGGTCGGTCCCCGGTAGCCGACCTCTTCCGGCGCCGGCTCGCCGTCCGCCGGCCCGACCGGCGTCGTGTCCGGCTGGCGGCGCGAGGAACCCGCCGCGGTGCTGTGCAACGGGTACGGCCCACCGCCACTGCGTGCGGGGGTGCCCCCGGTCGTACCGTCGCCCGTGATCCTCACGCCGACCCTCCGTCCTTGACCTGCCCACCTCGAAGGTAGGCAGTCACCAGGGGTGCGTCAACGATCGCCACACTCGGCACGCCGAGTGATAATCACCCTGAGAGTGGTTTCCCGTACCCCATCGCGGGGAAGGGCTAGTCGAATGGGCTGACCATGCTCCGGGGACCACGCGGTCGGTGTCTCACTGCGGGCCGGTGCCGAAGTCCTCCGGCGAGATCTGGTCGAGGAACTCGCGGAACTTCTCCACCTCGTCCTCCTGCTCGTCCGGAATGGCGATCCCGGCGTCGTCCAGCACGCCGTCACTGCCGTAGATCGGCGTCCCCGTCCGCAGGGCCAGCGCTATGGCGTCGGAGGGCCGCGCGCTCACCTCGACCCCGCTGGCGAAGACGAGCTCCGCATAGAAGACACCCTCCCGCAGATCCGTGATGCGGACCTCGGTGAGTTCCTCACCGACCGCCTCCAGCACGTCCTTGAACAGGTCGTGCGTCAGCGGGCGGGCAGGGGCCATGCCCTGCTGCGCGAAGGCAATGGCGGTCGCCTCCCCTGGACCGATCCAGATGGGGAGGTACCGATCGCCTCCCACTTCACGCAGGAGCACGATCGGTTGGTTGGAGGGCATTTCCACCCGGACACCCACAACGTCGAGCTCGTTCACACAGCAACCCTAGGACCTGCCCGGCAGGTTTGGGTAGTCGGGGCCCCTCTGCGACCAGCCCGCTCAGCGCAACCGGACGCCGAGAGCGGTCTGGACGAGCGCCTCGTGCAGCCGTACGGAGAGCCCCGCGAGCTCCTTCAGCGTGGCCTCGGCATGGGCCCTGGTCTGCGGGTTGCGGTGCCTGCGCAGCGGCCTCACGACCTGCTCCACCAGCCCGGCCTCCCGGTCGGCGGCCGCCTTCATGGCCCGCAGGTGCCGCGGCTCCAGGTTGAACCGCCCCAGATCCGCGACGAGCCGGGCCACCGTGACGGCCTCGGCGTCGAATCCGCCACCCGGGTCCTCGGCCAGCAGCCCGTACGACTCCCACTCGGCCAGCTGCACCTCGTCCACTTCCGCGGCGGCGAGCAGCTCCGCCCGGCCCACCCGGGGCGCGGTGGCCCGCTCGCGGCCCACCGCGCCGTACACGGCAGCCGGACCGGCGGGGTCGGACGCGCCGCCGGCCTCCCGGTGGCCCGCGGGCGACGGGATGCGGATCTGCTCGCCGCGCTCCAGGGCGTCGAGCTGCTCGCGGATGACCCGCAGGGGCATGTAGTGGTCGCGCTGCAGCCGCAGGATGCGCGCCAGCCGCTCGATGTCCTCCGCACTGAACTTGCGGTATCCGGACGGTGTGCGCCGGGGCTCGACGAGCCCCTCCGCCTCCAGGAAGCGGATTTTGGAGATGGTGACGTCGGGGAACTCGTCACGCAGCTCGGTGAGCACCGTGCCGATGCTCACCAGCCGCCCGGCCGGACCGGTGGTACCGGCGGTGCCGTTCTTCGGGGCACCGCCGGTCGGGGTGCGCAGCATGGGGCCTTCCTTGCAGGTCAGATGCCCCGCAGGCTCGCGTAGAAGACCAGCCGGTACTTGCCGATCTGCACCTCGTCGCCGTTGTGCAGGGCGACCGAGTCGATCGGCTCACGGTTCACGTACGTGCCGTTGAGGCTGCCCACGTCGGAGACGGTGAAGCCGCCTTCCTGGCCCCTGCGGAATTCGACATGGCGCCGGGAGACGGTGACGTCGTCCAGGAAGATGTCGCTCTGCGGGTGCCGGCCTGCCGTGGTCAGTTCGCCGTCCAGCAGGAAGCGGCTGCCCGAGTTGGGCCCGCGCCGCACGATCAGCAGGGCGGAACCGGGGGGCAGCGCCTCCACCGCGGCCTGGGCCTCGGGGGACAGCGAGGACGACGCGTGCGCTTGTCCCGACACCTCTGCCTCGTAGGCCTCAAGGCCCGAGATCGAGATGGTGGACGTGGTCTCCGAGGCCCGCTCCGGCGTCAGGCCCGCCCGCAGCGGCGCCCCGCAGTTGGAGCAGAACCGGCTCGCCGCGTCGCTGCGGTGCCCGCACCTGCTGCAAATCTGCTCGGCCGACATGGACGGCTCCTCGCGCCGCGGCTGCCCCGCGGAGGCATTGGTGGCATACGGATCGGGGGCAAACCCTCCACCCGAACTTGAGGTTGACGGTTCCCCGAAACCTATGCGTCCGGTACCGGCAGGGTCAACAGACGACGCGCCGCGGCCGCCCGGAACTTCGCCCGCGCCCGCGACCTCGTCGCGGAAGAGCGGCCGGTCGCCCTGCCCTTCCACGTCACCGTGCCCGGCACGGTGACGTGCCGCGCCGCCTTCCTCGCGGTTCTTCTTGCCGAACAACTTCTCAAACAACTTCACGGGCGATTCCCCTTGACCGAAATAGACCCGCCCGTGGGGCAGGACGAACTCCACATGCACACACCTGCCGACCCGGACACCCTCACAACGTCCGTAACCACCAGACAGTTTCCACCACGCACGGCGACTTCCGTGCGCCGACCCCCCGCAGGCATCCGCCCACGTGAGCCGGTCCGCGCTCCGTCCCGTCTCACGGCGTTGACGACCGAGCGTAGTCAGGCTGCTCCGCAACCCGCAAGGCGTCCACGACGATCTTCGCCGGTCGTGTGACGGTGACGGCGGCCTGCTCCTTCTCCAGCGTCTGGACGACGCCGCCGGGGATGTTGAGCGCGGGTTCCAGGTCCTGCGGCTTGCCGATCACTTTGAACTCATAGGGCTGTGTGATCTTCTTACCGTCGATGCCCACCCCGCCGTCCTCGTCCGAGAAGTACGAGCCCGCCACGATGCGCACGCCGTTGATCTGGATCGCCTCGGCTCCGGCCGCCCGCAGCTCCTGAAGGGTGTCCAGCAGCTGGTCGGACTGCACCTGGCCCGTGGGATCACTGATCCTCAAGGTGATGCCCGGTCCCTGCGCTGCCACCGTACCGGCCAGGATGCCGAGTTGACGCTCCTTCTCGACGGTCTGCTTGCGGGCCTCCTCGGCCTGGTTGGAACTGCTCTCCAGTTCCCTGCGCTGGTCTTCCAGCCGCTGCTTCTCGTCCTCCAGGCGCTTGGTGCGCCCGTCGAGCTCGTCCAGGATCCGTACGAGGTCCTCCTGACGGGCGCCGCGCAGGGCGCTCTCGTCACTGTTGGACCGCACCTGGATGGCCAGCCCCAGCCCGAGGACGAACAGGAGCAGCGCCACGATCAGTTGCGCCCGGCTCACCCGCGGCGGCCACAGCCCGGCCGCGAGCCGCTGCCGGCCGCTCTGCCCGGGCTCGGCGGGTCCGGCCGGGTCCGGCGGCTGCGCCGGTCCGCCGGGGGGCGCCGGCGGCGTGGGGGGCGGCGGGGGCGGGGGCCCGGGCGCCGGGGGCGGCGCGGAGTGACCGGACGCGGCAGGTCCCAGGGGTCCTGCGGAGGGTTCGGGCGGGGTTTCGTTCGTACTCATCGGCCTCACGCCCGGAACACGTGGCGGCGGATCGCCGCGGCGTTGGAGAAGATGCGGATGCCGAGGACCACGACCACGCCGGTGGACAGCTGCGAGCCCACGCCCAGCTTGTCGCCGAGGAAGACGATCAGCGCGGCCACGACCACGTTCGACAGGAACGACACCACGAAGACCTTGTCCACGAAGATGCCGTCGAGCATCGCGCGCAGGCCGCCGAACACCGCGTCCAGCGCCGCCACCACGGCGATCGGCAGATAAGGCTCCACCACGGCCGGCACCTCGGGCCGGACCAGAAGTCCGACCACCACTCCGGCCACGAGGCCCAGTACCGCGATCACGATGCACCCTTCTGCTGCTCTTCTGCTGTGGCTGTCCGTACGGTCAGACTGGAGGCGGCCGGCAGCCGCAGGTCGTCCGCCGCGGTCAGGGTGGAGCCGATTCCGTAGTTCTCCTGCAGGACGTGCAGGTACTGGCCGTCCACCGAGTCCTGGAAAGCGGTGCCGAGCCGCTTCTTGTCCCCGATCGCCAGCACTTCGTACGGGGGCACCAGCGGCCTGTTGTCGACCAGTATGGCGTCGCCCGCGGCTCTGATCGCCGAGAGCGCCGTCAGCCGCTGCCCGTTGATCGAGACGGCTTCCGCGCCGGACTGCCAGAGCCCGTTGACGATCTTCTGCATATCGCGGTCCCGGAGCCGGCCGGTGTCGGAGAACCCGGCGCTCTCCCGGGGACCGCCGCCGGCGGCCGACGCGCCCTTCGCGTCGTCCACAACGAGCTTCACGCCCTGT
The DNA here is from genome assembly GCF_046548835.1 of Streptomyces sp. cmx-4-9. NCBI lineage: Bacteria > Bacillati > Actinomycetota > Actinomycetes > Kitasatosporales > Streptomycetaceae > Streptomyces > Streptomyces sp. cmx-4-9. The sequence continues at coordinate 4,003 of NZ_JAEBEE010000002.1, read as the reverse complement.
CCGCGGACCTCGGTGGCACCGGACAGCAGGCCCACGAGCTGCCCCTGGTCACCGCCGTGCTGTTCCAGCGCGGCCCGCTGGCGGTCCGCGACGTTCGCCCGCAGCCGTTCGATGTCCCGTTCCAGACCGGTGGCGCGCCCGTCGGCGCGTTCCACGCGGTCGATCAGCTCCTGCCTCTCCTTGGCCAGCACGGGGGCGGAGAACCGCGCCTCGGCGGCGCCCAGCGTGACCACCATCGCGGCGAGCACGAGACCGGCCGCGAGACCCAGTTTCGCCTTCAGGCTGCGCGGCAGGCCTGCCGTGCCGTCGGCTTCCCGGCGGGCGGAGGCCTCGGCGTACCCCTCGTCGAGACTGTGGTCCATCACGTGCGTCAGCAGCGACATGGAGGCGTCCGGGCGCGCGGGCGGGGACGCCGAACTCCTGTTGGGGGTCGGCTGCGACATGCCGCACATCGTCGCATGTCGGCGCCGTCCGCACCGAATGCAGTCGTCCTGCGGGCCGTGGGGCGCGCAGTGCGCTCCCGGCCCGCAGGACGACGTTTCCGCTCGTTCCTACCCGGCGGTCAGTTCCCCGCCCCGTCCACCACGGCCGCCCACTCGTCGAGCAGTGCCTGCGCCGAGGTGTCGTCCGGCCCCTCGGCCCACAGGTGGGTCACCGCCTCGGCGGGGTCAGGGAGGACCAGCGCCCAGCGCCCGTCCGCCTCGACCACCCGCACTCCGTCGGTGGTGTCCACCTGGCGGTCGCCGGCGGCTTCCACGACGCTGCGCATGACCAGGCCCTTGACCGCCCACGGCGTGGGCACGTCCCGCTTGAGGACGTGCGCCCGCGGAATGCGGGCGTCGATCTGGCTCAGGGTGAGCTGGGTCCGCGCCACCAGGCCGAGGAGCTGCACGAAGGCCGCGGACCCGTCGAAGACGCTGCTGAACTCCGGGACGATGAACCCGCCCCGGCCGTCACCACCGAAGATCGTGGTGTCCGCCCGGCCCACACGGGTCAGGTCGTCGGGCGAGGTCGTCGTCCACTCCACCTGGGTGCCGTGGTAGGCGGCCACCTGCTCGGCCACCCGCGTCGTGGTGACCGGGAGGGCCACCTTGCCGCTGCGCTTCTCGGCAGCGACCAGGTCGAGCATGACCAAGAGCGCCCGGTCGTCCTCGATGATCCGCCCGCGCTCGTCCACCAGGGAGATGCGCTCTCCCACCGGGTCGAACCGGACGCCGAAGGCGGCGCGCGCCGAGGCGACGATCTCCCCGAGCCGTACCAGCCCGGCGCGACGGGATTCGATGCTCTCCGTCGGACGGGACTCGTCCAGACCAGGGTTGATCGTCAGGGCGTCCACCCCGAGCCGGCCCAGCAGGCTGGGCAGGACGAGTCCGGCGCTGCCGTTGGAGGCGTCCACGACCACCTTGAGGCCGGCGTCGCCGATCCCGGTGGTGTCGACCTGCCGGAGCAGGGCGCCCGTGTACGAGTCGAAGACGCTGGAGGGGAAGGACAGGTCGCCGATCTCGCCGGGGAAGGCGCGCCGGTACTCCTGGCGCGCGTAGACCCGGTCCAGCTTGCGCTGCCCGGCTTGCGACAGGTCGGCGCCCCGCTCGTCGAGGAACATGATGTCCACGGAGTCCGGGATGCCGGGCGAGGTCCGCAGCATGATCCCGCCCGCGCTGCCCCGCGCGGTCTGCTGCCGCGCCACCGGCAGCGGTACGTTCTCCAGGTCCCGCACCTCGATGGCACTGGCCTGGAGGGCCGAGATCACGGCCCTCTTGAGGGCTCTCGCACCGCGGGAGTGGTCACGTGCGGTGGTGACGATGGCCCCCTTCTTCAGGGTCGTCGCATAGGCGCCCGCGAGGCGCACCACCAGCTCGGGAGTGATCTCCACGTTCAGGATGCCGGTGACCCCGCGCGCCCCGAACAGGTGTGCCTGCCCGCGGGACTCCCAGATGACCGAGGTGTTGACGAAAGCGCCGGCCTCGATGGTCTTGAACGGGTACACGCGGACGTTGCCCTGGACGATCGACTCCTCTCCCACGAGGCACTCGTCGCCGATGACGGCTCCGTCCTCGATCCGCGCGGCCCGCATGATGTCGGTGTTCTTGCCGATGACGCAGCCGCGCAGGTTGCTGTGCGGCCCGATGTAGACGTTGTCGTGGATCACGGCCCGGTGCAGGAAGGCGCCGCTCTTGACGACGACGTTCGACCCGATGACCGTGTGCTCGCGGATCTCCGTTCCGGCCTCGACCTTCGCGTAGTCCCCGATGTAGAGGGGTCCCCGCAGGACGGCGTCCGGGCTGACCTCGGCGCCCTCGGCGATCCATACGCCGGGAGAGATCTCGAAGCCGTCCATGTCGACCTGGACCTTGCCCTCGAGTACGTCGGCCTGCGCCTTGACGTAGCTCTCGTGGGTGCCCACGTCCTCCCAGTAGCCCTCGGCGACGTAGCCGTAGATCGGGCGGCCTTCCTTCATGAGCTGGGGGAAGACGTCACCGGACCAGTCGACGGACACGTCGGCGTCGACGTAGTCGAAGATCTCCGGCTCCATCACATAGATGCCGGTGTTGATGGTGTCCGAGAAGACCTGCCCCCAGGTCGGCTTCTCCAGGAAGCGTTCGACCTTGCCTTCCTCGTCCACGATGGTGATGCCGAACTCCAGGGGGTTCGGAACCCGGGTCAGGCAGACGGTGACGAGCCCGCCCTTCTCCTTGTGGAAACGGATGAGGTCGGTGAGGTCGAAGTCGGTGAGCGCATCGCCGGAGATGACGAGGAAGGTGTCGTCCTTCAGGGCCTCCTCGGCGTTCTTCACGCTGCCGGCGGTCCCGAGTGGCTTCTCCTCATTGGCATAGGTGAGCTCCATCCCGAGCTCCTCGCCGTCACCGAAGTAGTTCTTGACGAGCGACGCCAGGAACTGCACGGTGACCACGGTCTCATTGAGCCCATGCCGCTTGAGCAGCCTGAGCACATGCTCCATGATCGGCCGGTTGGCCACCGGCAGGAGCGGCTTGGGCATGCTCGAGGTCATGGGGCGAAGACGCGTGCCTTCGCCACCGGCCATCACGACGGCCTTCATGTCGGAAGAGTCCTCCTTGAGAGACGACGATCTCGCCGACCTCACCCGTCCGGGGCGGTGACTCCGCAACTCCTCCGCGTCATCCGGCGCCGAGCGCGCTCAATCGGCCGTGGAGTCCGCCTTCACGAGACGACGGACTTGAACCACGTACAGCACTCCTGCCCACCAATACAGAGTTGTACCCCAAACAGCGAACGCCCATCCGAAAACTGACCCCATCCAGGCCAACCAACCGGTGCCGTCACTGAGCAGGAGCAAGGGGAATGCGTACATCAGGTTGAAGGTCGCGGCCTTGCCCAGGAAGTTCACCTGGGGCGGCGGATACCCGTGGCGCCGCAGGATCCACACCATGACCAGCAGCATCAGTTCCCGCGCCAGCAGGGCTCCGGTGAGCCACAGGGGCAGGAGATCGCGGTAGGTCAGGCCGAAGAGCGTCGAGAGGATGTACAGCCGGTCCGCGGCGGGGTCCAGCAGCCGGCCGAGGCGGCTGATCTGATTCCAGCGCCGGGCAAGCTTCCCGTCGAGGTAGTCGCTGATGCCGCTGAGCATCAGGACCGCCAGGGCCCATCCGTCGTGCTCGGCCAGGATCAGCCACAGGAACAGGGGTACGCCGGCCAGGCGAGCCATGCTCAGGATGTTCGGAATGGTGAAAATTCGGTCGGTCTGAACCCGAGTCTCCTGGACCTCCACCCGGGGGCCTCCACTGTGACGGTAGAAAAAGCATCGAACGGTGCCCCCTGACCCTACAGGAGACCGCACAGGTGACCGGAACGCAGAAAAGCCCCGCACCGTGCCCATGAAGGGCTGGTGCGGGGCTATCCCACAATGATTGTTCGGCGGCGTCCTACTCTCCCACAGGGTCCCCCCTGCAGTACCATCGGCGCTGAAAGGCTTAGCTTCCGGGTTCGGAATGTAACCGGGCGTTTCCCTAACGCTATGACCACC